>MWCH01000001.1 GCA_002069945.1 Microgenomates group bacterium ADurb.Bin219
CTCAGCAAGCCGATCGCCGCGGCCGAGATGGCCACAAAACCGGGAAGTTGTCCGTCAACTCCGCCGGACATGCCGACAAAATTCATACACCAGGCAATCCAAAAGAGGGCAAAAATATCGGCGGCCAACCAAAGACAACGGGTTTTCTCCAAAAGAAAAAAACAAATTTGCGGCCGGTCGAGATTGAGAACACCGCCGGTTAAAGGATTGGTAATGAAAGAGATGCCGATTCCGGCGCCGACAACTGCAGCCGCGGCCAAGAAATTGGTTCCCAGACGCAATAGCGGACTGACTTTTTCTTCAAATCGGTCATCCAAAAGGCCGACCAACAAGGCGATTCCGCTGCCAAGTAAAATTCCCGAAAGATGTTTATCCAAAGGCAGAAAGAAAAGCGCTGTTAAAAGCGAAAGAAAAATCGGCAAGCCGCCAGCGCGGGGCACCGGGTATTGGTGAACGACCTTGGGGAGATTATGGGTTTTCGGGTTGTCCAGCAAATTAATTTTACGGGCAAAATAGATCGTTAAAGGTGTTGCCAGAAAACTGACAAGAAAGGAGACCAAAAAAGGTTGCCAGAAAAAAGCAATCATCAGCTAACCAGAAAAATAATTTTTAACAGGGAAATTAAACCTAGGACAGCAACGACAAAGGAAGTCAGATAACCGAGATCGGCAAAAATCGGATGGTTCTTTTTAAAAACGGTTTTTGCCAGGACGGAATTGATTAAAAAAATTACGAGGGAGATTCCCGGCAAAAGCAAAAGAAAGATTTTTGGAGCCAATTGATCTTCACCCCAAGGGCGGCTATAGAAAAGAGGAACCCGAGAAGGAAGGGCCGCCCATTTGATAAGTAAAATCAAAACCATTGCCAAAATTAAATACGGATTAATTTTTTTTACGGATTGCATTTTCATTTCATTAATAATCAAGCCGGCGGAAAAGATCCATCTTTCCGATTGTTTTGACTTTTAGATAGTAATTCAGAATCAGGTTTTCCAATTCCGGATAAAGACCTTTTTTGTTTTGATCAAAAACAATTATGACCGGCGGATTTTCTTTTAAAGATTTTAAGGTTTCTTCGGTCTTTTTAAAATCAAGGATATGGTAAGCGGTTGTCATTCTTCCCGGCGGCAATCTTCGGCTAAGAGGGAAAAGATAGGGTTCGTCGCCCCAGACAAATACCGGTTCGTTTTCTTTGGTATGGGTTAAAAGATAGGCGGCCGTTTCATAAGTTTGGGGAACTTTTTGATCAAAGAAAGCAAAATAATCATGAAGATTTTTTTGACCTAAAGTATATTGACCAAAATTACGGTAATAGGAAAAGACCGGGTAAATCCAAAATCTCATTTTGAAGCCGATAATTGCCAAGCCGAGCAAAAGGGCCAGACCTAGGTATTTAACAAATCCTTTTTCGTTGAATAAAGAAGCAATCAACAAACAAAAAGAGGGCAAAATCTGAATCAAATAATGAGCATAAGGCCGGTTGGAAAGCAAGGCGGCAAAAAGAGCAAAGGCAAACCAAATTTGGCTAAATAAAATCAAACGGGAAGAATATTTTCTTTTCAAACAAAACAAAACAGCCAAAAAACCAAGCAAGAGCAGACCTTTTTGGAAAAGGCCGCTTTTCAAAAGAGAAATCTGATGAGAGCCGGTTTGCCAGGAAGAAAGATAGCCCAGGTTTTGCATAAAGGCAATTTGGACGAATTCTTTCAGATAATTATTGGCAGCAAAGAAAAGCATGGTTAAGAGAATCGGCAAAACAACTCCGGCCAAAAGGTAAAAAAGATTTTTTTCCAAATTCAATAATTTCTTTGGTTGGGAAAAGAAAACCAAAAAGACGACGATTGCGGCCAAATCAAAGATCGCCGGAATTTTAAAAAGGATGGCCAGGGAAAAAAGCAAACCGGCCAAAAACGATTGACAGCGGGAAGGATTATTTTTTCCCAACAAGAGAAACAAAGCCGCCAAAACCGGTAAAAGCTGAAAGATTTCCGCGTTGGCGATATTGCCTTCAATCAAAGGCAAAGAAGAAAAAAGACAAAAAAGAATCAGGGCAATTTTTTGGCTTGAGAGCTTTTTCGGGAAAAAGATTTTGAGTAAGCCGGCGAAAATTGAAACTGAAGCCAAAACGGAAATTAAGAGCATAAATCGGAACCAGAATTGACTTCCGGCCAGTCCGGCCAAAAGGTAAATTAAAGGAGGCTTGTTATCATAGATATCCCGATAAAGCAAAAGTCCTTTTCTTATCCCCAGACCCAAAGTTAAATAAATTCCCTCGTCGCCATACCAGTAGGGTTCAAAAAGGGAAGGCAGACGGAGAAAGAATGTCGTAAGGAGTATCAAAATTAAAAAACGATTATTTTTCAGAAAATTCGCCATCTTCCCAATTTTAAATTTTAAATTTTAAATTTTCAATTAAACTAGACCTTTTCCGTTGCCCGGTATTCCAGATATTTACCCAGCATTAAGCGCGTATGGGCGTCCAGGCCGGGCAAGGCGGTAAAAATAAATCCGGCAATCGGCATCAGAATAAATTCAAAAGGGATCATCAGCGCGCGGAAGCGGGAAATTTCTTTAGGTCGCGGCGGCCGCTGGCGGGAATCGATATAAAGGATAATGGCCAAAGAGAACAAACAGAGCGAGAGGATTAAAGATGAAAGCCGCGGTAGATTAAAACCGAGAGCGGTTCGGCTAAAACCCGGATTGAGAAGAGAGGGAATATTTACACCCAGGGTAATAATGAACCAGTTTACCGGCCAGAGAAAATGGTCTTCAATAATTCTGGCGGTTCTGATTGTTTTTGACCAAAAAGAAACTTTATCGGAAAGGAAATAATTTTTAATAATATAGGGATTATCGGAGACTCCCCAGGCCCAGCGTTTAAATTGCTCGTATTGATTTTTCAAGGTTTTGAAAAAAGTAGTTGATTCGGCGGCATCAACGGAAATCGGCAGAAAAATCGGCTCCACTTCGGCCTGTCCCTTGGTGGCGAAGAAGGCTTTGAAAAAAAGATGATAATCTTCGGGAATGACTTCCGGATCCCAAAAGCCGGCTTTTTCCAAAAGCCGGTAGGAAAGGGAATAATTTTGTTGGTTAATCAGGCGGTCGGTTCTGGACAAAGAAGCCATATTCCAGATGGAACCGAAAGTATTGGCAACCCGGGAGATAGCGGGCAAACGCCAGAAATTATTGTAATAAACAATCGCCGCCTGCCAGAATCTTTCGTATCGCCGGGGCGAATCCAGAAATTTGTAAGTCAGACAGGAAAAATGTTTCGGATGAAAAACATGATCAACATCGCAGGAAGTAACCACCAGATAATCCGGATTGTAATAGGGTAATTTAAGGAGTTTTTCGGTAAATTGGGAAATCGCCCAGCGGGCGTTGGAGTGTTTTCCGGCAGTTTCGCCTTTTTTTAATTCATGTTCGGTAATCAGCAAATCGGCAAATTTGTTTTTAAATTGTTTTTCAATTTTGGCGGCTTTTTCTCTCCAGCCGACCTCTCTTTTTTCAAAAGCCAGAACGACCACGAATTTTTTGGGGCCGATTTCCTGGTCCAAGATACTGTTTAAGGCCCGTTCAACCAAGTGAAGCGGTTCGTTATACATCGGCATAATTATCAGGTGGCGGACATTCTCCCAATCGGGGAAAAATTTCACTTCTCCAAGCCAATCCATTCTTTTGGAGGCGTTAATTTTTAAATGGGAAAGGATGGAAAAGAAAGCCATCATTAAAGATTTATAAAGCCAAAAGACATCAAAAAGAAGAACAAAATAAGCCACCGCCTTCGGAGAAAAAAAACCGCCCCAGACGGGAAATAAAATCAGATTCCAGGAGACAAATCCGGGCAATATTTCCAGTAATCTTTGGACCTTACGGTCATGGCGAATAATAAATTTTTTTAACATTTTTTTATGACAACTTTTTTTGGTTATCTCAAGAAATCCGGGGAAAAAGCGGTGGTTGGGCTTTAATCTCCGGTCCGGAAAATTGATCCAGAATTTTGGCCGAAGTTTCCGGCAGGAAAGGTCTTAAACTAAGACCAATTTGCAAAATATTTTTTACCGCCTCGGTTAAAACCGTTTCCGCTTCCCGATCGGTTTTTTCCCAGACTTTATTTTCGCTTATCAGCCGGTCGGTCAGATTAATTTGCTGCCAGATTTTTTCCAGAGCCGGTCCCGGACGGATTGAAGCCAATTCTTTTTCGCCCAGAATTTTTTCCGGTAACGGAAGCTTGACAGTAAAGTTTTTATTCTCGCAAAGCTTGGCCAAGCGGGCAACCAGATTACCCAATCCGTTGGCCAGATCGGCATTGTATTTTTCCGTTAATTTTTTCCAGCCTACGTCACTGTCGTTATTTTCCGGAAAAGAAGAGGCGATCAAATAGCGGGTTGCGTCAACGCCGAATTTTTCCAGTAATTGTTGGGGGGAAATAACATTGCCCAGCGACTTGCTCATTTTTTGATTATCAATCGTATAAAAATTGTGAGCGAAGATTTCTTTGGGTAAAGCCAGGCCGGCGGCAATTAACAGGGCTTCCCAAATAGCGCCGTGGAACCAAAGAATTTCTTTTCCCAAAAGATGAAGGTCGGCCGGCCAAAAAGATCCCCGGCCGGTTATTTTTGTCGCCGTATAATAATTAAACAAAGCTTCCACCCAGACATAAACGGTTTGGGTTTTGTCCCAGGGAACGGGAATTCCCCAACTGACTTCCGCCCGGGAGATACTCAGGTCGTTGATCCCGGCTTTCAGTTTAGCCAAAACCTCGGTTTTTTTACTTTCCGGGGAAATCCGGTAATGGTAAGGACTGTTTTCGTTCTCCAGCGCTTCAATAAGAATAGGCGCATAGCGGGAAAGTTTAAAAAAGTAATTTTCTTCGGATTGTTTTACAACTTCCCGATTGGGATGAAGCGGGCACTTGCCGTCAAACAATTCGGTCTCCGTGATGAACTTTTCACAACCAATGCAATAAAGGCCGGTGTATTTTGCCTTGTAGATATCGCCGTTTTTGTAGATTTTTTCCAAAATATCCTGAACAATTTTTTCATGGTCCGGATTGGTTGTCCGGATAAAATAATCGTATTCAATATTTAACTTCGGCCAGATATCGGAAAAAGTCTTTGACACCCTATCGCAAAATTCTTTTGGCGGAAGACCTTCTTTTTTGGCCGCCTCGGCGACTTTGGCTCCGTGTTCGTCCGTTCCGGTCAGAAAAAAGACTTCGTCCCCGATTAGCTTGTGGTATCGGCTAAGGATATCCGCTATAACCGTTGTACAGGTATGGCCGATATGGGGAATGTCGTTGACGTAATAAATCGGCGTGGTGAGATAAAACTTGTTTGCCATAGCCGTATTTTAACCTAAAGCGAGGCTCTTTTCAAAGAAGAGATTCTTTGCCCTGAAGCCGGGATTATGTTGTATTTTGGGAAGGTTGGTTTTAGCTAAAAAGTTGTTTAATTTTGGAAGACCATTTTTCCGCCCATTCATCTGCCTCAACTTTATTCAAGGCCAACTTAAGACCGCTTTTTTTAATCCATTTGGCGGTTTGGGAAATGGTGGCGCTGGAAACTCCCAGTTCTTCTCTGATTTTGGAATAGCTGACTCCTTCTTTAAGCAATTTTGCCAAATAAATTTTTTTGGCGATTGAGGCAATTTCGGTTTGGGGAATAACTACCGGCAAGATTTCCTCGGCTTCTTCGGGAGTTTTAATATCGGCAATCAGCTGGTAAAAAGTATTAAGAAAAGGAGAAGCCTTTTTTTCTTTTTTAACCAAAGATTTTTTAATTCCCTTTTTCATTTTTTTGTTTCAACAAAAAACCCCTTTCGAGGCAGTTAGGTAGTTTAAAGATAACATTATCCTTAGGTTTATGTCAAGGGTTTTTGTTTTTTCGGGAAAAGTAGAGTTCCAGACAGACAATAATTCCTATCAAAAGAAGGATATTTAAAGGGTAAGCCTGTTTTATCAGGCGAAGCAGTAAAAAGCCGGCAATAAAAAGACTAGTCAAAAAACCTTTTCTGGTGTTGGAAAAGATAAAGGCGAGAGTAAGGGTAAGAGATAGTGTCAGGGTGAAAAAAAATAAAATAAGAGAGAAGGGAATATCAAATGAAAAATGAAAAATGAAAAATGAAAAATGTTGATCGGGAGAAATATTAAAGACAACATAAAACCACAGTAACCAAAGAAAAAGGTTAAGAATAAAAGTTAATAAAAAATTTCTGCGGCGTTTTAGCGGCATGCGTTAGTGATTACTAGACTTCGGACAGTGAACTCGAATAAGGGAAATCTATTAATCTTCAATTTAAGATTAACAAAACCATGATAAAATAGATACATGACAAAGGAAATTTATTTGCTTTTCGCCTTGGTAATAGGATTAATAGGCCTAATCGGATATTTTATTAACAAAAAACTTTCCGAAGTTGCTCAGGGTTCCCAGCAAGACCAGGTTTTGACCGAGTGGCTTAAGACCATGCAATCTTCGCTTGACAATACCACCAAAACTTTAAATTCAGCGCTTTCCTCTACCAGTAAGAACCTTTCCGATACTTTGCAGAAAGGCAATCAGGACTTAAACCAAAGACTTGATAATGCCGCCCGGTTAATGTCGCAAATTCAAAAAGATGCCGGTCGGTTTGCCGAGCTTTCGCTTTCAATGAAAAATTTGCAGGATTATTTAAAGTCGCCGAAATTAAGAGGCAACATTGGCGAGGAGGTTTTAAAAGATCTGATTTCCCAAATGTTTCCCAAAAATTCTTTTTTTCTCCAGTATTCTTTTAAATCTGGAGACAAAGTTGACGCGGCTATCAAAACCGATGCCGGCATTTTGCCGATTGATTCAAAGTTCCCCGCGGAAAATTTCCAAAAAATGCTGGCGGCGGAAAACGATACGGAGAAAGAAGATTGGCGCCGGGAATTTATCAAGGATGTCAAAAAACATATTACCGATATTTCCAAAAAATATATTTTACCCGAGGAAGGGACGATGGATTTTGCCCTGATGTATATTCCCTCGGAGCCGATTTATTACGAGGTGGTAAATTTATTGGAACTGACGGATTTTGCCCGGAAAAACCGCGTCTATCCGGTTTCTCCCAATACTTTGTATGCCAATTTACAGGTGATTTTATTGTCTTTTCAGGGAAAAGAGATTGAAAAAAGAACCAAACAGGTTTTTGTTTTAATGAGGGCAATTCAAAAAGACTACACCAAAATTACCGACGAGCTTTCGGTTCTTAACCGCCACATTACCAACTCCTATAATCAGATGGCCAACGTTAATTCCGGCTTTGCCCTAATGGGCCAGAAATTATCTTCAACTCAAGCTTTGGGAGAAATAAAAGAGGAAAAAGGAAAAGGAGAGAACAGAGAGTAGAGCAAGAGTAGATATTTCTTTTTTCTTTTACTCAAACCTCTTTTTCTCTGATGTAAGTTATATTAGTTATGGAAGAGAAAAAATTAAACCAAGAACAGATTGAGGCGGTTCACTTCGGAAAAGGACCGCTTTTGATTATTGCCGGCGCCGGAACGGGGAAGACAACGGTTATTACGGAAAGAATCAAACATTTAATTACTTCGGGTTTGGCTAAGCCTTCGGAAATTCTCGCCTTAACTTTTACGGAGAAAGCAGCCAAAGAAATGGAAGAGAGAGTTGATGTTGCCCTGCCGCTTGGTTATACGCAGATGTGGATTATGACCTTTCACTCTTTCTGTGATCGCGTTTTACGTGACGAGGCGGTTCATATTGGTTTGGACTCCCGGTATAAATTGATGACCGAAGCGGAATCAATCATGTTTTTGCGAAAAAATCTTTTTAAGTTTGATTTAAATTATTTTTGTCCCTTGGGCAATCCGAATAAGTTTATTGATGGGATGCTGAAACATTTCAGCAGGTTGAAGGATGAAGACGTAGCGCCAGAAAATTATTTACTGTATGCTAAAAATTTTCCGGAGAAGTTAAAAGTTGAAAGTGAAGAAGCAAAGAAATATTGGGAATTGGCGGGAGCATATAAAACTTATGAAGAAATGAAAGTAAAGGAAGGAGTAATGGATTTTGGCGACTTGATAACCAATACCTTAAAATTGTTCCGCCAAAGACAAAACGTTTTAAAACAATATCAAGACAGATTTAAATATCTTTTGGTTGATGAGTTTCAGGATACCAATTATGCTCAAAACGAATTGGTTTTGCTTTTGGCAGGAGAAAAGAAAAATTTGACCGTGGTTGCCGATGACGATCAATGTCTACCTTTGGGAACTTTAATTTCTACTTCAAAGGGGGATAAAAGAATTGAGGAAATAAAAAAAAAGGAAAAGGTCATAACCGCTGTAGGGAAAGGATATACTTCATTTTCTGTCGTCACCCATATATTCAAGACAAAAAAGAAGAGTAGATTTTTAAAATTAGTTACCGATAAGGGAACCCAGATAACTCTTACCGATAACCATAAAATGTTTTGTCTGGTTCCCAATAGAGTTTACGGAAAAAAGAAATATTTTTACATTTATCTTATGGAAAGAGTTGGTTTGGGGTGGAGATTGGGAGTGACTAATGATTTATGCCAACGCTTAAAACTGGAAAGATCAGCGGATAGAATAATTGCGATAAGGGCTTGTCAGACAGAGGAGGAGGCAAGATATTTTGAAACTTTTTACTCTTTGGTTTACCACATTCCCACAATATGTTTTAAGCCTCGGCGCCGGACGATAATTAAAGGCGCTTGGATGGAAAAATTGTTCAAGGAAATCGATACCGAAACGAACGTTCAAACTTTAGCTAAAGATTTGGGAATTGATTTACGAGGACATCATTTTTGTTTAGGAGCGGTAATAAGAGGCCGGCAAAGAAGAGTAAAAATAAATTTAAGAATTTGTAAAAGAAACTATCGGACAAAATATGCCCTCGGCAGATATTTATCTAATCCTTCAGTCCTTCATGAGATAAACATTGAAACTTCTGACAAAAAAGTGACGAGTAAATTAAAAAAAGAGGGTTATAAAATTCTTAGAGCAAAAAAAGGCGATAGGGTAAGAATTTCTTTTGGAAATTTGGATCGGGCAGAAGAAGAGATAAACAAATTAATGATTCTTACGGGAGGGATTTTAGACGTGAAGTTTGATGTTGGGAAAAGAAATAAATATGCGAGACAAGCACAAACAATGGCGGCAGGAAACGTCTTGCCGGGTTTTTATATTCCGGTGTTAAAGGATTATCAAATAGAGTATGAAATGGTCGTTAAAAGAGAAGAGTTTGTCAAAGAGAATTTTGTTTATGATTTAGAAGTTGCAAGGACTCATAACTATGTCGCTAACGGTGTAGTTGTCCACAATTCAATTTACAAATGGAGGGGCGCCGCAATTTCTAACGTTATCCAATTAAGAAAAAGAATTCCCGAAACGAAAATTGTTGTTTTAACCAAAAACTACCGTTCAAATCAGAAAATTTTGGACAAAGCCTATCGGTTAATTCAAAATAATAATCCCGACCGGTTGGAGGTTAAAGAAAAGATTGATAAAAAGTTAGTGGCGATGAGAAATATTAGGGGCGTTGGGGAGGTTGGGGATGTTAAGTTGATACACGCAGACAGAGTGGAGAATGAGGCGGAAGAAGTAGCGAAGGAAATTAGTTCTTTAATAAACGGTAAACAGTTAGCGGAAAGCGGAAGCTACCGGTTTAAAGATTTTGCGATTTTGGTGAGGGCCAATAATCACGCGGATGCTTTTATCCGGGCATTGGCCCGCCGGGGAATTCCTTACCAATTTTTGGGGCCGGGGATGCTTTTCCGCCAACCCGAAGTTAAAGATTTAATCGCTTATCTGGAAGTTTTGTATAATTTTGAAGATTCGGTTGCCCTTTACAGAATTTTGGCGATGGATTTTTTCGCTCTTTCCGGACGGGACTTGGCCGCCATAAATAACTTTGCCCGTAAAAATAATCTCTCTTTATTTGAAGCTTGCGAGAAAATTGTCAACAATAATTCGGTGATAAGCGAAGAGTCAATAGAAATCGTAAGAAAGCTGGTGGAAATGATTCACCGCCATCTGGATTTGGTAAAAAAGGAAACCGCCGGACAAATTATTTATAATTTTTTGGAAGAAAGCGGGTTACTTAAAGGCCTGACCGAGTATAAATCGGTCGGCGACGAAAGAAAAGCCAATAATATCGCCAAATTTTTTGACAAGCTGCGTTCTTATGAAGTTGATCACGAGGACGCTTCGGTAGCGGCAGTGGTTGATTGGATAAATTTATCAATGGAATTGGGCGAGTCGCCCCGGGCGGCCGATATTGACTGGACGGAAAACGACGCGGTTAATATTTTAACCGTTCACTCGGCCAAAGGTTTGGAATTTCCGGTTGTCTTTTTGGTCAATTTGGTCGGCCAGCGTTTTCCGACCACGGAAAGAAAGGAGCAGATTCCCCTTCCGGAAGAATTGATAAAAGAAATTTTGCCGGAAGGCGACTATCATCTTCAGGAAGAAAGAAGGCTTTTTTATGTTGGGATGACCAGGGCGAAAGACCGGCTTTATTTGACGGCAGCCGATTATTACGGAGAAGGAAAAAGAGAAAAGAAAATTTCGCCTTTTGTTTACGAGGTATTGGGAGAAGAGACGGTTAATAACAAACAGTTAACCGTCAACAGTAATCAGATGTCTATCTTTGATTTCAAACCAGCCCAGGAGTCAAAATCTCCAATTACCAATCAACAATCACCAATTACTTATCTTTCTTATTCTCAGATTGACACTTTTAACATCTGCCCTTTGCAATACAAATATAAATTTATTTTAAGAATTCCGACACCTCCTTCCGGAGCGGCCGCTTTCGGCAGCGCCATTCACGAAACAATGCGCGATTTTTACCAAAGGATTTTGGCGGGACAAGACCCGACCCAAGAAGATCTTTTAAAGATTTTGGCGGAAAATTGGGTTTCTTTGGGTTATTCTTCCAAAAACCAGGAAGAAAAATATAAAAGAGAGGGAGAAAAAATTCTCCGGGCTTTTTATGAAAAAACTTACGACCGAAAGACGAAACCGAAATGCTTGGAGCAGGTTTTTTCGGTTAAAATTTCTTCCGGGTTAAAAATCGGAGGAAAAATTGACCGAATTGATTTAACGGAACAGGGAGTTGAAGTCATTGACTATAAAACAGGCAGTGCCTCTTCCAAAAAGGACGTTGCTAAGGATTTGCAATTGACAATTTATGCTTTGGTGGCGACCGACGGCACTTTGGAATATATGGGAATTTTAGACAAAACTCCCCTGCCGGAAGAAGTTAAAGTTTCCTTTTATTTTTTTGACAACCAGGAAAAAGTATCGGCCGTCAGGACCAGAGAGGAATTGGAACAGGTAAAAAAGGAGTTAATCGCCAAAGCGGAAGAGATTTACAAAAGTGATTTTTCGCCCTCGCCGGGAAAGATGTGCGATTTTTGCGACTACAGACTTTTATGTGAAGCCTGGAGATAAGGACGGTGCTGGAGTGGTTACGGAAGAGGGAAACGGGAAAGAAAGTTAGATAAAGAGCGAGGAAGAATTCTTTAGGAAATTAAAAAGGAAAGCCTAAAGACTGTTTTTCTGATTCCCGGGAAGATTTGATAAACCCTCCTTAGAAAGTAGTTTTTTGAGAAGAATCAATTTTAAGAAAGTAGCCTCTATAATTATCTAAGACAAAATCAAGCCCATACACCTCCTGTTTTTCTTTAGCCAGAGATTCCCACAACCCTGATTCGAAACGGGAAAGAACCTTGCCGTTGGATTTATCAAGGATGTAAGAGGCGAAACAATTAACGCCAATTTGGCAGGAAGTTTTGGGCAACCCAATAGCATTCCAGCCAGGCTGCAAATCTAAAGTAATTGATTGAGTTATTTCTTCACCTGAAGGTTGCCAAGTCGAAGTTTTTATGGCATTAACAAAATATGAAACGCCCGGCTTGATAACAAAGTTATTAGAAGTAGTATTTAATGAGTAGCTTTCCCATTTACTATTTTCCCATTTTGAGATAATGTATACTTCTCCTCCCTGATTATTAATTTGATCAAGTAACTCTTTAGCGTTCATTGATTCATTAGGCATAATGGGTAAACTTAACAAGTTCCAGCCCGGATTAATTTTTACTGATCGAATGACTTCCTTTATCTCAAAACTACCTTGAGTTGAGGAATTAAGCTTTTCCATTTTAATATCTGCAAAATAGTTCTTATTCGAAGATGTGGGCGTCCAATCGAAGTTTAAATCTTTGTATCCGGAGCTAGAAATTGTAACTTTGTAACCTTTCCCAATATCGGTTATTAATCCAAAGTTCCCGTTAGCATCAGTGACGGTCTTAATTTTTTTACCCGAAGAATCAGTAAGTGTAATAGTTGCGTTGGCAAGACGTGTTTTGGTATTTTGTTCAGCAAAAACTTTTTTAATCAGAATATTTAATGGAGGAACCAAGAATGATTCGCTATCAGGAGTTGGTTCTCCAGCTGAGACGGTCCCGCTTATTATTGTTTGTTCGGAATTCGGTTGGGCAGACTCACCCATAATACATTGGCAATTTTGACAGGTACCAGTCCGCCCACCAAAAAGGGAACAACTTTCACCATTATTGTGGTTAAAACAAGCATCTAATTTCGATAAATGTTGACAAGGCAAAGGAGTAGAAGAGGGTGGAGAAGTAGGATAGGAACTTCTACATATGCAATTTTTGCAATTTCCCGAAACTATTCCTAAACTACAAGGGTCATTTTCGTATTTTCCTTCACAGGCGAGTATTTCCATTGAACCCGGATTCATCGGACAAGGAGTAGGGGAAGGGATAGCTGGTACACGAGTTAAAGAAGAAGTAAGGGTAAGGGTTGGTGCGCTAGTTGGTGAGGTCCGAGTTGGTACACGAGTTAAAGAAGGAGATGGAGTATTGGAGGAAGAATTGGGAGCATGACAACCTAATTGGCAGGCTTGATCAGTGCGAAACGAACTATCAGAGTTGTAACAATAGCACCGATTATTGCCCGTTTGACAGTTTAATGCCAAAAGTATTCCCGGATAGGAACGATTACATTGAGTTCCGTTGCAGAAATAATCAGGACGACTGGAGGTTAGGCATTCTCCACCGCTAGTATTAAGCAATTTTTTGCAGGCTGAATCACAGTCAACCGGGAAATCTTGTCCCGGAGAAGGGGCTGGAGAGATGGTTGGGGTTTGTTGAACTGTAGGAGAAGTTACATCTCGACATTCGGCAACTCCCTGTGCATTAACAGTACAAGTTGTCCCTTGGCAGGTGCTGGTTCTTTGCCAATAACGTCCATATTGTGTAGCTTGGCAAGTTTGGATGCTTTTCCCGTCTGAGCTACACCTGCTTTTATTTAACTCAGAGGCTTGACAATTAAGATTTTGGCTTACGGTTGTTGGAGTCGGTTGAACTGTAGGTTGGGTAGCAGATGGAGTTATGGTCGCAAGACCATTAGCATTTTCGCAATCGGCTTGAGTGGAGTAAGAGCCGCTCTCTGTGAAACAGGTGCAGACATATCCCGGGCAACTGGTTTGGTTGAGAGTTCTCTGCTTGGTATTTAATTTATACACCGCGCCGGAAATAGCACACCATTTCGCCGGTTTTGAGCCGCAAACATTATTGTAGGAGGCATTAGCTGCACGACAGGCTTCAGCACAGTTGGGGAAAGGAACAGTAGGGATAGGAACATTACAGCCGGGATTGGGTTGACTGCATGAAACTCCGGTGTTGCGACCGGCTTTGGTATAGGAAAAACCCCTAGCATCACACCACTTTTCCACAATTACCCAGTTTGTTCCATCGCAATCAACTCTTTCGCATGCGCTTAATTGTTGGTTTTCTCTACCGGCACAGTCTGGCTGTGGTAGCGGTTGATTTTGGCAATTTGTGCCCGGACAACTATCGCCTCCGCGGTCGGCACAATCACCCCAATAGAACAAAGTTCCTCCGGCAGTATTACATTTTCTTACCTCTTTTGCCTTATGGCATTCGTTAGGACAACATTCACCATAAGTTCCTCCGTCAGTAGAGCCGGGGGGACAAACAGTGGCTGGGACACTGGACCCACCGACATAACCGGCTTGAGCATCACCAGTTAAACCTCTCGAAAATATTCCCAAAAGGCAAATGATCAATAGTCGGTGAAAAATAGCTTTTCTTTTCATTTTAGAGTTACAAATCTAGCTGGTTGTCTTAATGTCGCCGATTGAAAATCACTGTTGTAGTAGCGACCGCTTCTGGCTTCTAAGAATATTAAATCTTCTTTTGTAATTTCATGAAAGCTTTCTTGGTTAAATTGTCTTAAATTGCCTAAATCTAGACTCCAAACCCCCCGGATATCAGTAAAAGTTGAAAGAGTTGAAGATTTGATTAAATTGGTATTTTCGCCGTCAATAAGAACTAAATAAACTAATACATCAGCCGCGCCAGTTTTGCCGTCACTTTGAAATACCCGGGAAAAAATTGGCTGGGGCATTGACAATTTTTCCAAAGCCGAGGCCGTTTTTATATCCGGTAGTATTTTACCATTGGCATCTGTTTTCAAAACTTTATTGTTGGAAACAATTCGGTAATAGTAACTGGAATTTGGTTTTAAATTTTTTAAGGTGACATGGTGGGTATAAGAAGGGTTGGTAATTTCATTTTGGGCGATATTGTATTTTTCCAATAAAAGAGGATACAGAAAGCTTAACTGAAGGCTTCTTAAAATTCGGTTTTCCTGTTGACTAAAAATAACTTGGCTTCTGACTGGTTTATCGGTCGTCCAGGAAATTGAAAGAGAAGAATCAGTCACGTTGGAGATTCTTAGATTTTGTGGCGAAACAGTCGGGGCAGGGGAAAATATAATAATTAAAAATCCAACCAGAATGGCTACAAACAAGCATAAAATAAGTTTAAAATAGCGGTATGAAGTAAGGGAAATTTTATTTCCAAATTTTTTCATTTTCAAGTTTTTTTATTAAAACTAAAAATTCTTTTGAAAAATTTTATAATTTTTGTTAGCCAATTTTCCTTTTCCTCAACCGGACTGGCTGGCCAGAGCTGGGTTTCGAATGAAGGAGGCGATTTCAAAGTGCTTTCTGTTTCCGCATTTGTTTCTTTTGGAGAAGCGGTTAGAGTTATATCGGTCAGAGTTTGATTGTCTTGGACGACTATCGGTTTGACAACAGTCGTTTCTCCGTCAGCCACCAAAAGATAGCCTTTTTCGTTCATTTGTACTAGGTATGGAGTTGCCCGGTCCTTGTTTCGGCTATTGTTGAGATTTAAAAGGTAATTCCCGTTTTTGTCAGTTAGAGTAGAAATGGGGGTAGAATTATTAAAACTGAAGTAGACCAGAACTTCATTGGCCGGCATTTGGTTGGTATTTAAGATTCTTCCTTTAAGAATAAAAGGAGGCAGGGGGGTAGCGGCTGGAGTGGCGGGAGTGGTAAATTCATAAGGACGGCCATTGTTGTCAAATCTTTCTTCACCAGAAACCAAAAGGAAGTAATAAGTTTTTCCAGGATAAAGGTCTTTAAGAGTGATGTGATGGATTTTAGAACTTGGTTGACTGGGGCGATCATCAAAAGCAACCTGTTTTTTTAATAAATCATTACTTTCAGAGTAAAAAAGCAATCCCTTGGTAGGGAAGTCTGTTAGCCAGGAAACGGTTAAGGAATTTTCTGAAAGATTAGTTAGCTTTACTTCTTTGGGGGTGGGTTCCGGAGCAGCTTGGGATCGAAAAATAGTTGGATTTTGAATTAAAAATAAAAGTCCGCCTAAACCAATAAGGATTGCACCAAAGCCTAGTAAGTTTTTTTTCAGGTGGTTATCGATTTTTATTTTTTTCATCAACAACGGTTACTTTTTACTATTATACATAAAAATTTGAATGTCAAGTGTTATTATCTGATAGGGTTATCAGGCTATAATATATATGAGATATTTATTAAAAATAAAATTAGAGCAAAAGAGAAAGCGGGAGACAGAGTAGAAGTTATTTTTGACTTTTAACCTTACGTTATATGCTAAAAGCTGAAGCGGTTTTTGATTAAAGACGGCGGAAAATATATTTCTTTTCCACCGAATCCTTCTTTAAATTTGGTAAATCCTAGCCAGGCTTTGACCGGATATCTTTCATCGTAGATTCCTTCAAAATCAAAAATTTCGCAATTCATTTTTTTAGCCAATTTAAATGCTTCCCAAGCTAACAACGAAGGGGCAAACATTTTTTTGCCCTCTTTGGTGGCAGCGGCCAACCAATAGTAAGCCACTTTATTTGCATGAAGCAGAAAAATTCCCGCGACCGGCTTTTCTTGAAAATAGGCAATCAAAATTTTGGCACTTTTCGGATAAAAGGCAAGGTAAAGATTTTTGATTTCATTATCGGTGGCAAAAGGAATAATATTTTTTTCCCACAAAGAATGTTTCTTCAACCAAAGGAATTCCCGAAAGTCTTTTGCCTGCTTAACCATAATGCCGTTTTTTTCCGCTTTTCTGACGGCCCTTCTTTTGGCTTCGGAAAAAGAATTAAATATTTCCGGCTCCGGTTTTGTGAGATCTACTTGAATAGTTTTAGTCGGAAAATAAGGTTTTTGATTGATTTTAAAATCAATCCTGCTTTCTTGCTCTTTTGCTCTTTTACTTTTGTTAATTTCCTGATCAATCAAAATTTGGAATGCCCGATTTTGTTTGGCAATTTTTTCAATTTCCGCAAAAGGAAGCGGGGGTTTGATTCTTTGAACCTTAATGATTGAACCGATCAGGGGAAACTTTTTAACAAATATTTGCCCGCCGGAGATTTTTTCCGTTTTCCAGCCCAGAAGTTTTAAATAATTGGCATAATCGGGAGTTTGTCTAATATCGATCATTCATCGTTGTCTCGTTAGCTTGTTTTTGCCTTTAGCCTTAAAATTTTCCAGCGAAGTTTGTCAATCAGATTGTAAAGCTTATAAAGCTTTGGATTAATCACTAAATCGTAAGTACCCACAAATTCTACCAATTTAGGGGAAAAGCCTTCTTTGAAGCGGTGAAAGCCGTAATAGGGGTGGTTGGGGGACGGATTCGGTTCAAGGTCACCCCAAAGGTCAAATTTTTTAAGCCCCAGTTTTTTACCGAACTTAATTGCTTCCCACATTAATAAAGTCGGGGCCATCAATTCTTTGTGTTCCCTAGTGGAAGCGCCGTAAGGATAGTACAAAGTGTCCTTAAAAACAAAAAGCAGAAAGGCAGCGAGAATATCGTCCTTGGAGCCGGCGGTCAAAAGACGGGAAATACCGGCCGGTTGTAAAATTTGCCATTGGGCTTGGTGAAAGTTTTGGCTATGGGCGTAGAAACCCTGTCTGGCGGTTGTTTCGAACAAGAGTTTTAAATATTCTTTAAACGCCTTTGGGGAATTGTCCTCTTTGGCGGTAACGCCGCGTTTTTCTGCCAACCGAATATTGTATCGGGTTTTCGGATGCATTTTTTTAAGCAATTCTTCTTCGGATAAGGATAAATCAATCACGGAAGTATATTTGGTAAATATCGGTTTCCCGGGAAATAATCCCCAGTCAATCATTGTCTTCCTGTTTACTGTTGATTGTTTACCGTTGACAGTATTCGGTTCTAACTTAATAAAGATGGCTTTGTTTTCTTGGCCGATTTCTTTCAGGAATTTGATTATTTCCTTTGTCGGCAATGGGCCCTTGGGAAAATAGCCAACGGTATATGGCAAATGAGGAATCTTATGAAAAAATAATTGAAAAGCAGAAACCAGCTTTTCTTTTTCGTAAATTCCGGCGCGGACAACTTTTTGCCCCAGTTTTTCCCGGAATTCGCCCCATTCATAGGATTGAAGGGGATGATTTACAAGTTTGTTAAACGCCTCTTTGTCTTTTGCTGTTAGTTCTTTAATAATCATCTGCCTGAAGAAAATTTTCTTAAATTTCTTGGGAACTTTAACTTGCTTTATTTTACCACTCTTTTCCTACGAGAGTAGCTGGAGCAATTCTTGGGGAATATCCATCAAAAAGCGGGAAGGAAGGTTGGCACTTCTCTGGCCAAAGTAAAGACGGCGACGGGCATAAGTTAAATATACTTTTTCCTTGGCGCGGGTAATTCCGACATAGCAGAGCCTTCTTTCTTCTTCCAATTGAGAATTATCTAAAAGACTGCGCGAATGGGGGAAAAGACCTTCTTCCATCCCGACCATAAAAACAACGGGGAATTCCAGCCCTTTAGCGGCATGAAGTGTCATCAGGGTAACCGCTCCCCTCTTGTCGGTCGTTTTTTTGTCTTTAACCGGATGATCGGGAAGTTGCTCCTGTTCAACCAGGGCAACATTTTCCAAGAACTGGTTTAGCTCGGGAAAATTGGTGGCGACCGAGCCAAGCTCTTTAATATTTTCCAGCCGGGTCAAATCCTCTTCGTCTTCGGCATCGTAAAGATCTAGGTAGCCTGTTTCCTTAAGAGTTTTTTCAAGGATTTCCATGGTTGTCAGGTTTTTCCGGCCGATTAACGATTTTTGCAGTTTTAAAAATTTTTCCAGTCGGCCTTTCCCCAGTTTTTCAATTCTTTTATAAGAAACCATATCCTTAGGATTGGCCAAAAGTCTTAAATAAGAAAGAACATCTTTTATTTCCTTCCTTTCATAGAAACGAGTACCGCCGACCAGGGAATAAGGAATCCCTGCTTGTAAAAAGGCCTCTTCCAGAACGCGGGATTGAGCATTGGTTCGATAAAGGATGGCGAAATAAGAGTAATTGGGGGCAAGTCGTGAGTTGGAGGAGACGCGATTCAGAATTTGGCGGACAATAAATTCCGCTTCTTCCAATTCGTTGGCAGCTTCGTAAAGAAAAGCGTTTTCTCCTTTCGGGTTTTCGGTCCAAAGTTTTAAAACCGGATGGGAAGAGTTATGGGAGATGACGGAATAGGCGGTGTCCAGAATTTTTTGGGTTGAACGGTAATTTTGTTCCAAATTAATAGTTTTCAGGTCGGGAAAATCTTCCTTGAGTTTTAAGACATTTTTAAAATCGGCGCCGCGCCACATATAAATTGATTGGGCCATATCGCCGACAACGGTTAAATTATTAAATCTTTTGGCCAATAATTTAGTCAAAACATATTGGGCATGGTTGGTATCCTGGTATTCGTCAACAAGAAGATAGCGGTATTTGTTTTGATAATCGCCCAGAATTTCCGGAAATTTTTTAAAAAGATTGACCGTTTTAAAAATCAAATCATCAAAATCCAAAGCTTCGTTTTCTTTTAAAAAATTTTGGTATTTCCGGTAGACTCTGGCCACGGTTTCCTGCCAATAACCGCGGACATATTGGGGATATTCCAACTCGGAAATCAATTCGTTTTTCGCTTCGGAGATGGTTGTCAGAACCGCGCGGGGATTAAATTCTTTTGGCGACAGTTGCAATTGATTAAGAATTTCTTTAACCGCGTCAATTTGGTCCTGATCGTCATAGATAAGATAATTGGGGGGAATGCCGATATTTTTCCCTTCTTTACGCAAAATTTTGGCGCAAAAGGAATGGAAAGTGCCGGCATATGGAAGGTGGGAAGTAAAGCTTGAGAGGCGTGCCGGGAGTTGAGAAGCGAGGATTTTTTGGAGGCGGTCTTTCATCTCGCCCGCGGCCTTATTGGTAAAAGTCAGCAGCAAGATATTTTCCGGAGGGACTTTCTTTTCCGCTATCAGCCAGGCGGTCCGGTAAATTAAAACCCGGGTTTTTCCCGAACCGGCGCCGGCCAGAACCAAAAGCGGGCCGTTATGGTAAACGACCGCTTCTTGTTGAGCCGGATTCAAATCTGCTAAAATATCTTTCATGCCAGACAATTTTAAAGGAAAAACGGCAGAAGAGAAAGTGGAGCCGGAAAAGGAAAGCGTTAAAAGCAGTAAAAAAGGTAAAGGAAGAGGCTGTTTATTTTTTCTCTTTCTGGTTTTGGTTTTATTTTTTTGGGGAAGAAGATTTGTTAAAGGGCTTCCGCAAATTAGAGAAGACAATGGGAGGGTAAATTTGGTTTTGTTGGGGATCAGCGGCGATGGTCAAAAACCGGCCGATTTAACCGATACCATTATCTTTTCCTCTTTTAATAAAAGCAACGGCCGGACTCTTTTCCTTTCTTTGCCTAGAGACATTTGGTCCGACAGCTTAAAGTCTAAAATCAATACCGCTTATCATTACGGCGGTTTTTCTTTGGCCAGACAATCGCTTGAGGAAATTTTAGGCCAACCGGTCCACTATCTTTTTGTTTTGGATTTTGAAGGTTTTAAAAAAGTGGTTGATTTTCTCGGGGGAATTGATATTTATATTGAAAGAACATTTACCGACTTTAAATATCCGGTTCCCGGAAGGGAAGACGATCTTTGCGACGGGGACAAGGAATTGAAATGCCGCTACGAAGAACTTCATTTTGAAAAAGGATGGGAAAAGATGGACGGGGAAAGGGCTTTAAAATTTGTCCGTTCGCGGAATGCCGAAGGCGAAGAAGGAACGGATTTTGCCCGCAACCAAAGACAGCAAAAATTTCTTTTGGCCCTGAAGGATAAGGCTCTTCAGCCGAAAAACATTTTTCGTCTTAAAGAAGCAATCAAGTTATTGCCCTCTTTGATCAAGACCGATTTAAAACAGGAAGAATATTCGAATTTCGGGTTAACTTTTTTAAGATTTCAATCGGATAAAATTAAAACAGAACAGCTTAAAACCGAAGGGGAAGAAGCCTTACTTTTTCATCCTTTAAGGCATTCTTCCGGACAATGGGTTTTGTTACCCAAAGACGGAAACGGGGAAGAAATAAGAGGTTTTGTAAAAAAGAATTTACCGTGATAGGCATTACGAATTAAGGGATTAAAAGATTAACGAAATTTCTTTACTCTTGCTTTATCAATCCATTTTGTAGATTCTGGCGGTTCCCTGTTGAAAAACAACCTTTCCCAGACGATTAAATTTTGCTTCCTGAAGTTTGGGGTATTTGGTTTTTTCCATTCCCGAGACAATAACATAGCGGACAGCATACTTATCAAGAATTTCTTTAGCGGTGGCAGGATCATTGGTTTCGTAAACGGTTTGAACTTCACCGGCTCTTTTTCCCGGTTCGTCATATGCGCCTCGCCAAAGCCATTCATGGACCAGCCAGCCTTCAATTGTCGGCAAGCCGGTAGCCATGGAAATTCTTTCGTAATCGGTATAGCTATCGCCGACCGCTTCCAAAATTACCGGTTGTCCGGTAACGTTATTGTTTAGCCAAACGACAACAGCATAATCATCCGGGTAAAGTCTTTCCAGAAATTTAAGTCCATAAAGGCCTTTGTAATTTTTTGTTTCCAGAACCCCGTAATAGCCGGTGATGGAATAAATAGGATAAGACATAAGCAGGGTAAACAGTAAAAAGTAAACCGTAAACAGAAGGGTTTTTGTTTTGCTTTTAGGAAGAGATAATTTTAGTCTAACAAAAATGTAGCCGATAAGGACGGAAAACATAATAAAAGACTGGTAGGTCAGCTTAAACATCGTATTGGCCCGATGATAAGAAGGGATATAAATATCTTTTAAATAGATAATTTCCGGAATAATTATCAGAATAGTGGAAGCGAGAAAAAGAACCAAAATAAAAATATCGGGAATTAACAATTGGTGATTGGTTTGTAATTGAGAGTTAGTGGTTGACGGTTGGCGATTGGCAGTTGTTTTTATTTCTACATTAACCCCCAGCGCGGAAGAGAAGAATCTAACAAAAGATTCTTTTTTTAAACCTGTTTTTATTCTTTTCTTAAACAAAAAAATCAAGTAAGTTATTCCAAAAAACCAGGGAGCACCCCAAAGTATCAACAACTGGTGCGGCAGGGAATGTTTCCAGACCAAGCCGATTCCCTTGCCGATTTGGTCAAATTTCAATAAGAAAGGCAAAATGAAAGGAATACTTCCAAGAACGGTAAAAAGACCGATTTTAATTGTTTGCCAAAGGGCTTTTTGAAAATCTTTGTAAATAAAGGAATAACCGGCCAGCAATGTTAATCCCCAAACCATTAGGTAAATCGGGTAATCCCATTGGTTGGTCATAAAAGCGATTGAGAGGAGGATCGGAAGTGGGAAATGAGAAGCGAGAACGCGGCATGGAGAGATAGTTTTCTTTCCAATTTTGATTAGGAGAGTAAAAGCAACGGCGAGGAAAGTAAGAACGAAGGGAATGTCGGAAACGTGGCCGTGGAGGTCGGCGACGATAAAAGAATATGAGGGAAATTCGTGGATGGTTTTATCTTCCACTTCCGGGCAGTAGCCGATATAGCGGGTAGCGTCAGGATACCAGTAATTGTAGCTGCCGTTGCAGTAAGGTTTGTTCAAAACTTTCATTTTAAAGTTATAGTAGCCGGGATGAAGATTGGCGCCGAGAGAGACAAGGAGGGCGGAGATAAGGCCGGCAGCGATAACGGGTCGAAAGTTGTGAGAAGCGGGGTTGGGTTTTGAGAATTTTTGGAAAAAGTAAACAAGGTTGGCAGTTAGAGAAAAAGTCAGGGAAAAACAAAAAGCAAAAAGGGTAGCAATCATCAGATTATAGGCGACTGCGGAAGAAATTTGGGTAAGCTTAATTAAAAAGGCGGTTATATAGTGGCCGTAATAGTAATAGTTAATCGCCTTTCCGGCAAACCACATATCCGCCGGCGGGAAGTAACGGCTTCGCAAGATTGAATTGACAAAACCGTAATCCATAAATTTTTCCAGTCCTTGAATATCCGGTTGAAAACCCCGGATAAAAGACCAGAAAATAAGAGTAGCCAGAAAAAGAAGTTCTTCGGGTAAATAGTAATTAGCGATTAGCGATTTGTAATTTTGGCCCAAATGCTTATTTCTTTTAAAAAGCCATAAGTTAAAGGCGACTCCGGCAATTATGGTCAACAAAATCGTTTCTTGATAAAAAGGAAGGATTTTTAGGCTGGCCAACAGCCAGACGAGATAAGAAGAGAAAAGAATTCCGATGACCTTGGAAAAAAGATAACCCTGGTCAAAAAAATCGGCAAAAACCTTTCTGGTCAAAGGCAAAAAAATTAAGCCTAAACCAAAAAGACCAAGCCACCAGCGAAGAATGGTAAATAAATCGGAAAACATAAAGCCATTTTAGAAATATGTTGTGTTTGTTTCAAGAGGCTGGTATATTTGAACAAGAAAAATTCGAAATCCGAGGCTAAACCTGGTGTTTAAAATTTAGAAATTGAATTTAGTTTTTTTATGATTAGGAAGATCAAAATTGCTTTTGATTTGGACGGAATATTAATTGATAAACCGCCTTTTGTCCCCAAGAGATTATTGGAATGGCTTTTCAAGGGCAGCGACGGGGAGAGATTGCACTATCGTTTTCCCAAAACGAAACTTGAACAATTGATTAGGAAACTTTCCCACTTTTATTTTTTCCGGCCGGCGATTAAGGAAAATATTGAAGTTGTTAAACGATTGGCGAAAGATAAAAGATATGAACTATATATTGTTTCGGGAAGGTATTCCTTTTTGGAGAAAGAAACCTACATTTGGCTTAAAAGAGCCGGAATTAAAAATTGCTTTGAAAAGATATTTCTTAACCTGGGCGACAACCAGCCCCATCTTTACAAAGAACAAATCTTAGCCTCTCTCAAGCCCGATATTTTTATTGACGATGATGATTTAATCGCCGATTTTTTGGCCGGGAAATTTCCAGAAGTTAAGATTTTTTGTTGCTTCGACAGAGGCGAAAAGTGCCGCAAAGCTAAATTTATAAACCAACTTACGGAAATCACAAGTTAATTTCCAAATGAAGATTTTAATAGTTCTGACCTACTATCGTCCTCATTGGACGGGATTGACCCAATATGCCGCCAGATTAGCGGAAGGCTTGGCCAAAAAAGGCCACCAAGTAGAAGTAATTTGCAGCCAACACGACAAGGAAACTGCCCTGGAAGAGACGGTTAACAAAGTAAAAATTTTTCGGGTTCCTTACCAGTTTCGGTTTTTAAGAAGTGTTATCATGCTTGGGTTTTTCGGGAAAATTATTCCCAGGATAAACAAGAACGAAGTGGTTTTGGTTTTTTTGCCGTTACAGGAAATTGTTTTTGTATCTTTTTTAACGAAAATTTTCCGGAAAAAATTGTTTTTGGTTCATAACGGAGACTTGGTTTTACCCGAAAAAGGAAATTGTTTAAATCGCTTAACGGAAAAGATTTATTATCGGACAACTTCGTTGGGAATTAAAAATTCCGAAGGAATAATAATTCATACCGAAGACTATGCCAAAAATTCAAAACATTTGTCGTTATTCAAAGACAAGTGGCGGGTAATTTTACCACCGTTTATTATTCCCGAAATAAAAGAAAAGCAAGTTGAAAACTTTTTAAAAAAATACAAATTGCAGGGCAAAAAGCTTATTGGTTTCTCCGGCCGGTTTGTCGAGGAAAAGGGAGTTGATTATTTGTTGGAAGCGATCCCCCTAGTCATTAAAAAGATTCCCGAAGCCCATTTTGTTTTTGCCGGAGAACATAAAGTTAATTATGAGAAGTTTTGGGAAAAAATTGAACCCTTGATTAAAAAGTACCAAAAGCATATTTCTTTGCTTGGAGTGCTTAACCAAGAAGAGATTTTTGTTTTTTACAAAGCAATTGAGGTTTTAGTAATTCCTTCAAGAACCGACTGTTTTCCTTTTGCGCAGATTGAGGCGATGCTTTCGGGAACACCGGTGGTTTGTACGGATATTCCCGGAGCCAGGTGGGCAATAAAAGAAACAGGGATGGGCGAATTGGTCAAGCCAAAAGATCCGCTGGAATTAACGGAAGGAATTGTAAGAGTAATTAAAAATAAAGAATCTTATCGGGAAAATTTTTCTAAAGCCCAAAGAATTTTTAACGATAAAAAATCAATTCTCGATTATGAAAAACTCTTAGAGGCTTAAACAAATGAAAATTTACAAGGAAGACAAAGAAACCATTTTTCTTTCTCAGTTTAAAGATCCGTTGATGGACCATCTTTATAAAAAGATTCTGTTTCATTTAAAAGACGCACCCGGAAAAAAATTGTTGGATGTTGGCTGTGGGGCGGGAAAAGTTATTTCTTTGGCCGGAAAAGACGGTTTTGAGGTTCTTGGAGTTGAGATTGAAGAAAAAGTTGCCGGATTGGCTCAAAAGAATCTTCAAAAAGAGAGGGTTAAAGGAAAAATTATTACCGTAGATATTTTAAAGACGAAATTAAAAAAAGAGCAATTTGACGTAGTTGTTTGCTCTGAAGTTATTGAACACGTAGATTCGCCGGAGAAGATAATTCAAGAAATCCATAGACTTTTAAAAAAAGATGGAATACTAATTCTTACCACTCCCCACAATCAGAGATATTGGACGGTTTCTGACGAATTTGCTGAGCACAAAAGACGTTTTTCTATCAAGCAGATAAAGAAGATATTGGCAAATTTTGAGATTAAAAAAATATATACGGTCGGTTTTCCCGGGATGGCCAGCTTAATACTAATTTATAATTTTTTGGTGAAATTATTAAGAATTCAGCACAATGCCTCTTGGAGAAGACAACAATTTAAGCAATGGCCTTTTTATTTGGTCTCTACAATCTTGTTGAGGATTGACGATATTTTTAACGGTCTTAATTTCGGAATTGACATTGTTGCCGTTGCCAAGAAGAAGTAATTAAAACAAATTCGTTAATTTATTTTTGCCCTTCTTTTAAAAATCATTACTTTCGGGTGGTCGTAAACCGTGAATGATTCGTCGGCCGATTGGTCGGGAAAACAAAAAAGATTATATTTTCCCGGAGGAAAACAGGGATAGGAAGTAAATTCGGCAATTTTTTCAAAATTTAATTTTCCGGCGAGAAGATCTTGGTAAAACTTGGCGGAAACAGGATATTTTTGAGGCAATCTTCCGATTGATCCCCAGAGCCGGTTTGAAGAGAGAACCAGGTAATCAATTTTCGCCAATTGCCGGTTAATAATTTTCCATTTCTCTTCGGTATCCGGCGCAAAAAGTGCCAGCTCCTCAAGTTGATAAAGAGAGCTGCTTTTTCCCTTCAAGCCAAGGGGTAATCCGTCGTCCCAGTGTTCGTAAGAAAGTATTGAGCCGGGAAGAATGTTTTGGTAAATCCATTCCGAAGCGGTGACGCGGGTAATGGGTTTAGTATAAATATTCAGAAAAGAAAGCGGGTACACTAATATTAAAATGAAAAATGAAAAATTAAAAATTAAAAATTTATGAGGAAATGTTTTTTTGATGCAAGTTGAGATATTGGATAGGAATAAGGCGGAGAGGATGGCCAGGAAAGGATAAATCGGATAAAAGTAACGGGATACTTTTCCGAATTGAACGCCTTGGTAAATAAAAAGAAAGATTATCCAGAAGAGCATAAGTAAATAGGAAGTGCTAAGCGGTAAGCGGAATTTTGTTCTTTTTTTGATGATACTTTGGATAAGAAGGTTTATAAAAAAAACTATTGCCCCAAGAGAGATTATTCCCAAAGGAAGACCAAGTCCCCACAAAACCATATTTTTTAAGGGAAAGATAATTGGCTTGGTTCCGATCCATTGGATTGCAGGAGGATACCAGCCGTTGGGATCAGCCGAAACGTTTAGTTCTTTAAGATTATTTACAAATTTTGGATTGGGAATTGGCCTAAAAAAATTATTATCGACAAAAGCTTGGGGTTGGTTAAAACGAAATGCGCCGTAGGCGCATAGTCCAAAACACAGAGCGCAAAGCGCAAAGAAAATTATTTTTTTTGATTTAAGAAGAATAAAAAGAAACCCCAGACCGATGACGGGCAAGAATAAAGCGGCGGAGATTTTACAGGCAAGAGCGAGGCCGAAGGAAAAGCCCAGGAACGAGGCGGTTAAGAAAGAGCGTCCCCGCTTCGTCTCGGCGAAATCGGACTTTGTTAAAAGTAGGGAGATTAAGAAATAGAAGGAAAGGACGAGGAAGAAGTTTAAAAAAGTGTCAACGGTGAAAAAGTGGGAAAGTTGGATTGGCAGAACCATAATGGAATAAAGAAAGGCGGCCAGGAGGGGGACAGTTGGTTGTTGGGGGTGAATAATTTTTTTGGAGATGAGATAGACGAGATAAACGGTGCCAACATCAAAAAGAGCGGAAAGAATCCGGCCGATAAGGTGAATATTGCCGTAATTATCGTTATCGGCAAGAACTCCCAGAACTTTGGTTAGATTTAAAGGGAAGGTGCCGTAGACAAAAAAACCGTAACCCACATTATAAGGATTCATCGTGGAAATTTTGGGATCAAGATAGTCGCCGAGGCTTTGGGGAATTTTCATTGAAGTCAGAACCATCGTTAAAAATCTTTCGTCCGGGTGAAGATGTTGGCCTTGATCCCAGTTAAGGCCGTAAAGACGAAAAATAAACGCTAAAAGTAAAATAATTAAAACTTTTGTTTTTAAATTTTTCATTTTTAATTAAAATTTACCGACCTTTGTTTTACATAATTTAAAACTACCCAGTGGTTCTTTTAGCTTTATTTGCTCTTCACATAAATCATTGTAGGCTATGATTGATCTTCCGGGAAGATCGGTTGGAACTTTCAAAATATTAGTTTCAAGAACTAAAAAAACATTTTGATTCTTTTTAAATTGAGAAATAGGGAATAAAGAATTCTTTTGAAAAGGCGATTCGTCTTGAGGGTAGTAGAATTTATCGATCATATTCCAATAGCTAGCTATTTCTGGCGGGAATATTTTATTATCATTGCCGATTAACCATATTACCGAAAGGTTGGTTGGCTTCTTACTTAGAAAGTATTTATAAATTTCATTTTGCTCCCTATAGAAGGTTAAATAGGCTGGATTTTTAGAAGAAATATATATAAAATCTTTCATTTCCCTTACAATAGTTACTCCAAATAAAACAAAAGAAAAAATTAAAAAAATCCGAATATGGGTACGCGTTCTGGTCATTTTTTTGACAGCAAGGATTATGTTTTCAAGAGAAACAGCAGCGAGAAAGTAAAAAAAAGGGACTAAACAAATATATGTTCTAGGTAATAGAATTCCAAATATAATATGATAAAAAATTGCTCCTAAAAAAATGAAGGCAGCAAAAAAGTATTTTGTTTGAATCAATCCTAAGACCAATCCCATTAGAGATAAAATAGTTATGATTTTTGGAACGAAAGAATTATTGTTTTCAAAAAGGAAATCTCGCACCCCTCCTGTAAGTTGATTTTTAAAAGTAAGAAAATTATTTTGGAGGACAGTGAAATCAATCTTAAAATTTTTCTTTAAGGAAAGAGACGGGGTCATTCCATAGGATTTTGAAATAGCATTTTCTTTAATATTATTTATCCATTTTTTAGTAAAAAAACAGGGAAAAAGACTAAAAACCAAAACCAAAATAAGGGATTTTTTAAATAAAACCCTTTTTTTTAAGACGGCTTGGAACAGACAAGATAAGACCAGAACAATAAAAAAAAGTATTAAATAATGATAGGCGATATTAAAACTCAAAAGACAGATTGAGATTAAAAAACTTGAAATTAATATATTAATAATAGAAAAATTTTTAATTCCTCTTAAGAATAAATAAACCGCAGGAAGAAAAAAAATATTAACAAGGGTATCTCCGTGGATAATTCTCGCGCAAATTAGTTCATAATTGGAGAAAGCGAAGAGTGAAAAGATTGACAATGATACCGGGAGAGAAAAAAAACTTGTTAAGCAGATGAAGAAAATGAAGGAAGAAATAACATTAAGAAAAGAAAGAAGATAGCGGAAGGATAAAACATTCTGGTACCCAATAATTTTGTAATAGATTGCGCCTATCCCGAAAACAATTGGATATTGTTTTAAATCTAAGTCGTATCTAGACCAAGTGCCAAATGATGAAGGTTCTTCTTTTTTGGATGCAGCGGCAAAACTCGCTATCCATTGGATTTCATCTCCTTCTATACCCCAAGGGATTTTATCAATAGCATATATTCTTGAAAATAATAAAATAAGCAAAATTAAAAGGTAAGGAATTACTTTCTTAATTTTTTTAAAAAAAGGCTTGACAATCATTTGTTGTAAATTGGCATTTTTTTGTAAATTCTGATTACCGGGTGGTCAAAAACCGAGAAGGTTTCCTCGGCCTGTTCGTCGGAAATTTGTAATTGGAAATTAGTGGCTAGTAGTTGGGAAAAAGGGAAAAACGTTTTAATTTCCTTATACCCCAGTTTTCCCGAAAAAAGCAATTGGTAATATTTGGTTACCAGGGGGTATTTTTCCGGGAAACGCAGATGATTCATAAATACTCTTCTTGAGGGAACGATAATGAAATCGGAAGTTTCCAAATAATTTGACAAATTTTCGTAAAGCTCCGGAGATTGGTCCAAGTCGTAGAAATTGAAGGAAATCATCTTTAAAAAGTAATTAGTGGTTGGTGGTTGGTGGTTAGAAGGGAGAATCGGTATGTCAACAACATTGGCGGTATCAAAAAGAACCTGAGAGCCGGAGGGGATGTTTTGGTAGATCCATTCCGAGGCGGTAAAACGGATATCGGGCTTAAAATAAATTTGAGAGAAAAAGAGGCCGGGTAATAAACTAAAAACTAAAAATGAAAAACGAAAAACGGCAATTAAGAATTTAAAAAGTTTTAGTTTTCCCCCTTTTAAGAATAAGGAAGAAATTTTGGCGGTAAATCTTATTAAAAAATAGGAGGCAAAGAGGGAGAAAAAAGGGAAAATGGGTGCCATAAAACGGGTCCATTTGGCAAAAAGAAAGGCATTGGGAAGAAAATAAACTAAAAATGAAAAAAGAAAAAGAAAAAATGAGTACTCGGCTAAGTTAAATTTTCTTTTGATTGCGGATTTTATTAAAGAAACGGCCAGCAAAATAAAACCCAAAGTGCCGAAAATAAATATCGGCCAGCCGAGAGCGTAAGGAAAGATTTTTTCCAATTGGAATAAAACGGGAACGGTCTTGATAAATTGCCGGGTATAGAAAACGGGGCTTTTTCCTTGGGCGACCGAGATTTCATACAAAAGAGTTCCTTTGGTTTCCTTATATGCCAAGAGAAGATAGGGGGAAACCAGAAGAGTAAGAATAAGAGCAAAAGCAAGAGACAGGGCGATTTTAAAGACAAAGATGGATTTTACTTTAATTTTTGCCCTTGTATTTTTAAGTTGCCATAAAGCGGCTAAAAACAAAGGAATAAAAAAAACGACAGCCGTAATTTTCGTTCCCAAAGCAATTCCCAAAAAAAAGCCGGCAGAAAGATAATTTTTAAGACTGGGTTTTTCCAGAATCTTTAAAGAAAAATAGATGATTGCCAGAAAACAGAAAGCAAGAATTGATTCAGTGGTGCCGAAATGAGCGGCTTGGATAAGGCCGGGAGTAAAAGCAACGGCGGTTGCAGTTAAAAGTGAAAAGTTCAACGTTAAAAGTTTTTTGGAAGCGAAGATTTTTTGGGAGATTAAATAGGCGAGGCAGATAGTGGCGGTTGAAAAAAACGCGGACCAGAAACGCAAAAAAAGAATCGCTTGGTCCAGTTTTAAAATCTCACCGAATTTTGCCGGAAACCAGAAAGAAAGCAAACGGGCAGAAAAATAGGCCAGATATAAAGGGAATTGGCCATAAGCGTAAAACCGAGGATCCAGATTTTGGGAAGAAAAACTGGTAATCGCAACCGCCATATTTCGTTCGTCCGGATGGAAAGGATAAGGCAGTCCCCAGTTTAGGCCAGAGAAACGGAGAAAAGCACCGAGGAGGAGAATTAAAAACATCGAACAATGAACTTTGGAGAAATTAAATCTTTTTAAGGATCTCATAAGCGACATCATTTCCTAATTTAACGGCGTAGTTGGTTCCCCTGTCCCAGGGATAAATATGGTGCATGGTTGCCAGATAAACGTTGGGAAGCGGGGTTGTGAACGAAGGTAGAATTTTTGAATAGTTGGTGGGGACAATGGGTTGGGCATAGAGACTGGAATGAAGCGAGAAACGGGAAGCGAGAAGCGGGAATTTAAAGGCAGGATTTATTTTTTTTAAGTAAGGAAGAAATTCTTGATAGATTTCTTCTTTGGACATTTTAAAATAAGGGTGGTTTTGGGGATAGTAGCCGCCGACATAAAGGAGACGATTGTTGCCGTAATTTTTGGCGTCAATGAAATTGGTATGTTCCACTACCGCCACAAAAGGAAAACCGGCTTCGTTAATATTGAGCCAGTAGGTATTGTCTTTTAAAAATTGATCTTTTAAAACCAAAACCAGATTTACCGCCCCGACCATCTTCAAATTATTAAGTCGGCCTTGATATTCCTTCGGCAACTTTGGGGCAATTTTCAAAAAGTTCGGAATCGGTCCGGTCCAGATTATTTTTTCAAATCCCCGGTTAAAATCGGAGGCCGTAAATTCGCGGTTAAACAGAACTTCCCCGTTATTTTTCTTGATTTCTTTTAGCAGGGAATCAATTAAGATTTGGAATCCTCCCTCAAAATAGCCGAGCTTAAAACTTCTTTTTTTAATTCTTCCCCAAAACCAGGCCATTGAAACTTGCTCGGCATCGGTCTGGCCGAATTTTGATTTTAAAAGCGGCTCCCAGATAATTTCGTAAGGTTTTGTTCCGTAATATTTTTTCAGCCATTCGGAAGCGGTAGTTTTTTCCAAAAGTTTCCAGTTGTTGGTTACTTTCAAATACAAAGTTGCCAGCGCGGTTTGCATTTTTTGGGCGGGAGAAAGCAGGGGCGATTTTAAAACGGAAAGAGGAGAGTCAAAAGGAGAAATAAAATTATTTGAAAAGATGGAGGTTTTCGGAGAATTAAAAAAAACTTTTTTGGCCAACCCCAATTCTTCGGCCAAATCAAGAAGCTCTTTATCTGACGTAAAAAAGTGATGAAAATAAAATTCCAAAGGCCAGTGCCAGGATTTTTCCTTAAAAGAACCGGCCAGACCGCCGGCAAAATCGTTTTTTTCAAAAATCGTGACCCGGTTTCCTTTTCGGGAAAGCCGGTAGCCGGCAGTTAAACCGGTTAATCCGGCGCCAACAATTGCAATTCGCATAGGCTGATTTTAGCAAAGAAAGCCCTCTTTTAGAAGATTAAGGCCAGGCCAAAGCTGATTAAAAGCAGACCGATTCCCAGACCGGCGGTAGTCGGAACTTTCAAGCCGGTTACCGGTTGGGCAACGGTAGTTTCCGGTTCGGTAACGGCGGTAACCGGTTTGGTTGTTGCCGTCGGCTTTAGGGTTGCAGTCGGTTTTGGCGTTGTTGTTCCGGGGATTGAAGTAGCCGTCGGAACCGGAGTATTGGTCGGCAGACCGGCGCAAGTGCAATCTTCGTCGGTAGAGCAGCTGGAATTGACACATCTTTTTTCGCCGGAAACGGACAAGCATTTTAAGCCGGAAAGGCATTCAACGTCTTCGGTGCATTTGCCCCAGCAAGGATTGCAGGCGCAATCAATTTCCGTCGGGCAATTGGAATTAAGACATCTCTTGGTTCCGGAATAAGTCAGACAGCGCAAACCGCTGGCGCATTGACCATCACTTGAACATTCGTCAAAACAGGCGGTTTTGCTTCCTGGAGTCGGGGTTGCCGTCGGCTTTAAGGTCGCGGTCGGCGTCAATTGGGAGGTTGGTGTTACGGTTGTTGAGACAGGAGTTGTCGGCGTCGGCGTCGTTACCACGGTAACGGTAAAGGTTAATCTACAGGAATTGTCGACTGCTTTCGGTTTTGACTCCGGCGCTGTCGGCGCTACCGGTTTTTGGCCGATTTGGTAAAGCTTTAAGGCGGTGGTGACCGTAATTGCTCCCAGAATAACGGTCGCGACAAGGATAATAATTAAAAGCAGATTTTTTTTGTCAATTTTAGGCATTGTATTCATTTTATTGATTATTCCATCCAGTTGCAATGAGGTGCTTTGTCAACTTCGGCACAGCAAATTTCGGCGGTAACCTGATAACTGGCCGGATTTTCCGGCACAGAATAATTAATAAAGTAACCGCCTTTATTATCCGGCTTATGCAGATATTCGGCTGTTTCGCACCAGCCGTCAATCAATTGGCCACTGCTGCAAAGGTTGGGCGGAATCAGATTAGCGCCGTTGCCGGTATGAACCTTAAGTCTGGCTTTCCATTGGTATAAACCAGTTCCGCCGACGGTCAATTTGACGGTTTGGCCGGCCGGCAGTTGGCTTAAATTAATTTCATTATTGCTTGAATCGTAGGCGCGGACTGTTGTACAGCCGCAAGCAGAAACAATCGGCGTTCCGGAAGCCGGCGATTGGGTTGGAAGAGGAGGATTAGTGGGTCCGGACGAGGTGGGTTGGGGCGGCGGATTACTGCCGATACTGCGGCAGGAAGAGCCTGAAGCACAACCGGGAACATAATCCAAAGCACAGGCATTATCTCCGGTCTCATTAGAACACATATTTTGTCTTGCCAGACATGATTCTGCGGTTGTATCCCCCGTTTGAGCTCGATTAGTTTGGCACCAAGAACAATTTTCAATATTGGGCCAGGGAATTATGGTGGGTGTTATTGAAGGGTTCAATGTGGGTGAAGGTTTTAGCCTTTTTTTTAAACACTCATAATAACTGCAAGTACAGGTACTGCCCTCAAAACTACAATTAAAGTAGGTTCGACAGCGGGATATTTCCTCGTAATAGTCATCCGATGCTGAACCAGAGCAATATCTGGGGCTATCGCAGTTAATAGTCTGTGCCGGAGCGTTTAATTGACGTCTTTTGGGTAAAATGTTTCTAACCAAGGGGATTGAAAGCAAAAAAAGAACGGTAAGTCCCAGGGGGGCAATTACTTTTTTCAAATTACCAGAGCGGGAAGGAGCCTTTTCCGGTTTAAAAACAAAACCGTTTCCGGGAGCAGACGGATCAACTGTCGGATTTGGTGTTTCGGCAACCGGGATTTCTGTTGTTTGGGCTGCCGGAGGCGGAGGCGGAACGGGCGGTTCGGTCGGTAAAGGAGAAGGAGATTCTGGCGGCGGCGTTGGTGGCGGAGAGACAGGATTCGGAGGCAAGGGATTATCGTTATTGGGTGGCGGCGGCGGAACCGGTTGGGAAAGCGGCGGAAGATCGGTTGGCGGGGCAGTCGGATTTACTGGTTCCATATAAAGAATTTAACGCCCAAAAATAACAGGGCTAATCCCATTGTGAAGAAAAGGAAAGTTGTTGTCAAGTTGCCTGTTTGGGGCTGATCCGGTTTTTCCGTCGGCGTGGCGACAATCCGGGTCGGCTGGGCCGAAATGGTGGTTGTTTGGGCCGGGGAAACCGTAATTGCCGACGGAGTAGCTTCAAAAGAAGGCAGATTGCTTTCACCGGCAGCGTAAACGGTAAAATTGCGGACAACTTTTTGGCTTACTCCTTCTTTGTCTTTCAAAGTAACAGTGATGGTATGCTCGCCGGGAGGTAGATTGGCCGGCGGGGTCCATTTCCAGTCTCCTTTTTCGTCAACCAAAACCTGACCGGAATAAGCGGTTTCCGATTCCACTTTAATTTCCAGAATTTCGCCGCCCGGAGCGGTTCCGATAAATTCCGGCTTGGCGGTATTGATCTTTTCCCCTTCGTCCGGATTAAGGATAGTTAATTTTTGACCGATTGGCGAGGGCGAGGCTTGAGGCAAGGAAGAAAAGCCGCCGTTGTTGGCCGGAGAGGAAGTAGACGTAACGGTCGGAGTGGGAATTTGGTTGTTGTTAAAAGCGTTTTCCAAATCGGAAGCGGAAGTTCCCGATGGGACAAAAGGAGCCGGAGTTAGCGTCGGCGTAACCGTATTTCGGAAGTCATAATTTTCCCCCAAGGTAATTGTCGGTGCCGGACTGTCAATTTTGGTGGTTAAAATTGCCGTCGCGTTACCGAGATTGCCCCCCTGGACAAAGATTTCCTCAACTTGAATTTCCCGATCGTAGCGGGAGTAACTCGAAAGAGTACTGGTTCTGGCGGTAGATAAGGGAATTACCCAGCTGCCGTCGTTTCCGACCAGACTGGAAAGAGGCGTCGTGTTGGCCAGACTAAGATAGACAATTGTTCCCTTGGCCGGATTTCCCTGGCTGTCAATAACCATTCCGTGAGCCGTATCGGCCGTTGGCAACGGTAAGTTGATAGTGGGAGCGGTGGTTACTTCATAGGGATTGCCGTCGCGGTCAAAATTCACTCCTTGTGAATTGATCCGGAAAAAATATAAAGTTGAGGGTTTTAAATTTTCCAAAGTGACATAATGGACGAAGCGGGGTTGTTTGACGGTTAAACCTTTTTCCTGGTCATCCAAGACAACCCGTTCGTCTCCGGAAGATTCTTTATAGCTGATAAAACCTTGGGTTGCTTCCTGGGTAATCCAAGAAACGGAAAAAGAGCTATCGGTTAAATTGGTAATTTTTACTTCTCGGGGAGCGATTTCGACAGAGGCCTTTAGGGAAAAAGACTGGCTTTGGCGAATCAAAAAAACTCCCAGGCCGGTTGCCAAAGTTAAAATCATTATTCCCAAAAGGGTCGGAATTGTTTTCGGCTGTTTATTAACGATTTTCTTCATAGATTATTTTTTTCATAACCTGTTTATTTTTGTTTATTATTGCGGATTGGGATTGGCTTCCGCGGTTGCCGTCGGCGTTGCCGTTTCCATTTCCGGAGACGGGGTAGCCGTTTCGGGTGTTGCCTCCGCCGCCGGCGACGAAACCGGCTCGTAGGCCTGGATTTCATAATAGTTTTTTGTTTCCAAAGCGTCCAGTACCGAAGTTTCGATTTTCGGAGTTAAAGGCTCCAGACCCTTCATTATTTTAACCGAATCGGTTTTGTTTAAAGTTTGAAAAACATCAATTACCATCCAAACAGTAACCGTTATCACGGTTAAAATTGATAAAATAAAAAAGTCTCTGCTGACGCTTCTTTTTTCTTTCATGATTTTCTCAAGAGTAAAAGAGTAAAAGCAAAATCTACTCTTGTTCTGCCCCCTGTTTTCTCTCGCTCTATTATTCTATTCTTTCAAATAAAAATTTGATGTGCCGGAAAGAGTAAGAACAATAGTGCTTGTTTCCGTCCGGGTTTTCTTTGTTTGGGTAAAAGCGATTTTATCAATCGTCACCAGCCGCCGCAAAGAGTCAATTTTACCCAAGTAATTTTTTAAATTTTGGAAATCGCCTTCGGCGGAAAGACTAAATTCAAAACCGGGCAGGTCGGCAGTCTTGGCCTTGGCCGTCGTTTTTTTGACAATTTCAATCTTTGTTACGGAAAAAGACCGGATTTTGACTCCGGAAAGCAGGGCTTCTTTTTCCAGGGGATAGATAAGCGAGGGAAAATCGGGAATATTAGGGAGAGCTTCTTCCAGAAGATAGAACCGGCTTTGATTCAGGGAATATTGTTCCTGGGCCTGGACCAAAGAAGCCACTTTTTTTTGGATTTTTGCCAAGGAGGCCTCCTTGTCTTTAATTTCCTTGGTCAACCCGGCAACAATAACCAGAGTCGGTTTAACGGCAAAAAAAGCGAAAAAAGAAATTGTCAGCAACGATAAAGACAGGGTAGTAAAAGAACGAACCGGTTTCTTTTGGGTAAATTCCCTCAGGCTGACGTAATAGCGGTTATATTGGTGGAAGCGGTCTTTTAAGGTGACGCTCATAATTTTCTCCAGTCGGCCGAAAGGGTAAAGCTGATAACTTTTTGTTCTTCTTTTTCGCCGATAGTCAATCCGGAAATATTGACTTTTTCAATTTGTTTGGCCGAAAGGAGGTTTTTCATGAATTGGGAGATACCGCTTTCCGAAAGGGCGGAGCCCGTAAGGTTAAGTCCGTTTGGAGTTAAAGTAAAAGCGGTTAGAGTTACGTCGGCCGGTAAAATACCGTTGATAAATTCAACCCGATCGTCGGAATCAAATTTATTGCCCAAAATCAATTTGACCTGGTCGATTTTTTTCTGGAGGCTGAGAAAGGTTTTTTCAAAATCAGCCGTGGCTTCAATAATTGCCTGGCCTTGTTTAATACTGTCGTGAAGGTTGGCCAGCTTAGTATCAAAATAAAAACGGGAGAAAAAAGCCAGAATAACGATAAAATCGGTAAAAACAACGATCCAGCGGCCGACCGTAATTGACCAATGGAGAAATTTTCCCAATGGCGAATTTTCAAAATCGTCTTTTTGAATCAGATTTATCTGATGAGCAGTCGGCATTTTTTTAAATTTATCCTCTGTTTTAGTATATATAAAGGTAGTTGGCCCTGTCAAAGCCGCCAAAGATAATTTTCCCTAATTTATTTTTGCTGGCCCTTTTTAATTGGGTTTTTTTTCGGTAGAATTAGGCTGATGTTTAAGAATTTGTTTATCCGTGGTGCCCGTTTTCTTTTCCACCGGCAAAGCAGTGTTTTATCGGCGGCGGTAATCCTGATGATTACCTACGCCGGCTCAATGGTTTTGGGAATTTTAAGGGAAAGAGTTTTGGTTGCCCATTTTTATTCCTGTTGTTCGTCTTCCTTGGATGCTTATATTGCCGCCTTTCGGCTTCCGGATATGATCTTTCAATTGGTGGTTTTGGGCGCTTTGTCCGCCGCCTTTATTCCGGTTTTCAGCGAGCAGTTGGTTAAAGACGAAAAATTGGCTTATCGGATTTCTTCCGCCGTGGTGACTATTTTGGTTGTTTTTTACCTTTTCTTGGCCGGAATTATCTTTATCTTTACGGAAAAATTTTCTCTTTTGATAACCGGCGGTTTTACCCGGGAGCAAATTCATTTAATGAGCGGGTTGACCCGGATTATGCTTTTTGCCCAGGGCTTTTTTTTAATTTCCGATTTCCTTTCCGCCATTATCCAATCCCACCGCCGCTTTATTATTCCGGCAGTAGCGCCTTTGCTTTATAATCTCGGAATTATCGCCGGTGTGGTTTTTTTGGCGCCAATAATGGGAATTTGGTCGGCGGCCGTCGGCGTGGTTATCGGCGCTTTTCTTCACCTTTTGGTCCAGGTTCCTTTGGTTTTCCGTCTTGGTTTTTCTTACCGTTTTTCTTTGGATTATCGTCTGGCGGGAGTTAAGGAAATTTTCCGGTTGATGTTGCCGCGAAGCTTGGGTTTGGCGATTTACCAGGTTGAAGCAACAGTTGCCGTTTTTTTGGCGACTTCTCTTCCCGCCGGTTCTTTAACCATCTTTTATCTTTCCCAAAAATTAATGGATTTGCCGGTCAGGCTTTTCGGAACTTCCATCGGCCAGGCGGCCTTGCCCTTGCTTTCGGAGCAAAAAGCCAAAACGGACGAGACTGCCTTTAGGGAAACCTTAATCAGTTCCTTGGGGGAAATTCTTTATTTGGCCCTGCCGGCAACGGCGGCAATTTTAATTTTAAGAATTCCTTTGGTCAGAATTGCTTTCGGCGCAAAAACTTTTCCTTGGCAGGCAACCATTTTAACCGGAAGAGTCGTGGCTTTAATTTCCTTGGCGATTTTTTCCCAGTCAATGACTCAGTTATTGGTTCGCGGTTTTTATGCCCGCCACAATACCAAGACCCCGTTTTTTATTGCCTTGGTTTCCGTAACGGTTAATATTCTTATGGGCACCGGGTTTATTTATATTCTTTCCTGGGGAGTAACCGGCCTGGCCCTGGCGACTTCGGTTTCCAGTTTTATTCAAGCTTCCTTGCTTTTGGTGTTTTTGGAAAAGCAGATTGGCGGCCTTTTGACCAAAGAAACAATGATTGATTGGTTGAAGATGACTTTGGCCGCGATTTTAGGCGGGATTACTTTTTGGGCAACGATGAAGTTTTTGGATTTATTTATTTTGGATACCAGCAAAACTTTTAATCTTCTTTTCCTGACGGCCGTAACTACTCTTTCCGGATTGGTGGTTTACTTTTTTACCGGCCGGATTTTAAAAATTAAAGAAGGCAACCGTTATTTGGAAGTTCTTTCCAAAATCAGAAAGATTAACCGGTTTTTTTCTCCGCCTCCGGAAATTATCGGAAACGGCCAGAATTTGGCTTCCTGAAGAAATCTTTGTCAGTTGAAATTTTCCCAAATAATTTCCCGGCCGTTCATTTTCAGAAGAAAATTATCAAGATCGGCGTTAATGAAATTTTTATCATCTGCATCGGCGCCGACAGTCAGGAATTTGCCCAAAGAAAGATTAATGTTCGCTCCGGTTGATTCCTTGACTTCCCGATCGTTAATTTTCATTTTCATTTCCATCAGGGGGTTGCTCCAGGTAAAATTCAAATCATACCATTTGCCGGCTTGCCAATCGCCGATATCCAAAGAGATTGATTTTTTTATCTCTCCCTGTTCAAAGACAAAATCAAGGAAATTGGCAAAGCCTTCGCTTCTGGTTTTGGCGTAAAGCCGGATAGACGGAGAGACTCTTGATTCAAAAAGAAAACGCTCCGCTGCTTCCGCGCCGGTTTGGGAAAATCTTAAGGAAAAAGAAATTTCGCCGTCTTCCTGATTGCTAAAATAACCGTCAAAAAGAGGAAAAACCAGGGGCGGCAAGGGCGCGATTATTTGGGCGGCGAAATTGCCCGGTTCCTCTTCCTCGGCCGGAATTCTGGTCGAGGCCGGACTAAGGCGTCTTAATTTAATAACGGCTGTCGTAAAAGGTTTAAGGTTAAAACTTTTTTGCCAGGTTCTTCCGGAAGATTGAAATCTGAGGTTGCTTTCCGGATTTGTTTCGGATCCGAAAAAAGAAACGGATTCTTCAAATTCACCGGGTAAAAAATGATGCAAAGAAACCGAGAGGTCTTTTTCCCGGTTAGCGCCGGAATAAGGGAAAGAGGTTAAGAAGAGAACAAAATTGCCCTTGCCGTCGGTAGAGGAAAGACCGTAAACATTAAGGCCGTTTTCGTCTGCCGGCAAAAAATATTTCAGATTTTCGTTTAGAAGGGTAAAGGCGGCATAGCGGGGTTTTTTTAGACTGCCTTTTTCCTGGTGGGTCAATAATCCCCAGCGGCCCCAGAATTGGTTGCCCTTTGGGTCAAGGCCGTCTTTCAGTTCAAAAGCGAGCAATAAATCGACGGCACCGAAGGATTCCCCGACAGTGGCCAAAGTATGACTGGCATCAAAAAAACTGTCGTGGTTGGCCGACATTTCCGAATCCGACCCCCATTCGGTAACAACTTTTTCCGTCTTTTTCCGGAAAGAATTAAAATTCGGCAGATTGTCAACCACCCCGGCTTCCAGTTTGATTTTTTTCGGATTGGCGCCGTAGGAATGCCAGGAAACAAAATCCAGACGGAGGTTGTTGGCTTTAACCAGGCCGAGGAAATCATTCAGCCAGGTTTTGTTGACGCCCAAAATCGCCGGACCGCCAAATTTAAAAGGTTGGCAATCAATCGCGCTTTCGGCTGCTTTGGCCGCGGCCAGATAAAGGGAAAAATATTCCGCCGGTTTAAATTTTCCGAAAACATCCGGCTCATTCCAGACTTCATAATAGAGGTTGCTTAAGTTTTTTCCGTTGCGGCCGCTATAGCGTTCAATGGTGGCCCGGATTAAATTTTCCCAGTCGGTTATTGACGAAGGCAGGGAAATAATTGAATTGGAAGCGGAGAATATCGGCGGTAGATAAGAAAGGGAAAGAAAAGGCAGGGCGCCGACAGCGGTAATTTCGGCAATTCTCTCGTCCAACTCTTCCCAGTGGTAACTGATTTCTCCTCTTTCGTCGCGGGAGACGACTTGGGAAAAATCAAAAAGATGATCAATCCGGATATAGGAAGGCATTAGTTCGGCGACTGCTCCGCTTACCGGAGCGATTATTTTGGTTGTTTCTTCTCCTCCCTGGCCAAAACCCTGCCAGATTTTGGGAAAAATTTGGGGAGAGGCACCGTCTATATTAACGGTGACGGAAGTTTTTTCGGCTCGGCCGGCAAGGTTCCGGATAGTTTTCAGACTGACCAGGAAAATCACTCCAACCAAAATCAAAAATAGCAGCTCGCCGATTAATTTTTTCATTTTACAAAACGGTTAAGACCAAAATCAAAAGGCCGATGCCGGCAATCACCAGAAGGGTTCCCAGTGGTTTTATTATTTTTGCCAAAGGGGAAACTGTTGCCGGAGTCTCGGTCGGCGAAGGAGTTATCAAGGGCGGACGTGTCGGCGAAACAGCCGGAGAAATTTTTGCCGGTGACGCATTGGCGGAACCGCCAGGAGAAAGCGTTTCCAGACTTGCCGGAGAAGAAGTAAAAGAAATTTTTTCTCCACCGGCTGCCGCCAAAATTGTGGTGGAGTCAAGCCCGAATTTCAGCGGACCGTTTGTTTCTTTAAGGGCTTTTAATTGGACGGTAGCCAGGTTGCCGTTTCCGGATTGTCCGGGAGTACTGAAAAGACTAAAAAGCAGTTTGCCTTCCTGGCTGTTAATTCGGCTGGTCAGAATTTGGGGATTGGCCAAAAAACTGCCGGGGGAAATTTTTTGGATTTCCCATAAAGCCGGATCATAACTTAAATCCAAATCGGCAGCAACCAGTTTTTGAGCGGTGGTAATTTTTACTTCCAGGGTAAAAACATTACCGACCGGTCCTTTTATTACCGCCGGTTCCAAACTGAGAACGGTTTGGGCGGATGATTTTTTCACCTTGCCGAAAAGGAAAACCGGCAGTAAAAAAAGTAAGGAAAAGAATAGGCAGCAATATTTTTTCATTGGCTCAAATCAATCTTATCATAAGCCCGCCGGTCCCGATTGGCGGTAATTGGCCAGCAGTATCGTCAAGTCCAACCCGTTAACTTGGCCGTCAAAATTTAAATCGGCCGGGCTGGTGGTCTTTTCCTGGTTGCGGAATTGACCAACCAAAATTCCCAAATCCAAAGAATCAATCCGGTCGTCGTTATTCAAATCGCCTCTGACCAAGGGCCGGTCGGAAAAATCGTAAAAATTGCTACCCGGATTGACTTTTATCGCTTTAAGCTCCCGGCTAAGGGAAAAATTCTCCTTTAAGCTAAGGTCAAAAGTTCCTTCGGCAGGCGAGTCTATTTTTCCCCGGTATTCTCCTTCGGCTTGATTTCTTAAAGCCAAAGTTTCTTTTAATTTCGGGGTGGCCGAATCGGAACTTTGCAGAATAATTTCGGCGGTTAATTCTTCCGGATATTTTTCCGTTGGTGGAAATTTAACCCTTACTTCCAGAAAAGTTGCCGGCGTCGGCGTTGGACTGGGAATTATTTTTGTTTCCTTCGGAACTGCGGGAGCAACGCTTGCTGTCGGCAAAGGCAGACGGAGAATCAAATTGATCGGATTGGTTTTGTCTGTCGGCGCAAAGGGACAGTTATGGGGGCTGAGATTAAAACAATCTTGGGAAAAGACGGAAGGAATCAATTGGTAAAGAGAAGTTGTTTTACCTTCCGAATCTTCGGCGCGGAGCCGGAGAAGATCAATTCCCGGATCATAGGCAAGGTATTCGTTAAGATTTTGATTGAGAAAGTCGGCCAGATTGATTACCCATTTGCCCTGGGAGTTGGTCAGGGTTGAAAGAAGCGAGGATTTTCCGGGAATTTCGGCGAAAACAAGGGTTTCTTTAAGGATTTGGCGATATTGGTCATTTGTTTGGCCCCAAATTAAATTTGGCCGGTAGCAGGGGCTGATAACTCCTTTTTCGGTGCCGTCGCTGCAGGGTTTCCAGGAGCCGGGTTCCAGGCTATAGGCGCCTTCGGTATTTTTTCCGGAAACCGGAACCCGGGGATTAAAACCGATCCACCTTGCCGTTCTTTGTTCCAGCGCTAGGCCGTCTTTTTGCCAGCTTCCGTCCAGCCTTTGATAATAAACTCCGCTGCCGGAAACAATGGCAAAATAATAGATTTGGCCGGGGTTAAGGTTTTCCAGATTAACATAATGGACCAACGAGGAGGTTGCCGGTCCGCGGATATCCAGGCCGGTTTTGTAATCTCCCGATCTTTTTTCCACCGCTTCTTTGGAGGTTGAATAAATAACGTTGCCGGTGGTTTTCTTTTCGGTCAGCCAACTGACGGTAAAACCCTGGCTGGAAACATTGGAAACAATTACTTTTTGCGGAGCCGAATCTATTTCCGCGGCCCGGTTTTTAAAAATAACTCTTTGGACCAAGACGGTTAGGCCAAAAAGCAAAACCAGGTTCAAATAGAAAAACTTTAAAAAAGAAAATTTGTTTACGGATGATTTTTTATTTTTTCCGGCCATCAAGAGAAGTATAGCTTTAGCCAGGCCAAAGAATCAAGGGACCGGAGGTATTAGATAATTGAAGATTAACGGATTAAAAAATTAACAAAATTTCTTTTACTCTCTTACTCTCCCGCCCTTTTACTCTATATAATGCTTCTTGACATTCTTTAGCAGTCATGGTAAGTTAGTGCTAATTGGATAAAAAAGAGATGACCGAATTAAGCGAAAGACAAACAAAAATTTTAAAGGCGATTATTGAAGATTTTATTGAGACCGCTTCTCCCGTCGGTTCGGAAACAATTGAGAAGAAATATAACATGGGCGTTTCTCCGGCAACAATCAGAAACGAGATGGTCAAGTTGACCGAGGCCGGTTATTTAAAACAGGTTTATACTTCTTCCGGCCGGACGCCGACGCCGATGGCGCTTAAACATTACGTCAACAATTTAATGAAATCGGAAAAATTGACTTTAACCGAAGAAGTGGCGGTCAAGGAAAAAATCTGGGATTATCGGGCGGAATTTGAAAAGTTATTAAGAGAATCTACCCGGGAATTGGCCAAGAGAACCAAGATGCTTTCTTTGGCTACTTCCGACAAGGGCGAGGTTTTCAGCTCCGGAGTGGGCAACATTCTTGAATCACCGGAATTTTACGATATTGATTTGACGAAAACCATTCTTTCCTACTTGGACCAATTTGATTTTTGGTCCAACTTGGTGGAAAAGGCGGCCGAATCGCTTGATCCGATTCATCTGGTCTTGGGCGACGAATTGGGGATGGAGATGTTTGAGCCTTGCGGATTTATTTACACCCGTTACAAAGCCGGCCCCCACGAAGGGACAATCGGGGTTGTCGGTCCGTCACGCGTCCGGTATTCAAAGATCATTCCGATGGTTAAATACTTCGGGGAGCTTATTGAAGAGGTCAGCAAGAATTGGTAAGTTATAAAAGCAAAGGAACAATATGGCCGATTTAAAAAAAGACCAGCCTAAAAAACAGATTGAAGATTTGACCAACCGTTGGAAACGGGCGTTGGCGGATTATCAGAATTTGGAAAAAAGATACGAAAAGGAAAAAGCGGATTTTGTTCAATTCGCCAATTCGAATTTGATTTTAAAACTGTTAAATATTCTCGGTCATTTGGAAAAAGCGTCGGAGCACCTTAAAGATGAAGGCCTTGATTTGGTGATTGTTGAATTCAAAAGGCTTTTAGATAATGAAGGATTGGAGGAAATTGATTGTTTGGGCAAGCCTTTTGATCCGGAAATAATGGAAGCGATTGAAGTTGTTAAGGGCGGGGAAGCTAATCGGGTAGCCGAAGTTGTCGGCAAGGGCTATCTGTTAAAAGGACGGCTTTTGTCGGCGGCGAAAGTGAAAGTATATAAAGAATAGAGTCCCTCGACTCCCTCGACTTTGCTCGGAATAAGTTCGCTCGGGATAAACTACAAGAGCAAAAGAGTTTGGGGATGTTGGGAATATTAGAGATTTAGAAATTATAATTAAAAATTAAAAGAAAGATTTTAAAGGAGGTTAAATAATATGTCTAAAATAGTTGGCATTGATTTAGGAACAACTTTTTCCGAAGTCGCCGTTATGGAAGGCGGCAAACCAAAAATTATTTTTTCCGCCGAAGGAAGAAACACGATTCCTTCGGTAGTGGACCCCATTAACCATATTGTCGGAGACGTTGCCCGAAGGCAGTTGGTTTTAAAACCGAAATCAACCATTTTCTCCGTTAAAAGATTGATGGGAAGGAAATTTTCCGACCCCTCGGTCCAACACGATATCAAATGGTTACCTTACAAAATCGTTGAGGGGAAAAACGGAATGGCTTGTGTTGAAGTTGAAGGCAAGGTCTTTACGCCCCAGGAGATTTCGGCGATGGTTTTGCAAAAAGTTAAAGCGGATGCGGAAGCCTATTTGGGCGAGAAGGTAACGGCGGCGGTAATTACCTGTCCGGCCTATTTTGACGATTCCCAAAGGCAGGCAACCAAGCAGGCGGGAGAAATTGCCGGGTTTGAAGTGAAAAGGGTAATTAACGAGCCGACCGCTTCGGCTTTGGCTTACGGATTGGATAAAAAAGGCGCCAAAAAAATCGCGGTTTACGATTTCGGCGGCGGCACCTTTGATATTTCCATTTTGGAGTTGGGCGAAGGCGTCTATGAAGTCAAGGCCACCAACGGCGACACCCATTTGGGCGGCGACGATTTTGACAAGGCAATTTGGGATTGGATCGCGGACGAGTTCAAAAAGGAAAACGGCGTTGATTTAAGAAAAGATCCCCAGGCCCTGCAAAGAATCAGGGACGCAGCGGAAAAAGCCAAGATTGAACTTTCCACTTCTTTGGAAACGGAAATCAATCAGCCTTTTATCACCCAAGGAAAAGAAGGTCCGTTGCACTTGACGATGAAATTGACCCGGGCCAAATTGGAAAGCCTGACCGCAGATTTGATTGAGAAATCAATTGCTCCGGTCAAGGCCTGCTTAAAGGACGCCAAATTAACAATCAAGGATATTGACGAAGTTATTTTGGTCGGCGGCATGACCCGGATGCCCAAGATGATCGAGGCGGTCAAGGAATTTTTCGGCAAAGAACCGAACCGGTCCGTTAATCCGGACGAAGCGGTGGCTTTAGGCGCGGCGATTCAGGCCGGAGTTTTAGGCGGCGAAGTAAAAGACGTTCTTCTTTTGGATGTCACGCCTTTAACTTTAGGAATTGAGACCTTGGGGCAGGTTTCAACTCCTTTAATTGCCAGGAATACGACCATCCCGACTTCCAAGTCGCAGGTCTTTTCCACGGCGGCCGATAATCAGACCTCGGTTGAAATTAACGTTTTACAGGGCGAGCGGCCGATGGCCCCGGACAATAAATCTTTGGGCCGGTTTATCTTGGACGGGATTCCGCCGTCACCAAGGGGAATTCCCCAGATTGAGGTTTCCTTTGATATTGACGCCAACGGCATCTTAAACGTTACGGCCAAAGACAAAGCGACCGGACGTTCGCAATCGGTTTCCATTAAAGGTTCAACCGGTTTGGCCAAAGACGAAGTGGAAAAAATGACCAAGGAAGCGGAAGCCCATGCCAGCGAAGACCAGGCGAAGAAAGATGCCATTGAGGCAAAGAACAAGGCCGACACCTTAATTTATACGGCCGAAAAAACTTTGAAAGACGCCGGCGATAAGGTTTCCGAAGAGATTAAAAAAGAAGTGGAAGAAAAGATAAGCAATCTTAAGGGAATTTTGGAAACCGGTTCCAAAGAAGAATTGGAAGCCAAAACCAACGAGCTTTCCGATTCTTTACAAAAAGTCGGCTCGGCGATGTACAAATCCAGTCAAGGGGAAGCGGGAAAAAGCGAACAGCCGGGGCAAACAGGACCAGGAACGGAGACAGAACAGAAAGCGGAAGAGCAGAAGGCCGATAAAGACAAAGCGGAAGAAGGAGAAGTGGTTAATTAAAATTTAAAAAAAAGTGGGGGCGGGATGCGAGAAGCGGGTCGCCCCCATTTCTTATTTATGGTCACTACCAAAGATTATTACGAAATTTTGGGCGTAAACAAAAGCGCTTCGGTCGACGAGCTTAAAAAAGCTTACCGCAAGCAGGCTTTGGAATGGCATCCGGACAGGAATAAATCACCGGAAGCGGAAAAAAGATTTAAGGAAGTCAACGAGGCTTACGAAGTTTTATCGGATAAAGAAAAACGGGCGGCTTATGATCAATACGGCCATTCGGCTTTTCAGCCGGGTGGCGGATTCGGCGCCGGCGCCGGGCCTTTCGGCGGCCGGACCAGAAGTTATCAGCAGGGACCTTTTTCCTACACTTATACGACTTACGGAGGCGAGGAAATGCCGGAAGGAATGGGTTTTGATTTCGGCGGATTTTCCGATCCTTTTGAAATTTTTAGCCAGTTTTTCGGCGGCGGTTCGCCTTTCGGCGGCCAGGGCCGCTCGCAGAGAATTCCCCGATACGGCATCTCCTTAAGTTTTATGGAGGCGGCCAAAGGCGTTGAGAAAGAAGTTGAAATTCCCAAGGTCGGCCGCAAGAAGATCAAAATTCCCGCCGGAGTTGACGACGGAAGCAGGATTAAGTTTTCCGATTTTTACCTGACGATTGAGGTCAAGCCGGATAAAACGTTTAAGCGTGAAGGCTATGACGTCTATATCAAAAAGGAGATTTCCTTAAGCCAGGCAATTTTAGGTGCGGTTGTCGGCGTTCCGACAATTGACGGCGAGCTTAATTTGCGCGTCCGGCCGGGGACCCAGCCCAATACCATGGTTCGGCTTCGTGGCCAGGGTATTCCGGTTCCTCATTCTCATCAGCGGGGCGACCAATATGTCCGTTTGGAAGTAAAAATTCCCGAGAAGCTTTCCCGAAGGCAAAGGGAACTTTTGGAAGAATTTGAGCAAAGCTAGAACTTCATCGTTTTTAACGGTTTTTACCAGTTTTTAGGCTTCTTTTTACCTGTTTTTACCAGTTCTTACCAGCCTAGTTTGTGGAAAATTTGTGTTCATTTGGTATTTAGTTTGCTTTTCTTGTATGATTTGGTTAGTTAAGATAGCCAAGATATTAAAAATATCAAAGGAGGTGAAAAAAATGAGGAAGATAATTTTAACTCTATCTCTATTTCTGCTTCTTTTGGTTACCCTGGTGACCCCATTGGCTCGTGCCCAGAATGAGGTAGAAAGACCAAGGGGATTGGAAGATAAAGGTCCTTTAACCAAAATCACCTTTATTCATTATAAAAACGGGACGGTCAGACAATATCCCGCAACCAAGCCTAAGGTTTCCGCTTGCTATACTTTTTTAGCCAGCGGCGCCAAGTGGAAGACTACGGAAGAATATTTAATTAACCCGATTAACCAAGACGGGCTAAGCGGAGATTTTATTAAAGACGCTTTTGATAAAGGAACAACTGCCTGGGAGAGCCAGGTCAGCTTTAATATTTTCGGAAGTTCAATTTTAGATTCGGCTTCCGTTTACCAGACAGAATCTCCGGACGGGGAAAATGTAGTTGTTTTTGATGATTATCCGGACAACGGAGTTATTGCCATCACTTCGGTTTGGGGATATTTTTCCGGTCCGCCCAAAACACGCGAGTTAATTGAATGGGATATGCTTTTAAACGAAAGGTTTGTTTGGGGGAATGCCGACGGCAATGAATCGGTAATGGATTTACAAAACATTGCCACTCACGAGTTGGGTCACAGCGCCGGCATGGGTGATTTATATACCACCGATTGTAATCTGGAAACAATGTTCGGCTACTCTAGCGAAGGGGAAATAATTAAAAGGGATTTAAATTCGGGAGATATCGTGGGAATTAAAAAGCTTTATCCTTAAACCGTTAGTTTAATTTTGGTGATTTCCTAGGGAGTTTAGTTTTTGTGGCATAAACTTCCAATTTATATTTATGATCTATAATCAAGATAATGATAGAAATTGAGATAAGGGGAAAAATAAGCCCAAAAGATTTTGAAAGACTGAGCGGGCTTTTTAGCCAGGAAGGGAAATTAATAAGGCATTACCATCGTCTTTCGGTTGATCTTTCTCCGGGTTTTGATCCAAAGACTAGATCTTGGCCTAAAGATGATCAATTAGATTTAAGAATTAAAAAGACAGATGAAGAAGAAAAAATTTCCGTTAAGGTAGGAAACATAAACGCCCAGGAGAGAGAAGAGGTTGAGATTAGATTAAAGGAAGGGGAATTTGAAGATGCGGTAAAGATGTTTACGGCCTTAGGATTTAAACAGGGAATGATTTATTTTTGGCAAAGTTGGGAATATGTTTATAAAAAGTTTGAAGTTAAGCTCACCCGATACGGCGAAGAATATTATTCTTTGGAGATTGAATCTCCGGAAAAAAATCTTGACCCGAATGTTTTAGCCAAGGAATTAAACTTAGATCCTTTTACCGACAAGGAATACAAAAAAGAAATTAACTGGCAGAATTTTAATCTTCACCAAATATTTTCCTTAAAAGCGGTTGAAAAAATTTTAAAAGAAAATTTTTAACCCAGAAAAAGATTATGGTTAAGATTGATCCCCAAACAAATCAGGATTACGAGAATAAAAATTGGCAGAGGCCAAAGAGTTACAAAAGATTGAGAAGAAACGATCCGACTCCGCCGACCCTAGCCGACCGGGCCGGCCGGGAAGAAGAAATCAGATTGGCGAGGAAGGCCAGAGTGAAAGAAGCGGAGGGAGAAATAAAAAAACATCTGGCCGTTTTCTTTGGCGGAGAAACGGAGCAAGATCAAGACCGGATAAAAAGATATATAAATTGGGTGAAAAATTCGCTTCAACTTGGAGAAGTGCCTCTCAATTTGGAAAATTGTCAGGAAATTAAAATTGATTGCTTTACTTCTTCGGTCAAAGCCGGCGGCCAACAGCGCCAAAAAAGTCATACGGCCGTCAGGGTAACTCACTTGCCGACAAACATTTTCAGTCAAAACCAGGACGAAAGATTTGCCGATTCAAACAAAAAAGCAGCCATTGAAACTTTGGCTCAAAAATTGGAAGCCCATCTGGAATTATGGAGAACAATTAAGAGGAATTCTCTTACTCCCGTTAATATTGAAGAAAGAACTTCTTGTTTGATTCGAAAATCTAATTAAAGCTTGATTTTGGCGGAAGAAATTATTAAATGTCACGCCATTTGAAAATAATTATGCTTGTCGTTGACATTTAAAACCTTTCTTCATATCCTTAATTTAATGATGAAAGTAAATCCTTCGTGGAAAAAAAATCGGAGGACTTCGTTTTTCTTGTTTGTTTTGGTTTGCTTCTCGTTTATATTTTTGACCTCTTTCCTAAAAAAGAAAATTTTTGTTAATTCCGAATATCGTGGAAAAGAGAGTCCGCCTTTAATCCAGACGGAAACCCGGGTTTTAGGCGAATATTCTTCAACTAGAATTATTGTTTCAGGCGGCGACGGCTATAGCAGCGGCGGCGTGATTTCTCTGGCCTCAACTGATGAGCCGGCGGTTTATCTTACCAGCTATGGGTTTTCAGGGGAAGCCGAAATTTCTGTTTATAGAGCTGACGAGGAGAATATTTTAGACTATTTACTTCACGATAATGAGGGCAAGCAACTTAATAATAAGCCGGATTACGACAAATTGAGCTTAATCCAAACCTTTAAGCAAAATATAATCTCTGGTTACGACAGTAAAAATAAAGTTTTATTACCACTGGAAGAAAATGGAATTTATCTTTTAGTTGTCAAAACCGCCGGGAAGGAAGAATACGCTTTTGTTTTTCGATCTGATTATGGAGTTTTGGTCAAGCAGGGCAACAAGCGTTTAATTTTTTGGGCCCAAAGTTTTGAAACTAAAAGAAAAATAAGTGGTGGAAAAATCAAAGTTTATAATCTTTCAAGGAAGAAGACACTTTTAGAGGAAAGTTTGTTTGACGGCGACGGTATCGCCAGCGCTAATTTAAATCCCGATGCCGACTTGGGAATTGTTGAATTTGAAGGAAAATTAGCTTTAGTTCCTATAAATTTGCGCTATATGGGTTCTTCCTGGCGCAGATTTTATTCCAAGGAAACAACCCGATATTTTGTCTTTACCGACAGGACCCTTTATCAGCCGGGGGATAAAGTTTATTTTAAGGCAATTCTCCGGGATGATGATGATGCCCGTTATTCCCTTCCTTCGGGAACAGCCAATGTAAAAATTTATAAGGACTGGGATGAAAAAAACAATGTTCTTTTTGAGAAAAACCTTTCGGTTTCCGATAAAGGTTCGGTTTACGGAGAGTATCAACTCCCGAAAGACGTTACCCCCGGCGATTATCAATTAAAAGTTGATACCGGCAAAAAAGCTTCGGGAGATTATTATGATTTTTCTGGCGCGAGTTATATTACTTTCCAAGTACAGTATTACCGCAAGCCGGAATATTCTTTGGAGATTGAAACAGATCAAAAAGAATTGATTACCGGCGACAGGCTTTATTTTAAGCTGAAAGGAAGTTATTTTTCCGGCCAACCGGTTTCCGGGCAAACAATTAAATATTCAATTTTTACTTCCGATTTTTATAACTTTGAATATTATTCTGATTACAGTTTTTTGGATGAAGACGGACACGATTGGGGATATTACGGTAATCAAAAAATTAAAGAGGACCAGATAGTCTTGGATAAAAAAGGAGAGGCAAAAGTTGAAGTTGAGACCAAGAACTTGGCCGGCGACGGCAAGGACAAAATTTTTATAATCAGTGCTGAGATGGATAATGGCTCTGGTAATCCCAGCGTTGCCAAAAAGAATGTTTTAGTTTACGCGGGGGATTTTAATATTTTCCGGAAAAATTATGGCTATCAAAATAAAGTCAACGAAGAACTTTCCCTTCCTTTAGTTTTAAGGCCTCACCAATTTCAGGATATTTCCAACATTTCTTTAAAAGTTAAAGTCCAAAGGAAAGAATGGGTTAAATATTACGTTCAAGACCAAAAACATCCTCAATACCGAGAGGAAAAAGAGGATTATCCGGAGATGAACATCGTTTCGGACAGCCGCGGTGAAGCCGAGATTCGTTTTTTGCCAACCAAAGCAGGATCTTATACTTTTTCGATTGAGGGTGTTGATAAAAAAGGAAACTTAATTGCCAACAGTTTTTATACTTGGGTTACCAATAAGGACTATTCCTTTTATTCGGAGGCGAACCAAAGTAGGTTAACCATTAAACAAGATAAAGCAAAATACAAACCTAACGAGAAGGTAAAGCTGGCTATTTTTTCCGAGATTCCCGACAGAGATATCTTTTTATCATTTGAAAGAGGCAGATTGGACCGCTTCCAAATCATTTCTTTAACCGGCACTAGCGTGGTTTTAGAATCATCTATAAACAGCACAGATTTGCCCAATATTTACGCTGTGGCGAGCAGTTTTTCCGATTCTTCGTTGGAATCCGCCAATACCAATATTTTGGTTTCAGCAGAAGAGAAAAAAATTAAAGTTGAGCTGACTCCGGATAGAAAAGAATACGGTCCGGGAGAAACAGTGGTTCTTAACGTACAGACCAAAGATATTGGCGGTAATCCGGTGGCGGCCGAAGTGGCGGTTTGGGCAATTGATAAGGCCCTTTTCGAGCTTTTGAATCAGGAGCCGGCAAAAATCTTTGAAAGGTTTTGGGGCGAACGGGGGTATAACTCGCCCACTTCTCACTCTTTGGTGGGGATTGTTGTTCCCGGCGCGGAAGGTGGAGGCTGCTTTGATGGCGAAACCCCGATTCTTTTGGAGAATGGCAAGGAAAAGAAAATCAGCGAGATTGCGGTTGGTGAGAATATTTTAACTAGAGATAATAACAATCAAAAATCGGTTAAGGCCAAGGTAAAGGCAATTCACAAGACAAATGTTTCCGGTTACTTAATCATTAATGGGAATCTCAAGGTAACCGAAAATCATTATCTGAGAGTTAATGATGATTGGCGGGAAGCTGGCAGCATTCAAAAGGGAGACTGGTTAACGGATATCGGTGGCCAAAAAACAGTGGTAAGATCCCTGGAATATATTAGGGGAAAATTTATGGTTTATAACTTAGAAATTGAGAAATATCATACCTATTTTGCGGGAGGGGTCTGGGTTCATAATCAAAAAGGAGATGGAGAGGGCAGAACGGTTTTTAAAGACGCCGCCTATTGGAATCCGACAGTGCAAACAGACAGCTCGGGATTAGCTAAATTAACATTTAAACTTCCAGATAATTTAACTACCTGGGTTATTTCCGGCATTGCTGCTTCTAACGATACCAAGGTCGGTCAGCAGACAACCGAAATTGTCGTTTCCAAAGATGTTATTGTCCGGCCAATTTTGCCCAATATTGTTCGGCTGGGCGATCGGCTATCGGTTTCCGCTTTAGTTCAGAACTTTACCCAAAGTGAACGAAATTTTTTGGTTAATTTAAATTTTGGCGCTGGAGACATTGAAGAGCCAAAAGAAGGCAGTCTTTTGGTTCCGGCTTCCGAGACGCAAACCGTTTCTTGGTGGATTAATCCAAAAAAAGAAAACGAAGCGGCGGAAATGACCTTTTCGGCGGTAGCCAAAGAAGACGCGAAAGACGAAGATAAATTAACCCTGACTCTTCCGGTAATGAAGTATGGCTTTAAGGAAAAACGGGCGATGATAGGAGAAGGCAACAAAGATTTCCGCCTTAATCTCTCGCCCGATGTCGACAAAGAAAAAAGCAAAGTTACTTTATCCCTATCGCCTTCTTTGCACGGATCTTTACTTCCGGCGATGAAATACTTAATTTATTATCCTTACGGCTGTGTTGAACAGATAACCAGTACTTTTGTTCCGGCGGTTATTGCCAAGGAAAAGCCGGATTTATTTAAAGGTTATTTAGAAAACGAAGATATTGATAAAAACATTAAGGCAGCGATTACTAAGCTGCAAAAAATGCAAAAAATTGATGGCAGTTTTGGTTGGTGGGGGAATCGGGAAAGTTCGGCTTTTGTAACCGCTTACGTGGTTGAATATTTAAGTCGTGCTCAGAAATTGGGTTTTGATGATCGTGGAATTTTGGGCCGGGCAAAAAATTATTTAATATCGAAAGAGAAAAATTCCACTGACAGTGTTAGCTTGAGTTATGGCCTAAGCTTTTTAGGGGAAAACAAAGAATTATTATTTGATCTAAATAGGGTCGATTTACCTGCTGATATTTTAGCTTTGGCGGTGATGAGTAATATTCGCAACGGCAGAACCAACCCGGAAACCAATGGCTTAAATGTTTTAATTTCCTTGGCTAAAGAGCAAGGAGAAGGAATTTATTGGGATTCAGGAAATAAAGAAACCTTCGGTTCAAACGAAGCTTCAACTGCCCTGGCCGCCCGGGCCTTGATGGTTGCGGGAGCGGATAGAAATTTAGTTACAAAAGCAATCAGATTTTTACTAAGATCAAGGAAGTTTGATTATTGGGCAAATTCTTTTGCTACGGCCCAGATAGTTCAGTTAATTTCTGATTATGCCACTTCAACCAACGAAAGTACACCAGAATATTCCTACAGCGTTTCTTTGGATGGAGAGATTATTAAATCGGGTAAAGTTCAGAGTACTCGGGATATTATTAAAGATATTATTATCTCCGCTTCAAAAATAAAATCCGACGGATCCAATCTTTCCGTTTCCCGGGTAGGTGAAGGCCAGATTTATTCTACGCTACTTGTTGACGAGTGGCACACGGATGAGAATGCCGTCTCTCAAAGCAATGGTTTAACCATTAAAAGGGAATATTTGGATAAGAACGGCGATATTTATAAAACTGTAGGGATAGGTGACGAAGTAACCGTGAGATTGACGGTTTCCGGACTTTCGTCCCCCGAATATTATGGTGTTTTAACCGACGAGCTGCCGGCCGGATTAATTCCGATAAATGACAGTTTTCTTAACGAACAATATCCCCAATCAAGGAGTTGGTATGCTTATTATGATATGGATACCCAGGTGACAAAAAACGGTGCAGTTTTAAGCCTTTATCGCGTTGAGCAGGGTTCAAGTGTTTATACGTACCGGGCTCGGGCAGTAGCGGCCGGCAAATTTTTGGTTCCGCCGGCAGAAGCCTCTTTGATGTATTCTCCAGAAATTTGGGGAAGGACCGAAGCTGGCAAATTGGAGATTACCGACGTCGGTTCGGTTTATCCCAAGCCTCTTCTCCCCGGAGAAAAATTAGCCGCTAAAAGTCGTTTTTATCTTTCGACAATTGCGATGGTTTTAATTATTTTCGCCGGCTCAGTTTTGGCCGTTATTCTTAAAAAAAGAAAGCAGCTTCCGCCCCCGCTCCCGCCAACTGCGGTATGAAAAAAAAATTAGTTTTGCTTCTTTCGGCTATTTTATTAGGGTTATCTTTTGTTTTTTTCACTCCGAAATCATCAGAAGCGCCAATGCCGGTAATTGTCGGCGGGATTATCCCTCATCATTTATTGGCAGAGTTTATTATTGATGATTTTTTTGTCCGATTGAAAAAACAAAATCCGGAATCAATTATCCTTATCGGCCCCAATCATGAAGAAAAAGGAGGCAATGTTTTAAGTGCTGAAATTGACTGGGAAACTGAATTCGGCCAATTGAAAAGAGACCAATACTTGATTGATAGGTTAAAGAAGGGTAATTTTCTTAATATTGACGAAAAGATTCTTAAGGAAGAGCATTCGATTATCGATATTCTTCCTTTTATTAAAAAAAACCTGCCTTCGGTTAAAATTACCCCCTTGATATTTAGAGGCGTTTTAAGGCTTTCGGAATTAAAGAAAATCGCGATCAATTTAGCTCAGGAGCTGGACGAAAAAACTATTATTATCGGGTCAGTTGACTTTTCTCACTATTTAAGCGCTCAGGAGGCCAAATTAAAAGACGAAGAAACAATTGAGGCAATTAAAAATTTTGATTTGGAAAGGATATATTCTTTTGGTAATGATCACCTGGATTCACCGGCTTCTTTAATCATTGTCCTTTTGGCCTCGAGAATAAAAGGAAAAGATAATTTGAAAATTTTAAATCACACTAATTCGGGAATAATTACCAAAAACAGCTTTCCGCCAACGACAAGCTATTTCTCCATTACTTTCAATTAATCCTTTTATTATTTCTGAAAAAGCCGCCGAGGACATCACGGAAATCTAAGCCAAAATAGCTTAAGGTCGAAAGAAGGAGAAAGGTGGCGGTCGCTTCGTCAAGGTTGCCGATAAAAGGGAAATTATCCTGAATTATTTCAAAAATACCCATTCCCGGATTAATTAAGTAAACGGCTGAGATAAAGCCAATAAGAGCAACCCAGATTTTTTTTGTTTTCATTTGAACTCCCTATTCATTCATTATATTCTTCATAAGCTTCGGGTGGAAGGAAATAGGATAATTTCCCCTGTCTTTTTTCCGGTTTTTCGTTAATCGCCAAAATTTCTTCCATTTTTTTTGAGGATTCGTCGGAAACAACCGAAACGTGGTGGCCGGAACTGAAAAAATTAGCGTGGTCTTGGGCGCGAAATTCGGCCACCTTTTTCGTAATAAAGTTTTGGCTTTCGGCAGTATAAAGAATTGTTCTACAGGTATGACAGACGACAATTAACTCACTCTTTTCTTCTACTGCCAAAACGGAAACTTTCCCTAAGGGCTTGCCGGTTTCGGTTTCCTTGTTCATTGGTCTTATTATACTTGTAGTTAACAAGACAGGTTGGATTTTAACAGCGAATCTACCAGCTGATCGATTTTGGGAACAAAAACGGTATTGGCCGGCATTGCTCCGCCGCCTTCACGGTAAACAACCCAATTGCTTGGGATAAGGGCTTTGTAACGAATACCGGCTTCGTCGGCGGCCATAATATCTCCCCGAAGATTATCCCCGATAACCAGGGTTTCCGCCGGTTTGATTCCCGGAAAAGAGTTGACTGCCGCCAGCCAGTCTCCGCTGTTTTTAACGCCGTCTTCGTCGGCAACCCAAAAGTGGTTGAAGAATCTTTTTAAATCCAATTCCCGGATTTTTAAATTACTCCAGGTTAAGTTTCCGTGGGTAACCAGGCCCATTTCCGTACCGGTTGTTTTTAACACAGACAAAGTTTCTTCGGCGCCGGGATGAAAATCGGGCACCGTTTTGTAAATTTCCAGCAATATCGGCAATCCTTCTTCAAAAGCGGCGGAAATTTCCTTTTCCCGGCCGGGTTGATAAGCGGCGGCCAGTTTTTTGCCGAGTTCCAGGTATCTGACCGGATTGACAAAATGGGTATAAAAAACATCAATATCCAGCCGGTGAAAAATTTCGGTAAATTGAGTTAACTCATCGGTTGAAAAAGAGAGTCTTTGTCCGACTAAGGCGAAGAAATCACCATATCTTCTGTTAAAGTGGTTGTTGGTATCGATCAAGGTATCATCAAGATCGAACAATATCAGTTTAATTCCCCTTTTATCCAGCCATTTTTTTAAATCTTCCGGCCGGTTTGTCTCAGGAGATATCGCTTCTTTCATTTGGGAGTAATTATAAAGGATATTTTTTAAAAAGCCAGGCGGCATATTTGTCAAAACGGAATTTAGGGATATAATAAAAATATGAATGCCAGTCCCGAGATTCATTCTTCCGGTAGCTTCAAAGAAAAGGAAAAAGATCCGCTTTACTGTTTTCCGAAAGAAACAGCAGTCTGGCCGGATCATTGGGGTAGCGTTTGTTGGATAGTTAAAGAGGAGGAAGGTTTATTGGCAGTAAAAGCCGAAGGAAAATCAATTTCCGGTCTTGGAGGATGGATAGTTGTTGAAAGAAACGCGACCCTTTATCGGGACAATAAATTTAGAGAGTTGGCAGTCGGCAAGTGTTTCGGCGCTTATGCCAACAGCGCTCGTCGGGCAAAAAAAAGAGGATAAAAAGGAAAAGAATCAGATAACAAAAGAGAGAAAACCCAAAAAGGAAACGATAGTTCAAAAATCTTTATTTACTATTCCTTAACCATAATTAAAAATCGCAAATGGCGGAAAGTCTTTTTGAAGGCGTTATCAAAGCCAAAATAATTGAGGTCAGGTTTGCGGTTGCCGGCCGGCTGTCGTTAATTAACCGGAAAAAAGGCGATTCCGTTAAAAAAGGCGAGTTATTGGCTTCTTTGGATAAAAAAATAAGCCAAACCCAATTGGATAAGGAATTGGCGGATTTTGAAAAAGCCCGGGCGGAATTTGAAATCTTCAATATCAAAAAAGGCGAGCCCCAGGACGAAATCGGCAAGTATTTAAAAAAACAAGTCCAGGCGGATTTGGACACGGCGGTTAAGGCGGTTGAATTGGCCAAAGCGCAATTGGACCAACTGGACTTGTTCTCTCCGGCGGAAGGAATTGTTTTGGAAGACAGCAATCTGACGCCGGGGATTTATTTAACGCCGGCATCGTCACCCTTTTCCGTTTTGGATACCGGTTCTTTCTATTTTGAATTTGAAGTCAACCAGGCGGATTTAATTTTTTTCCGGGATCCCAGACAAATAACCGTTAAATTAAGCGGCGTTGAAAAAGTTATTGCCGGCCAAACCCGGCCGGTTATTTCTTCGGCCAAGGGCAAGCTTTCAATTATCGCCGATCTCCAGGACAGAAGCGGCTTGATTTTGGGATTGACGGGAGAAGGTATCGTCGGTTAAGGTTGGAAAGAAAAAGATGAAAAGCACAATTTTACGAAAAAAGATTAAGGCGGAGGGAATAAAATTTTGGGTAAATAACGGCAAAGAAGAAGTCGGCCGGGCCTTTCTTTATCTTTTAAAAAACGATTTACACAGCGAACCTTTCGGATTATTGGAAGACGTTTTTGTTAAGGAAGAAGAGCAGAAAAGAGGAATCGGCACCAAATTGGTTGAGGAAGTAATTAAAGAAGCAAAAAAAAGAAAATGTTACAAATTAATCGCGACCAGCCGCTATTCCCGGCCCCAAGTTCATAAATGGTATAAAAAACTAGGTTTCAAAGACAGGGGAATTGAATTCAGGAAAGATTTTTAAGTAAAATATATACTCCCGGCCGGTTGACCGGATTAAAAGCGCAAGCAAGTCCCGGTTTGTCTTTTAAATGAACCAGGAATGGCAAATTAAATATTTTTCTCCAGTCGCGTTTCCGGTATTTTTCCGACTCTTTTTCCAGAACGGTTAATCCCTGGCTTTCAAATAAATTCTTCCAAAAAGAGACATCCGAACGGTCGCTATTTCTTTTAATATGACCTTCTACTTTTTCAAATCTTGGCTCTGACGGATCGGCAATTACCAAAAAAGCCTTTCCGTTTGGCTTAAGGACTCTTTTTATTTCTTCAACTGCTTTTTTAGCGTCCGGAATATGTTCCAAGACATCGGTGGAAACGATTGCGTCAAAGGATTCATTTTTAAAAGGCAGGCCGGTGACGCTTGCCTGGACCGGTTCAATCGACTGGTTTTTACTTTCTGCCGCCGAGCTAAAAGCCAGATCTATGCCAAAGTAATTTACGGAGATAGGACCGATAACTTTTTGTATTGCTTTACCGAGAAGACCAAGCCCGCTTCCCAATTCCAAAATTTTTTCACCACCCCTGAGATCCAATTCTTTGGCAATATTTTTTGCGGCCAACTCAAATCTTAAAGGAGCCACTTCTTTTCTGATTTCCGCAAGACTGGAAGAAAGTAAAGATATTTTTTGGTCTTTTGCCTTGTATCTATTATATGAATAGGGATATTCTAAAACTCCGGCAGCAGCTTCACTCATTAACTATTGTTATCTAAAGAAAATATTAATTAAATAAAGTTTACCACTTTTAATTTGTGAAAAATTTTAAGAGGGAAAAATACCAAAAGTTGTAAAGCTATATAGTAACGTCTTGCGCTGAGTAAAATCGAAGCGTATAATTGGAAAAATTAACTGCCCAAAAGGCAGTTTTTATGTTGGAAAAATTTAGACAATTCAGATCCGACCTTAGAAGGGAGCGAGATACAGCTGCTGGTGCTTTGATGATTTTTGAAATTCTTCAGGCCAAAAAACAAGTTAAGGCAGAGGAGACCTATGCGACAAGGATTGAGGCGGCCATTATTCTTCGAGAAATTCAATTTGTTTCCCGATTTCCGTTTGATCCGCCAGAAGAGCCGATTGACATAAGACTGGCAAAATTTGCTGAATTTGAAAATAAAGGATACGCGGTTCTTTTGGTGATTAAGCCAGAATGGCTTAGAGAAGTTCTAAGGTCCGGTAACCCAAGGGAAAAGGATTATTTTTACGAGAAACTCAAACTTACTCTTCAAGTTATCGACGAGTTAAGAGGGGAAGGAGATAGAGTTTTAACCGAAGGAGAGATTCAAGGAACAACGAAGGAACAAAGAAAACAAAAATAAAGCTTAGAAATTTTTTATTTTGCTTGTTTCTTTATTCAGTTTCATGAAGGTAGCTTGCTTTCGCAGCACAATTGGACTAATTAGACAAATAGGATAATTGGGGAAGTTGGGGAGGTTGAGGTCAGGAATCAGGAATAAAAAATAAGGAATAAGTCAATTCTTAATCCCCAATTGCTATAATAGAATAAACTGAAAGTCAAAAGGGTTAAAAATTGGTTAATTTTGTTGGGAATTTTACTTCTAGCCTCCGTTGGATTAAATATTTTTCAATTTCAAAAAAATAAAAGCCTTGAGGGGGTTGAGGTTTTGGGAGTGATTGACGGGGATACTTTGGTTTTGGCCGGAAAAGTCAGAATTAGGCTAAGAAGTTTGGACGCGCCGGAATTAAATTATTGCGGCGGACAGGAAGCAAAAGCGGAATTGGAGAGATGGGTTTTAGGCAAGCAAGTCGTCATAAAAGAAAAAATCGTGGATCAAAAAGGCAGACCGATGGCTTTTGTTTACAGCGACGGCGCCTTAATTAATTTAAAAATGTTGGAAAGCGGTTGGGCCAGGTTTCATTCGGATACCAGCTCGGTCAGGGCACAATTAAAAGCGGCCGGCGATCAGGCCAAAAAAGAAGGAAGAGGAATTTATAGCCCCAAATGTTACCAGAAAACCAATCCGGAAAAACCCAAATGCAATATTAAAGGAAATATTGATAAAGTCAGCGGTAAGAAAACCTATTTTTATCCGGGTTGCAGCCAATACGAATTTACCATAATTGAAAAAGATTTAGGTGAAGATTGGTTTTGTACGGAAAAGGAAGCGAGAGAGGCGGGATTTACGAAGGCGGAGACATGCGGAAAACTTGGAAATTAGATATTGGATATTAGGGGGAAGTGGGGGCGGGAAGCGAGAAGAAAGATTAACGGATTAAAAAATTAAAGGATGACGAATGGGGGAAAAGTTTATTGTTAGTTTGATGTCTCGTTTAATGATGAGGAAAAAAGAATTGGGGCGGAAGAGCTAGAAGCGAGGGTAAATATATTGGTTATAAAGCTCCTTGTATTTATTTAAACGTTCCTCGTTAGGACCTTCAACATAAGTAGATTGATTTGGTTTTTGGCCAACAGTCCCGATAAAAAGAGCGCTTAAGAGCATTGATCTTTCCGAATCGATTGCATCTTTCAGGGTTGCGCCCACGCTAGTATTCGGAATATTGTAGTCGGCGGTTCCGCCGTAATCAATAAAATGAAATTCCGGTTGGCCAAATTGGTCCTCGGTTACTAAAAGATTCGGATCGTAAATGTGGCTACCTTCGCCAAGATCTCCGTGCGGATGGCCGGTAAGATCTTCCAACCGGGCCAGAGTTAAAAACAGTTTTTCCGCTTCTCCAACGGAAAGCAGTTTTTTTCTTTCATTTAAAAATTCTCTTAACGACTTGCCCTCAATTAATTTTTGTTCGTAGCCGACTACCTTGCCGCTTTCTTCAACAATTTTCAGGACCGGAGGAAATCCCGGGACCGGCCCTTCTTTTCCTTGGATTTCCAGAATTTTTTTCAAAATTTCAATTTGAGGTTGATGTCCCGGATCTTCGGGGAATTTAAAGATTTTTCTGACGGTTCCCCTTTCCTGATCAAGAGTAACAAAACTTCTGGACGTTTCAATTACTTCTGGTACTTCTTGAGTATAAATTGTTTCTCCCTGTTCTGACATATAGGAATAATTATATTACATCTGAGCAGGGAATAGGAATAAAGAATAAAAAATTAATCCTTCTTCGCCCTCCGAATCGGAGGGCTTCGGAGGTACGGGCGGATTAAAAAATTAAAAGATTAACGGATTAAAATTGCTTTGTTTTTCTCAGTTGGTTTTCAGGTTGGGTATATAATCTGGTTGTATGAGAATCCTTGTCGTTGAAGACGAACACCAAATTGCCAATTCAATTAAAAAAGGTTTGGAATTGGAAGGCTTTGCCGCCGACGTTGCCTATGACGGGATTGAGGGCTTTGATTTGGCGTCAACCGAAGATTACGACGCCATTGTTTTGGATTTGATGCTTCCGGGAATGGAAGGAATGGAAATTTGCCGGAAACTCCGGCAGGAAAAAATCCATACCCCGATTTTAATTTTAACCGCCAAAGGCCAATTGGAAGATAAAGTTAAAGGCCTGAACAGCGGGGCGGACGATTATTTGGTCAAGCCGTTTGCTTTTGAAGAATTACTGGCCCGGATCAGAGCATTAATCCGAAGGCCGAAGGCAGCCAACGGCACAACTTTAGTTGTCGGCGATTTAAGTTTAAACCCCCTGACCTTTACTCTAGAAAGAAGCGGCAAGGAGATAAGATTGTCCAATAAAGAATTCGGTTTGCTGGAATTTTTGATGCGCCATCCGGGACAAATTTTTACCAAAGACCAGATTATCGGTCACGTTTGGAATTACGACGCGGATATTTTACCCAATACGGTTGAAGTATATGTCGGTTATTTGCGAAACAAGATTGACCGGCCGTTTCCCAAGAAAAAGGCGTTGATACATACGGTAAGGGGATTCGGATATAAAATTGGATAATCTCAAATCTTAAATGTTAAATGTTAAATCCAAATGCAAAACCGTAAATCTTTAAAGATTTTAGATTTAAGTTTTGAGTTTTTAGTTTTGAGTTTTTAACCATGTTTAAGTCTGCTCGAGTTAAACTGACCGCTTGGTATTTGCTGATCATTATGACGATCAGTCTTTCTTTCAGTGGCGTAATTTACTACGGAACCAGCAGAGAGATGGAAAGAAGTTTCCGGCGCATAGATTTAAGACACCGCGCCGAAGAGTTGGGAATTCCCCTGCCGCGCTTTTTTTCTTTTCCCGAAGATTTGCCCTTGCGCTTAAGAGAAACGGCTCCCCGTTACTTTTTTGCCGAGGATTTGGCCGAGGCCAGGAAAAGACTGCTTTTAAATTTGGTCGGAATAAACGGAGTCATTTTGGCCGTTTCCGCCTTGGCCGGATATTTTTTGGCGGGCAGGACTTTGGCCCCGATAGAAAATTCCCTGGAAGAGCAAAAAAGATTTGTCGCCGATGCTTCACACGAGTTGAGAACTCCCTTGACCGCCTTAAAAACGACAATGGAAGTTGCCTTAAGGGACAAAAAGATGAATTTAACGGAAGCAAAGAAAATTATTAATGACAATTTACATTCGGTTGACGATTTAAAATCTCTTTCGGACAAACTCTTAAGCCTAACCAGATATCAAAGCAACGGCGGGAGCCTAACCTTTGCGGAAGTGGATATTAGGGAAGTAATAGAAAAAGCAGTTAAGAAGATGGAATCGGTTGCGAAAGAAAAAAAAGTTCGCTTGGGGTTAAAAGTTAAAAGCGAAAATTTAAAAGGAAATGCGGAGAGTTTAGAGGAAATGATGTTGATTTTTTTGGATAATGCGGTGAAGTTTACGCCGAAGGGAGGGAGGGTAACGATAGAGACGGAGGTTAGGGGACAGAAGTTAGAGGTTAGAGTAAAAGACACGGGGGTGGGGATTGCAAAAGAAGATTTGCCGCATATCTTTGACCGGTTTTACCGGGCAGACCAGTCAAGATCCAGACAAAAAGTTGACGGGTTTGGTTTGGGGCTATCTTTGGCCAAAAAGATTATTGAGATTCATAAAGGAACAGTAGGGGTGGAAAGCAAAATGGGAGAAGGGACTAGTTTTAGCATAAAACTGCCAATTGCTCATTATTAGTTACCAATCGCCGGTCACTATTGCTATTTTCTCAGTTTCTTCTCAGTTGATGTCGTTAAAGTAATTAGGATTTCTTAAATTGCTTAATTTATTTTCCGGGTGTATATTGACCGAATGAAAATTTTTGAAACAATAAAAAAACAATTGGCGGACGCTCAAAGATGGTCGGCAAAGACGACGGCCAAGGATAAATTGATTGCCGTCAAGGATTATTTTTTAAAAGCTTCTTTAAAAAAGAAAGCGGTTTTGGTTATCGGTTTTTTGGCTTTGATTTTTTTAATCCGCCAGGCAGCCGGAAGTTCCCAATCGGCAAAAACAACTTACGAAACGGCCAAGGTGGAAAAAGGCACTTTGGTTTCTTCCATTTCCGGATCCGGGACAATTACCTCCGGCAACTACACCAACATTTCCACTAAAGTTTCCGGAAAGGTCGCCCGGGTTTTTGTCACCAACGGCGACAAAGTTGTTAAAGGCCAAAAAATTGCCGAAGTAGTTTTGGACGATTACGCCCGGGAAAGACAAACGGCGGCCTGGGTTGCTTATTTGGAGGCAACGGAAGCGGTTAAAGATGCCCAGACGGCCAAATGGACGGCGGATATCCAGATGTGGCAGGATCGGGAAAGTTTATTGACGGCAATTGAAAAAAATAACAACAATACGGGCAATACCGAAGGCGAAAGGCAGGTTATCATCAAGTCGGTTGATCAGAAAAGAGCGGCTTTCGCTTCCTCGGAATTAAAGTACAAAAACGCGGATAGCGACTTGGCCAACGCGCAAGCAAAAGTTTCCAAGGCCTTAAGGGATTATCAGGAAAATTCGGCCACCATTGTCGCTCCCTCGGCCGGTGTTGTCAGCGATTTGTCTTTGGCTCCCGGATTGGTAGTCAATGCCAGCTCTACCACCAGCTCCACCAGCGGCGCGACCATTGTTTCCGGCCAGGTTGTCGGCAAGATTAATGACACCGAAGGCCAGTTAATCGCCTCGGTCAGTTTAACCGAAATAGACATTATCAAGGTCAAGGCCAACCAGAAAGTAACTTTAACTTTAGACGCTTATCCGGACAAATCCTTTACGGGCAAAGTCTTGGCCGTTAATACCAGCGGCAACATTTCTTCGGGCGTTACTTCTTATCCGGTGACCATTCTTTTGGATCCGGTGACGGCGGAAGTTTATCCCAATATGGCGGCCAGCGTGGAAATTATTACCGAAATAAAAACCGACGTTTTGTTAATTCCTTCTACCGCGGTTCAGACGTTAAACAACCAATCTTTCGTTGAGGTCAAAAAAGACGGTTTGATTAGCTCGGTTCAGATAGAAATCGGCAGCAGCAACGATTCCCAGACGGAAATTATCTCGGGTTTAAACGAAGGCGACGAAGTCATTACGGCCACCATTGATGCCCAGACTTCCAATCAAACGCAATCCGGAGCAAGTTCGCCTTTTAGCGGCATCGGCCGGTCTTCCCAATCGAGACAAAGAGGGAACCAAATCCGCTTCGGCGGCCCGGGTTTTTAACTAACATGGCCAAATCAGTTATCAATATCAGTCGTTTATCCAAGATTTATAAGTCGGACAGTCTTGAATTGAAAGCATTGGACGATATTTCCTTGAATATTAATCAAGGCGAATTTGTGGCGATTATGGGCCCGTCGGGAAGCGGCAAGTCAACCTTGATGCATATTTTGGGCGCCTTGGATTTGCCGACCGGCGGTACCTATTTGCTTAACGGGCAAAATGTCGGCCTTTTATCGGATGATCAATTGGCCGATATCCGCAATAAAGAAATCGGCTTTGTTTTTCAGGCTTATAACCTTTTAGCGCGGACTTCGGCGATAGAGAACGTGATTTTGCCTTTGGATTACGCCGGAGTTCCCGAACCAGAGCAATACGAAAGAGCCCTGGCGATGTTAAAAAAAGTCGGTTTGGCGGACCGGCTCAGCCACCCGCCCAATAAACTTTCCGGCGGCCAACAGCAAAGAGTGGCGATTGCCCGGGCCTTAGTTATGAACCCGTCAATTATTTTGGCCGATGAGCCGACGGGTAATATTGCCTCGGCCCAGGCGGAAGAAATTATGGCGATTTTTGAACAGCTTAACGACGACGGCCACACGATTGTAATGATTACCCACGAGCCGGATATTGCCGAACACGCCCAAAGAATAATTCATTTACTGGACGGTAAAATCGTCAAAGACGGCAACGGTCATAAGCGCCGGATTATTAACGGAAAAGCGAAAGAATGAAAATTACCAAATTGATTAAAAGCGGAATTAAAAACCTGGCCATTAACAAAATGCGGACCGGTTTGGCGGTTCTGGGAATCGTCATCGGTATCGGCAGCGTTATTGCTTTGGTTTCTTTGGGCGAATCAAGCAAAAAAGCGGTTCAATCCTCAATCCAATCCATCGGCTCCAATTTACTGACGGTTTTACCCGGTTTTACTTTTTCCGGTAATGTCCGGGGAGCAATGGGTGGAGCCCAGACTTTAACCAACGAAGACGCCGAAGCCATCAAAACTTCCTCCCGGATAACGACGGTTAAAAGCGTTTCTCCCGAATATTCGGGGAGGGCGCAAATAATTGCCGGCCGGAATAATACCAATACTCAGGTGGTCGGGGTAGAACCGGTCTACGCCCAGGTCAGGAAAATCAGTTTGGAAAAAGGCTCTTTTCTTACTTCCCAACACTTGACCTCTATGGCAAAAGTGGCGGTTTTGGGTCCGGGAGTGGCCGAAGATTTGTTCGGCGAAGGGGTTGACCCGGTGGGCCAAACCATCAGAATCAACGGCAAGAATTTTTTGGTTATCGGTTTGACCAAGTCAAAAGGGGGAATGGGAATGGATAACCAGGACGACCGGATTATTGTTCCTTTAACCACCGCGCAAAAACAGTTATTCGGAGTCAAATACCTTTCCTCAATTGCTTTAGAGGCAAAAAGCGAAGCGGTAATGACACAGGCCCAAAATGAGGTCGGTTATCTTTTGTTATCCAGGCATAAATTAACCGCGGTTGAAGATGCGGATTTTCGGATTATGTCCCAGGAAGATATTTTGCAGGCCGCTTCCGCCGTAACCGGCACTTTTACCACTCTTTTAACGGGAATTGCCGCCATTTCTCTTTTGGTCGGCGGAATCGGGATTATGAATATTATGTTGATGTCGGTAACGGAAAGAACCCGGGAAATCGGTTTAAGAAAAGCCTTGGGCGCCAAAAAGAAAACCATTGTTTATCAGTTTCTAACCGAATCAATTATTCTGACTTTTACCGGCGGCCTAATCGGGATTGTTTTGGGAATCGGCGGTTATTATCTCTACGCCCGGGCCAATAACGCCGTTTTCAGCTTAAGTTTTTCCTCGGTTTTTTTGGCCTTTTTTGTTTCCGCCGGAATCGGCGTTTTGTTCGGTTGGTATCCGGCGCGCAAAGCCGCCAGTCTCCAGCCGATTGAAGCTCTGCGTTATGAATAGGGCGAAAATCCTGTTAAAAAATTAACGAATTAACGAATTATGATTGTTAGAAAGGTGGTGATTTAAATGAAAAAGAACAATGTTTTAACTATTATTTTAGTGGCGGCGGCAATGGCAGGAGCCGGTTTTTTTGCCGGGGTTAAATACCAGCAGCTAAAGCGGCCGGCGGGTTTTAGACAATTTGCCGGTGGTCGATTCGGAAACGGCCAGGGAATGAGAAATGTTCCAAAGCAAGGAAACGCCAATTTTTCCGGCGGCAGGCAGAATTTCCGGCCGATTAACGGCAAAATTACGGGAGCAGACGAAAAATCAATTACGGTTAAAGCGGCGGACGGCAGCAGCAAGATTGTTATCTATTCGGAAACAACCAAGATTAACAAAACTACCGAAGCAACCAAGGAAGATTTGAAAGTCGGCGAGTCGGTAATGGTTGTCGGGACCGAAGGAACGGACGGAACCATCACGGCACAAGTTATTTCGGTTGGACAGGAGATGGGAGTAAGGAGATTAACGGATTAAGAAATTAATTCCCCTTCGCCCCTTCAGGGCTCCGGAGGGACAGGCGGATTAAAAAAATTAAAAGATTAAAAATTAACGGATTAGAGATTAGAGGGAAGTGGGGACGGAAAACGGGAAGTGGGACGAGAAGTGAGAAACGGGTCGGAAAGTGAGAAATGAGAAGAACCGATGGACTTTTACTCTAACCCCTACTCTCTTTTGCTCTTTGTGCTTTGAAAAAGGACCCTCGGTTTGCCGGGGACAAAGTGGTGGTCGGGGCAACGGGCGGTATAACTTTCCTCGCCGCCGACCAGGATAATCGGGTCATCAAAATTGGCCGGTTGGCCGTTAATTAACCTTTGGGTTCTAGTGGCCGGCCGGCCGCAGATCTTGCCGTCCTGTTCAAATTTACAGATCGCCTGGAGCCGGGTAATCTGATCGGCCAGGGTCAACAAAACCGGCATTTGACCGAAAGGCTCGCCGCGGAAGTCGGTCGGCAGACCGGCGACAATAACCTGGATATTCTTTGCCAAAAGAGTTTTGACTACCGGAACAATATTTTCGTTGAAGAATTGAACTTCGTCAACGGCAACAAATTTGGTATCCGGTTTAAGAAAGCCAAAAAGTTCCTCGGGTTTTTCTATCGGCAGGCCGGTTGCCGGCAACTCAATATGGCATTCAAATCCGTTATCGCTTTGGGGATGGACGACGATTTTATCCGGTTTGCCGTAGCGTTGGTCAATGGAAGCTTTAAAAGCCTGGCCTTTTAGGGAAGCGTGGCGGTTTAAATCAAATAAACGGACCAGCTCCGTGCTTTTTCCGGCAAACATACAGCCGGCGATGACTGTTAATTTTTCGGCCATTTCAAAAATATCATAACAAAGAAATTAAGGGTTTCAAGTAGGAATTTTCTTTTGCTTCCTTTTTCATCTTTTTTCTGATATAATACTTATGGACTTTTTATTAAAACAATTTTTCTGCTCGATTTTGAATCTGCCCCTTGTTCTTTCAAACTTTGGCGGCAAGTCCTCAGAAAATATCGTTCCGGAAATGAGGAAAATAATATGGGAAACAAATTATTCGTCGGCAGTTTATCTTATTCAACTACGAATTCGCAACTGGAAGAACATTTTTCTTCAGTCGGCAAAGTGGTTTCGGCAAAAGTCATTATTGATAAATATTCCGGACAAGGAAAAGGATTCAGTTTTGTGGAAACGGGAAGCGACGAAGATGCCAAAAAGGCAATTGAAAAATTAAACGGCAGTATTTTAAACGAAAGAAGCATTATTGTTAATGAAGCCAGACCTCAGGTTGACCGCGGATTTAACGATCGAGGCAATTTCGGTAAGAAACGCTGGTAAACCGGGTCAAAAAAATATGACGCAAAATCTTTGTTCAAGATGCGGCAAGCCGCGAATCGTTGCCAAAGCTTGGAAGGAAAAAGTCATCTGTGAAGGAAAGGTTACTTACGTTGAATATACCCAGATGGTTTGTCCGGACAAGGAGTGCCAATTGGCCTTGGAAAAACAACTGCAAGCCCAATTGGTCAACCGGCAAAGGATTGAAAAGAATAAGTTGGAACGGGATTTGGCTCATAAACAAAAGATGGTTGATTTAAGGTTGGGGAAGAAGAAATAAGGCAAGACAGGTAAAAGAAATCTACCTTCGCTCTCATCTTTTACCCTCTAATAAAAATTTTGTCACCAAACTATTGAATTGTTTGGTATGGGAGGAAACCAGGGCGTGGTTGGCGCCGCTAATAATTTTCAGGGTCAGATTTTTCTTTTCCCGACAGAATTTGGCAATCTCCTTTTTCTTGGTCATCAGATCTTTACTTCCCAAAATAAAAAGAGTTTCGGTTTCAACGCCGCCGACAATATTTTTAATATCAATTTCAAAAAGGTTGGCCAGAATTCCCCAAAAAACCCGGGGATCAAAATTTATTTTGCTTACCCTTAAAGTTTCCTGGTGAAACAAATCCCAAAAGCCCCGGTAGCCGCCGAAATAAGCGGCGATTCCCCGCCAGAGATTAAAACGGACAAAAGCTTTGGCTGTCCGGCCGGCCAAACGGGAGCGTCTGAGCAAAAAGAAAAAGGGGCCAAAAGTTTTTCTAAATTTATTGCCAAAAACCCGCAGAGGCGGAGAAACGGCAATCAACTTGCGGACCCGCCGGGGATATTTTTGGGCAAACTGCAAAACAATAATCGCGCCGAGGCATTCGCCCAGCAGGTCAACTTCTTTCAGGTTCAACTTTATAAAAAGCGCTTCCAAAAGATCAAGGAATTGATCAATGGTCGTAACCGGTTTTTTTCCGCCGACGGAATAGTAACCGGGGATATCAATTGTTATTACCCGGTAAGATTTTCCCTCCGGCAAGGAGGAGAGAAAATATTTGGCGTAGCTATGGCGGGTATGAATCAGCACCAAAGGAAAGCCGGAGCCGGAAGATTGGTATTCAGCTTGATAACCATTGATGTTTAAAACATATTTTTCAACCTGAACGGACATAATGTTTTGGATTAAAACTAGAAATTTGATATTAAATATCAAAAAAAGAAAAAAATCTTTTTCTTTTCTCCCTATATCTATTATCCAATATCTAGTATCTTACCAGTTCCAAACTTTCTTGACTAATCGGACCGCTTTTGATAAGATGAAAAAGTTTTAAGTTAATTGTGAACGAAGAGGCGGAGTTAAACCGCCTTTTGTTTTAAGAAGGGAAAAAATGAGAAGTTTAAAATCTGCCCGAAGTGAATTTTCTTTAGCCTTAACTCAAGTGGCGACCGAGCGGGGCATCGCGCCGGAGATGGTTTTGGAATCAATCAAGGCAGCCATTGTGGCGGCCTATAAAAAAGACGCCAAGGAAACGGGTGAGCTTAAGGAAGATTGGGATTACGGCGTAGAAATTGATCCGGGAACGGGCGAGTCAACCGTTTTCGGTTGGCCCTTGGAAAAGGAAGACAAGAAAGTTGTTGTTACCCCTCCGGGCTTCGGCCGGATTGCGGCGGTTACCGCCAAACAGGTAATCAAACAAAAATTACGGGAAGCGGAAAAAGGCGTCATTATTGACGAATATTCCCGCAGAATCGGCAGTCTGGTTACCGGCATGATCTTGCGTTTTGACGGAGCGAATATTGTTGTTGATATCGGCCGGGCCGAAGCGGTGATGCCGCCCCAGGAACAGGTTAAACAGGAAGGCTTGCGGATTAACGAGAAGATGAGTTTTTATCTGGAAGGTATCCGCGAGTCGGCCAAGGGCAAGGATATTGTTGTTTCCCGCGCCAATCCGGGATTGGTAGAGGGACTTTTCAAAAGGGAAGTTCCCGAAGTCGCTTCCGGTGCCGTGGAAATTAAAGCGATTGCCCGCGAACCGGGCAGCCGGTCAAAGGTGGCGGTTGTTTCCACTCAGGCCGGAGTTGATCCGGTCGGTTCCTGCGTTGGTCAGAAAGGCGTCCGTGTTCAGGCCGTTATAGAAGAATTAAACGGCGAGAAAATTGACATCATTCCTTACAGCGAAGAAATGGATAAATATATTGCCTCGGCTTTGGCGCCGGCAGAGAATTTGGAAGTCAAGATTGAGGAAGATAAAAAAAGAGCCGTTGTTTTTGCTCCCCAGGATCAGCTTTCTTTAGCTATCGGCAAAGAAGGCCAGAATGCCCGTCTGGCGGCAAAATTGACCGAATATAAAATTGATATTAAAGGGGAGGAAGAAAAAGAAGAAGAGCCGATTGAAGAGAAGAAACCAAAAACAAAAAGAGCCAAAAAAGCCAAAAAAGAGTAAGAGGATTATCGATAATTAACTTCCAAATCGCGTTGGTAGATAAAGGAGAAAGATGCCACAAGTAAGACCACCAATTGTTACCATTATGGGCCATGTTGATCACGGCAAGACCAGTATTTTGGACAAAATCCGGCAGTCGGACGTTGCTTCCAAAGAGGTTGGCGCAATCACCCAAGCAATTGGCGCCTATCAAATTACCTGGAAAAATAAAAAAATCACTTTTTTGGATACGCCCGGGCATGAAGCTTTTTTAAAGATGCGCTCCCGCGGCGCTCAGATTGCCGACTTGGTCGTTTTGGTGATTGCCGCCAATGACGGCGTGATGCCCCAAACCAAAGAATCAATAAAAATTATTCAGGAATCAAAAACTCCTTTTTTGATCGCCGTTAACAAAATAGATTTGCCGGAAGCTTCTTTGGATAAAATCAAAGGTCAGTTGGCGGAGATGGAAATTTTAGTGGAAGGCTACGGCGGTAATATTGTCACGGTTCCGGTTTCGGCCAAAACCGGCGCGGGAATTGAACAGCTTTTGGAGATGATTTTATTGACGGCGGAGATGGAGGAATTGAAAGCCGATCCGCAAGGAGAATTGGAAGCGGACATTGTTGAGGCCAAGAAAGACCAGTCGTGCGGTCCTTTAGTCACTTTAATTATCAAAAACGGGACTTTAAAAAAAGGCGATTTGCTTATGGCCCAAGGAGTTTACGGCAAGGCCAAACTAATCCGCGACGACAAGGGCAAATCAATTGACGAAGCGGTTTTAAGCCAGCCGGTTGAAGTTTTGGGTTTTGAAGGTTTACCTCCGGTTGGCGCCAAGGTTAAATTAGCTAAAGGCGAAACCGTTACGGCTACACCCAAGGCCTCGATCCAACCGACCAAAGAGCTAAGCGAAGAGGAAAAAGCAAAAAGATTAAGAATAATTTTAAAAGCCGATTCGGAAGGCTCTTTGGAAGCAATTTTCGGCTCTCTTCCTTCCGAGGTGGAAATTATCAGCTCGGGCGTTGGCGAAATAAACGAATCGGATATTTTATTGGCCAAATCCTGCGGCGCAAAAATTTTCGGCTTTAATCTTCGTTTGTCCGGTTCGGTTAAAAGATTAGCCGAAGAAGAAAAAATAAAAATTTTCACTTTTCAGATAATTTATGATTTGCTTAAACAATTGGAAGAGATGATTTTAAAAATTATGGAGCCGACAATTGATCGGAATGTCTTGGGCAAGGCGGAAATTATCGCCGAATTTGAAGCCAAAGACGCGAAAGTTGCCGGAGCCAAGGTTGTTTCCGGCCGGATCAACCGGACCGATAAGGTTTGCTTGGAGCGGGCGGGCCAGATTATCGGCGAAACAAAATTAAAATCTCTTAAACACCAGACCCGGGATATTAACCAGGCGGATAACGGAACGGAATTCGGCGCTATTTTTGATCCGGCGGTTAAATTCCAAAAAGGCGATTTGATCATTGCCTGGCAATAAATTGCTTCGTTTGCTTTTTTCTTCAGGAAGTATATAATATGGGTCGTTATTTGAAAATCATTTAGGTTAGAGTAAGGAAGATATTGGGATAAGAAATAATAAAGTAAAAGAATTTGAACTTTACACTTTGTTTTTGAACGATTAAACAATTAAATCATGAATAAAAATTATCCGATAAGCGAACTACAAAATTTAATTGAACAGGCGGCGGCCGTCCAGATTGTTTTGGCGGCCAATCCCCGCTTCGATAGCGTTGCCGCGGCTTTGGCCTTTAAGTTGGCCTTGCAAAAAAGAGGCAAGCCGGTCAATGTTATCGCCGCTTCGGCGATGACGGTTGAATTTAACCGGTTGGTTGGGGTTGAGACTATTGGCCAAAAAAACGAGAGCGGCAGTAATTTGGTCATCTCTTTAAACTACCCCTTGGACCAAATTGAAAAAGTCAGTTATAACGACGAAGGCGGGCATTTGAATTTGGTGGTTGAGCCGAAAGCCGGCGCCCCCCGCGTAGAAAGAAATCAGGCGGAATTTTCCTATCAGGGCGGTCAGTCGGGCTTGACTTTTATTATCGGAGCCAACAACAATTCCGATTTCGGATCTCTGAATAAGGAATTAAATTTTAACGAAGCGGTTTTTATCGGTCAGACTCAGGTCGGTTCCGCCGTTGGCCGTTTAAACATTATTGATCAACAGGCTTCTTCCAATTGCGAGATAATGACGGCTTTGATTTCCGATTTGGGCTGGATGGCGGATGAAGATATTGCCGGCAATTTACTGCTGGGATTGGAAAACGCGACCCGGAATTTTTCCGGTGAAGCAAGCGCGGATGCTTTTGAAGCGGCGGCAATTTGCTTGCGCTGGGGAGCAAAAAGAGCGGCTTCCTTTGCCAACCGCGAAACCCAAGGAAGAACTTTTACTCCCAATAGGCCGCAGAGTAATTTCCGGCCGCAACCGGCAAAAACATTTGATAATAGGACTAATAAGCCGGCCGCAACCGGCAATCCGGCGACGCCGGCTTCTCCAGATTGGCTTGAACCCAAAGTTTATAAAAGCTCGGAAATATAAAAAATTAAAGGATTACGGATTAAAAGATTAAAAAAAGCGAAACTTCTTCCTCTAACCGCTAATAGCCAATTCATAATCCCTAATTGCTTCTTGGAGAAAGTTTTTGTATAATAGCTAAATAATATGGCATTAAAAACAGACGAAAAAAAGAAAATTATTGAAAAATACGCTCAAGTTAAGGGCGACACCGGTTCGCCGGAAGTTCAGATTGCCCTTTCCACGGAGAAAATTAATCGCTTGACCGGCCACTTAAAGGAAAACCGCAAAGATGTTCATTCCCGCCGGGGTCTTCTTTCTTTGGTCTCCAAGCGGAAAAGATTATTAAATTATCTTCTTCAGAAAGATGAAGGTCGTTATCGCAGGATTGTTCAGGACCTCGGGCTTTCCGGATAAACTTAATGGCAATTATCAGTAAATCCGCCGAAATCGGCGGTAAAAAACTTACTTTGGAGATTGGTCGATTTGCTCCCCAGGCAACCGCGGCGGTTCTTGGATCTTATGGCGAAACGATGGTCTTGGTGACGGTTGTTGAAGCCCAGCCAAGAGAAGATCTCGGTTATTTTCCTTTAACGGTTGATTATATTGAAAGGCTTTATGCCGGCGGCCGGATTAAAGGTTCCCGCTGGGTTAAAAGAGAAGGTAGGCCTTCGGACGAAGGAATTTTATTAAGCCGTTTGGTTGACCGCTCGGTCAGACCTCTTTTTCCTTCCGGATACGCCAACGAATTACAAATCGTGATTACGGTTTTGTCCGTTGATTTGGAAAACGATCCGGATATTGTTTCGGTAATAACCACTTCGGCGGCCTTGGCTTTAGCCGGCGTTCCCTGGAAGGGACCGGTCGGCACGGTCAGGGTTGCTTTAAAAGAAAAGATTCCTTTTATCAATCCGACGAATACGGAAAGGGAATTTTCCGATTTGGATTTGGTTGTTTCGGCGACTAAAGAGAAAGTTTTAATGCTTGAAGCGGGCGGAAAAGAAGTTCCCGAAGATTTGGTTTTGGCCGCTATCGCTGCCGGGAAAAAGGAAACGGAAAAGATTATTGATTTGATTTTGGATTTACAAAAAGAAGCCGGCGTTTCCACCCGGGAAATTATTGTTGCCCCCGAAGATAAAGAATTTAAGGCTCAGGTTAAAAAAATCGTTACTCCGGAAAGGATCAAAGAAATTATTCAAAAGAACGCCAAGGGCAAAGAAGGCGGCAACCAGATAGAAATTTTGGTTAACGAAGCGGTTGAGACCTTAGGCGAGGAAAGAAAGAAAGAAATCAGGAGCCTGGTGGACAAGTTGTATAAAGAGCAGGTCAGAGAGATGATTTTAAGCGGGGAAAGACCGGACGGCCGGAAAGTTGATGAAGTGAGAAAAATTGAAGTCGAGGTCGGTCTTTTGCCCAGGACACACGGAAGCGCGATGTTCCGGCGGGGCCAAACCCAAGTCCTTTCCGTAACGACTTTGGGAACTCCTTCCTTACACCAATTGATCGAATCGGCGGAAGGTGAAGAAGTTAAAAGATACATTCACCATTATTCAATGCCTCCTTACTCGGTTGGCGAAACCGGCCGGATCGGTACTCCTTCCCGAAGGGAAATCGGTCACGGCGCTTTGGCGGAAAGAGCGGTTGAACAGGTTGTCCCGATGAACGACAAATTTCCATATACAATCAGGGTAGTTTCCGAAGTTTTGTCGTCCAACGGCTCGACCTCGATGGCTTCCACTTGCGGTTCAACTTTATCGTTGATGGACGCCGGCGTTCCTATTAAAAATCCGGTTTCCGGTATTGCCATGGGTTTGGTTACCGGCAAAGACAAAGAAGTTATTTTAACGGATATTGCCGGGATTGAAGATTTTAACGGCGATATGGATTTCAAGGTAGCCGGCACGAAAAACGGAATTACCGCAATTCAATTGGACGTAAAAATTGACGGATTAACCCCGAAATTGATTGAGGAAACTTTCGCCAAAGCAAAAATCGGCCGGGAATTCATTTTGGAAAAGATGCTGGCGGTTTTGGCTTCTCCGAGAGAAAAAATTTCCCGGTTTGCGCCGCGGGTTTCGGTCATGCATATTGAACCGGAGAAAATCGGCGAAGTCATCGGTCCGGGCGGCCGGGTAATCCGCAAGATGATGGAGCAAACCAATACCCAGATTGATATTGACGATGACGGCACGGTCAGCGTTTCCGGAGTTGATGACCAATCGGTCGGGGCGGTTATTTCCCAGATTGAAGGAATTACCCGCGAAATTAAAGCCGGAGATGTTTTTGAAGGAACGGTGAAAAGAATTCAGCCGTTCGGGGCTTTTGTTGAAGTTTTACCGGGCAGAGAAGGATTGGTTCATGTTTCCCAAATGAGCACGGAATTTGTTTCCGATCCCAATAAAATTGTTTCTTTGGGCCAGCAGGTAAAAGTCCGGGTTTCGGAAATTGACGAGCAACACCGGATAAATCTTTCCATGCTTTTCGGCGAGGATGCCAATAAAGCACCCAGACGCAATAACAATACCGAAGGTTTTCGGCCCAAAGGCTTTTTTCCCGCTACCAGAACCGGTTTTCGTTCCAGCAGCAGACCGGGTTTTGACCGATCCCGCAATTCCCGTTAAGGGTCTAATTTAAAATTCTTCCGGAAAGTTGTGATAAGATTAATTTATGGATAATCCAGTCGATTCTTCTTCTGAAATTACCAAATTGGAAGAAAAAATTAAAGCTACGATTTTACCTCCGGAGTTAAAAGAAAAGGCCGACGAGATGATTAAAGGGGTTGGCCGGCTAAGCGGCCAGGCCGGTTATTCTTTGGAATACGAGCAGGTCAGCCGTTATTTGGATTGGATTGGCAGTCTCCCCTGGACCAAAAGAAGTGACGATATTTTGGATTTAGATCACGCCCGGAAAATTTTAGACAAGAACCATTACGGCCTGGAAGAAATAAAAAACCGGATTTTGGAATACCTGGCGGTTTTAAAGTTAAAATCGGGTTCTTCCCAAACAGCGGAAAGCGTGCCGGCCAAACAAAAATTAATGAGAGCGCCGATTCTTTGTTTTGTCGGCTTGGTCGGAACAGGGAAAACAACCATTGCCTATTCTATTGCCGAAGCGATGGGCAGGAAATTTGTCCGGATTCCTTTTGGCGGTATCGGCGATGCTTTATATTTACGCGGCCAATCAAGAGCTTATCCGGAAGCGGAGCCCGGTCAGATTATTAAAGCCATTCGCCAGGCGGGAACCAAAAACCCGGTCGTATTATTGGATGAAATTGATCGGGTGGTGGAAGCGAGCCGGACAACTATCATGGGCGTTTTGGTGGAACTTTTGGATCCGGAACAGAATGCGGCTTTTACCGATCATTTTTTGGATTATCCTTTTGATCTTTCGGAAGTTCTCTTTATCGCGACATGTAATAATTTGGGTAATATTTCCACGGCGGTTTTGGATCGGCTTGAGCCGATGCAGATGCCTTCCTACACGGACGAACAAAAAATAATGATCGGCAAGAGTTTTGTTTTACCCCGAATGATACAGGAAAGCGGATTAAGCAAAGACGCCTTGGAGATTGAAGAATCTCTTTGGCCGAAAATTGTCCGGCCTTTGGGTTATGATGCCGGCATCAGGACTTTGGAAAGAACCATTAACGGTATTTGCCGAAAAGTGGCGAAGTTGATTGTTGAAGGGAAAGGAAGCAAATTCAGATTAACCCAAGACAACATTAAAGAATTTTTACCGGGATGGTAGAGAAATAGAGAACAGAGAACAGAGCAAGAGCAGATTTTTACTTTTACTCTTTTACTCTAACCTCTTTTACTCTTAGAGTTGTAGATTATGGGAGAGATGGAAATCAGTCTGGCGGAAATTGCCCAACGGGTGGCAAATTGTCAAAAGTGCCCCCTTTATAAAAACACGACCAAACCGGTTCCGGGAGAAGGAAATCCGAAAGCGGAAGTGATGTTTATCGGCGAAGCGCCGGGTTTTAACGAAGATCAACAAGGCCGGCCTTTTGTCGGCCGGGCGGGCAAGCTTTTGGACGAGCTGCTTTCGTCAATAAAAGTGGCAAGAAGCGATGTTTTTATCGCCAATGTTGTTAAACACCGGCCGCCGGAAAACCGCGAACCGCTCCCAACGGAAATTGAAGCCTGCCGGGAATATTTGGACAGACAAATAGAAATTATCCAACCGAAAATAATTGTTACTTTGGGCCGCTTTTCTTTGGAAAAGTTTATCCCGGGAGTAAAAATTTCCCAAGTTCATGGTCTGGCCCGTTTCGTTGAGATTAACGGAAGAAAAATAATTATCTTGCCGATGTTTCATCCGGCGGCGGCTTTAAGAGGCGCCGGGGTAATGAATATGCTCCGCCAGGATTTTTTAAAAATTCCTCAGTTTTTAGATAACCAGGAAAAAGTTCCGCTGGAAAATTCGGCGACAAAAGAGGAAAATACTAAAGATAACGGTTCACAGCTGACGTTGATTTAATTATTAGAAAATTTAAAAGATCAACGGATTAACGAATTAAAATATTAAAAAATTAAAAGATAGAGTAAGAGTAGCAGGGTTTAAACGAGGTATTTTGCACGATGAACTGTTTAACAAATACTTATGAAAAACGAAAATAATAATTTTTCCAAGTTAAATAAATTAGATAAGCCCCAAGGAAATAATTCATTAAAAATAATTTCCCTGGGCGGGTTTGCCAGTGTTACCGCCAATATGTTTGTTTACGAAACCAGCCGGGATATTTTAATTGTGGATTGCGGTGTCGGTTTCCCCGAAGAGGAGATGATGGGTGTTGATTTGGTTATCCCGGATATCTCTTACCTTAATGATAAAAAAGAGAAAATCAGGGCGGTTATTTTGTCCCATGGTCACGATGACCATATCGGCGGCCTTCCCTATATTTTGCCCCAACTGCCAAAAAATCTTCCGGTTTATGCTCCCAAATGGGCGCTGGCTTTATCCCAGATGAAATTGGAAGAATTCGGAATTTTTGCCAACCTTAATGAAATTGACCAAAAAACCAGTTTAACCTTGGGAGATTTCAGGTTGGAATTTGTTAAAGTAACCCATTCAATCCCCGATACCTATCATATTCTCTTGAAAACTCCGATTGGAAACTTTTATCACGCTCCGGATTTTAAACTTGATTTGATTCCGGTTTTGGGCCAGCCGGCCGACCAGGTTAGGATTCAAGAGCTGGGGAGACAGGGAATCACTTGCTTGTTGTCAGACAGTTTAGGCGCGGAAAGACCGGGTTTTACTCCGGCGGAAGCGAAGTTGATTGAGATGTTTGAATCGGAGATAAAAACTTGTTCGGGTAATTTTTTTGTAACCACAATTTCTTCCAATATTTCTCGCTTGAAGCAAGCAATTGACGTTTCCGTCCGCCACGGAAGAAAAGTTGTTCCGGTTGGTCGTTCTATCGAAAAAAATTTGGAGTTAGCGGATAAGTTGAAATACTTGGCTTTACCGAAAGAGGTAATGTTGACCAAAAAACAGGTTAAAGATATTCCCCAAGGCAAATTAACTTATTTGGTTGCCGGCAGTCAGGGGCAAATTGGTTCGGCCCTAGATCGGATTGTCGCCGGAGAAGTGGATTCGGTCAAAATTAAGAAGGGCGACAAGGTTATTTTTTCCACCGATTATATTCCCGGCAACGAAACGGCGATTCGTCGTTTAATTGATAATATTTACAGATTGGGAGCAGAAGTAGTCTATTCCGATATTCATGATCATATCCACGTTTCCGGTCATGGATCCCAAGGTGATTTGGGAAAGTTGATGGAATTAATAAAACCGAAATATTTTTTGCCCATAGGCGGCAACTACCGGAATTTGGTTAACTATAAAAAATTAGCAATAAGCCGAGGTTTTAAGGAAAACCAAGTTATTTTGGCTGACGGCGGTATGGTAGTTGAGTTTTTTAGTGACGGCAGCGTTAAAACCAATAAAAAAATTGAGACCCGCCAGGTGATGGTTGACGCTTTGGGGGTCGGGGATGTCGGCAATGTTGTTTTAAGGGATCGGAAAATTCTTTCGGAAGAAGGAATTGTGGTTATCGTCTTGCCGATTGACCAATCTTCCCATACTCTTGACGGCGAACCGGAAATTGTTACCCGGGGATTTATTTACATCAAAGAAAATCTGGAATTTCTAAAGCAAACAAAGAAATTCACCAGCCAGGTGATTGAAAAAACCAAAGGCAAAAGGATGGATTACCGTTTTGTCAGGAATAAAGTTCAGGAAGAGTTGGAAGAGTTTTTCTTCAAATCCACCGGCCGCAGACCGATGGTTTTACCGGTTGTGGTTGAAGTGTAAATTGGCCAAATTTTACTTAGGAAGTTTCTCTGAAAGATCAATAATCGTATGCATCAAAGAATCAACCGTAATTATAGGATGATATTGTTTTTGAGCTTTTTCTCCCCATTTGGACCATCCGTTTATATCTAAATTTCCGCGGGAATCGGTTCCTTGCATAATGTAAAAAACCAAATCGTGTACCAAGCTTTGATAAACGTCATCCGGGGATATTCTCCGATCTTCCCGGTTTGCCAGAAAAACGGAAAGCACCAGTTCGTCTTTTAAAAGCCTTTTTACTTGGCGAACCGTGGCAAGATTTCCCGGTCCTTCCAGGTACGGATTAGGGTTGCGATAGGCGCCAAATTTTAAAGCTTCTTCTTGTTGGTCAAAAAGCTGAACTTTAACGCCCGCCCTTTCCAATGAATTTACAATTCTCAGAACATCTTCTTCGGTTATTTTTTGGGAATTCCTCAATGCTCCCATATAAAGATTTATTGCCTCACAAAACGGAGGAAACCTGGAAAAGTTTTTAATAAGATAATCCAAATCTTTTACCGCTGTTCTATGGGCTACTTTTAGACCGGGTTCGATTTGATTATAGTCAAAATTATTTTGGAAGTTGTTGCGAAATATCTCTAAAGTAGCCGGGGACAATTGTTGCGAGAAAGAAGGCGAATTGAATTCAGACCCGGAAGATCGTCCGGTTCGTTCTATCGCCTTGTGCATCTTGAAAAGCTCTTCACGGGCGGAAATTTCTTGAGTTTCAGGTGAATCAATCATCTAAATAATTTAAGAATTAAGAAAAATTATATGCTAAAATAGCGATATGCGCTACAGTCAACTTTTTGGCAAAACCTTAAAAGCCGTTCCGGCCGAAGCCGAGGCAATCAGCCACCAATTATTAATTAAAGCAGGTTTTATTGACCAGGCATTGACTTCCGGCGTTTATACTTATTTGCCTTTGGGCTGGCGGGTTTTTAAAAAGATTGAGCAGATTATCAAGGAAGAGATAAACGCTATCGGCGGCCAGGAATTATTTATGCCGACTTTGCAGCCCAAAGATCTTTGGCTCAGATCCGACCGCTGGGACCATATTGACCCTCCCCTTTTTAAATTGAAAGACCGCCACGAAAAAGAGTTGGCGATGGCACCGACCCACGAAGAAGTGATTACCGATCTAGTCGCCCGGTTTGTTCATTCCTACAAAGACCTGCCTTTGGCTTTATACCATATTCAAAACAAGTTTAGAAATGAGATGCGTTCCACCGGCGGACTTTTAAGAGTCAGGGAATTTTTTATGAAAGATTTATATTCTTTTCATTCGAGCTCCGAAGATCTGGATCGATATTACGAAAAAGTTTTAAACGCTTATAAAAATATTTTCCGGCGCTGCGGTTTTGAGGTCAAAGTAGTTGAAGCCGTTTCCGGCACCATCGGCGGTAGTTTTTCCCACGAATTTATGATGGTTTGCCCGACCGGCGAAGACACGGTGATTGCTTGTACCAAGTGCGATTGGGCGGCTAATATTGAGAAAACGGAAACCCAAGCTTGTCCGTTATGCGGTCAACCGACCAAAAAGGTCAGAAGTATTGAAAACGGCCACATTTTCAAATTGGGAAGTAAATACGCGGAAAAACTGGGAGCCTATTTTACGGACAAAGACGGAACGAAAAAAGTGATCTACGGCGGTTGTTACGGAATCGGTTTGGGCCGGTTATTGGCAACGACGGTTGAAGCGCACCATGATGAAAAAGGTATTGTCTGGCCAAAATCGGTTGCGCCGTATCAAGTACAACTGATATCTCTTAGCAATCAACAGCCAGCAGTCAGCAAATTTGCGGAGAATATCTACGAGAAACTGGAAAAGGCGGGAGTTGAAGTGCTTTATGACGATCGGGAAGGGGTCTCGGCCGGGGAAAAATTTGCCGATGCCGATTTAATCGGAATTCCGGTTAGGCTGGTAGTTAGTGAAAAGACAGATAACAAAGTTGAATGGAAAGAAAGAAAGAGTCAGGAAGTTAAATTAATTACCCCAGAAGAAGTTGCTGAAAGATTAACTGAAGAAAAGTAAATAGGCCTGAGATGATTGTTGTGCTATACTTTTAATATGGCCAGATCCAGGAACAAAGGTTTTTCCAAAATTCTCAGGCGCTCCTTTCGCTTAAAGATCAAGAAAAGATCAATTTACTCGATTGCTACCTTGATTTTTTTAGGGATAACGATTTTTATTGTTCTTTCTTTCTTTCGCCAGGGAATTTGGCTTATCAGGTTCAACGATTTGTTAAATTATGTCTTCGGTTGGGGAATTTATTTTTTGCCTTTTTTCTTTTTGTCTTCGGCTTTGTTGTTGACAAAATTCCGGACGCCGATCGGCCAGCCGAATGTTTTAATCGGCGGCTTGCTTTTGTTTCTTTCCCTCTTGAGCTTGACAAAGGCCGGCGCTTTGGGCGGGGAGATTAATTTACAGATCAGCGACCAGATTACGCCTTTCGGTTCGGCTTTAATTTTTTTAGGCAGTGCCTTGATTGGTTTCATTGTTTTTTTCAATACTTCTTTAGACCAAATTATCGTCAATTTGGCGACGTTTGTTGGAACGGTAAAAAAATATCTTTTTGGCGGTAAAAAGGAAAAACCGAAATTTTTGACGGAAAAACCGGCTTTGCGGGTTTTGGAAAGAGGAGCAATTATTCAGGATTCCCGTGAGGGGTCTAAGCCCAATTCCGCTCCGGCAACCGCGGTTGCGGCCGATCTTATCTCCGCGCCAGCGGCCAATGTTCCGGGTGCCCAGGTAAAAATTTGGAATTATCCTCCTCTTTCCATTCTTTCGGAAAGTTTTGGCGGCAAGGCGGATCGCGGAGACGTTAAGGAAAACGCGGCCGTTATTGAAAAAACTCTTGATTCTTTCGGCATTACTGCTCATGTCGTTGAAATAAACTATGGTCCGGCGGTTACCCAATATGCCTTGGAAGTTGCTTTGGGAACCAAATTGGCCAAAATTACTTCTCTTTCCAATGATTTGGCTTTGGCCTTGGCTGCTCCGACCGGCCAGATCAGAATTGAAGCGCCGATTCCGGGCCGGTCGTTGGTTGGAGTTGAATTGCCCAACCGTTCTTTGGAATTTGTTACCTTGCGCCAGATTTTATCCAGTGAGGAAATGAAAAACGCCAAATCCAAGTTGGTTATTCCTTTGGGCCTTGACGTTTCCGGCAAGCCTAAGGTGGCCGATATTGGGAAAATGCCCCATGTTTTGATTGCCGGCCAAACGGGAAGCGGGAAATCGGTTTTACTTAATTCCTGGATTGCCTCTTTTCTTTTCCGGACAACTCCCAATGAAGTCAAGTTAATTTTGGTTGATCCAAAAAGGGTGGAGATGACCCAATATAACAATTTGCCTCATTTATTAACCCCGGTCATTGTTGAGCCGGAAAAGGTTGTTTCCGCTTTGAAATGGGCGATGGGCGAGATGGACCGGCGGTATAAACTGTTCGCCCAGGTTGGCGCCAGGAATATTGACAATTACAATGAGCTTTCCGGCTTCCAATCTTTACCTTATATCGTTATCTTTGTTGACGAATTGGCCGATATTATTCTTTTTAAGCCGGCAGAGGTTGAAGATTGTATTTGCCGGTTGGCCCAGATGGCCAGGGCGACCGGGATCCATTTGGTCATCGCTACCCAGCGACCGTCGGTTGATGTTTTAACCGGTTTAATTAAGGCCAATATTCCTTCCAGGATTTCGTTTGCCGTTTCCTCCATGGTTGATTCAAGAGTAATTTTGGACGGACCGGGGGCGGAAAAATTGCTCGGCCGCGGCGACATGCTTTACATTCCGCCCGATCAGGCCAAGCCTTCCCGGATTCAGGGGGCTTACGTTTCCGAGCCGGAAGTTCAAGGATTGATTGAATTTTTACGCAAAACCGGAACAGAACCGGAATACGCCGAGGAAGTTGTTTCCCAACCGGTTTCGAGCGGAAGCTTTGGCGGTGGCGGCAACCAGGAAGGACGGGACAGTTTTTTCCAGGAAGCGTTAAAAATTGTTTGTCAGAGTGATAAAGCTTCTGCTTCGCTTTTGCAGCGCCGGCTTTCCATCGGCTACACCCGGGCAGCCAGAATTTTGGATCAATTGGAAGAGGCGGGAATTATCGGTCCGGCGGACGGCTCCAAACCAAGAGATATTTTGGTTAAAAATCCGGAGGAAATTTTATCAACCACTTAAACTTCTGAAGCATGAGAACGGTCGGGGAAATTCTTAAACAGGAACGGATTCGTAAAAATCTTTCCCTGGCGGAAATTGAGAAGCTGACCAAGATCCGTTTAAGGTATCTTCAATTACTTGAGGAAGACGATTTTGCCAAAATTCCCCAAGGAACGGTTTGCCGCGGTTTTATTCGTAATTACGCCCAAGTATTGGATTTAAGCCCCGAAGGGATTCTGGCCATATTCAGAAGAGATTTTATTGAGGACGAAAAAGGCCAAATTGTGGCCCGCAATTTTTCCACCCCCTTAACCAAATATAAATTTTCCTGGCAACCCCGGATGACCATTATCCTGCTTTCCGGATTAGGGATTGGTCTTTTTTTGTTTTTTTTGTTGCGGCAGTATTTAAATTTTGTCGGTTCGCCCAGGATTCTTCTCGAGCGACCGACCGAAGGAGAGATTTTTCGACAAAAAGAGATTTTATTTGCCGGGAAAACCGATCCGGACGCCTCTTTATACATTAATTCGGAAATTGTCAATTTAAGTTCTTCGGGCGAATTTCAAAAGATAATCAGCTTAACGGAAGGCGAGAACGAATTTATTTTGGAAGCAATTAATCGCCACGGAAAAAAGACTCGGTTGGTTCGGCGGGTCAATCTTCAACTTTAGCCGTATTACCGGTTGACAAGATTATTTTTTTTCCTTTAAATTAAGTTATGACTGCCCTGCCCGTTCAAATCCTTCTTTTTTTGACGGTTTTTATTTTAACAACAGTTTTAACTTTGTGCGGAATTCAGGTTTTCCATATTCTCAAGGAATTGCGGGAGTCGGTAAAAAAAGCCAATAAAATACTTGACGATTTCGGAATTATTTCCGAGTCGGTCGCCAAGCCGGTTTCGGGAATTTCCGGTTTTCTAACGGGATTAAAAAGCGGGACGGAAATTATCAATCTTCTTAAAGGCAGGAAAAAGGAGTAAAAGAATGACCGGCCAGAACGAAAGCAACAATCGGGATAACGGTTTTTGGTGGGGTCTGATTATCGGTGCGGTCGCGGCCGGCTTGGCGGTTTATCTTTTGGACAAAGACAAAGATCGGAAAGAAAATCTAATTGCCAATTTAAAAGAGGAGTTTGCGGATATCTTGGCAAAATTTAAAAAAATAGTTCAGGAAGAAAAAGTTGAAAAAGAGGAAGTCGGGAACGGGGAAACAGTTAAAAAAATCTTGTTGGCCAATACAAACGGATTGACCAAGACAAACGAAGACGATTTGGGCCGGTCCGGTAGCTTGAAAACAAAAAAATTCTTCAGAAAAAACGGGAAAAAACTTCATTAGTTGCCAGGCGGCTGGCTTCCGGCTATAATCTGAGTATGCTTGCCAGCCAGTTAAGGGAAAAATATTTAAATTTTTTTAAGGCTCGGGGTCACCGAATAATTCCCAGTGTTTCTTTAATTCCCGAAAATGATCCTTCGGCTTTATTTATTTCCGCCGGCATGCATCCCTTGGTTCCCTATCTCTTAGGCCAATCTCATCCTTCCGGTCAAAGGCTTTGCGGTGTTCAAAAATGTTTAAGAACCAGTGATATTGAAAGGGTTGGTGATACTTTTCATCAGACTTTTTTTGAAATGTTGGGGAATTGGTCCTTGGGAGATCCGGCTTCCCCGGGAGGAATCGGACCGGACGGCTATTGGAAGGAAGAAGCGATTCCTTGGAGTTTTGAATTTTTGACCAAAGAGTTGGGGATTGGGATTAATCGCCTTTCGGTTACTTGTTTCGCCGGGGACGATAACGCGCCCTGTGATTTAAAAAGCGCTGAAGTTTGGCGGAAATTGGGGATTCCCGAAAAAAGGATTTATTTTTTACCCAAAGAGGATAATTGGTGGGGTCCGGCGGGTCAGGTTGGCCCCTGTGGTCCGGATACGGAGATGTTTTTTGACACCGGCAAACCCGCTTGCGGCTCCGATTGCCGACCGGGTTGTTCCTGCGGAAAGTATTTTGAGATTTGGAATAATGTTTTTATGGAATATCAAAAAAAAATTAAGGAGCCGACCAAAAAAGGAGTACCAGTTGAATACGAATTTGTTTCCTTACCTCAAAAAAACGTGGATACCGGGATGGGAGTTGACCGGACAATTACGGTGCTTGGCGGCCTGGACGATAGTTATCAAAATGATTTACTTTCTCCTTTAATTAGCCGAATTGAGGAAATTTCTTCCCTAAAATATAGCCAAGAGAAAAACCAAAAGCCGATGCGGATTATTGCCGACCATTTGAGGGCGGCGGTTTTTTTGATTTCTGACGGCGTTGTTCCCGGAAATGTTGAACAAGGATATGTTTTAAGGCGGTTAATCAGACGAGCGGTTAGGCATGGTCGAAGAATGCAATTGGAAGATTTGTTTACCGCCAAAATCGGGGCGGCGGTAATTGAAAAAATGGCCGATATTTATCCGGAGCTTATATTAAAAAAACAGTCAATTTTTGACGAATTGACTAAAGAGGAAGAGAAGTTTATTCAGACGTTAGGCCGGGGAATTAAAGAATTTGAAAAGATGGCGGCGGGGGTTGATCAAGACAAAAAAATCAGCGGAAAAGAAGCCTTTTTTCTTTATGAAACTTATGGTTTTCCGATTGAACTAACGACCGAGATGGCCGGAGAAAAAGGCTTAGAGGTTAACGAAGAGGAATATCGTCGGGCAAGCGAGGAGCACCAGGAACAATCCCGGATCGGAGCAGAAAAAAAGTTTGCCGGCGGGTTAGCCGATCATTCCGAAATCGTTGTCAAATATCATACGGCGACTCATCTTTTACACGCGGCCTTAAGAAAAATTTTGGGCGAGGAAGTCCGCCAGGTCGGTTCCAACTTGACCGCGGAAAGATTAAGATTTGATTTTACTTACCCCCGGAAGCTGACCGAAGAGGAAATCGGCCAAGTTGAAGATTTGGTTAATAAACAAATTCAAGCCGATTTGCCGGTCAAGATGGAAATCATGAGCCTTGAAAAAGCGCGGCAAACCGGAGCCTTGGCTTTTTTTGAACAGAAATATTCGGACCAGGTAAAAGTTTACGGGGTGGAAGGTTTTTCCCGAGAGGTTTGCGGAGGACCTCACGTCAAGAGCACCGGTGAAATCGGTCCAATCAAGATCTTCAAGGAAGAAGCGGTCGGTACCGGAAAAAGAAGAATCTACGCCAAAATTGCAAAATAGCTTCGGAGTTTGCAATTGGGGTATTTGTTTGTGCTACACTGATATCGATTGTTTCTTTTGTTTTTGTTTAATCTTTTTAATAATAAATTGCAAACTTGAATTAAAAGCATGGACCTGTCCAAACTAAACGAAATCGTTTCCCGGCCCAAAGAAAAAATTCTTTACCTGGCTTTAAAGATTGAGGCGGAGAAAATAAAAAGCGCTTTTTGGACGATTGAAAAAGAGGGAATAAAAATTGTTGCCCAGGGAACAGAGGAAGAATGGGGAGGCGGTAAAGGAGAATTGGTCGTTGCCTGTGATGCCAGCATTGCTTCAGCGGTTAACAGCCTGTCGGAATTGGCCGGCAATATCCCCAACCGTTTAATTTTGGGTTTGCCCAATTCCTGGGTCCAGGACGGGAAAATTATTCGCGAAAGAGCCATTGATTTAAAATTCCTGACGGAAAAATTAACTCTTAAGCCTTTGGGTTTTTTGGTTAATCCGGAAGCCATTGGTTTCTATTTGAAAAATACGGAAAAGGATTTTACTTCGGCGATTTTGATTTATTTAAGCGCCGGTGAAATTGTGGTTACTCTAATTGAAGACGGTCGGGTTAAACAGACCGAAAATGTCGGCCGGAGTGATAATTTGGCCTTGGATGTTGAGGAGGGAATTTTAAGATTCAAAAAGACTCTTAATTTACCGGCGCGGATTTTGCTTTACGACGGCGAGGATTTGGAGGCCGCCAAGCAAACCTTAATTTCCTATCCTTGGCAACCGCCGATTGATGATCCCGATGAGAAAAAACCCGGCTTTCTTCATTTGCCCAGGGTAGAAATATTGGCCAAAAATTTTGATATTGAGGCCATTGCTTTTGCCGGTGCCAGAGAGATAACTAATGGAAAAGAAATCTTGCCCATAGTTTCCGGAGGGGAGGAAAAAAAGAAAGAAAATGAAGAAGAAAGAAGAGAACCGGCTGCGGAGAAAGAAACTATAGAGGAGGAAACAAAAGAAGAGCCAATGGCAGATCAAGAGCCAGTGGAAGAAGATTTTCCGGAAGAAGAAAACAACGAAATAGAATTTTTTAAAGACAGGGATATTTTAGCCGAAGGATCTTTTCCGGCAAGCGAAGGACCTCTTTCCGCAGTAAAAGAGAGTGCTGTTTCGGAAACCAATTTGGAGGAAGTTGATCAAACAGCGGTTAAGCCTGATTTAGCCAGGGTTGGGTTTAAAAAAGAAGGTAACGGTTTCCTTAAAAAAATCTTTGGTAAAATTTCCGGCTTTTTTCTCCAAGCAAAACAATCAATTTTTTTCCGTTTTTCCCCAAAGGATTCTCAAAAGGATTTTAGTTATCCTTCAAAGATCAATAACGGTCGTTGGCGATTTTTGCCTCTTTTGGGTCTTTTACTAATTGTTTTGTTTATCTTGGCTTTTTACTTTTTCGGCAAAGCGGAAGTTACTTTAGTCGCCTCCGAAAGCCAGGTAAGCCAGGAGTTTGAATTTTTGGTCAGTTCCGGAGACGGGGTAATTAATCTTTCGGAAAAAATTCTTCCCGGTCAATTAAAATCGGTTCGGGCAACCGGAAGCAAGACAGGAACCGTTATTGGGAAAAAGATAGTCGGAGATAAGGCGAAGGGTGAAGTGACAATTTATAACCGCACGGAGACGCCTCGGACTTTTGGTTCCGGAACGGTATTGGTCGGCCCCGGAAAACTGCGCTTTGTTTTTGACCAGGAAGTTCGGGTTGCTTCCAAGTCGCCGGATTTGGTCAGTGGAGTTGATCGTTGGGGCGAAGCCAAAGCTCAGGTTACGGCGGCCGAGATTGGCGCCCAATACAACGTGGCTCCGGCTAGCCAATTCGAATTTGAAAATTTAAGCAGCTCCGCCTTTTTGGCCAAAAACACGGTTGCTTTTGCGGGCGGAACCAGCCGGCAAATTCCGGTTGTTTCCAAAGAAGACCAGGAAAATCTGACCGCCGGCTTGATCAGAGATCTGGAAAGCCAGGCTAAGGAAAAAATTCAGACGGAAATCGGCCAAGGCGAAATTCAGGTTCCGGAAACTTTAATTTCCGAAATTGAAAGTAAAAATTTTGATCATGAGCTTCAGGATGAAGCAACTTCCCTAAATTTGGATTTAACCATTAAGGCCACGGTTTTAACTTTCAAAAAACAGGATTTATTGAGCTTAGCGGCCAATTTAATGTCTTCGGAAATTGAGCAGAAACCGGGCCAGGTGATTGACACGGAGCAATCGGAAGTCTATTTGCTTAAAACCGTGGAAAGCGGCAAAAAACCGCTTCTTTTAAGGGGTGGTGCCAAAATTGTTTTGAAGCCGGGGTTGGATTCGGCAGAATTGATATCCAAAATCCGGGGCAAATCTTTTAACTTTGTTCAGAAAACAGTCCTGACTTTTAGCGGAGTGAAACAGTCCCGTATTCAAATCTCTCCCGGTTTGTTTATGTTTCTTTCCCGATTGCCCTTTCGGGGAGAAAATATTTCGGTAAAGGTGGTTACGGAAAAAGATGGCCAGATATAAATACGTAAAAAAATACCCCCTTCTTTTTTTGGGAAAGAAGCCAGATTTTTTTTTAAAATTCTTTTCTCTGATTTTTTGTTTTTTGGGCGTTTTTTTGATGGCCAATGCGGCGGCTCCGATTGTTTCCTACCAGCTGCATCATTCGCCGGAATTTAACGAGCCGGAATTTATTTCGCCGGTCAGCCCCGATTCGCAAGTGGGCAGCCTTTCGGTTTTTAACCAGGTTTTAGGCGAGCAGGACCAGGACAACATGATTGATATTAAAAATTGGTTTCCCGAAGCGGTTTTTCCTTCCCCCAAAAAAGAAGCCGTTACCAGTTACAATCTTTCCATTCCTGTTTTGAAGATTAACGAAGCTTTGGTAAAGGTCGGGGTGGAAAACCTGGATAAAAACTTGGCCCAATATCCCGGGACCGGTATCCCCGGCCAAAAAGGGAATACGGTAATCTTCGGTCATTCGGTTTTGGCTCAGTTTTTTAACCCTAAAAATTACAAGACGATTTTTTCCACTCTTCCGACAATAAAAAAGAAAGACGAGATTTTATTGGATTACGACGGAGTTCGTTATACTTATCTGGTGGAGGAGATGAAGGAAGTTCAGCCGAACGATATTGAGATTTTGGCCCAGAGATTTGATGATTCGTATATTACCCTGGTAACTTGTGTTCCGCCGGGAACCTATTTAAGAAGATTAGTTGTCCGGGCGAAATTGATGCCATGAATATTCTGGGGATTGATTATGGCCGAAAAAAAATCGGCTTGGCAATAGGCGATAGCCGGACCGGCCTGGCCGAACCGTTAAAAACGATAACCAACCGGCCTTTAGTTGAACTGGCCGATTTAATCAAGGAATATAAGATTGATCTTCTTGTTTTGGGTCTGCCGGAAGGAAAGATAATTGAGGAAATTTTGGATTTCGGCAAGAAACTGGAAAAGAAATTTTCGTTGCCCGTAAAATTTTCCGATGAAACACTCAGTACTCTTGACGCCAGGAAGATATTAGGTAAAATTAAAAGGAGCAGACAATATCAAAAGAAGATGGAAGACGCTACCGCGGCGGCTGTTATGTTAGAATTATATTTAGAAAGGCAGGGTAAAAATGTTTAAAAACATTATCGCTCCGGTCCAGGCTTGGTTACTTTCAAAAGGACAATGTGTTGGATGCGGTTCTCCTTTAAAACAGGGGGAAAAAGTCAAGAGAAACGACGGCACCGAAAAAGTAACTTGCAAGTGCGGTCGGGTCTTTATTTTTGACCCCAAGAAAAATACTTACCGACGGGCTCTTTTTGAGGAAGTATAAAATATTAAAATAACCTTCTTTGGAAAACAGTTACAGGGAAAGGAATTTTCCTCTTTCTTTCTCAAGATTAATAAAAATGGCAAAAAAGAAAAATTTTAGAGGACTTTTCATTTTATTGATTGTTTTAAGTTGGTTGACAACCGGATGTGTTGTTTGGTGGCTTTTGGCTCAGCAGCCGGTTTGTCGATATTCTTTTGACAGGAAAGAATGCCCCGAGGTTTTATTGACAATTGGAAAAGGGGATGGGTTATCTTTAATTTCGGCAAAGCTTAAAGAAAAAAAATTAATTCGCAATACTTTGGCTTTTAAGATTTTTGCCTTAGTGGGCAGATATGCGCGTCGTTTTCAAGCCGGCGATTTTTATCTTTCTCCGGCCGATTCGCTCCCGACGATCGCCCGGGCGTTAACCAAGGGAACCGCTGATAAAAAAATTACCTTGATTGAGGGATGGCGGCTTGAAGAGATCGGTGAATATTTAAATAAACAGGGATTTAATTTTGATCTTAAAAAATGGCGAAGTTTAATTCTTCAGGCGAATTTGGAAGGGTCCCTCTTCCCCGATACTTATTTTGTTCCCAAGGCAGCGACTCCGGAAAAAATAATTGAAATTTTGACCAAAAATTTTAATTTAAAATTTAATCAGGAATTGGAAAAAGCTGCTTTGGCAAAGGGAATGGACAAGCAAAGCGTTTTGATTTTGGCTTCATTAATTGAGAGGGAAATCCACCGCGAGGAAGACCGGCCAATTGTAGCGGGGATTTTATTGAAAAGAATTACTTCCGGTTGGCCGCTTCAAGTTGATGCCACGGTTCAATATGTGGTTTCAAGCGTTCGTTGTAAATTGGGAGCCGGTTGCGATTGGTGGCCCAAAAGAATCAGTCAATCAGATTTGAAAATTATTTCGCCCTTCAATACTTATTTAAACAAAGGATTGCCCCCGGCGCCGATTTGTAATCCGGGGCTTTCTGCGATCAGGGCGGTTATCTATTCTCGGGAGTCGCCATTTTGGTATTATCTTTCGGACGAAAAAGGAGAAACACATTTTGCCAAGACAAATGAAGAACATTCCCAAAACATTCGTCAGTATCTTCAATAATTGGTTTACAAAGGTAGCGAAAGTCCCCCTTGACAAGGAGTGGTATTTCTCTTAGAATCTTCCCATCTTAGATTGAATAAAACGAAAACGGGCGTTTTGTCCGTTTCTTTTGCGTTCGCCAAAAGAAAAAAATAAGGCGGACATTTTTTTGTCTTGAAAATGAAATTGCAACAAGCGAGAACATTTTGGGGAAATGCAAAAATCAAACTTCCTTTAGTTGATTTATTGGCCGTTCAAAAACGTTCTTGGCAAAACTTTTTAAAAGAAGGCATTTGGGAGTCGATTCAAGAAATTAATCCGGTTGAAGATTTTACGGGAAAAAATTGGGAGCTCCAGTTTTTATCCTTTTCTTTTGATCAAGTTTCCCGTACTCCAGCCGAGGCGAAGAAAAAAGGTTTAAATTATGACGCTCCGTTAAAAGCAAAAGTCAAACTGATTAATAAGCAAAACGGAAAAGAGGTAATTCAGGAAGTTTTTTTGGGAGACGTGCCCCAGATGACTTCGGAAGGAACTTTCATCATTAATGGAGTTGAAAGATGTGTTGTCAATCAAATCATCCGTTCTCCGGGTGTTTTCTTTACGGGTGAAGTTGATCCCGCTACCGGGAAAACTTTTTACAACGCGGAAATCCGGCCTGTTCACGGAACCTGGCTTGAGTTTTTGGTTTCCCGTAATGGAGTAGTTTCAGCCCGGGTCGACCGGCGGAGGAAATTTGCCGCCACGACTATTTTAAGAGCCATGGGCCTTTCAACCGATGAAGAAATTATAGAAGCTTTTTCCTGGAATTCAAGCAAAGAAAACAATCCCCAGAATGAAGAATTTTCATTTCTTCAAAAAACTCTTGATCACGATTCGGCCAAAACAACCGAAGAAGCAATTATTGAAATTTATCGGAAGATGAGACCGGGCGAACCGGCAATTTTGGCCAACGCCCAGAGTTTCTTTAACGATTTGTTTTTCAACCCACGACGCTATAACCTAGGAAAGGTTGGCCGCTATAAGGTCAATAAAAGGTTAAAAATAGAAGTTCCCAATATTGAAAAAAATTATGTTTTAACCACCAAGGATGTGGTTGAAACCATAAAATATTTGATTTCTTTACAGACTGGCAAGGGAGAGACTGACGATATTGACCATTTGGCGAACCGAAGGATTCGTTGCGTCGGTGAACAAGTGGCCCAGAGCGCTTTCCGGATCGGCCTTTTAAGATTGGAAAGAATGATTAAAGAAAGAATGAGTTTAATTTCAGCCGACGAAAAAGTTTTACCGACAACTTTAATCAATGCCCGTCCTTTGATTTCGGCTATTAATGAATTCTTCCGGTCAAATCAACTTTCAACAATTCTTGATCAAACCAATCCCTTGTCCGAATTGGACAACTTAAGACGACTTTCGGTTACGGGCCAGGGCGGGATTACCAGAGAAAGAGCTTCTTTCTCCATCAGGGACATTGACTCGTCTCAATATAGCCGAATTTGCCCTGTCCGTTCCCCGGAAGGTCCGAATATCGGACTGGTTACTTATCTTGCTCTTTTTGCCAATGTTAACGATTACGGATTTTTGGAAGCTCCTTACCGGAAAATTATAAAGGAAAAATCAGGAGCCGCGATAAAGATGAAAGTTACCGACGAAATTGTTTATCTCCAGGCGGATGACGAAAAGGAATATTACATTACACACGCAAAAGTTAATGTCGACGAAAAAGGTTATATTACCGACAAATGGGTTCCTGTTCGTTATCAGGGGGGATTTACGGAAACCAGTGTCGAAAAAGTTTCTTTTATGGATGTTGCTCCGTCACAGGTTGTTGGCATGTCTGCATCTTTAATTCCCTTTTTGGCTAATGACGAGGCGAATCGAGCCTTAATGGGCACTCACATGCAGTGCCAAGCGGTTCCGCTTTTGGCTCCGGAAGCGCCAATGGTAGGAACAGGGATGGAAGCGGTTGTAACCCAGACAACAAAGAAAATCGTTAGAGCAAGACATTCGGGGAAAATAGTTTATGCGGACGCGAGAAAAGTTGTTTTAAGGGTTAGCGGTAAAGTTAAAAAAGATTTACCGGAAGAGGAAAATATTGAAATTGAAGGCAATTTGGAAACTTATTACTTGGATAAGTTTTCTCGGACTAACCCCTACGGAACCTGTTATTCTCAGCGGTTGGTGGTAGAGACCGGAGAAGAAGTTAAGGAAGGCGATCTCTTGATTGACGGCCCGGCTTCGGAAAAAGGCGAATTGGCCTTGGGAAGAAACTTGGTAATCGCTTACTGCTCTTTTGAGGGTTTGGGTTTTGAAGATGCGATTATTATTTCTCAAAGATTGGTGAAAGAAGACGTTTTCACCTCAATTTCTATTGAAGAATACGAAACTCAGGTAGTTGATACCAAGCTCGGTCCCGAAGAGTTAACTCGCGATATTCCCAATGTGAGCGAACAGGATTTGGCTAATTTGGGCGAAGACGGCATTGTTGTTATCGGAGCGGAAGTTCAGCAAAATGATATCCTGGTCGGAAAAATTGCTCCAAAAGGGGAAACGGAACTTTCGGCCGAAGAAAGGTTGTTGCGAGCGATTTTTGGTGAAAAGGCTAGAGAAGTTCGGGATACCAGTTTAAGGATGCCTCACGGCGAAAGAGGAACCGTTATTGACATTCAGATTCTTGATCGGGAAAAAGGAGACGAACTGGAACCGGGAGTAAACATGACGATTAAGGTTAAGGTTGCCCAGATAAGAAAAATTACCGAAGGAGATAAATTGGCCGGAAGACACGGAAACAAAGGGGTTATTTCCAAAATTGTTCCCGTTTACGACATGCCTCATTTAGAAGACGGTACCCCGGTTGATATTATTATTTCCCCTCTTTCGGCCTTGGCCAGAATGAATTTGGGTCAGCTTTTGGAAGCTCATCTTGGCTGGCTTTGTAAAAAGGAAAATCTTAAGGTTTCGGTTCCGGTTTTTGAGAAAACCAATGAAGATTTGATTTGGCAGGAATTTGAAAAAATGGGTTTCCCCAGTGACGGCAAGGTTACTCTTTATGATGGCCGGACAGGAGAACCCTTTGACCAAAAAGTGACTGTCGGCGTTGCTTATATCATGAAACTAATTCATATGGTTGAAGATAAAACCCATGCGCGGTCTACCGGTCCATACTCTCTGATCACTCAACAACCTTTGGGCGGGAAAGCCCAAATGGGAGGTCAAAGATTGGGAGAAATGGAAGTTTGGGCCCTGGAAGCCCATCGGGCGGCTCATGTTTTGCAGGAAATGTTAACGATCAAAAGCGATGATGTTGTCGGTCGGGCAAAAGCGTTTGAAGCAATCGTCAAAGGAGCCGATATTCCCCAGGCTTCGGTTCCGGAGTCTTTCAATGTTTTAGTAAATGAGTTAAAGGCTTTGGGTTTAAATATCGTTCCCCGGGGAGTGGTGGAAAAGAAAGTTCCCGAAGAAGGAGAAATTAACGAAGTCGATCAAAAAGAAGCCGAAGAATTAGCCCAGGCTTCCGGAGCGGCCGTTATTAATGATTCCGGAGCGGTTTTAACCGAAGATTCAGGTAAAAATTTATCTGAGGAAAGTTAAATTTTAAAAATATGATGAAAGGTATTGTCGATTTCAAATCTCTACAAATTAAATTAGCCTCGCCCGAGGAAATTAAAGGCTGGTCTCACGGAGAAGTGACCAAGCCTGAAACGATAAATTACCGGACCTTGAAGCCGGAAAAAGACGGTCTTTTTTGCGAAAAGATCTTCGGTCCGACAAAGGATTGGGAGTGTTATTGCGGAAAATACAAGAGAATCCGTTATCGGGGTATCGTTTGCGATAAGTGTGGCGTTGAAGTAACTCTTTCGCGGGTAAGAAGAGAAAGAATGGGCCATATCAATTTAGCCTGTCCGGTCGCTCATGTTTGGTATTTTCGAGGAGCCCCTTCAAAAATTTCTTTACTTTTGGATATTGCTCCCAAAAGCCTGGAAGGAGTCATTTATTTTGCTCAATATATTGTTACGGAAGTTAATGAGGAAGAAAGAAAAGAAGCGGTAGACAAAATAAATCAGTATCTGGAGGAAAAATTGATTGATTTAGAGAAGGAAACGGAAAAAAGATTAAAAGAGGCCGAAGACACCAACGGAGACAAGATAAAAGAGATGAAAAAGAGAGTCAAAAATCCGGAGCAAGTTGCCTTGGCCACCGAAGAGCTAAATCTTTCTTTAAGACAAAAAATTCAGCAGATCAAGGAAGAAAAAGCCGAAGAAGAAGAAGATATTAAAAGAGGTTTTTCTCTTTTGGTTGATAAAGCCAGGGGATTAAGAATGATGTCTATTATCTCTGAAGACGACCTTTTCCGCCTGAGAGAGGCTAAGGCTGATCATTTTATCAAAGTTGGTATGGGAGCGGAAAGTTTACTGGAGATTATCAAGAAGATTAATCTTAAGAAAATGGAAGAAGAATTGAAAGAACAGGTTTTGAAAACTTCAGGACAAAAACACGCCAAAGCTTCCAAGAGATTAAGGATCGTTGAAAAAATGGTTAAAGCCGGGATTAATCCTTCATGGATGATTCTGACTGCTTTGCCGGTAATTCCTCCTGATTTGCGGCCGATGGTTCAGCTGATCGGAGGTCGTTTCGCTTCAAGCGATTTGAACGATCTTTTGCGTCGGGTGATTAACCGGAACAACCGGCTTAAACACTTGGTTGATTTGGGAGCGCCGGAAATTATTTTGAGAAACGAGAAAAGAATGCTTCAGGAAGCGGTTGATGCTCTCATTGATTCGGCTAAGGCGGTCAGAGAAAAAAGAAGAGTAAAGAAAATCAAAATGAGATCGCTTTCGGATATGTTGAGGGGTAAACAAGGACGATTTAGGCAAAATCTTTTAGGGAAAAGGGTTGATTATTCGGGCAGGTCGGTTATTGTTGTTGGTCCGGAATTGAGATTGAATCAATGCGGCCTTCCCAAGGAAATGGCTCTAGAAATGTTTAAGCCTTTTGTTTTAAGGGAGATGATTCTTAAGGGAGTTGCTCCGAATGTTCGCAGTGCTCGCAATATGTTGGAAAGAAGGCCGCCGGAAATTTTTGATATTTTGGAAGAAATTACCAAAAATCACCCAGTGATGCTTAACCGGGCGCCGACTCTTCATAAGTTGGGAATATTGTCTTTTTATCCGATTTTGATTGAAGGAAACGCTATCCGGATTCATCCTTGCGTCTGCTCTGGATTTAATGCTGATTTTGACGGAGACCAGATGGCGGTTCACGTTCCTCTTTCTTCGGCTTCGCGGGAAGAAGCGTGTCGCTTGATGCTTCCGAATAAGAATTTGTTAAGGCCGTCCGACGGCTCTCCGATTACGGTTCCGGCGACAAAAGAGATGTCCTTGGGAATTTATTATTTGACTTCAACCCCCTTAAATTTACCGGAAAGCAAGATTATTTGCGCCGATTTTAGCGAAGCCATTTTTGCTTACCAAAGCGGAAAAATCCAACTGAGGCAAAAAATTAAAGTTCATTACCACGATTCTTTATTGGAAACCACAGTCGGAAGAATCTTTTTCAACGAAGTAATTCCCGAATCTTTGAGATTTATTAACGAACCGGTAAAACAAAGCACGGTTAAACAGCTTTTTGAGAAGGCCTTCAAGACTTGCAGCGAAGAAGAATTGATGAAGATGGTTGACAGCTTGAAAGATTTGGGCTTTTGGTCCGGAACTATTTCCGGAGTTTCCCTTTCGGTTAAAGATTGTGAGCTTTTGCCGGAAAAACAGGCGATCATTGAGGATTCAAACCGAAAAGTGGCGGAAATTGAAGAAAATTTCAAGCAAGGGTTAATTACCCAGGAAGAAAAAAAGAGGCTTTCTCAAGAAGTTTGGCTGGAAACAACGGAAGATTTAGCGGAAAAAACCTGGGAAAAGTTTCATGAAGGCAATCCAATAAAGATCGTTATTGAGGCGGGAGTCGGCCGGATTTCCAAAGATACTTTAAAACAAATTTCGGCAATCAGAGGCTTGGTGGTTGATCCTTTGGGCAAGGTCGTAGATTTGCCGACTAAATCCAACTTTAGAGAAGGGCTTTCGGTTTTTGAGTATGTTACTACCACCAGGGGTTCAAGAAAAGGCTTAACCGATATGGCCTTAAAAACAGCGGATGCCGGTTATTTGACCCGGAAACTGGTTGATGTTGCCCATGATGCGATTATTCACGAAGAAGATTGTTTGACCAAAGAAGGGATTGAGATTATTAAATCCGGTCCCAGGGAAAAAGCTTTCTTAAAAAGAATTTTGGGTCGGATTTTGGCAAAAGATTTGACAGATCCGAAGACCAAAAAAATAATTTTCAAGAAAGGTGAAGAAATTGACGAGAAAAAGTTAAAGACGATTGAAGAAAGCGCTGCTGTCTCCGTTTGGGTCAGATCTCCCTTAACCTGCGCGTCAAAGTTTGGTTTTTGCGCTGCCTGTTACGGATGGGATTTTTCTACCCGGAAAATGGTGGAAATCGGGACTCCGGTTGGGGTTATTACCGCTCAATCAATCGGCGAGCCGGGAACACAATTAACCTTAAAATCAAAACATACGGCCGGAGTTGTCGGTTTGGATGTAACTCAGGGCTTGCCGAGGGTAACTGAGCTTTTTGAGGTAAGAATTCCTAAAGTTCTTTCTCCCCTGGCGGAGATTTCCGGTAAGGTAGAAATTCACCCGGAAAATTTTGGCAATCGGGTGGTTGTTCGGGAACAGAAGAAAAGCGGAGAAGTTCGGGAATATTTGGTGCCGTTAACAAGCTCTCTAAAAGTTAGCGAAGGAGAGGAAATTTTGGCGGGCACCCAGATTGCCTCCGGATCTTTGGATATTAAAGAGATTTTGCAAATAAAAGGTTTAAGGGAGGCCCAGATTTATTTGGTTGACGAAATTCAAAAAGTCTACGAATCCCAGGGTATTCCGATTAACGATCGTTATTTTGAGGTTATTGTCAGGAAAATGAGCGAAAAGGTCAGAATTAAAAATCAGGGAGCGACTTCAATTTTACCGGGAGAAATTGTGGAAGAAAAAGTCTTTGAAGAGGAAAATTCCAAAATCAAAGATCCCGAGCAAAAGGCGACGGCACAGAAAATAATTTTAGGAATTACCCAGGCGGCTTTGAAAACCGAATCCTGGCTTTCCGCCGCTTCTTTTCAGGAAACAACCAGTGTCTTGTCCGATTCTGCCCTGGAAGGTAAAGAAGACGCGCTCCGGGGACTTAAAGAAAACGTTATTATCGGGAGACTGATTCCGGTCAGTTTGGAAGCGGCTAGAGAACTGACGAAAGATGTGGTAAAATCAGAGCCGGAAAAATAATTAAAACTATGCCTACAATTTCACAATTAGTCAGAAAAGGACGCAAAAAAATTGTCAAAAAAATTAAGGCGACCGCCTTAAGAAAATCTTACAATTCCCGGAAAAGGGTTTTGGTGAATTCGGTCAGTCCCCAAAAAAGAGGGGTAGTTACTTTAGTGAAAACAATTACTCCCAAAAAGCCAAATTCCGGTTTAAGAAAAGTGGCCAAGGTCAGATTATCAAACAAGCAGGAAATTACCGCTTATATTCCCGGAATCGGCCACGAATTGGCGGAGCATTCTATCGTGATGGTTCGGGCCGGTCGGGTTAAGGATTTGGTTGGGATTAAATACCATGTTGTTAGGGGAAAATATGATACTACCGGGGTTGTCGGGCGGAAAAAAGGTCGATCAAAATACGGAACCAAGATTAGTGGAGGAGGCGCTTCGGGAAGGGCCAGCCAAACGGCCGCTTCGGCGACGACTTAATAAACAACTATGCCAAGATCGGGAGCAATTAAAAAAAGAGAAGTCCTTGAAGACTCTGTTTATAAAAGTAAACTGATCAGTAAATTAATTAACCGAACGATGCGCTCCGGGAAAAAACAGGTGGCGGAAAAACAAATTTACCGTGCTTTTGATTTGGTTAAAGAAAAAAGCAAGAGTGATCCGCTGGTTGTTTTTAACAAGGCGATGGATAATATCCGGCCCTTGATGGAGGTTAGACCGAGACGAATCGGCGGCGCCGCTTATCAGGTGCCGATGCCGGTAAGGGGTGATCGCCGAGATTCTTTGGCCATTCGTTGGTTGATTACGGCCACTTTAGCCAGGCCGAGCCGGGAATACCATACTTTTGCCGAAAAACTGGCCGCCGAGTTGATTGATGCTTCCAACGGTCTTGGTGGCGCAGTTAAAAGAAGAGAAGATACCCACAAGATGGCCGAAGCAAACAAAGCTTTCTCGCACTTCCGCTGGTAAAGAAAAAGATTTCTTTCCGAATATTCCATTAGGATATCCCTTCTTGTTTTTTTTTAAAAAATATTGCATGATAATTTTGCTTAGAAAAATAAATAAGGAGGTGATTTTTAATGAAAGGTTTTATGGAATTTATCAGAGAACAGGGAGTTGTCGGTTTGGCGGTCGGTTTTATTTTGGGCGGAGCGATTTCAAAATTGGTGGCGGCAATTGTTTCCGATTTGATTAATCCTTTTCTGGGTTTGATTTTAGGTGTGGCCAAGGGTTTAGATACGGCTTCTTTATCCTTGGGTCCGTCCAAAATTCTTTATGGTCACTTTGTCACCACCTTAATTGATTTCTTGGTGGTGGCTCTGGTTGTCTATTATGGAATAAAATTACTTAAGCTGGACAAATTGGATAAGAAAAAGTAACCGATGAAACAAATAGCAAAAAAAAGATTATTATTTTTGATTGGTATTTTAATTGTTTTTGTAATATTGTTATCTTTAAGATTTCTTTTGGCTGGTCCGGAAGATAGTTGGGTTTGCAACGGGAGCGAATGGGTAAAACACGGCAATCCTTCAACGCCCAAACCAATAGGCGGCTGCGGAAGCCGGTAAAAGTTCACGGCAAAAGACAAGAAAGAATTTTAGAAATAAGTTTTTAAACCGAAAAATTATGAAAATTAACGAAATAATGAATCAAAACCTATTTTTTGCAGTTTTTCTTTTTTGGAGTTTTTTTTGGAAAACTTGGGCTTTATGGAAGGCGGCCGGAAAAAAACATTTGGTTTGGTTTATCCTTTTGATGGTTATTAATACTTTTGGATTGTTGGAAATTGCTTATATTTTTTACCTTAACCGTTGGGATATTGATAAAGGTCGGTTATTGAAAATTCTTCAAAAAAGGTTTTCCAAAGAAAAAAAAGGTCACCATCAATAAACCAGTTGATTTTATCTCCGGAAATTTGATAGAATACTTAAGGTTGAAGTAAAACTGCTTTCCCCTCGTTTCCTTCGCTGAGAATAAAGCTAGGGGTAAGGCCCCTTCCAGTCAGTATCTTTCCGGCGAAGAGAGAAAGCGGTTTTTTTATTACCAAAAAAATAAAACATGGCACAAATTTTAAAAACAACCGAAAGAATCGTTTCTTTGGACAAAGTCCGGAATATCGGCATTATCGCCCATATTGATGCCGGCAAAACGACTACGACCGAGCGGATTCTTTTTTATACCGGCAAAACCTACAAACTCGGGAATATTGACGAGGGAACGACGGTAACTGATTGGATGCCTCAGGAAAGAGAAAGAGGAATTACCATTGTTTCGGCGGCGATTACGACTTTTTGGCAGGATCACCGGATCAATATTATTGATACGCCCGGTCACGTTGATTTTACGGCGGAAGTGGAACGATCTTTGCGGGTATTGGACGGAGCGGTTATGATTTTTGATGCCGCTTCCGGCGTTCAAAGCCAGTCGGAAACCGTTTGGCACCAGGCGGACAAATATTCCGTTCCCCGATTGATCTTCATGAATAAAATGGATGTTTTGGGCGCCGATTTTAAAGCTAGTTTGAAGATGATTAAAGATAGGTTGAGTATTAAACCGGCGGTTATTACTTATCCTATTGGTGCAGAGCAATCTTTCAAGGGGGTAATTTCTTTATTGGAGAGGAAGGCTTTATTTTGGGAAAAAGATCCATTGGGAATTCAATTTGAAGAAGGGCCGATTCCGTCGGGGATGGAAACGGAAGTTGAAGCTGCCAGAAGCGATCTAATTGAACAGATTTGCGCGGAGGATGAAGGTCTTTTGGCCCAATATCTTGACGGGAAAGAGCCGGCCTTGGCAGATTTGAAGAAAGTTTTACGCCAGGCAACCATCAATTTAAAGTTGGTGCCTTTGTTTGTCGGTTCCTCTTTAAGAAATAAAGGGGTTCAACCGGTTTTGGACGGAGTGGTAGATTTTCTTCCTTCGCCTTTAGATATTCCGGCGGTAAAAGGAATTAATCCCATTACCGGCCAAGAGGAAGAAAGAGAAACCAGAAACGATTCGCCCCTATCTGCCTTGGCTTTTAAAATTCAGGTTGATCCTCATGTCGGGAAATTAACTTATTTGAGGGTTTACTCCGGGACTTTAAAGTCGGGCAGTTCGGTGATGAATACTTCCAAAAGAAACGAAGAAAGAATCGGCCGGTTGCTTTTAATGCATGCCGACAAAAGAGAGGAAATTACCGAAGCTTATGCCGGCGAGATTGTGGCGGCTATCGGTTTGACAAAAACTTCTACGGGTGATACCTTGGCCGATTCCGGGAAACAGATTATTTTGGAATCAATTACTTTTCCGGAACCTGTTATCTCTTTGGCAATTGAGCCGAAAACGAAGGCCGACCAGGAAAAATTGGGCAATGCTTTAAATCGACTTTCGGAAGAAGATCCTACTTTTAAAATCAAATCCAATCGCGAAACCGGACAGACTATTATTTCCGGAATGGGCGAATTACATTTGGATATTATTGTCGATCGGATGAAAAGGGAATTCGGAGTGGAAGCCAATACCGGCGCCCCCCAGGTCGCCTATAAGGAAACGGTCAAGAAAATTGCCAACGGAGAGGGAAAATATATTCATCAGTCCGGCGGTCGCGGGCAATATGGTCACTGTCTTTTGAGGGTGGAACCGAAAAACCGGGGTGAAGGTTATGAATTTGCCTCGGAAATTAAAGGCGGCGCGATTCCGACGGAATTTATTTCTCCGATTGAAAAAGGCGTTAAGGAAGCGATGGAAAATGGCGTGCTGGCCGGTTTTCCCTTGGTGGACATGAAGGTCGTTGTTTATGACGGTAGTTTCCATGAAGTTGATTCTTCGGAAATTGCTTTTAAAATCGCCGGTTCCATGGCACTTCAGGATGCGGTAAAAAATGCGGATTTGACGTTATTGGAACCGATTATGAAAGTGGAAGTAACGACACCGGAGGAATTTTTAGGGACGGTTATCGGTGATTTGTCCAGCCGACGGGCTCAAATTTTGGGAACGGAAAACCGCGGCGCAATGAGGATGATCAAAGCCATGGTTCCTTTATCGGAGATTCCCGGCTATACCACAACCTTAAGAAGCATGACCCAGGGTCGAGCCTCCTATTATATGGAACCTTCTCATTATGAAGAGATGCCAAAAAATGTTCAAAGCCAGGTTCTTGCAAAAAAAGCCTGAGTTTGGTATGATTAGAAACACGATTTTAATTTAAATTTATTATCAAGGAGGAACTTATGGCAGAAACAGCAGGAAAAAAATTTGAGCGGACCAAGCCGCATCTTAATATAGGAACGATTGGTCATGTTGATCATGGAAAATCTACTTTAACGGCCGCGATTACCCGCGTACTTTCCAAGCAGCCGGGTAATACAACCAAAGGTTTGGATTTTTTTGAAGTTGACAACGCTCCGGAAGAAAAGGCCCGCGGTGTCACCATTAATATTCATCACTGCGAGTACGAAACAGAAAAACGCCATTATGCCCACATTGATTGTCCGGGCCATGCCGATTTTGTTAAAAACATGATTACCGGCGCTGCTCAGATGGATGGTGCCATTTTGGTTGTTTCGGCTCCGGATGGACCGATGCCCCAAACAAGAGAGCACGTTTTGTTGGCCCGCCAGGTTAATGTTCCGGCAATTGTCGTCGCTTTAAATAAAGTCGATTTGATTGACGACAAGGAACTTTTGGATCTGGTTGAAATGGAAATCCGGGAACTTTTAAAGAAATATCAATTTCCCGGAGACGAAATCCCGATCGTCCGGGTTTCCGCTCTTAAGGCCTTTGAGGGAGATCCCCAAGGAGAGCAATCAATTTTGGACTTAATGAAAGCGGTTGACGAATATGTTCCGACTCCGGTCAGAGATCTGGAAAAACCCTTTTTGATGCCGGTCGAAGATGTCTTTTCCATTAAAGGAAGAGGAACGGTTGTTACCGGCCGGGTTACCCGCGGCCTTGTTAAGGTTAATGACGAAGTGGAAATTATCGGCCTTAAGCCGACCAAGAAAGTCGTCGTTACCGGCGTAGAAATGTTCCGCAAGACCTTGGATGAAGGGCAAGCCGGTGACAATGTTGGAGTTTTGCTTAGAGGAATTGAGAAAGACGATGTTGAGAGAGGTCAAATTTTGGCCAAACCGGGAAGTATTCAGCCTCATACCAAGTTTGAAGCTGAAGTTTACATTTTGACCAAAGAGGAAGGTGGAAGACACACTCCTTTCTTTACCGGTTATAGACCTCAATTCTTTATCAGTACGGCTGACGTTACCGGCAATGTTACCTTACCTCAAGGGGTAGAAATGGTGATGCCCGGTGACAGTGCCAAAATGACGGCGGAATTAATTGTTCCGGTAGCCATGGAAGAAGGTTTGAGGTTTGCTATCAGAGAAGGCGGTCATACTATCGGCGCCGGAGCGATCTCAAAAATTATCAGTTAAGTAAGTTATTAATTGATTTTTAATTTTGCTTGAGAAAATATGGAGCCTGGGAGTCTTAACTCAGGCTCCATATTCAAGCAGAAAAAGCTGATTAAAAATTAAGAGCAGAAATATGCCTAAAGGAAGAATCAGGGTACGTTTAAAATCATACGATCATCGGGTTATTGATGAAGCGGCCGCAAAAATTGTGGATTCGGCTTTATCTTCGGGCGCAAAAGTTTCCGGACCGATTCCTTTACCGACAAAGAGGAAATTGGTGGTGGTTACTTCCAGCCCCCATGTTGATAAAAATGCCCGGGAGGAATTTCAAATTCTTACTCATCGCCGGTTAATTGATATTTTGGATCCAACCGGCAAGACAATCGAAAGCCTGCAAAATTTGGATCTGCCGGCCGGCGTGGATATTGAAATCAAGATGTAATCGACTCCTTCTTCTGGAAAGATTTAATTGATTTTCCTCTGATTGTTTCGGTATAGTTTCCTGGTTAAAGTTGTGATATAATCAGCTGCGTGAAGTTAAAACATAATTGAGCCGGGTCACTTTGGCAAAAGGAAAAAGGAAGTGCCTGAGGCACTTTTTTTATTGTAAATTTTTGTCGATTCATGAAAGTTATAAAAACAAAATGAAAGAAATTATCGGTAAAAAAGGCGAAATGAAGCAAATATTCTCCAAAGAAGGAGAGAGATTTCCGGTGACGGAAATTATTGCCGGACCCTGCCGGGTTGCTTTTGAAAGAACTAAAGAAAAAGACGGCTATTCGGCCTTAGGCCTGGCTTGGGAGTCCAAAAAGAAAAAGCCTTTTCTCAAGGAGATCCGGATAGAAGTTGAAGATAGATTGCCCGTTGGTGAAATTGTTACGGCGGAAAAAGTTTTTCAGGCAGGAGATTTAATTGACGTCAAGGGAAAAAGCAAAGGTCTTGGTTTTGCCGGAGTGGTCAAACGCTATCATTTTAAAGGCGGTCCTCAGACTCACGGACAATCCGATCGCGAAAGGGCTCCCGGATCAATCGGTTCTACGACAACTCCGGGAAGGGTGATGAAGGGAAAGAGGATGGCGGGCAAAGAGGGAGATAAATACCGAACCGTTAAAAATCTTTTGGTGGTTATGGTTGATAGGGAGACAAACAAAATTTTGGTCAAGGGAGCAATCCCCGGGAAAAAGAATGATTTCGTTATTTTAAAAAAGGTGGGGAATGATCCCCGATTTAAAGCCGAAATTATCTGAATTTAAACATTATTTAAACGATGAAGGCAAAAGTTTATAATCTTAAATCTCTTGAATCCGAAAGTAAGGAATTACCGGAACAAATTTTTGGTCTTAAAAAAAATCCCGTATTGCTTGCTCGGGCGGTTAGGGTTTATTTGGCCAACCAAAGAAAGTCGCGAGCCAGAGCTAAGACCAGGGCCGATATTTCCGGTTCGGGTAAGAAAATCTGGCGGCAGAAAGGAACCGGCCGCGCCCGGCACGGAGATCGCTATTCGCCGATATTTGTCGGCGGAGGAGCAGCCCATGGTCCGACCGGAAAGGAAAATTGGCAGCTTTCCCTACCTAAGCAATTGAGAACGAAAGCCTTGTTTTTAGCTTTAAGCGCCAAATTGGCGGAAGGAAATTTGTTTTTTGTAAATAGTTTTGCGGATTTGGGGTCAAAGACAAAAACGGCAGCGCTTTTATTTTCCGGACTGTTAGTGAAAGTTGCCGATTTAAAAAAAGATTGGCAGGATTTTGATTTATGTCTGGTGGCTGCCAAATCAGATGCCGATTGGTTAAGATCGGTGGCCAATCTTAAAAACGTTCAGGTCTTAAAAGCCGATAATCTTAACGCTTACGAAGTATTGAATAACGATTTTTTGATTATTGAAAGCGATTCGTTGCCCGTTATAAAAAAAGGTCGATCGGTTGCCAAAGAGCTTGAGGTTGAGGCAGGTGAAGAAAAGAAAATAAAAAAAGTTGCCCGAAAAACGGTTAAAAAAACAAGCATAACGAAGAAAAATGGCTAAAATTGAAAAAGCAAATAATTTAGATTCTGTTTCGGAAATTAAAGTTAAGCCGCTGATTACGGAGAAATCATTTGATAAAGCAAATAAGGGCTGGTATTCGTTTTTGGTGGAAAAGAAAGTTAATAAAAATCAGGCAAGAAAAGCAATTGAGAAGACTTTTTCCGTCAGCGTTACGGGAATAAGATCGGTAGTTAAAAAAGGTAAAAACAAACGATCTTGGAAGACCAGGAGATTAAGTCGGCAAAACGACAGTAAAAAAATCATGGTTAAATTGGCGAAAGATCAAAAAATTGAAATTTTTGAAACCGGAGGACAAGCGGCAAAACAGTAAAAAAATGAGTCGTCAAGAAAGAAAATTGAAAAAAATCTTAAAAAGATCCGGCGGTAGGGGTTCGAACGGAACGATTTCCGTTCGTCATCAGGGTGGCGGCAGTAAGAGATTTCTCCGGACAATTGATTGGAAAAGAAGCAAAACCGATTTACCGGCAAGGGTTTTGGGTATTGAGTATGACCCAAATCGCAATGCCGATTTGGCTTTATTACAATATAGTGACGGAGAGAGAAGCTATATTTTAAGGCCCGAGGGTTTAAAGGTCGGTGATTCGGTTATTTCCGGAGAGAACGTAGAAATCAAAGTCGGCAATTGTCTTCCTTTGGTCAAAATTCCGGTAGGAATGGCGATACATTGTTTGGAGATAATTCCCGGTAAGGGCGCTCAATTGGTTCGTGGGGCCGGCGGAGCAGCTTATATCATGTCTCGCGAAGGCGGTTTAGTTACCGTTAAATTGCCTTCCGGAGAAATCAGACTTTTTCCGGAAACAGGGAAGGCGACTATCGGTCAGTTGGGTAATCTTGATTGGAAAACAAGGATAATCGGAACCGCCGGTCGGAAGATTCGGATGGGTATTCGACCAACAGTCAGAGGAGTTGTTCAGGATCCCCGTTCCCATCCGCATGGAGGAGGTAACGGCCGTTCGGGAATTGGTATGCCTTCTCCGGTCACTCCTTGGGGCAAAAAGACCTTGGGGTTTAAAACTAGGAAGTCAAAAAAATATTCCGATAAATTAATAGTTAAAAGAAGGAGGTAATGTTTTTGTCTTGGTGAGTAACAGGTAAACAGCCGGTTTGTTTAAAATTTAAAAACCAAAACCGGTAACCAAAAACAAGAACTTGATACCATGTCCAGAAGTTCAAAAAAAGGTCCTTATATAGATCAAAAATTGTTAAAAAAAGTATTGGCTCAAAAACAATCCGGAAAAAAAGAGACTTTAAAAACGTGGGCAAGAAGATCGCAAATCCCGCCGGAATTTGTCGGCTATACTTTTGGCGTTCATAACGGCCATGTTTTTATTGATGTTTTTGTTACCGAGGAAATGGTCGGTCACCGTTTGGGCGAATTTTCTCCGACGAGAACTTTTAGAGGACACGGAAAAATTGTTAAAAGAGTTTTGGAAAAAACTTAATATGATAATTAAAGCAAGCGGAAAATATTTGAGGGGCAGTCCCCGAAAGGCCAGATTGGTGGCCAAAAGCGTTATCGGTTTAACGGCCGGAAAGGCTGTGGCTAAATTACGGTTCATGACTAAACGGCCGGCCGATTTGATTTTAAAAGTTGTTCTTCAAGGAGTGGCCAATGCCAAAAATAATTTGAAATTGGCCAAACCGGAAGAGATAAAGATTGTCAATATTTTGGTTGACGAAGGCCCGCGGATGAAAAGACAGGATCGCTCTCACGGGGCAAGATTTGACAGCGGAATTATCAGGAAAAGATTTTACCATTTAACCGTTATTTTTGAAAGCAAAGAGGAGGCAGTTCTTCCTGCGCCGGAATCAATTAAACTGGCCGGAGAACTTAAAAAAAGTGGGCAATAAAGTTAATCCAAGCGTTTTTAGATTGGGTGTAATTTACGATTGGAAGGCTCGTTGGTATGGCCGGAAAACTAATTATCAAAAATATCTTTTGGAAGATGTTAAAATCAGAAAATTGCTTTTCCGGAAATTGCAGTTGGCGGGAATCGTTTCCGTAGAAATTGAAAGATCAATTAATAAAATCAGAATTATAATTGCCGTTTCCCGTCCGGGTGTTGTTATCGGCCGCGGCGGTTCCGGCTTGGAAGAACTGAAAAAAGAACTGGTAAAGTTAATTTCTATTCCCAATCCGGAGAAAAATCTGGAAATTATTGCTCAAGAAGTAAAAAGTCCTGATTTATCCGCCTATTTTGTTGCGCAAAGGATTGCCGAGCAGGTTGAAAAAAGGATGTCTCCCCGGAGAATCGTTCAAAAAACGATTGCCCGGGTAATGTCCGCCGGAGCGAAAGGGATTAAAGTTATTTTTACCGGAAGAATTGATGGAGCGGAAATTGCCCGGCGTCAGACTTTTTCCGAAGGTAAAATCCCGCTTTCTACCTTAAGAGCGGATGTTGATTACGCCAGTTGTCCGGCCCTAACCAGATCAGGATACGTAGGTATTAAAGTTTGGATTTATAAAGGAGAAAAAAGTGTTTGAACCAAAAAAACAAAAATATCGCAAATGCTTTCGCGGGAAGATGAGAGGCTTTGCCTATAACGGCAGCGACTTAAATTTTGGAGAATTTGGTTTGCGGTCTTTTGGCCGGGGCTGGTTGACCGGAGCTCAAATTGAAGCGGCCAGAAAGGCAATTACCCATTACACCAAAAGAGGCGGTAAAATTTGGGTCAGAGTTTTCCCGGACAAACCGGTTTCCGGTAAAAGCGCCGGAGTAAGAATGGGTGGAGGAAAAGGAGAAAATAAAGAGTTTGTGGCGGTAATCAAACCCGGAAGAATTATTTTTGAGTTAACAGGGGTTCCTTTAAAAGACGCCCAGAAAGCCTTAAAACTGGCGGCGGCCAAATTGCCTTTTCCGGTTAAGTTTGTCTCAAAAAATCAATAATATAATCAAAAAATTAAAAAATGAAGAAAAAAGAATTTGATCAGCTTAAAGGAATGAGTCTGTCGGAACTAAAGGAAAAAATGATGAAAGAAAAAAATGAGGCGGCCAAAATCCGTCTTGAAATTGGCCAAGGAAAAGTCAAAAATGTTCATGGCTACTTGGCAAAGAGAAAGGAAATTGCTAAAATATTAACCTTGATTTCCGAGAAATCACTTCTTCCGGTTAAGGAAGAAGAATCTCGGATTGAAAAAAGGATGGAAAAATGAAAATTTTTATCGGGAAAATTATCAGCAATAAAATGAATCGGGCGGCGATTGTGGAAGTGTCTTTCGTCAAAAAACACCCTTTATACCATAAAAGGATGCAAATCAAAAGAAAAATTCATGCCCAAAATTTAATTGGCGCCAAAAACGGAGATTTAGTAAAAATTACAGAATGTCGTCCGTTAAGCAAAACGATTTCTTTTAAAATACAGGAGGTTGTTTCATGATCCAATTAAGAACAGTTTTGACACCGGCGGATAACTGCGGCGCCAAGTCAATAAAAGTAATTCATGTTTACGGCGGTTCCAAAAGAACTTACGGAAGCGTCGGCGATGTTGTTGCCGGAGTTGTTGATCAGGCTTTGCCGACCGGAGTGGTTAAAGATGCGGAGATAGTCAGAGTAGTTATTGTCAGAACCAATAAAGAATTTTCCCGGAAAGACGGAACCTATGTTCGGTTTGATGACAACGCGGGCGTGATAATTGATAAAACCGGCAATCCTCGGGGAACCAGGGTTTTCGGACCGATTGCCCGGGAAATTAAAGAAAAAGGTTATTCCAAGATTGCTTCCATGGCGAAAGAGGTTATTTAAAAAAGAAAAATGAAAATTAAAAAAGGCGACAAAGTAGTCATTACCCGGGGTAAAGATAAAGGCAAAAAAACCTCAGTGGAAAAGGTTTTTCCCGGAGAAGCCAAGGTTTTATTGACCGGAGCCAATTTATTCAAAAAACATTTGAAACCCCGCGGTGAAGGTAAGCCGGGGGGAATTATTGATGTCGGCCGGCCATTATCGGTTAGCAGTCTTGCTTTGATTTGTCCGAAATGCAATCAGCCAACCAGAATCGGCTATTTGTTGTCAAAAAACAATAAAGAAAAGACCCGAATTTGCCGCAAGTGTAAAAATCAGATTTAAAGAAAAAAGAAAAAAATATGGATAAAGAAGAAAAATTATCAACAAAATATCAGAAGGAAATCAGGCCAAAGTTGCAGAAAGAATTTGGCTTGGCCAATTTTTTGGCCGCGCCTCGTCTTAAAAAAGTGGTTGTCTCAATGGGAGTGAAAGAAGGAGCCAAAGATAAAGGTATTATTGAAAAAGCCAAGGGTCAGTTGGCGGCCATAACCGGACAAAACCCAAAGGTTTGTCGGGCGAAAAAATCAATCGCCGCTTTTAATTTGGCGGTGGCCAGCCCGATCGGGTTGACGGTAACTTTAAGAGGGGAAAAGATGTTTAATTTTTTGGAAAAGCTGATGGGTATTGTCTTGCCCAGGACCAGGGATTTCCACGGAGTTCCCGTGACCGGATTTGATAAAAATAATAATTATTCCCTTGGGATCAGAGAGATGGTTATTTTTCCCGAAGTAGATTATACTCAATTGGATAAAAATCGAGGGCTGGAAGTCACCTTTGTTCTTGAGTCGGCAGACCAAATTCAATCAAGAAGATTATTAGAAGAATTGGGAATGCCCTTTGTTAAAAATAATTAAAAAATATGGCCAGAGTCGCAAAATTTGTAAAACAAAAGAAAAGTCCGAAATTTAGTTCCCGTTTTCGGAATCGTTGTCATTTGTGCGGACGGTCGAGAGGTTATTTAAGAATGTTTGGTGTCTGCCGGCTTTGTTTTCGGGAATTGGCCCATAAGGGTGAACTGCCGGGGATTACCAGGGCAAGTTGGTAAAAAAGATTATGACTGATTCAATTTCTCAACTTATTTCCTGCCTTAAAAACGGTTGTCTTGCCGGAAAGAAAGAAGTGGTTTTACCCTATTCTCGGATGAAAGAAGGCATCTTGCGGATTTTGCAAAAAGAAAATTATTTGGAAAAAGTGGAAATTAAAGGAGAAAAGGCCAAAAAGGTTTTGGTTTGTTCTCTTAAAGAGAAAAAAGACGGAAAAGGAATTCAACAAATCAAGATTGTTTCCAAACCCGGGCTGAGAGTTTATCAAAAAGCGTGCGGCGGTAAAAAGGTTTTGGGAGGATTGGGTCTTAAAATTATTTCTACCCCGAAAGGTTTACTGACCGATAAGGAAGCCGCCAAGGCGAACGTCGGAGGAGAAATTGTCTTGGAGGTTTATTAATCTTAAGTAATATTTATGTCAAGAATTGGAAAAAAAATAATTTTATTGTCACCGGGAACTAATTTTTCCCTTGACCAAAACAAGGTCGTGGTTTCTGGACCTTTGGGCGAAATTGTTTTGACGGTTCCAGAAGGGTTGGAGATTAAAAAAGAAGAAAACCAAATCTCAATTGTTAACCATTCGGACGAAGAAAAGACGGCTATGATGCACGGAACTTTCCGACAAACACTTTTTAATGCGATTCAGGGAGTAACTCAGGGTTGGAAAAAAGAACTGGAAGTAAAAGGTACAGGCTTTAAAGCTCAACTTGAGGCCGAAAATTTAATTTTAAACGTGGGTTTTTGTCATCCGGTTAAAGTTCCTCCACCGGACAAGATAAAATATGAAGTTAAGGAAAATAAAATTACCATTATTGGTCCAGATAAAGTTAAAGTCGGTTTGTTGGCGGACAAGATCCGCAAAATTTATCCACCCGATTCCTATAAAGGAAAAGGGATCCGTTATTTTGGAGAAAAAATTGTTCTTAAACCAGGCAAGGCAGCCAAAGTCGGTGCTGTTGGCGGAGTTGGAGGAGGAGCGAAATGAGAAGCAAAAAAGAAAAAATTCAACAGAAAAAAAACCGTGTTCGGTCCAGAATAAGTCAGGATTTGCCGCGTTTGTCTGTTTTCCGGTCGGGAAAATATATTTACGCTCAAATAATTGACGACAAGACAAGAAAAACGCTTGTGTCTGTCAACGAAAAAGAGATTGAGAATCAAAAAGAGAAGGGAAAAAAGAGTAAAATGACAAGATCGACTTTAGTGGGAGAAATAATTGCCCAAAAAGCTTTGGCGGCAGGAGTCAAAAAAGTGGTTTTTGACCGTAATTATTATCTTTATCACGGAAGAGTTAAAGCTTTAGCCGAAGCGGCCAGAAAAGCCGGTCTTGGTTTTTAATATTTTTCTTTAAAGTATTTATGATTAAAAATTTTTCTAAAAACGGACCAGCCCAGTCGGGTAACGATGAATTTTCGGAAAAAGTTGTCCGCGTTAGCCGGGTGTCTAAAAAAAGAGCCGGAGGAAGTAAAATATCATTTTCAGCCATCGTGGTTGTCGGTGATAAAAAAGGAAAAGTTGGTGTCGGATTAGGTAAGGCGCCGACGGTTTCCTTGGCCGTTGCCAAGGGATCCGCTTACGCCAAAAGACATTTGGTGGAAATTACTTTAAGAAAAGGAACCATAATTCACGAAGTTCGGGTAAAACGAGGAGCTGCCAAAATTTTATTAAAACCGGCGCCGGAAGGCTCGGGAATCATTGCCGGCGGTTCGGTAAGAGCAGTCGTGGAAATGGCGGGAATTAAAAACATTTCCTCCAAGATTTTGGGCACGGGCAATCAGGCTTCCAATATTTATGCTACCCTGGAAGCTTTGAAACAATTGAGCGTTTCCCAATAAACTATTTGGCCAGATTAAAAGAATAAACCAAAAATAAGGAGAAAAATGAAACTTTCTAATTTACCCAAAACAATTCAAAAATCCAAAAAAAGAATCGGCCGTGGTCGTGGTTCGGGTAAGGGCGGTCACACGGTTGGCCGGGGAAAATATGGCCAAAAGTCAAGAGAAAAAGTCGGCCTTCTTTTTGAGGGAACCAAATTAAAAAAGTCGCTTTTAAAGAGGCTGCCCTTATTGCGAGGCAAAGGCAAATTTAAACCCGGTATAAAGCCTTTAATTGTCAATCTTAAGTATTTGAATCTTTTTAAAGACGGGGAGACAATTAATTTGGAAAGTTTGGCCGAAAAGGGAATAATTAAAAAAGACGAAGGAATTAAATACGGAGTAAAAATTCTCGGTGAAGGAAATCTTGAACGTTCCTTGACTATAAATTTGCCTACTTCCAATTCGGCCAAAGAAAAGATTGAGAAAGCCAAAGGCAAGGTTGTCCTGACCACAAAAACAGCGAAAGAAAAAGATGAAAAAAATTAAAGAAACCCTAAGAACAATCTTTAGCTTTCCCGAACTCAAAAACAAGATTCTCTTTACTCTCCTGATCCTCTTTGTTTTTCGTTTATGCGCTCACGTCCCCGTTCCGGGAGTTGATACCGATTCTTTGAAAAATCTTTTTCGTCAAAATCAGTTTTTGGGATTATTGGATATGTTTTCCGGAGGGACCTTGGCCAATTTTTCGGTAATGGCTTTGGGCTTGGGTCCTTATATTAATTCGTCAATTATTCTTCAATTGCTGACCATGATTTTTCCCAAACTGGAAGAGCTGTCAAAAGAAGGAGAATACGGTCAGGAAAAAATCAATCAATACACCCGTTTTTTGACCTTGCCCCTTTCTTTACTCCAAGGAATCGGAATGTATTTTCTTTTAAAAAATGCCAATATTATTTTTGCTTCTAATCCGATTGCTTTCCTTTCTTTGGTGGCGACGATGTCCGCCGGCACTTATTTTTTGATGTGGCTGGGAGAAATGATCACCGAAAAAGGAATCGGCAACGGGATTTCTTTAATAATTTTTGCCGGAATCGTTAATCGTTTGCCGATTGAGATTAGTCAGACGGTTGCCGTTACAGGAGCCGAGAATTTTTTTAATGTTTTGGTTTTTTTCGGCTTGAGTATTTTGGTCATCGCGGCGGTTATCTTTACCGACGAAGCGATTAGAAAGATCAGAATAGAGTATGCCAAAAGAATTTCGGGAGGAAAAATGTACGGCGGTCAATCAACGTTTTTACCTTTAAAGATTAACCAGGCGGGTGTTATTCCGATAATCTTTGCCGTTTCTTTTGTTTTGATTCCTTCCTTAATCGGCCGATTTTTGGAACAGGTTCCGAATCCGGCAATTGCCGGTTTTGGCAGAATTTTAAGTCGTTTGTTTGATCCCAACGGAGCGGTTTACAACTTTATTTATTTTATCCTGGTTGTTGGTTTTACCTATTTTTATACTTCTATGGTTTTCAATTCGCAGAAAATTGCCGAAGAAATCAAAAAGGCCGGCGGTTTTATTCCCGGAATCAGACCGGGAACACCAACCGCAGAATACTTAAATTTTATTTTGACGCGGATTACCTTTGCCGGAGCTTTGTTTTTAGGGGTGATTGCTATTCTGCCCAATATTGCCCAAAAGATTTTTGGCATTAGCACTCTTTCTTTGGGAGGGACGGGAATTTTAATCGTTGTTTCCGTTATTCTGGAAACGACCAAGACAATTCAGAGCATGATTCAAATGAGAGGGTATGAGAAATTTCTGGAAAAGTTCTAACGCTCGGGAAACTTTGGAGAAATTTCTGGAAAAGTTCTAACGCTCGGGAAACTTTGGAGAAATTTCTGGAAAAGTTCTAATTTTTAGTAATTTGGAGAATTTTAAAAAAAATGAATATTGTTCTTATCGGTCAACCGGCATCGGGAAAAGGAACTCAGGCCGAAAAGCTGGTGGAAAAATACGGATTGGCTTATGTTGAGATGGGGGGAATCTTAAGAAAAATTTCCAAAGAGGATTCCGATCTTGGCCGACAAATAAAAAGCATTATTGAAGAAGGGAAGTTGGTGCCTGATCAAATGACGATTGAAATTTTGATTAAACACCTGGAAAATCTTAATCGGCTTGACGGAATCATTTTTGACGGCTTCCCTCGGATGATTACCCAGGCGGAAGCTTTTGAAAAGTATTTGGCCGAGAAAGAAAAAAAAATAGATCTGGCTATATATTTGGATCTTCCCCGGGAAGAGGTCTTTAAAAGATTGGTTAATCGCCGCTTGTGCGAAAAATGCGGGAAAACCTTTAATCTTTTGACTAAACCTTCCCAGGCCGGAGATTTATGCGATTCTTGCGGCGGAAAACTGGTGGTTCGCTCCGACGAGACACCGGAAAAAGTCAATGTCCGACTTGATTTGTTTGAACAACAAACCCGTCCGGTAATCGAATATTTCGCCCAAAAAGGAATTTTGGAAAAAGTTGACGGGAACCGGTCAATTGAAGATATCTTTGCCGAAATTGCTTTAAGAATTAGCCGGCGGAATTTGGTTTAAGAGTGAAGATGATTCATTTAAAGTCACCGGCAGAAATTAACTTGATGGTTGAAGGCGGAAAAAAACTGGCGGAGATCAGGAATTTATTGGTTTCCCGGGCAAAAAGTGGAGTAACAACGCAGGCGCTGGACGAATTGGCCAAAAAGGAAATACTGGCTTTTGGCGGCCGGCCATCATTTACGACTGTCAGACACTATCCTTATACAACCTGTATTTCCGTTAACGACGAAGTTGTTCATGGATTGCCCGGAAAGAGGAAGCTTGCCTTGGGCGATGTGGTTAAAATTGATTTGGGCATGATTTACGGCGATTTACATACGGACACGACGGATACGATTCAGGTTGACGCTGAGCGAAGCCGAAGTATTGAAGGTAAAAACGAATCGGAAACGGAAAGATTTTTAAGAGTGGGGAAAGAAACGTTGGGAAAAGCAATCGGGGTGGTTAAACCGGGTAACCGTATTGGCCATATTAGCCAAGCAATTCAGGAAAATATTGAAAAGGCAGGTTATTCGGAGGTTAAAGTTTTGACCGGACACGGAATCGGTCGGGTTTTGCACGAAGAGCCGATGATTCCTCAATTTCTAGACGGTCCAATAGAAAATACTCCGGAAATTAAACCAGGAATGACATTTGCGATTGAAGTGATTTATAATTTAGGTACGGGTTTGGTAGTCATGAGACCTGACGGCTGGACAATTGCTTCGGAAGATGGTAAAATATCAGCTACTTTTGAAAAAAGTTTAGCCGTAGGCGAAAAAGGAGTGATTGTTCTTACTCCTTAAAAAAAATTATGAGGGGAAACCCTCTAATTTAATGTAAAAATTATGGTTCAAAAAGGAATTTCCGAATTAGACGGTTTTGTTTTGGAAAGTTTACCGAACGCAAATTTTAAAGTGGAAATTGGAGAAGGAAAAGTGGTTTTATGCCATGTTTCCGGAAAAATGAGGCTGAATCATATCCGGATCATGCCGGGTGACAGGGTCAAGCTGGAGATGACTCCTTATGACCAAAACCGGGGAAGAATTGTTTATAAATATAACCGATAGAGTAAGAGAGGTTAGAGATTAGAGTAAAGGTGCAGAACTCTAAGCTCTCTACAATAAAATGAAAGTCCAATCATCAGTCAAAAAAAGATGCCGGAATTGTAAAATTGTTTGCCGGAAAGGCCGGATTTATATTATTTGTAAAAACCCGAAACACAAACAAAGACAAGGGTAATCTAATTTAAGATAAAGATAATGATCAGAATTGCCGGAGTTGATTTACAAGACAACAAAATTGTCAGAATTGGCTTGACAAAAATTTTTGGTCTCGGTCGGAGTAACGTCGAGAAGGTTTTACAGGAAACCGGGATTGAAGGAGGAAAAAGAATTAAAGAATTAACCGACGAGGAGGTTTCCCGGATTCAAAAGTTTATTGATGCCAAGATTAAAGTTGAGGGTGATTTACGCCAGGAAATTCAGGATAATATTTTTCGTCTTAAAAGAATTGCCGCCTATCGCGGTAAACGTCACGCTGCCAATTTGCCTGTTCGGGGTCAAAGAACCAGGACCAATGCCCGAACCAAAAGGGGCAAAAGAGTGACCATCGGTGCCTTAAAGAAAGAAGCGTTAAATAAAATTGAACAAGCAAAAATAGGAAGCGATAAACAGGCAAATGAAAAAAAGTAATTTGGAAACAAAAACAATTGAAAAAGCCCAAATCCACGTTGCCGCAACTTTTAATAATACTTTAGTGGCGGTAACCGATACGGAAGGCAAGGTTTTAACCAGCCTTTCTTCCGGAGCGGTTGGTTTTAAAGGCGCAAGAAAAGCAACCCCTTTTGCCGCAACGGTAACCGTGGAAAAAGCTTTGGAAAAGGTTAGAAATCTAGGGATTAAATCGGTTGAAATATTTATTAAAGGACCTGGTGCCGGCAGAGACGCCGCTTTGAGGGCTATCCGGGCCGCTAATTTTAAAATTGATTTGATCGGCGACGTGACTCCTATTCCCCACAATGGCTGTCGGCCGAAAAAAAGAAGAAGGATGTAAGGATTAAAAATAATTAATATTTAATATTTAATTTATGTCAAGATATTTAGGACCAAAATGTCGCCTTTGCCGCCGGGAGGGGAAAAAGCTCTTTTTAAAAGGAGCCAGGTGCAGCTCTCCGAAATGTCCTTTGGAGAAAAAGGGAGCGGTTATCCCCGGCCAGCACGGTTCCCGAAGATTTAGCGGAAAAAGTTCCGAGTATAGTTTGCAGTTAAGGGAAAAACAAAAAGCAAAAAGAACTTATCAGGTTTTCGAAAAACAAATTAAGATCTATTACGAAGAGGCAAAAAAACAAAAGTCGGCAACCGGGAAAGCCTTATTAAGACTTTTGGAAACGAGGTTGGATAATGTTTTGTACCGATTGGGTTTTTCCGCCTCCCGCTCTTCTGCCCGACAGTTAATTCGCCACGGTCACGTTACGGTTGACGGAAAAAAGGTCAATATCCCTTCTTTCTTGGTTAAGAAAGACCAATTGATTGGTCTTGACCAAAAGGCGTTAAAAATTGTTGAAGTTAAAAAAGCAGTTGAAGATAAGGATTATAAATTACCTCTTTGGTTGGAACGAAAGGCGGCAGTCGGAAAGATTATCAGATTGCCCGATAATGACGATTTACCTACAGAAATTGACGATCAATTAATAGTAGAATTTTATTCACGCGCCTAGTCGGAAATTATTACCGACGGCTAAATGAGGAGGAAATATGATTGAACCAATCTTTGAAGTAAAAAAGGAAAAAGAAACCGCTGATTTCGGTTTGTTTATTATTGAACCGTTACAGCAAGGTTATGGCCATACTTTAGGCAATGCCCTGAGGAGAGTTTTGTTGTCTTCTTTGCCCGGAGCGGCCGTTGTTCAGGTTAAAATTCCCGGAGTAAGACACCCATTTTCCACGATTAGCGGTTTAAAAGAGGATGTCGTTTCCTTGATTCTTAATTTGAAGAAAATAAGATTGGAATATCTGGGAGAAAAACCGCAAAAAATTATTCTTGATAAAACCGGACCGGGCGTGGTAAAAGCTTCCGATATTGAAGCGCCGACCGGCGTCAAGATAATTAATGGCGATTTGATTTTAGGAACCCTGGCGGATAAAAAATCCCGCTTAAAGATGGAAATGATTGTTGAAAGAGGTTACGGTTATTCTCCCGCCGAGGAAAGACCGTCGGAGGAAATTGGGGTTATTCCGATTGACGCTTCTTTTTCGCCGGTAATCAGAGTAAATTACCAGGTTAGCGCTACCCGTGTCGGAAGGGTGATTAATTGGGATAAAATTTCTCTGGAAATTTGGACCGACGGCACTATCTCTCCGTCCCGGGCGTTTGACGAATCGGCCAAAGTTTTGGAAAGTTTTTATCAACAGATTGTCAATCCCAAAAAAGAAAAGAAAGAAGCGGCGATAAAAGAAGAAAAAATTTCCAAGGAAGTTTTGGAAATGTCGGTCGAAGAATTGGAATTGCCGACAAGGATTGCCAATTCTTTAGCTAAGGGCGGTTTGGCTCAAGTCGGCGACATTTTAGCGGCCGGAAGGAAAAAGATTGTCAAAGTTAAAAATTTAGGGACGAAATCAATAAAAATCATCGAGGCCGCCTTGAAGCAAAAAGGGATTGAGTTGACCGATTGATTATTTTTACTGTTATGAAACACCGAGTTGCCGGAAAAAAATTCAGCCGTAATACCAAAGAACGAAAAGCTTTATTTTTATCTTTAGTTCGTTCTTTGGTGGAAAGAGGAGTTTTGGTTACTACTCTGACAAAAGCCAAAACTACCAAAAGATTAACCGAAAAACTGGTAACTTCGGGGAAAAAAAATTCGGTTGCCGGCCGTCGGGAGGTTTTTTCCTTTTTGCGCGATAAAAAACTGGCAAATTATTTGGTTGACGAGATTGTCCCTCTTTTTAAACAAAGATCCGGTGGTTATTTGCGCTTAATTCATTTACCTCCCCGAAAAGGAGATGCGGCGCCGATGGCCAAAGTGGAATGGGTTGAATTATTGCCGAAAAAGGAAGTTAAAGAAGAAGTAAAATCTTTGGTCAAGAAAGATTCTGATTCAAAAGTAGAGAAAACTGAGCCGGTTGGAAAAGAGAAAGAACCGGAAAAGACCAAAAAAACCGTTAAAGAGATAAAAGAAAAAAAGGATAAAAATGAAAAATAATCTTAAACCAACCAAGAAAAACGAGATTAAAAGGGAGTGGCATTTAATTGATGCCGGAGAGAAAATTTTAGGCAGATTGACCAGTGAAATTACTTCCTTATTGATCGGAAAGAACAAACCGTATTTTGTCAATTATTTGGATTGCGGCGATTATGTTGTTGTTGTCAACGCCGCCCAAATTAAAACAACTGGCGAAAAGGAAAAAAATAAAAAATACACCCGTTATTCCGGTTATCCGGGCGGTTTGAAAACAATTACTCTGGAAAAATTAAGAGTTGAACATCCGGAAAGAATTATTGAGTATGCAGTGCGGAATATGTTGCCGAAAAATAAGCATAGGGATCAGCGGATGGCCAGACTCAAAATATTTGCCGGTGACCAGCATCCTTATCAGGATAAGTTTAAAAAAGGTTAAAAAAGGAAAAATTATGCCAAAAATAAAGAAATCCCCAAAAACAGAAGAAACAAAGGCCGAAGTTATAATGCAAAAAGAAATCAAAACGGAGAAAAAGCCGAAAACAGAAGCGAAAAAGATAAAATATATTTTTTCAGTCGGCAGAAGAAAAAGAAGCGTTGCTTTGGTCAAGCTTTATGCCGGTAAGGGTAAATCTGTTGTAAACGGAAAGCCGATTGAAGAGTATTTTTTAGGACGGACTGCCGCAATTCTTTATCGCCGGCCGTTGGCTCTTCTTGGAGCGGAGGAAAATTATTATTGCACTTCAAGTATTAAAGGTGGCGGAAAAGCCGGTCAGTTGGAAGCTTTTATTCATGCTTTATCCCGCGCTCTAGTCCAAGCCGATAAACAGAATCGAAAAATCCTAAAGGAGAATTTATTTCTCAGAAGAAATCCCAAGGAAAAAGAAAGAAGAAAACCGGGTTTGGCAGGAAAAGCCCGCAAGAGGAAACAATCACCGAAAAGATGAAAAAACAACTTGCCGGTTTTACTTTACGGCTGACAGTTTTTTTACTGTTTACCGTTTATTATTTACTGTTCATCACTCCCATCCGGGCCGTTTGTCCGGTCTGCACCGTCGCGGTTGGCGGCGGTTTACTTATTTCCCACTACCTCGGAGTGGACGATTTAATTGCCGGAGTTTGGATCGGAGGATTGATTTTATCTTTTGGTTTGTGGACGGGATCTTCCCTGAAGAGAAAATATTTTAAGTATCAGGAGTGGTTTTGGACGGCCGGATTGTGGATAATGACCATCTTTGGGTTAAAACAAGCGGGATTTATCGGCCACCCAACCTGTAAAATTCACGGCCACGACAAGTTGCTTTCGGGCATCGTTTTTGGCACCATTGCTTTTGTTTTGGGATTTTTGTTGGACTTATTTTTAAGGAAAATGAATAAGACCAATAAAGGGAAAGCTCTTTTTCCTTATCAGAAAGTAATTTCTCCCTTAATATTTTTAATCTTGGCAACCGTTTTTTCGGCTCAACTTTGTCGGTTGGGTCTTAAACCATGAAAGACGAAATTAAAATTCAGCAATTATTGGCCAAAGTGAAAACAGTGGAAAAGGGGGAGAAACTTGATCTTTCTTCGGCCGAAGATCTTTCCATTGCGGTCATGAATTTAATTTCCATTGAGGAACATTTATTCTTTTCCGGCGCCAAAACCGGTGATGATAAATATTACGATCTTTTAAATGAGATTCGGGAGATGCGCAAATCCTTATTAAAAAATATCATTAAGGATTATCAGGGAGAAGATTGGTGCATTTCCAAACACTTGTTGGCCGGCTGTATGAGATTGATGGAGGTTGGGACGAAAAGTCTTTCCGCGGGAAATAAAAAAGAGGCTCAAAATTATTTCAAAATGGCTTATTCGCTTTACAATCTTTTTTGGGGCCTTAATTTAAAACTGGTAAATTCTTCCGAATTGAAAAAAGCCAAGTTCGACCCTGATGCGGCCAAAGGCTTTGTTGGAAAATTGGGAGAAATTATCAAAAAGGCAATTGATTGCTGTCGGGAATAATCTCCTTTTTCTAGAAAAATTTATGGCGATTTTTCTTTTCTTTTTTTCTTTGTTTTTAAGACTTTATCATTTTCCGGAAATTGAATTTAAACTGGACGAATCTTTAGCGGTTTTAAAGGCAAGCCAATACTGGTTAACCGGAAAATTACCCTTAAGCGGTTTGGTTTCCAGTACCTTAGCCAGGAATCCGCCTTTGTTTATTTATCTTTTGTCGCCTTTAACCATCATCTCGTCGGATCCGCTTTTCTTGACCTTCTTCTTTGCTTTATCGGGCAGCCTGGCCGTTTGGCTTCTTTACCGGTTATTAAAAAAATTTTCTTCCACTTGGGCATTTTTTTCGTCAATCTTGTTTGCCACTTCCGCCTGGCCGGTTCTTTTTTTCGGAAGATTTGGGCGCAAAATCTTTTACCCCTGTTTTCAATAATGATTATTTATTTGGCCTCGCGGTTGGCAACCAGGAAGGACGGAAAAACGGTTTTTTTGCTGGTGGTTTTATCTTTTTGGTCATTTCAAATTCATTTTTCCGGTATTTTAACTATTCCCTGCCTCATTCTTCTCTTTATTTTTTTACGGGTAAGAAATTTTAAACAAATTATTGGCGGATTATTGGTTGGACTTCTTCCTTTAACGCCGTATTTACTTGAACAAAATCGATCTGGTTTTCGCGACCTGGCCTTACTTTTTTCCAGCTAGCAGGGAGGATATTTTGATTTTCACTCTTTTATCACTCCCTTTCGTATCGGTTCCGGTTTTTATTTTGCCCGGGTATTGGGAGCCGATTATTTTGAGTTTTTTTCAACCTTACCTTTCAGACAATTGATCTTGCCGGTTTTTAATTTGATGACTTTATTGGTTGGAATAGGATTGCCTTTTTCCTTTTTTAAAGGAAAGAAAACGCTGGTTTTTAATTTCTTTTTTCTTTTGATGATGCTGGTTTCTTTTTTAAGCCGGCGGCCGGCCATGCCTTTTTACGAAGAACTGTATTTTCCGTTAATTTTTATTTTTGCCGGTTTGGCATTAACGCAATTGTCCGCAATTTCCCGATACGGTCGATTATTTAGCGGAATTTTTGTTTCTTTAATTGTTTTTGCCAATCTTGTTTTTCTTTTTCATTTTTATCGTTTTGTTCATCTTAAGCAGCAAATCCAGGGAGATTACGGTTTGGTTTATTCCCAAAAAAAGGTTTTAATTGATCAATTCGTTAATCGATATCGGCTAGAGTCGGAGGAAAAAAGGGTTCGCTTGTACGGCCAGGTAATTTTCAGCAATTATTTTTACGATACCGAAAAAAAAACTATTTTCCTAATAAAGAGCTTTTGTCGCTGGTCAATTATGAATTAAACAATTTTCAGCTCTTGGGCAACTTTGGGGTCCAGCGAAGTGGTGAAAAGATTTTTTAATTCCGTCGGGTTGACCCAGACGACTTCGGTGATTTCTTCCGGTTCGGACGGTTTTTGTATCGGCTGGCTTTCTTCCAATTGGCAAAGGTGGTAAGCGGCCAAAATAGGCAAGTCGGGATGAACACGCAAAGAAAGTTCTTTAACCGCCTTAACCTTATAACCCGTCTCGACCAAAATTTCCCTGACAACACATTCGGATCGGGATTCGTTGCTTCTTTGTCTGCCGCCCGGAAACGCCCACTTGAGGATTTTATCTCCCCTTACTTTTTCTTCTACCGTTCTTTTAACGACCAAAACTTCGCCTTTATCGTTGAGGACGATTCCGAGGTTGATAAAATTTTTACTTTCTCTGACCGGTTCTTCCATCCGTAGTATTTTACCAGAAATTTATTTAATGGTAAACTAAGGCTGATGAAATTTATTAAAACGGTAATTTACGGGGGAGTTTTACTTTGTTTCGGGATTGCTTTTTTTTGGTTTTACCATCAATTTAGGGGTACGTCGGAAAAGGGTTCGAGCCAGAGGTTTATTATCGGGCTCAATACGACCAACGGGCAACTGGCGGACGATCTACAAAATAAGGGCTTTATCAAAAACAAAAAACTTTTTTGGATATTTCTCAATGTTGTCTGTCGGCAAAGGAAAACTTGTTTAAAAGGAGATCCAAAATTGGAGCCCGGTGCATATTTGATTTCCCAGAAAATGAATCTTTATCAATTGGCCGGGACTTTGGCTTACGGTCCATTTCAGAAATGGGTTTTGATTCCGCCGGGAAAAAGAAAGGAGCAAACCGCCTTAATTTTACAGAAGGCCTTAAATTGGTCCGATCAAATTGTCCTTTCTTTTATTAACGAAGCCGAAGAGGGATATTTATTTCCGGATACTTATTTGATTGATATTGACGCCGATCCCCAACAGGTTGTCCAAAAATTGCTTAACAATTTTAACGAAAAATTTGATGCTCAGTTGCAAAAAGATTTATTGGCCAATAATATTCGTAACGACACGGCTTTAAAAATTGCCTCTTTGGTGGAAAGAGAAAGCGGCGGCGACGAAGACAAGCCTTTAATTGCCGGTATTATTTGGAATCGGGTGGAAAAGAAAATGAGGTTGGAGATTGATGCTACGGTTCAGTATGCCATCGTTTCTCAACAGATTGCTACTCTAGCCGCCAGTTATCAGCCGCCAACAGCCGACTTTAATTTTTGGCCGATTTTGGGTCCCGGTATAGTCAGGACAATTGACTCGCCTTATAATACCTATCGGATTAAGGCTTTACCGCCCGGACCGATTTGTTCTCCTGGCCTTTCTTCGCTTAAGGCGGTAGCTTATCCGGCGGAAACCGACGCCTTATATTATCTTCATTCCGGCGATAAACAAATTCATACGGCCAAAACCTATAAAGAACACCTGGAAAATATAAAAAAATATCTGGAATAAAATTGGCAAAGAAGCATTTTTGGCCGCTTAATTAATTATTAAAAGTTAATATATAACGAGGAGGTAATATGAGCGAAACCGTTAACAAACCTTCTGTCGAGCAACAAATTGCCGGTTATCGCCAATTTGCCGAAGAACAAGCGAAAGAGGGTTATCGTGTAGGAGAAAAGGTTTTAAAACAGCTTGAGGAAGAATCCCAAAAAAGATTGGCGGTCAAAGAATCTCCCGGGAAAAAGATTTTGATTATTGATTGTTCCGAGGGAATCGGGCTTGGTCCATTGACGATGATTGCCGACCAGCGGCTTACCGGAGCCAACTGCCGGGTAATTGATATTGATAAAAATCAGGAGTTGCCGACTGATTTAACCGATGTTGCCGGAGTTATTATTACCGGCTCTCCGGCGGATACAAACGAGAAAGAAGCAAAAAAGTGGATTGGCCAATTGGAAAAATTTATCCAAGAAGCAAGCAACAAAGTTCCGGTTCTTGGAATTTGCTTTGGAATGCAGGCGGAAATGGAGGCTACAGGCAGGGAAATAATTAATCTTAAAAAAGTTGACGAGAGAGGAAGACCGAGACCGGCCGGAAATAGAAAGAGCAGTAACTGGGGTTTGAATAAAGTCTCTCTTTGGCTTGATAAACAATCTCCCCATCGGGATCATCCTCTTTTCCGCGGTTTAAAATTTCAAGAAGATAAGGAAAGGAATAGGTCTTGTGTTTTTGATGTGCCTGTTCATCATTCCTACAGTCTAAAAATGCAAACGGGAACGGCGGAAACCGATCGTAAAAACCTCATTGGGGTCGAATATCCGGAAAACGCCGGTTACGCAGGAATTAATATTAATGGTAATCTGATTGGTGTCCAATTTCATCCGGAAAGATTGACCGAAATTGGCTTCCTTTGCGCTTATACGGTGGCCCAGGTTACAGGAGAGGAGATTTTAAATAGCAAAGAAAGCTCTGAAGAAAAATTGAGACAATTGCAGGAATGGAAGGAGAGACTGGCCCAGCTTAAGCAATTTAAGGAAGAATGGATAGGCGGTCCCAAAAAGGAAGAAACTCCCCCGGGTTTAAAAATTCTTCAAAATTTTGTTAGCTTGGCCTTAGATGTAGAAAAATAATTTAGGATTTGTGGAGAAATAGATTAAGGCTCGGCTTGTTTATCGTTTTCTCTGGTTTTATTAATTCGTTTAAAATATCGTTGAGCTTAGATTCTGGGAAAAGATCTTTGGGAAAAATTTTTATTAGTCTTAGATCATTCTTCTTGATAATTTTTAATTTCTTCATCATTAATTTATCATAAGTTTTAAGCGCACCGGTTAACCCGAAAAATTCAATAAAGATGTCATTAACTTTGAAATCTGCGGTGAATAAGGTATTTAAATATTTAGCGTTTTTTAAGTGAAAGATTTTTTTGGAGAAAAGCCAATCGTCAATTATTTTTTCAGACAGAGAATCGCAACGGTGACCATCTTTAGCCGTAAATTTTTTCGCAAATTTTACCGGATTGGGTTCAAATCCGGCCGCTAATACAGCTTTGTTCCAGGTTCCAAACCGAAATCTGGCAGCCTTCCAATGAAAATATTCTCTTTTAAAAGGAATTCTTCCTCTTCCTTTATAAAATTTTTTAATTTCTTGAATTATTTGCTCTTTGGGAATAATGGTCGTTTTAGGAAGACAAATAGACGAGCAATATTTTCTCCGTCCGGAAAAATAAGACCCACAATTGGGGCAAATCTTTAATTTTGGTTTTCTTTTTCGTGACCTTTGGTTATTAACGACAGCGGCACAGGAACGGGAACAAAAACATATTTTTGATATAGAAATTTCATGTAAAGATCTGAAAAATATTTTATTGCAGTTGGGATTTCCACATTGAAGCGAAACCATTGCTCTCTTGGCCAAGGAATGACAATTGCCGGAACAATATTGTTTCCAGCCAAATTTTTTAGCTTCATTTATTCTTCTTAATTCTCTCGGAAAGATTTTTTTACAATAATCACAGGCTACTTCAACAATTGTCACTAAGCCATAATACCAAATAAAACCCGAAGGTTACAATAAGCAAAAAAACCAGTTTGAAGCTGGTTTTTTTGGCCTTTCGGAGGTGACGGTACTGCCCCGTCCGCCTCACGGACCCCATCCGTGCGTTCTACTATCTGAACTAACCTCCGTAATAAATTTTTCCTTGTTGAATTTTATCATTTATTGTGGAAAAATTAAAACGCTTTCGTTTTAATAATTTTTTCCTGCCCGGAAAGTGAATTGATATGGCCAATAAAGATAAAGATCCCAAAGAAGTCAATGAAGCCAAGATCTCCCCTAAAATTCAAGCCGTCCGCTTAGCGATGGAACAGATCGAAAAACAATACGGCAAGGGTTCCATAATGCGTCTAGGCGAACAGCCGGCCGATAGGTTAGCGATAGACGTTATTCCAACCGGATCAATCGCCTTGGATATTGCTTTAGGGGTTGGCGGTGTTCCCCGGGGAAGAATTATTGAGATTTACGGTCCGGAAGCTTCGGGAAAAACAACGGTGGCTCTTTCCATTATTGCCCAGGCCCAAAAAACGGGCGGAACCGCCGCTTTTGTTGACGCGGAACACGCTTTGGATCCGATTTGGGCCCAGGAATTGGGAGTAAATTTGGACGATCTTTTGGTTTCCCAGCCGGATACGGGCGAGCAGGCTTTGGAAATTGTGGAAACCTTGGTTCGTTCCGGAGCGGTTGACGTCATCATTATTGATTCGGTGGCGGCTTTGGTTCCTCGGGCGGAGATTGAAGGCGAGATGGGCGATGCGATGTTGGGAGTTCAGGCAAGATTGATGTCCCAGGCATTGCGGAAGTTGACGGGAGCGATTTCCAAATCAAAAACAGCGGTGATTTTTACCAACCAATTGAGGCAAAAAATCGGGATTATGTTCGGTAATCCGGAAGTAACTCCCGGAGGGTTGGCCCTTAAATTTTATTCTTCCGTCAGGTTGGATACCCGAAAGATTGAAAGCTTGAAGGAAGGCGATAATGTTGTCGGCTCCCGCCATCGGGTCAGAGTTGTCAAGAATAAAGTTTCCCCGCCTTTTAAAGTGGCGGAATTTGATATTTATGCCAAGGGAGGTATTTCCAAAACTGGCGGGATTTTTGATGTTGCCTTGGAATTGGGAATTACCAGCAAGTCGGGCGCTTTTTTCCGCTACGGCGAAACCATGCTTGGCCAAGGCCGGGCTGCCGCCACGATGTTTTTGGAGGAAAACCCCAAAATTACCAAGGAAATTGAAGAAAAAATTTGGAAGTTTGTCAAAGAAGGCAAGGCAGTGGAAAAAAAGGTAATGGGCGAAGAAGCGGAAGAATAATTTACCTGTGGCAATAGTTACCAAAATCAAGCTCCAAAAAACAAAAAAAAGGTTAAATATTTTTCTTGACGGTAAATACGCTTTTAGCCTTTTGCCGGAAGAAGCGGTTAAAGAAAAAGTTAAAATTGGAGCGGAAATTTCTTCGGAAAAAATTCAAAGTCTTATCAAGGAGAGTGATTTTCAGGCCTCCTTGGAAAAAGCCTACAATTTTCTTTCTTTCCGGCCGCGTTCTTTGGCGGAAGTAACCGATTATTTGACCAAAAAAGGAATAGGAGAAGAAACAGGCAAGCAAGTAATTGACAAATTGAAGGAATTGCGGATGGTTGACGATTTGAAGTTTAGCCAATGGTGGTTGGAGCAAAGGCAGGCTTTTCATCCGGTCGGGAAAAAACTATTGGCCTTGGAATTAAAAAAGAAAGGCATTGCTCGGGAAATTATTGACCGGGTCTTGGCCGACCAACGGGGAACCGATGAAATCTTGACGGCCAGACAGCTTTTGTCAAAAAAGTCCGGTCGCTGGCAGAATTTAACTTTCGCGGAATTCAGGAAAAAAGCCGGCGATTTTCTTTTAAGGAGGGGTTTTTCCTGGGAGACGGTTAACAACCTGATAACCGAATTTAAGAAAGACTTTTCCGGTTGAAAAAAAGCCAAAAAGGAGTAGAATACCCTTATCTGACTGAAAAACGGATTAAACCGCGAAAAACGGTTAATGAGCAGAAAATGAAATACTTGAATTTAATTTATCTTCTCTCGGGAAGCCTACAACTTAGGTAATTCTTCCGTATCTTTCCGTCAGTTTTAAAATTGTAATTAAGGAGAGTCGCGCATGACGCGGCTAACAAGAAATGTCGTTATTCGGTGATTTGGCCGGGTTATTTAAAACTACCGGCAAAACGGAAAAAGTAAAAACTAAGCCCCAGTCTTTTGAAAATAAACCCAAACCCCAACCGCAACTGGTTAATTCTCCCCGGGCGCCAAAAGTTGATTTGGAAAAACTGGAAAAGTTTGAGGTTCAGGCTCGGGAAATTATTGCCGAAGCCAGGGAAGAAGCGGCTAAAATCAGGGAAGAGGCAGCCAGAACAAGAACGGAAATTTTCAGCAAGGAAGCGGAAGTGGATCGCCGCGCCGGTGCGATTGAAGAACGGGAGAAAATATTAAGAGTGGGCAAGGAAGAAGTTGACCGAAAATTAGCCGAAGTTGAGGAAGTAAAAAAACAACAATTGGCCAAATTGGAAAGAATTGCCAATTTAAAGAAAGACGAAGCGCGGCAACTGATTTTGGACGCGACGGAGAAAAGATTGGCCGAGGAGGTCGCCAAAAAAATTACCGAAGCGGAGATTCAAATTAAAGCGACGGCCGAGGAAAAAGCCAAAGAAATCTTGATTGATGCGATGAAACACGGAGCGGTTGATTATGTTCCGGAATATACGGTTTCCAGTATTAAGCTTCCGGACGAAGAGATGAAGGGAAGAATCATTGGCAAGGAAGGCCGCAATATCCGCAGTTTTGAAGTGGCTACTGGTGTGGAAGTGGAATTGGACGAAACCTTGGATATCCGGCTTTCGTCTTTTGATCCGGTAAGAAGAGAAATTGCCAAGAGATCATTGGAAAAACTGATTAAGGACGGCCGGATTCAGCCCCAAAGAATTGAAGAAATTGTGGCCAAGACCAAACAGGAAGTGGACCGGATTTTATTGGAAGAAGGAGAAAAACTTTGCCATTCCTTAAAAGTTTACAATTTACATCCAGATTTGGTCAAACTTCTTGGCCGCTATAAATTTCGTTTTTCTTACGGCCAAAATATGATTGTTCATACTTTGGAAGAAACTCAAATAGGGGTGGCGATTGCCCAGGAATTGAAAGCCAATGTCGCCGTTGTCCGCTTAGGCTGTCTTCTTCACGATATCGGTAAAATCGTGACCGAAGAGGAAGGAACACATATTCAATTGGGAGTTGATTTGCTTAAAAAGTATCGTTTACCCGAATCGGTGGTTAATTGCGTTGCCGAGCATCACGAAGATAAACCTTTTTCTTCAATTGAATCGGCGATTACCTGGGTAGCGGATGCCATTTCCGGCAGCCGCCCGGGCGCCCGTTATGAACCGCACGAAGATTATTTAAAACGGATGACCCACGTTGAAGAAGTGGTCAAATCGTTTGTGGAAGTTGCCGAGGTGGCCGCTTACCAGGCCGGTCGGGAAGTTCGGGTAATTGTTAAACCGGAAACGGTTTCCGATTCCGAGTTGACGGTTTTGACGGAAAAAATTGCCAAAAAACTGGAAGAAGATGCCAAATGGGCCGGTCAGATAAAAGTGACGGCCATCAGGGAAACAAGAGCGGTCGGAATTGCTAAATAAAAAAAGCAAGGGAGTATTTTCAACATAATTGGTTATTGACAAGCCGGGGAAATTTGGCTATTCTGGGGGAAAATTATTATTATATTCATTTAGGACAGGAGGTCCGTCCAAACCGGCGGATTGGAAAAATGAAAAAATCAGATCTGATCAAGGTCGTTTCCATAAAAGCCCATTTAACCAAAAAAGCCAGCACGGAAGCTTTGGAAGTAATCTTTGGAGAAATTCAAAAGACTTTACAAAAAGGCGAAAAAGTTGTTCTTTCCGGATTTGGAACTTTTAAAACCACTTTGGTTAAAGACAAGATGGTCAAATTTCCCGGCAGCGGTGAGAAAAAAGTGGTCAAGTCCCACCGGGAAGCCCGTTTTTCTCCGGGCAGAGAATTGAAAAAAATCGTCAAATAATTCCTCTGTATTTTTTTAAGGTTTATAAACCCTGTTGATTTGTTCTTTGGGTAAACTTATTATTGGTTTGATATGCAAAAACCGATAATTGAAGTTAATAACCTCAAAAAGTATTTTTTGATTCACAAAAAGGAACCGGGATTGGTTGGTTCCTTAAAATCTTTATTTGATCGCCGTTACGAAGAAATTAAGGCGGTTGAAAATGTCTCGTTTTCAATAAACGAAGGGGAGTTGGTTGGTTTTATCGGTCCAAACGGAGCCGGGAAAACAACAACTTTAAAATGTCTTTCGGGGTTACTATATCCGACTTCGGGGAATGTTTCGGTGATGGGTTTTAATCCCCGGAAAAGGGAATATCCCTTTTTAAAGCAAATATCATTGGTCATGGGTCAAAAAAATCAACTTTGGTGGGATCTCCCGGCGATTGAGTCATTTATTTTAAATCGTGAGATTTACGAAATCCCCCGATCACAGTATGAAGAAACTTTGGCGGAATTGACTTCTTTACTTGAGGTTAAAGATATTTTAAAAATCCAAGTCAGAAAACTATCTTTGGGCCAAAGAATGAAATGCGAATTAATCGCGTCATTGCTCCACTGCCCAAAAGTTCTTTTTCTGGACGAGCCGACAATTGGCTTGGATGTGGTAATGCAAAAAAAGATGCGTGATTTTATTAAAGAATACAACCGACGGAATAGATCAACCGTGATTTTAACTTCTCACTATATGGGGGATGTTAAAGAGCTTTGCAAGAGAGTAATTATTATAGATAAAGGAAGATTGATTTTTGACGGAGATCTGGCAGAAATCGTAGAAAAATACGCCGATCATAAGATCTTATCGGTTGTTTTTTCTAAAGAAATTGACCCGAAAAAATTAGAAAAGATAGGAACAGTTAAAGAATATTGTTATCCCCGGGCGGTAATTTCGATAAAGAGAGAAGCGATTTCGGCAGCAGCCGCCGAATTGCTTCAAAATTTTCCGGTAGCGGATTTAAATGTTGAAGAAATTTCTATAGAAGAAATTATTCGCGAAGTCTTTACGGGTAAAGATGTTGCTTAAAAGTGAAAAAATATCTTCAGATCATTAAAATAACCTTTCAGGAGTATTTTGAGTATCGGTTGAATTTTATTCTTTGGCGTTTTCGAAATCTAATTTCCTTGTTTGTCTTGTTGTCTTTTTGGCTGGCGTTATTTGGTGAAAAAACTGATTTTTTGGATTACAGCAAGTCGCAAATTTTGACCTACGTTCTGGGAATTTCTTTACTTAAAAGTATTGTTATCGCATCGCGGTCAATTGATTTGGGTGGCCAAATAAAAAGTGGATATTTGACCAAGTTATTAATTCAACCGATAAATTTGTTTAAGTTTTGGTTTTCGCGGGATTTGGCAGACAAGTTAATGAACATTTTTTTTATGATTTTTGAAATTTTCCTGGTTATCAAAATTTTTAATTTAAATTTACTCTTCCCAAAAGACCCGGCGACTTATTTCGTTTTTTTTATTTTGGTTTTTTTGGCTACCGGACTATATTTTTATTTAAGTTTTCTTCTTTCCTGTTTGGCTTTTTGGACCGATGAAATTTGGGCGACCCGTTTTCTTTTTGGCTTTATTTTTCTTGAATTTTTTTCCGGATCACTTTTCCCGATTGATATTCTCCCCGGTGTTTTAAAAAAAATTGCGTTTTGCTCGCCGTTTCCTTATTTAATTTATTATCCGTTAAAGTTTTGGTTGGGGCAAATTTCATTCAAATCTGTTTTTTGGGTAATTTTGATGGAAATATTTTGGCTGATTTTATTTAAAAAATTGGCTCTTTATTTCTGGGAAAAAGGATCGAAAGATTACGGAGCTTATGGAGGATAAACGAAATTTAAAATTTAATAAAAAGCCCAATTTTAGGTTAATAAAAATTTGGTTAATGGTGGCTTCACGCGCAGCGCAAACTCAACTTTTAACCAATTGGGGCGGTTTGCTTTTTTTGATCGGGAAAATTGTGAGGTTTTCAATTTTTTTGGTTTTTCTCCTTACGGTTTCCGGTCCGCAAAAGATTTTTTTGGGTTATTCAAAACAGCAGGTAATAATTTTTTATTTGATTTTTAACCTTATGGATAGTGTTTCCCAATTTCTTTTTCGAGGCGCATATTTATTTCGGAACTTAATAGTTACAGGAAACTACGATTTGGACCTTTTAAAACCGTTGCCTTCATATTTTCGGCCTGTTTTCGGTTGGACCGATATCTTGGATTTTTTAACTCTTCCGCCTTTACTCTTTTATCTTTTTTGGTATCTCGAAAAAAATTTTTATTTGGTTAGTATTTTTAATCTTATCCAATTTTTCTTTTTATTTGCCATCGGTTTGACAATTTCTTTTGCTTTTCATTTGATAATTTGCGCCATTTGCGTTCTAACAACAGAAATAGACAGTTTAATTTTAATATACCGCGATATTTCTTCAATGGGACGATTTCCCATTGATATTTACCCCCAAATTATTCAGGATATTCTAACTTTTATTATTCCAATTGCCGTTATGATGACGATTCCGGCAAAAGCATTAACCGGCTTGCTTTCCTGGCAAGGGATGATAATACCTTCTTTAATTGGAGTATTTTTCTCTTTAATTTCTTTCCGTTTTTGGCGATTCGCCCTAAGAAAGTATTCCTCAGCTTCAAGCTAGTCGTCATACTGTATAATTATTTTTGCCGTTACAACTAAGCTTTTGTTATTGTCGGCAAAAATATTAATTATCGGAGATTAATGAAAAGAAATAACTATTATTTTATAAAAACTTTCGGTTGCCAAATGAATGTGGCCGATTCGGAAAGAATCGCCGGTTGGTACGAAAACCGCGGTTGGAAACCGGCGGATAAAATTGAAAAAGCCGACGAAGCGGTAATTAATTCCTGTTCGGTAAGGCAATCGGCGGAAAATCGGGTTTTCGGGTTGGTAAATAATCTTTCAAAAATAAAAAATAAAAACCCCAAATTTAAAATAATTTTGACCGGTTGCATGCTTCGCTATCCGCTTGCGGATTTAAGAAAAAAACTTCCCGGGGTAAATGAATTCAAAAAAATTTCCGAATTTCTCCTTGATTCAAAATTCATAATTCATAATTCAAGTGTTCATGCTTATATTCCCATTATGGAAGGTTGTAATAATTTTTGTTCTTATTGCGTTGTTCCTTATGCCCGGGGCAGAGAAAAATCTAAGCCGCTTAAGGAAATACTTTGTGAGGCAAAAGAACTTGTCGAAAGAGGTTATCGGGAAATTACCTTGCTTGGACAGAACGTCAATAGTTACGGAAAAGACAGCCAAATCTCTAAATCAAAAAGCAAAACAAAAAATTTCAAGGTTCCTTTTGCGGAATTGTTAAAAGAATTAAGCAAAATAGAAAAATTGGAAAAGATTTCCTTTATGACTTCCAATCCGTGGGATTTAACCGATGACATTATTGAGACGATGAGTTTGCCTAAAATCGACCGTTATTTACATTTGGCGGTTCAGTCCGGAAACAACGAAATATTGAAAAAAATGAACAGAAAGTATTCGGCTAAAGATTTTCTCGCTTTAGTCAAAAAAATCAGACAAAAAATTCCCGAAATTAAAATAGGAACCGACATTATTGTCGGTTTTCCCGGCGAAAGCGAAAAGCAATTTCAAGAAACGGTTGCTCTTTGCCGGAAGATCGGTTTTACAAAAGCTTATATTTCCCTTTATTCCCCGCGTCCGGGGACAGGAGCGTTTAGACTAAAAGATGATGTTTCTTATCGGGAGAAAAAAAGGCGCTGGTTAATTTTAGACCGGTTAATTAACCAACATGTGTTTTAGCGGTTTTTCCTTGATTTTTAACTTCTTCAATTAAAAGGCGAATATTCTCTTCTTGGCCAAGATAATAATGTTTTAATGGTTTAAGGTTTTCGTCCAATTCATAGACTAAAGGTATTCCGGTCGGTAAATTAAGTTCCTCAATTTCTTTTTCGGAAAGATTGTCCAAATATTTTATTAATGCCCTTAGGCTGTTGCCGTGGGCGGAGATTAAAACTCTCTTTCCTTTTTTAACCAAAGGCGCAATTTCTTTTTCCCAACAAGGAAGAACGCGGTTAACAACATCGGCCAATGATTCCGTTAGCGGCAGTTGTTTCGGATCGACATTTTGATATAAAGGGTCTTTTGCCGGCGAAGTCGGATCATCCGGACTAAGACCGGGCGGTCGGACGGCATAACTGCGGCGCCAGATTTTAACCTGTTCTTCTCCGTATTTGGCTGCCGTTTCCGCTTTATTTAAACCTTGCAGATTTCCGTAATGGCGCTCGTTCAAACGCCAATCTTTGATAAGGGGAATATTAGCTAAGGCCATTTCTCTTAAGACTAACTCTGTAGTTTGGGTCGCTCTTTTTAAAACGGAAGTAAAAATACAGTCAAAAGAATAACCTTCCTTTTTTAAGGTTTGGCCGGCAATTTCCGCTTCTTTTTTTCCCTTCTCGGTTAGGCCGACATCAATCCAGCCGGTAAAACGGTTTTCTTTGTTCCAAAGGCTTTCTCCATGGCGAAGCAATACCAGCTTAATCATTTTTTTTTGGCTAGGGATTCTCCAATTCGCAATAAGCGATTGTATTTGGCGACTCTTTCTCCGCGGTCCGGGCCGCCGAATTTTGATTGCCAGGAACCGGTTCCGACGCAAAGATCGGCGATTAAATCGTCATTGGTTTCTCCGCCGCGGTGAGAAATTACCGAAGTAAATCCGGCCGAATCGGCCAACTTTATCGCTTTGATGGTTTCGGTTATTGTTCCGATTTGGTTAACCTTAATCAAAACACTGTTACAGGCTTTCAAATCAATGGCTTTTTGAATTCTTTGCGCATTGGTGGTTAAAAGATCGTCACCGACGATTTGACACCGGTTGCCGATTCTGGCGGTGAGCTTGGTCCAAGATTCCCAATCTTCCTGTTCAAACATGTCTTCCAAAGACCAGAGGGGATATCTTTCCGACCAATCGACAATTTTTTCCAGCCATTCTTCTTTTGTCAGCGTTAAATTATCTTCGCTTTTAAGTTCGTATTTGCCTGCCTCAGAGAATTCTGAAGCGGCGGCATCTACTCCCAGCAAAATTTGCTCATCCATTTTGTAACCGGCTTTTTCCGAGGCTTGGATCATCAATTCAAAAGCCTCTTCGTTGGTTTTCATCTCTTTGGGCATATAAGCGCCTTCAAAGCCGACGCCGACAGCATAGCCTTTATCGTTAAGAATTTTTTCCATTGACCGAAAGATTTCGGCTCCTGCCCGTAAACGGTCACGGAAATTCGGGAAAGCTTCTTTCTTGGGAATAACGAAGAATTCCTGACAGTCGGTTGCCCAATTGCCGTGTTTGCCTCCCTCCAGAATTAAAACCAGAGGCTGGGGCAGAACAAATCGGGAATTTTGAGACAGCTGGCCAAAATATTGGTAAAGGGGCAGTTTTTGGGAACGGGCTGCCGCCCGGCAAATTGCCATAGAAACTCCGGTCAGGGCATTTCCTCCCAATTTGGATTTATTTTCCGTGCCGTCCAAAGCAATTAAAATTTCGTCAATTTTTTGCTGGTCGTAGGCGTCTTGGCCGACAAGAGCTTGTTTAATCGGGCCGTTAATGTTGGCGATGGCCTTAAGGACACCTTTTCCCAAATAGCGAGACGGGTCGTTATCCCTCATTTCAAAGGCTTCGGTCGCTCCGGTTGAAGCTCCCGAAGGAACCCCGCCCAAAGCCTTAATACCGTTTTCCAGCGTGACTTCCGCTTCAACTGTGGGATTGCCTTTGGAGTCCAGAATTTCCCGTCCGAATAAATTAGTAATTTTCATAACATTTTTTTGACTTCTTAAAGATAAATTTTAGCACCTTTTTCTCCGGTTAGGTATAATCAAGATGTTTATGAGCAGGAAATTATTGGTTATCGCCGGTCCGACGGCAACCGGCAAGACGAATTTGGCGATCGGATTGGCCAATAAATTTGACGGGGAAATCGTTTCCGCCGACAGCCGTCAGGTATATAAGGATATGAATATTGGGACAGGCAAGGACGTTGGCAATGAAAAATTAAAAATCAAAAATGAAAAATTACAAAGCAAAGTTGGAAAAGAGATAAATAAAAAATTTACCTTAGGCGTATACGAATTAAAGGGAATCCCCGTTTGGTTATATGATGTGACGGAACCGGATTTTCAATTTTCCGCAGCGGATTATGTTAGATGTGCCAAGTTGGTAATTAACGACATTTGGCAGCGGGAAAAATTGCCCATTTTGGTTGGCGGAACCGGTTTTTATATTAAAGCCTTGGTGGATGGGGTTGAAACATTGGGAATGGAACCGGATTGGGAATTAAGAAAGCGATTGGGCAATTTGGGAATTGATCAATTAAGGGAAATTTTAGAGAAAACTTGTCCCGAGCGCATTAGAAAGATGAACGAGAGCGACAGGTCTAATCCGAGAAGGTTAATCAGAGCGATTGAGATTGCGACGCAGCCGCAAAGTGCGAAGTGCAAAGCGAAAAGTTCAAAGTTAAAGATTGGCAATTTACTGATAATCGGCCTAAAAGCACCTTATAAAATTCTTTACCAAAGAATTGATAAAAGAGTGAAGGAAAGAGTGGCGCAGGGAGTAGAAAAAGAGATTGAGGGTTTAATAAAGAAAGGCTTTAATTTTGAGAATTCGGTTTTGGAAACAACCATCGGTTATAAGGAGTGGCAAATTCTGATATCCAATATCAAGCATCCGATATCGGATATTATTGTCCGTTGGCAATTAAATGAACACCAATACGCCAAAAGGCAAATGACTTGGTTTAAGGCCGATTCGCGGATTCGCTGGTTTGACGTCACCAAAACAAATTTTGGAAGCGAGGTAGAAACCCTTGTCAAACAATGGTATGATAAATGATATGAAGCCTCTGAAGATTGAAATTTCCCATCGGACCATAATTTTTACCGCCGTTTTTATTTTTGCTTTATGGCTGGTTTCCGAGATAAAAGACATTCTTTTTCTTTTGTTCATTGCTTTGATGATGATGGCGGCGCTTGAGCCTCTGGTAAAAAAGCTGGAATCTTTAAAACTTCCTCGTTGGTTGGCAATCGTTTTTATTTATATTTTTTTAATTTCCTTTTTCGGAATCGCCTTTGCCGGCATAATTCCGCCCTTGGTTGATCAAACATCGGTTTTGATTAATAGCTTACCCGCACTGATAAAAGAAATAGATCTAATTGGGATTGACCAGACAATTGTTAACGGATTTGTCTCCCAATTGGGGAATGCTCCGGCCGGAGTAATCGGTTTTTTTATCAGTCTTTTTTCCAATTTGGCTACTGTTTTGGTGGTGGCCATCCTCAATTTCTATTTATTGATGGAAAGAAAAAATCTTAATCAATATTTGGCCAAGCTTTTGGAAAAAGAGGGGGAAAGGCAAGTGATCGAAATTTTGGAAAAAATTGAAATTCGCTTGGGATCTTGGATCCGGGCGGAAATAACTTTAATGACCTTTGTCGGGATCATTTCCTATTTCGGCTTTCGTCTTTTGGGTTTGGAATTTGCCTTGCCGTTGGCCATCATTGCCGGGATTTTGGAAATTATTCCCAATTTCGGACCGATTGCCGCGACGATTCCGGCCGTCTTGGCGGGATTGGCAATGTCCGGCTGGCATGCGTTGGCAGCTCTCTCCTGGTGCTTTATTGTTCAGCAGCTGGAAAATAATTTCATTGTTCCCCGGGTGATGAAAAAAGTCGTCGGTCTAAATCCTCTGGTGACCATTCTTTCTTTAAGTGTCGGCTTGAGGCTGGCCGGAATTGCCGGTGCGACTTTGGCGATTCCGGTGGTTTTGGCTTTGGAAGTAGTATTTGCCGAATTTGCTCGCCAAAAATCTCTCTTAAAATAGTTGCTTTTTAGCTTCAAAAGGAGTAAAATACCCCCGGAAGTCGGACAGCTGCCCCACGTCGCCGGGCCCTGTGCTCAGCTATGAGGGGAGGAAAGTCCAGACAACAGCAGGCAGGGTGTCCGGTGCAAGCCGGAGTAACTCCGTCCGCCGATTTGGCGGACGAGAGACCAGTAAGAGCAACAGTGACGATACGGGTGGCGCCGGGTGAAACGACCAAGCCTCAGGGTTTTCGACATTGTTCAGGGTTAACCTGAGCGAAGTCCCGCCTGGCGGGACGAGTCGAAGGGCAATCCTTCCCGTTGCAATCTTCGAATAGTCCGTTTCCCGATTTTTCGGGAATAAGGTTGCTTGCCCGAGGACTAAGGTTTAAGAGCAAAGATAGATGGCTGTCATCCGCTCTCCGAATCGGAAGGCGGAACAGAATCTGGCTTATAGACTTCCTTATCGCTTACGCCCCGCCTAAACGGCGGGGCGAAGTGTGTTTTTTCGGTTAATTGGCTATAATAAAAAGGCGGAACAAATTAAAAAACAACAAATAAAATGACTTTAGGAAAAATAATTATCTTGGCGGTTCTTCAGGGAGTAACGGAATTTTTGCCGGTTTCTTCCTCCGGTCATTTATTGATCGCGCAAAAATTTTTTGATTTTTCCGGTGTTCCTTTGGCTTTTGATGTTTTGCTTCATTTGGGAAGCTTAATCGCGATTCTGTTTTTTTTTAGAATTGAAATAAAGAATCTTATAACGGGAAAGGATATTGACGGAAACTATAAAGAAAAAGAAAGAAAAAAAATATTTTTTTTGGTAATACTGGCTTCCTTGCCGGTGGTAGTTTCCGGTTTGTTTTTTAAGGAAAATCTTCCGCTTTTTTTTGAATCCCTAGGGGTGCTTGGGGTTTGTTTTTTAATCTCTGCCGCCTTGCTTTTTTCAACAAAACTGTTTGATAAAAAAAGAGGAAAAAAATTTGCGGAGATTTCCGTTTTTGATGCGTTGTTTGTCGGGTTGGTTCAGGCTTTGGCAATTTTGCCGGGGGTTTCCCGATCCGGAGCTACCATCGCCGCGGGAATTTGGTCCGGTTTTTCTTTGGTGGCGGCATTTGTTTTTTCCTTTCTATTGGCGATTCCGGCTATTGCCGGAGCCTTTCTTTTGGAATTACCAAAAGTAGCGGAGCAAAGCGGCGGCTGGCAATTCGGACTGATTGGGCTCTTTGTTTCCTCTCTGGCAAGTTTTTTTTCCTTAAAACTGCTGAAAAATTTACTGGAGAAAGAGAAACTATTTTGGCTGGGAGGGTATTGTTTATTGGTCGGGCTTGGCCTTCTCTTTTTCGGATAAGAAACTGATGTTATAATGAGGCCAGTTTAATTTTGACAATAAGCGATGAATTCCATGACTTTATTTGAAAAAAAAGAAATTCCGGTTGAAAACGGGGAGTTGCCGGTTAAAACTTTAGAAGAAGAAAACAACCGGCAAAAAGAACCCGCCAATTCTGAACCGTTGTCCTATCCGATTGATAGACTGATCCGAAAATACAGGGAAAGTCTTGCTCCCCGTTCAAGATCAGAGGTTGCGACCATCCACGTTGACGAGATTGCTTCCAAAATTGCTTTTTTTTACGAAAAGGTAAGAAAAATTATTGATTGGAAAGAGGATAATCTTTTGCGCCGGAATGCGATTGTGCGGATTTTAAAAAGAAATTTGGTCTCCGAAATTTCCAGTCTGAAATTTATCAAGGTAGACATTAATAAAGTAGCCGAGCCTTTGGTTTTGGAGCTTATTCGCGGCGGCCATCTTCCTAACGACGAAGTTCCTGAAGAAAAAATTACCGAAGTGGATAAGGTCTTAAAAAAATATTTTTATATTCTTCAAAATGCTCCATTTTCAACTACCAATTCAAATTTTCTTGCCAAAAAGAAAATCAATTTCTTTGAGTGGATTTTGGAAGTAGCGGCTTGCGAGATTGAAGAAGTGTTGGCTTTTCCGGCAAAAGAAAATGCTTTGATTGAGACGATGACGGTCTTGATGAACGAAAGGATTAAGATTATTCCGGCGGACCGACTGACCGAAGAAGAGAAAATTATCCAAACTTATATTGCCGCCCATCGGACGCTTTACGATCTTGACGACGCGATTATCGCTTATCATCTTTTAAAATACCGATATCAGGAATGGACCAACCCTTCTGAAGATTTTGTCAAGGAAAAAACTCGGGACATATTTACGATTTGGGACGGGATTCAGGACGATTTGGTTCGGCCGATAAGAAAAGAATTTTTCGGTATTTGCGAAAGAACCGATACCAGCTTTACCCTTTTAGGTGATGTTTTGGATTATTTTCAAAAGGAGCCGGAAAAACTGACTTCGGCCATAACTGACAGAAACAATTTTAAAGAATTATTGAGTAAGTTTTACCGGAAACGATTGGCGACTTTAAAAAACCGTCTTTTTAAAATTGCCGTTTTTTCCAGTCTTTCCGTTTTTGTTTCCAATTGGTTTACCTACTTTATTGTGGAAGTGCCTTTGGCCTATTTGTTTCTTGAAAGGTTCAGTTTATTGGCGGCAATTGTTGACTTTATTTTACCGACCTTGGCGATGTTTATTATTTTGATTGTCATTAAACCGCCGCCGGCAAGCAATCTGGAAAAGGTAATTGAGTTGACCAACAGTTTTGTTTATAAAAACGAAGAAAAAAAGATTTACGAAATCAAATTGGGGAAAAAGAGAAGACCATTGACGAATTTTATTATTGCCATCATTTATCTGGTGGTAGCTTTAACTTTCTTTAGTTTTGTCGCTTGGGTTTTTTATCTGGCGAGGATTCCGGTTACTTCCATTGTTTTGGATACTTTAATGATTGCGATCAATATTTTTGCCGCTTTGGTTGTCAGAAACAAATCAAGAGAACTAACTGTGGAAGAAAAATCTTCCTTCGGTGAGTTTTTACTGGACATTATATCCATCCCGGCGGCCGAGGTTGGTTCCTGGTTGGGAAACAAATGGCGCGAATATAATATTGTCGGCGTTTTCTTTAATGTGGTCGTGGAAACTCCTTTTGTTTCCGTTGTGGAATTTGTTGAAGATTGGCGTAACTTCTTAAAAGAAAAGAAGGCAGAAATTCATTAGTTTTGACAACTTTCGCTGCCCTCTTCATAATATTAAGCAATGCTGGCAAGAGTTTTTTCGGGAACAACGGTTGGGCTGGAGTCGGTTCCCATTGAAGTTGAAGTGGATATCGCTTCGGGTGGTTTACCTTCTTTTACGATAGTCGGTTTGCCGGACAAGGCAGTCGAAGAAGCCAGGGAGAGAGTCAGATCGGCGATTAAAAATTCGGGTTGCAGTTTTCCGTCTCGAAAAATTACGGTAAATTTAGCTCCGGCCGATTTACCGAAAGCGGGCCCCTCCTTTGATTTACCGATTGCTTTGGGAATATTATTGGCCGATAGGCAAATTTTAGCGGAAATTAAAGATTGCTTGGTTGTCGGTGAGTTGTCGCTGGACGGCTCTTTAAGGCATACGAACGGCGTTTTGGCGATGGCTCTTTTGGCCAAAGAAAAAAAATTCAAAAAAATATTTTTACCTCAAATAAACTCAAAAGAAGCGGCCATTATTAAAGGAGTGGCTGTCTATCCAGTTTCTTCGCTTTTGGATCTTTTTAAGCATTTAAACGGTCTGGAACAAATTGAAATTCAAAAAACGGTTTCTTTAAAGGAAGTCGGTTCCAAGATTGATTACGAATTTGATTTTGCCGATATTGCCGGCCAGGAACATGCCAAAAGGGCAATGGAGATTGTAGCGGCTGGAGGCCACAACATTTTTTTGCGGGGAATTCCCGGTGCTGGAAAGACAATGATGGCGCGAGCCTTACCGGGAATCTTGCCGGATTTAACCGAAGAGGAAGCTTTGGAAGTGACCAAAATTTATTCCATTACCGGCAATTTACCTCAAGGAGAATCTTTTATCGGTTTTCGTCCTTTTCGTAGTCCCCATCATACTACCAGCCGGATCGGATTAATCGGCGGAGGGACCCATCCTCTACCGGGGGAAATTTCCTTAGCCCACCGCGGTGTTTTGTTTTTGGACGAATTTCCCGAGTTTCCCCGTCATGTTTTGGAATCTATCCGTCAGCCGATGGAAGACGGCAGGGTGACCGTTTCCCGGGCGGCCGGCACTTTGACCTTTCCTGCCAAGTTTGTCCTCGTTGCCGCCTCCAATCCCTGCCCTTGCGGTTATTTTGGTGACCCGAATAAAAAATGCCGTTGTTTGCCGGGAATGATCAGCCGTTATCAAAAAAGAATTTCCGGTCCGATTTTGGACCGGATTGATTTACACCTTGAGTTATCGGCGGTTCAGGTAGAAAAGCTATCCCCACTTCGCCAGGGAGCTGCGGAAGGGCAGGCAGTAGAGAGTTCAAAAAAGATTAAAGGACGGGTGCAGAAGGCTAGGGATAGGCAAACAAAAAGATTTCGCGCGACCAAACTGATCTGCAATGCGGAAATGACGACCAAAGATGTTAAAGAATTCTGCCCGCTTTCGCAAGAATGTCTTAATCTTTTACATCAGGCGGTTTCCCAATTCCAACTTTCCGCCCGCTCTTATTTCCGGATGATAAAAGTAGCCAGAACCATTGCCGATTTGGCGGGAGAAAAAGAAATTTCGTTGGCTCATATTGCAGAGGCTTTACAATATAGACCAAAAACAGAAGAGATATGACGCCAGTAGGAGTAAGAGACAGAGATAGAGAAGATTTGGGGCAATTTTTTTTAGAGGATGAATCAATCTTACAAAAAATTGTGGATTTGGCGGAGATTCGTCCAAATGAAGTAGTCTTGGAAATCGGTGCCGGTGACGGCAGGATGACCAGATTACTGGCCGAAAAAGCAAAAAAAGTAATTGCCGTTGAAATCGACAAAAGATTTTCTTCGGATTTGAAAAAAATAGCCAAAAACGTAGAGGTAGTTATCCAAGATGCCCTGAAATATTTATCCGCCGATTCGAAAATCAAACTTGATATCGTTATCGGCAATCTTCCTTCCACTTTGGTGGAGCCGATTTTTCCCAAATTGATTAAAGTTAACTTCCGCTTGGCGATTTTCCTTGTTCCGGAAAAATTTGCTTACAAATTAAAAAGCCATTCGGTATTGGGCACTTATTTTGAAATTAAATTGATTGATAAAGTTGCCAAAAAATCGTTTTCGCCGGTTCCAAGAACGAATTGGAAAATAGTTTTACTGGAAAAAGCAGCCGATCCGTCAAAAAGCGACCGACCGGATTTGTTTTTAACTCGTTTTGTTGCCGATCATCCCAAAGCCAAATTAAAAAATTCCTTGATGGAGGGAATGATCAGGTGGTCGGCGGCTCAAGGAAAAATTATAACCAAAAACGAATCCCGAGAGTTAGTCGCCGGATTAAAAATTGAAAAAAAATATTTGGAGTCGGTTCCGAAGAACCTGTCAATCTTGGAAAAAATAATTTTTAAAAACTTCTAAAAACCCCCCGTTTCCGGAGGGTTTTTAATTTCTTTGCAAAACTTTACAAAGAAGCTTTTTACGCACCGATTTTGAACATTTTGGTGCCGCAGGAAGGACAAGTGCCTTTTTTGGCTTTCTTGCCGTTCTTCATGGTGACGACTTGCTCGTCCTTAGCTTCTCTTTTGGCGCGGCATTTAACACAATACATCGTGGTCATTATTCTTCACCCCCTTTCAACCAAAATTTAAATTTATGGGCAGATTAATATTAATGGCCGGTAATTTTATTTTACCCTGAAGTAGTAAAAACAAGGCTACCTCAAAGCTGATTGCCAGTATGGACAAGATTAAAGTCTTTGTCAAGTCCTTTTTAATTAATTGGACCGGATAGATATAGATTGATTGAGATTGTGCGGGGGAATTGGCGTTTAACCCAGGAGTAAAAATTGTTTTTTCTTCTTTTTGCGGAAGCGGCCGGCTAAAATTTTCCAGCGAAGAGATCTTTCTCCGGTAATCGGCAATAATTTTTTGCTTCTTGGTTTTTCTTGCCATTATTAAAACAATAACACAGTCTTTTGAAGCTGTCCAGCCTCAAAATATTATCGGCCAAAAACAGCAATTGACATTCATTTATTAATTGACTTAAAATGGGTCAAGATGTTACTCAGTTCTGAAGCCGGCTTATTGATTTTCTTATTCCTTTTTGCCTGGCTTGCCGGGTTAACTTTTTTTGGCTTTCGTTTTTTCCGTTTCTTTAAGAGACTGACGGCGAAAACAAGCGAAAAAGATTTAAAGTCCTTATTGGAAGAAATTTTGGGCCAAATAAAACTGGTAGACAAAGAAAAAGAAGAGTTGAAAGAAGGCCTGAAAAGGCTGGAAGATCAAAGCGTCTTTCATTTACAGAAAGTCGGTTTGGTCCGGTTTAATCCTTTTTCCGATACCGGCGGCAACCAAAGTTTTGTTCTGGCGCTTTTGGACGGAAACGATAACGGTTTGGTTATTACCGGTTTGCACAGTCGTGAACAAACCCGGATTTTTACCAAACCGGTGGAAAAAGGAAAAGAATTGGGGTACGAGTTTTCCAAGGAAGAAATTGAGGCAATTGTTAAAGCAAAAAAAAGCGACAATTTTAAAAAAAATTAAAATCGATCAATATTAAATTAAATTGAGGAGCTTTAAATTATGAAGAAAATTTCTTTATTGGTTTTTGTCGGCGTTTATTTGTTAACTACCGGAGTTTCTTTTGCAGTTTTTGACTTTTTGGGCAAACCTCAAGCCGAGGAGGTTTTGGTTTCTCCGGAAGTTACCAGCAAAAGTAAATTTGAGGCTTTGTTGGTTGGGCCAAAAGACCGGGAGTGTCCTTTAAACGGAGCCAAATTTACCCAAAAAGAAGAAGAGCTTTGGCAAGCGAGAAGACCGCTTTTGGTGATGATTGAAAATCACGCCGATTCCCGTCCGCAATCGGGTCTTTCCCGGGCGGACGTGGTTTACGAGGCGATTGCCGAAGGAGCGATTGCCCGCTTTATGGCGGTTTTTTATTGCGGAACGGCGATTTATTCCGAGGAAGGTGAATACGATATCGGACCGGTTCGTTCGGCGAGAACCTATTTTCTTGATTGGGCTTCCGAATACGGCGACTATCCTTTATACGCCCATGTCGGCGGTGCCGGTCAGTGTTCCGATCCGACGGTTAATTCCAAAGCAAAAGCTTTGTGTCAACTGGAGCAGTATGGTTGGAAGAACAAAGGAACCTGGAGTGATCTGGATCAATTTTCTTTAGGTTTTAAAATTTGCCGACGGGAGCCGGATCGGACCGGTAAAACCGTGGCAACGGAACATTCCATGTATTGCGGCACTTATGCTCTTTGGAAAACGGCCGAAACCCGTGGGTTAACCAATTTGACCCTAAACAGCAAAAAACAAAATTCCTGGGATGTTAATTTTAAACAATGGCTTTTCAAAGATGATAGTCCTTCCGGAGAGGCGGTTTCTCCGGAATTCGAATTTTGGACCGACTACAAAGACTACGCGGTGAAATGGGAGTATGATGCCGCCGGTAACAACTACAAAAGAATTAACGGTGGGGTTAGCCAGCAGGATTTTTACACCAAAGATTACCTGGTCGCCAAAAATATCGTTATTCAATTTATGAAAGAGACGGCCAATGTTGACGAGCATAAACATCTTTTGTACCAAACTACCGGCGAAGGAAAAGCAATTGTTTTTCAGGACGGCAAGGCGATTGTCGGCAAGTGGATTAAAAAAGACCGGACAAGCCGGACCCGTTTTGTTGACAGTTTGGGAAAAGAAATTCAATTCAACCGCGGCCAAATTTGGTTGGAGATTGTTCCGACAACTTCAAAAGTCAGTTATTGAGGTTGTTGTTTATAACTTATTTTGATGGAGGCAAACCGCCTCCGGCTGCCCGACGAGAATGTTAAAAGATTTAATCATTTCAAAAGTTCGGGTAAAACTTCTGGAAATATTTTTTGCCCGGCCGAACGAGATTTACCACGTCAGGGATTTGGTCAGAAAAACCGAAGAGGAAATTAATGCGGTCAGAAGAGAACTTGCCCATATGGAGCAGGCGGGAATGGTTAAAAAAGAACCCCGCGGTAACCGGCTTTATTACTGGTTTAACAAAAACTATCTTTTTTATCCGGAACTGGCTTCAATAATGGCCAAAACTACCGGTCTGGGCAACGAAATCCTGAAAAACAAGAATAAAATCGGCCGGTTGAACTTTGTCATGTTTTCCGGAAAATTTGTCGGCAAGGCGGAAAGAAAACCAAATGAAGTTGATATCCTGGTTGTCGGAGAAGTTGTTATTCCGGAGTTGGCTGCCCTGATTAAAGCCGAAGAAAGCCGGACGCAAAAAGAAATTAATTATACGGTTATGACCCAGGAAGAGTTTTTGTTTCGGAAAAGAAGAAGAGATCCTTTTTTGATGGATGTTTTGGGTGGGAGCAGAGTCATGATTTACGGAGAAGAAAGCGATTTGGTCAGTTAGCCGAATTTTAACTTCTTGCTTATGAAAAGAAAAAATAATTTGTTTTGGCTGGTAATTTTTTTGACCGGTCTGGCAATTTTCATTGACCTGCCCGAAGAATTTAAGTTAAAAGGTCGCGTCGGAAGTAGGGAAATTAATTGGCAACTGAAAAAACCCGAATTTAAATTTAAAATCGGCTCAAAAGAATTTAAAAAGGATTTAAAAATTGTCCAGGGTCTGGATTTACAGGGAGGAACCCATCTGGTTTTTGAGGCCCAAATGCAGTCCGTTCCCGAAACAGAAAAAGCAACGGCCTTGGAAGCGGCGAAAGTTAATATTGAAAGAAGAATCAACTATTTCGGCGTCAGCGAGCCGTTGATTCAAACGGCAAAAGTCGGTGATTCCCACCGGATCGTGGTGGAGATTGCCGGCGTAAAGGATATTAACCAGGCAATTGATTTGGTCGGGAAAACGGCCCAATTGGAATTTTGGGAAGAAAACCCGGATCAGGAAGCGGCCAGCAAAAGCGGCGAGCTTTTTTTAAAAACAGACCTTACTGGCAAAGATTTAACCCGTTCCTCTGTTCAATTTGATCAACAAACCGGTCAGCCGGTTGTCAGTTTGGAGTTTTCCGCTGAGGGAGGAAACAAGTTTGAAAAAATTACAGAAAGAAATATCGGCAAGATCGTGGCGATTTTTTTGGACGGGATGCCGGTTTCCACTCCGCGGGTAGAGGAAAAAATTACCGGCGGAAGCGCAGTTATCCGGGGAGAATTTGACGTTAACGAAGCGAAAAAACTTTCAATTCAATTAAACGCCGGCGCCTTGCCGGTTCCGATAAAAATTATTGAACAAAAAAACATCGGCGCGACCTTGGGAGAAGAATCGATTCGGAAAAGTATTACCGCCGGCTTGGTCGGGATTCTCTTGGTTATTCTTTTTATGTGGCTGGTTTATGGTCGGTTGGGAATTTTAGCCAATCTTGCCTTGATCATTTACGGTCTTTGGACCCTGGCTTTGTATAAAATTATTCCCATTACCTTGTCCTTGCCGGGAATTGCCGGCTTTTTGCTTTCCATCGGGATGGCAGTTGATTCCAATATTCTGGTTTTTGAAAGAATGAAAGAAGAAACCAGGTCGGGCAAACCTTTGCCGGTCGCCATGGAATTGGGCTTTGGCCGGGCTTGGGATTCAATCCGAGACGCCAATATCACCACTTTAATTACCGCTTTTATCTTATACAATCCTTTTAATTGGGGTTTTTTGAATAACTCGGGAATGGTCAGGGGATTTTCCCTGACCTTGGTTTTGGGAACAGCCCTTTCTTTGTTTACGGGAATTGTGGTGACAAGGACGTTAATAAGAGTATTCTATAGAGGTTAGAGGACAGAGCAAGAGGGAAGAGAAAATTTATTTTTGCTCTATTCTCTTTTACTCTTTCGCTCTAAAGTATGAACTTTATGCGTTTTAAATGGTTTTACTTTTTGCTTTCGGCAATCGTAATTTTACCGGGATTTTTTTCCCTGGTTAAATACGGGCTAAGGCCTTCGGTTGATTTTACCGGCGGCAGTGTTTGGGAATTGAAATTTAAAGAGACGGCAATAGAAGATAAACGGGCGGTTATTGATAAGGTTTTAAAGGAAAGCAAGGTGGAAGTTAATTCTCTGCAGTTTTTTGGAGAAAAGCAGATTTTAGTTAAGATGAAACCCGTAACCAAAGAAGATGTTTCTTCGGCCAAGGCCGTCTTGGCAAAAGAGCTGGAAGAAATGCCGGAAGAAATTCGTTTTGAGGTTGTCGGCCCGGTTTTGGGAGGCGAATTGGTCAAAAAGACGATTACGGCCGTTATTTTGGCCTCGGCGGTGATTTTGATATATATTGCCTGGCAGTTTAAGGATTTGATGTTTGGCGCCTGTGCGGTTTTGGGTATGTTTCATGACACTTTGGTTATTTTGGGAATATTCAGCCTTTTGGGGCATTATTCTGGAGTGGAGATTGATACCTTATTTGTGACCGCAATGCTGACGATTCTTTCTTTTTCCGTTCACGATACTGTTGTCGTTTATGACCGGATCCGCGAATCCCAGAAAAGGTATCCGAAGGTTCCTTTTGCCGAACTGGTAAACAAGGCGGTAACGGAGACATTGCCCCGTTCTATCAATAATTCAATGACTATCATTTTTATGTTGATTGCCCTTTGGCTTTTGGGAGGAGAAACAATCAAATGGTTTGCTTTTGCTCTCTTGGTGGGAACCGTTTCGGGAACTTATTCCTCAACTTTTACTTCGGCTCCTTTATTGGTGGTTTGGCAACAAATAAGATCCCGCAGAAATTAATTACTTGAAGTTTTAACTTCTTTTAGAAGGACCGATCGTTGATTTTTTATTTCTCCTTTTTCCACTTTTTCAAAAATTTGGTTTAAAATTTGTCCGACTTGCTTACCCGGTTTAAGACCGAGAATTTTCATTACGTCATAGCCGTCTATTTTTAAATCGGAAACGGAAAAAGGCTGTTTTTGAACTTCAATTAATCTTTGCTTGAATTTTTCCAAGCGCCAGGAAGTTTCCCTTGCGCCGCCGCCGAGACGGTCGCCGATACGCAGATCCAACATGTTCTGTAAATTTTCCTTGCCGACATTGCGGATGAATCTTCGGATAGCCGAATCGGTCTGTCTTTCGTCGCAGGTAAATTGGTGCCAACGGACCAAGTTTGTCAGTTTTTCCTTTTCCGTCTTGGAAAATTTGAGACGGTCGGCCAGATTTTCGGCCAGGCGGGCACCCGCCATTTCGTGGTTGTAAAAAGTCCGGTTTTCGCCCTCGCCGCGGACGACTACCGGCTTACCGATATCGTGGATTAAAGTGGCCAGCCTGACAACCGGATCTTTGCTCGGGCAATACTTTAAAGAAAGCAAGGAATGATTCCAAACATCATAAAGATGGTGGCCTTTTTGGGCCATGCCGTAGCCCTTAATCAATTCGGGAATAATATAGGCAAGTAAGCCGGAGGTCATCAGGAGGGTTATTCCCTCGCTGGGATAATCGCTGGCCAATATTTTAAAAAGTTCTTCTCTGACTCTTTCCCGGGAAATTTTGTTTAGCAAAGAAGCGTTTTCTTTTATACCGCGGAAAGTATTATCTTCAATAACAAAGCCAAGCTGGGAAGCCAGCCGAACGGCCCTTAACATTCTTAAAGCATCTTCGGCAAATCTTTCGCTCGGGTTGCCGACAGCCCGGACAATTTTGTTTTTTAAATCTTCAAGTCCGCCGAATAAGTCAATTAATTCAAATTCTTCTTCTTTTTGTTTCTTTCCAATGACAATGGCACTGATAGTAAATTCCCGGCGTTGTAAATCTTCTTCCAGGCTTTTGCCCCAAAAAACTTGGTCCGGATGGCGACTGTCGGAATAACCTCTTTCGCCGCGGTAAGTGGTAATTTCGTATTTTTCTTCCTTTTTACCTCTTTTGACAATTAAACCGACGGTACCGAAACGGTTGTCGTAAAAACTGTCTGGGAAAAGAGTTTGGATTACTTCCGGATGGGCGTTCGTCGTAAAATCACAATTAATCGGGATTTTATTAACCAGAATGTTTCTGACGCCGCCGCCGACCAGATAAATTTCATAACCGGCTTTTGTAAATTTTTCAAAAACCATCCTGACTTCCGGAGGAATTTTTTGAGCATTTTTGACTGGAAGAATGGTGCGCATGCTGCTAAAATTATAGCACTTTAATGAATTAAAGGATTAACGGATTAAAAAATTAAAAGATTAACAAATTAAAATATTAACGGATTAACGAAATAACAAGATAACGATTTAATTTATGAACTGGAAAATTATAAATGAACGGAAACCAGGAAACGGGAGAGCGAAGACGGAAGAAATAATTGAGATTCTCCTTAAAAATCGTGGCCTGAAAACCCGGAAGCAAATTGATGAGTTTTTATCTCCGATTGAACCGGAAGAATTAACGGCCAAAGACTTTGGCCTTAAACCGGAAGAAATTAAAAAGGCGGTCAAAAGGATTAAAAAAGCGATTAAAGAGACGGAACAAATTATTGTTTACGGCGATTACGACGCCGACGGAATTTGCGCCACGGCCATATTGTGGGAAACCCTCTACCGCTTGACCAAAAAGGCCCTGCCTTATATTCCCGAAAGATTTGGCGAGGGCTACGGGTTTAACGAAGAGTCTTTAAACAAATTAAAAGAAAAATATCCCGATTTGAAGTTGATAATTGCCGTTGATCACGGAATTACGGAGGCAAAGAAAATTAAATACGCAAAATCATTGGGAATTGAAGTTATTGTTTGCGATCACCATCAGCTCGGGAGCGAAATACCCGATTGCGCGGCGGTTATTCATACCGAAAAAGTTTGCGCCGCGGCGATTGCTTGGTATTTGACCAAAGAACTGGAAAAATCCGGATTGAAAACCCAAAACGATTTGGACTTAGTGGCTATTGCCACCATCGCCGATTTACAGCCATTGATTGGAGTCAACCGGAATTTGGTTAAATTCGGATTGAAGGCGGTTAACGAAACCAAAAGATGCGGTTTGTTGGCGATCTTTGCCGAGGCGGGTTTAAAAGTTGGGGAAATCGGAACTTACGAAACAGGGTTTGTTATTGCCCCCCGTCTTAACGCCACGGGAAGGATGGAACACGCTTTGGAATCCTTAAGGCTGGTTTGTACTTCAAAACCGGACCAGGCGAGCAACCTGGCTTTAAAATTGGGTCAAACCAATCGGGAGCGCCAATTACTGACCGAAAAAACGGTCTTGGAAGCCAAAAAGATTTTAAAGGAAGAAAAAATGGGAAAATTGATTTTTTTAAGTTCCGAAAACTTTTTCGAAGGGATTATCGGTTTGGCTGCCGGAAAATTGACGGATGAATTTTCCCGACCGGCGATTGTGGTTTCCCGCGGCGAAGTTTATTCCAAAGCTTCGGCCAGGTCCGTTAGCGGCTTTAACATTATTGAGGCGATTAGGGCACAGTCGGATTTATTGGTTGATGCCGGCGGTCATCCGATGGCGGCCGGTTTTACCGTTGAAACAAACAAATTGGAAATTTTAAAGTCCAGATTGGAGGAATTGGCCGAAAAAGAATTGGCTGAATCGGACTTATTGAAAATTATCAAAATTGATTTGGAATTGGAACTGGCGGATCTGGATCATGAATTATTCCGGGAAATCGGCAAATTGGCTCCTTTTGGTTTCGGCAATCCCGAGCCGGTTTTTGCGACCAGAAACGTAATCGTCGTTGACCCTCGGGTTGTCGGCAGCGAAGGAAAACACCTGAAGCTTGGTGTTTTTTCTTCTTCATCCCCGGCTTCCGGTTATCGGCCGCCGATTTTTAACGCAATTGCTTTTAATCAAGGTCATCTTTTATCCCGGTTGTCACCAAATCGGCCGGTGGATATTGCCTATACTCTTCAAATTAACCGCTGGAACGGCGAGGAAAAATTGGAATTAAAAATAAAAGATATTTTATGGAAAAGCGTTTAAACAAATTAATTGCCAAAATAAAAAAATACAATTCCCGGGCGGATTTTGAATTAATCAGGAAAGCTTACGAGTTTGCGACAATCGCTCATGCCAATCAAAAGCGTCTTTCGGGAGATCCGGTAATGGAACACCTGATGTCCATTGCCGAAATATTGGCCGAGCTGAAACTTGATTCAACTTCAATCGCAACCGCTTTTTTGCACGATATTATTGAGGATACCGAAGTGACCAAAGAAGAATTGGAGAAGGAATTTGGAGCGGAAGTCGCTTTATTGGTAGACGGAGTCAGTAAGGTCGGCCTTCTTAAATTAAGAGGAGAAAGACAAGCGGAGTTTGTGGAAAATTTAAGAAAGATGATATTGGTAATGGCTAAGGATTTGCGGGTGGTTTTTATCAAATTGGCAGACAGGTTGCACAATTTGCGGACTCTCCGATATTTGCCGGAGGAAAAACAATTCAGAATTGCCAAGGAAACTTTGGAAGTTTATGCGCCTTTGGCCGACCGGATGCAAATAGGCAAGCTAAAAGGAGAATTGGAGGATTTGGCTTTTCCTTATGTTTATCCGGAAGAATACCGATGGTTGATTGAGACGGCTAAGCCTTTTTTAAAAAAAAGAGAAAGCGATTTGCGCGAGGCGATTAATTTATTGCAACAAAGCCTTTTAGACGAAAGGATTAAAGCGGAAGTTCACGGCCGGCCCAAACACCTTTATAGTCTTTACCGGAAGCTGCTCCGGCCGGAAATCGATCGGGAAATCGGGAAAATTCACGATTTGATTGCCGTCAGAATTCTGGTTAAATCGGTTCGCGATTGCTATGCTTCTTTGGAGTGGTTCATAAAATTTGGCGGCCGGTTCCCCATGAGGGAATTTCCGATTTTATCGCCCAGCCGAAACCGAACGGTTACCGCTCAATTCACACAAAAGTTTTCGGTCCAAACGGAAGAATTATTGAAGTTCAAATAAGGACTTTTCAGATGCACGAAGAGGCGGAGAACGGAATTGCCGCCCATTGGCATTTTTCCGAAAAAAAAGAACAGGGAATCTCCGACGAAAAAGTCCAGAAGGGATTTTTTGCCCCGAATGATAAGTTGGCCTGGGTTAAGGAATTGGTCAATTGGCACCGGGAAATAGTTGATTCCAGCGAATTTCTTGACTCGCTAAAATTTGATGCTCTTGCTCATCGGATTTATGTCTTTTCTCCCAAGGGTGATGTTTACGATTTGCCTTTGGGCGCGACTCCGGTTGATTTTGCTTTTGCCGTTCATACGGAATTAGGCCGAGAAGTTGACGGCGCCCGCATTAACGACAAGTTGGTTTCTCTTGCCACTAAACTTAAAAACGGAGACGTGGTGGAAATTATCAACAAAAAACAAAGTCATCCTTCGGAGAGATGGTTGGAATTTGTCGTTACCACTTCCGCCAAACGGGAAATTTTAAAATATTTAAGGAAAAAGGTATAATTGTTGTTATCGGCAAATTTTAATTTTTTGCCGAAAATTTTATGACCAGGACACTAATTAAGGAAACGCCGGAAAAAATCGGCGAAGAGGTTCTTTTAAGAGGCTGGATTAACCGTTGCCGCGATCACGGAAAAATAATTTTTGTTGATTTGCGCGACCGGACGGGAATAATTCAGGTTGTCGGCGGCCAAGAGCTTAAGGATTTGCGTCCGGAATGGGTAGCGGAAATTAAAGGCCAGGTCAATTTAAGGCCGGAAAAAATGATTAATCCCGACTTGCCGACCGGAAAAGTAGAGTTGGAATTAAAGGAAATAAAAATCTTGGCGAAAGCGGAACCATTGCCTTTTGATATTGGCACCGAAGACCTTAATTTGGAGTTGCCGACTTTGCTTGATTTTCGGGGATTGACTTTGCGTCACCCGAAAGTAAAGGCAATTTTTAAAGTTCAGGAAGAAATTATTGATTCTTTCTGCCGGACTTTGAAATCCCAGGGTTTTACCGAGTTTCAGGCTCCGACAATCGTTCCGACGGCAACTGAAGGCGGCTCGGAGATTTTCCCCATAAAATATTTTGGCAAAACTGCTTACTTGGGTCAAAGCCCCCAGCTTTATAAGCAAATTATGGTTGGGGTTTACGAACGGGTTTTTAGCGTGGCCAGGGCTTATCGCGCGGAACCTTCGGTAACGACCCGTCATTTATGCGAATATATCAGTCTTGACGCGGAAATGGGTTTCATCGAGTCTTATGAGGAGATTATGGAGACAGTGGAATCGGTTTTTAAAAATTTCTTTATCGATTTAAAGGAAAAATGTCCGGACGAGTTGGCACTTTTTAAAACTTCGCTGCCTAAAGTCGGAGAGAAAATTCCCCGGATTAAAATGAGAGAGGCCCAGGAAATAATTTTTCAAAGGACCGGCCGCGATAACCGGAGAGAGCCGGATTTGATGCCGGATGACGAAAAAGAAATCTGCAAATGGGCAGAGGAAGAGAGGGGTTCCGAGTTGGTTTTTGTGACTCACTTTCCGACGAAAAAGCGGCCCTTTTATACCTATCCTGATCCGGAAGATCCCGATTATACCTTGAGTTTTGACTTAATCGGCAAGGGTTTGGAATGGGTTACCGGCGGTCAAAGAATTAACGATCCGGAAAAGCTAAAGGAAAACATTATCTCCAGAGGTAATCGCTTGGAAGACTTTAAACTTTATTTACAGGCGTTTGATTACGGAATGCCGCCGGAGGGAGGTTTTGCTTTAGGTGCGGAAAGAATCACGATGATGCTTCTCGGATTAAGTAACGTCAGACAGGCGAGTCTTTTTCCCCGAGATATGGAGCGGATTGATTTCCGGCTTTCGGATTTAAAAGAAAAAAAGCCGGCAAAACAATAACAGCCCATGTCAAAAAAAGTTTTTTTCTCCGGTTCAAAAGTAGTGTCTCTTTATTTATTTTTGTTTTTATTGTTGGCGGCTGGGTTTTTATTGCCGCTTTTTTTTAATAAAACAATTTCTTCCTTAAAGACAGCGGAGATATCCTTGCCGCCGCCGGCCGCCTATCCGGAGAATTTTACCGGACGGCCGCTTTCTTTTTTAACCGCCCGATCGGCAGTGGCGATTGATATTGATTCAGGGACTGTTTTATGGGAAAAAGATGCTCAGGTGGCAACTTCGCCGGCTTCAACAACCAAAATGATGACTGCCTTGGTGGTTTTGGAAAATTATCGGTTGGACCAGGTTATTGAAGTCGCCGATTTGGGTTTTGTGGAAGGACAAAAAATGAAATTGGTCCCGGGCGAGAAAATTTCCGTGGAAGATTTATTGTATGGCTTGCTGGTTTCTTCGGCCAACGACGCGGCAATCGCTTTTGCCAAAAATTTTCCCAACGGCGAAAGGGGATTTGTTTGGGCGATGAATCAAAAAGCCAATGAGCTGGGTCTGTTAAAAACCAATTTTACCAATCCGGTGGGCTATGACGAACCGGATCATTATTCAACCGCTTCTGATTTAACCAGATTGGCGATTGAGGCGATGAAAAACCCAACGATTGCCAGGATGGTAGCGACAAAGGAGATAACGGTCAGCGATCTTTCCGGAAAAATTCTCCACCCGATGAGCAATATAAATTTACTGGTTGGGAATTTACCCGGCGTCAAAGGCGTTAAAACCGGCTGGACCCAGGAAGCGGGCGAATGTTTGGTTACCTTGGTGGAACGGGACAATCGGCGGATAATGATCTCTCTTTTGGGAAGTTCCGATCGCTTTGCGGAAACAAAAGCGCTGGTGGAATGGATTTTTGAGAATTTTACCTGGGAAGAATTTACTCCGTAATTTCGTTTGTTAAAGCGGGGACGTAAGCGACAAAATCCCGATCGCCTTCAAAAACGAAAACCGGTTGCAGGTAATTGGTTTCTTCCGGCGGATCAAAATAGGCCAGATAAATATTGCGGATAACAACCTGGCCGTCGTAATTTTGGCCGAAGTTGGCTAAAAAGGCTTGGTTATTTTTTAATTCCTGCCAGGCCTGATCGGTTGTTTTTAAAGGATAAGAGCAGACGTGCGATTCGTCAATCGGAAAATGAGTGAAATTTACTTCAATAATCCGTTTTTGTTTTTCCGGTGATCCGGAAATTAAAACGGAAACCAGAGATTTCAGCGGGTCGGGAGAAACAATTTTTAAATCCTCCAGATTTTTACGGTAAAAGTTGACCAGAGCAAAATCGGCTTCGGCGGAAGCAAGGGCCGGGTCGACTCTTTCCAAATTGGGCGGACTGAATTTGAAAAACAGAACTTTTTGGGTTCCGACTGCCAAATCGGCGCTTAAAGACTCCGCTTTTTGCAAAAAGTTTTTGGCTTCGGAAATTGCCTGATTTTCACCCGGAGCATTTTTTGTTCCCGCTAAAGTAAAGTCGTTTTGGTAGTCGTAAAAAAGAGAGAAGTTTTTGGTGATAATATTGGTTTTTAGGCTGGTATAAGGAAGCCCCTCGGTTTTGTAAAAATAATTGTATTCGTCGGTTTTTTCCGGTTCGCCGGAAAAGCCCAATTGCTTTGCCCAGGTACGCGATCTTTCCTGGGAAAAAAGATTAATCGTTTGCCGGGGCATAAAATAGACGTTCGCGACGTTGGCATATTGGGGTAGCTTGTTTTCAATTGTTTCCAGCCTGGGATAAAAAGGCGGATTAGTGCCTTTGTCGGGAAATTTAATGGCCGGGATTTTACCGAAACAGGCTGTCGGCGCCGGCGGCGGTGCCGGATGGGTTTTTTTCCAATAGCCGACACTAAGGGAAAAGATTAATCGGAGAATTAAAAAAACCAATAAAGATATGGTTCCGTATTTTAAAACTTTTCTGGTATAGTAAGCGGTTTCGGTTAAGCTGGCCATTCTCTTTTGAGTATATGAAGGCTTGGTGGTAAAATCAAGGAAATAAACAACATTTTGCTATTTTATTAGCTTGTCGACTCAATTGATTATGAAAGAAATAAGAACCAGATTTGCTCCCAGTCCGACCGGTTTTTTACATATCGGCGGCCTAAGGACGGCTTTATATTCTTACGCTTTTGCCAAAAATAAAAAAGGCAGTTTTATTTTAAGAATTGAAGATACGGACCGAAGCCGTTACGTTCCCGGAGCAACGGAGAAAGTTTATGAAATATTAAAAATCTTCGGTTTATCTTGGGACGAAGGTCCTTTGGTTAACGGTCCTTTTGCTCCTTATGTCCAATCGGAGAGGGTTAAAACCGGAGTTTATCAAAAATACGCGGAAAAATTGGTTAACGAAGGTCATGCCTATTATTGTTTTTGCCCGGCGAAAGCCAAAGAAGAAATTGAGGAAACCCACCGCCGGAAAATTGTTGAATTGCGTGATCCTTGCCGGAATTTGTCTTTATCCCAGGCAAGAGAAAAAATCAATTCCGGGCAAAAGCCGGCGATCCGGTTACGGGTTCCCGAAAACGAAACTATTTCTTATCGCGATTTTGTTGTCGGTAAGGAAATCTCCTGGAATTCAAAAGATATTGACGAAGTGATGTTGCTTAAATCGGACGGCTTCCCGACCTATCATTTGGGGGTAGTTGTTGACGATACCGAGATGAAGATAACCCATATTCTTCGCGGTCACGATTGGTTACCGAGCACACCGGTCCATTTGCTTCTTTACAAATATTTTGAGGCGGCCTTGCCGGAAATAGGCCATTTAACCGATATCCTGGATCCCCAGGGCGGTAAGCTTTCAAAAAGAAAAGGGAGCGTTGCCTGTGAGGAATTTTTGGCCGACGGTTATTTACCGGAAGCGATTCTTAATTTTATTATGTTGCTCGGTTGGGCGCCAAAAGACAACCGCGAACTTTTTACTCTTGAAGAATTCGTCAAACTTTTTGATAAGGGTGATTTACAGACCGCCAATCCGATTTTCAACCGCGAGAAATTGGATTGGTTTAACGGAATGTATATCAGAAAAACCGAAGACGCAAAACTCACAACTCAAATCTTTCAGTTCTTTGGCGGAAAGCATACGCAAGACCGGATAGAAAAGATTTTGCCTTTGGTCAAAGACAGGATGGTTAAATTTTCCGATTTTGAGATTTTGGCGGCGCCGCTTTTGGGTGCCTGCCCCGCAATTGATAAAAATTGTTTGCCTTCCGTAAAAAAAGAACATCTTGAAAAAACAATTCTTGTTTTGGATAATCTTTCTTCTTGGGAGTTGACCCAGATTAATGAAAAACTGGCCGCTTTAATTAAAGAAAGCGGTTGGAAAACCGGCGATTTTTACATGAGTCTTCGGGTTGCTGTTTGCGGATGCAAGGTTACGCCGCCGATTAACGAATCTTTAGTCGTCTTGGGCAAAAAAGAAACTCTTTTCCGGCTGAACCGGGCCTTAAAAACAATTTGATCTTCTTTTTTTAATGAAAGGAAATTTCTGGAGAGAATTAAAAAAGCCGATTTTCGGTTTGGCGCCGATGGACGGGGTGACGGACGAACCGTTGCGTCAAACCCAATGTCTGATTGCCAAACCGGATGTCGTTTATACGGAATTTATCAGCGCGGAAGGGTTTGCCGGGAAACCGGAAAAGTTTTCCCGAAAAATTTATTTTGAGAAAAACGAAAAACCGGTTGTCGTTCAAATTTTCGGTTATACGCCGGAATGTTTTACGAAAACGATTGCCGAGTTAAGTCGGAAAGGGTTTAGCGGGATAGATATTAATATGGGTTGTCCGGCCAAAACCGTTTTGCAAAGAGGCGGCGGTGCCGCTTTAATCGGAAATTATTCCCTGGCGAAAAAAATAATTTCGGCTTGTCTGGAAGCGATTAAAAAATCGGGAACGGAAATTCCTTTATCGGTTAAAACCAGGATTACCGGAGAAAAAAATTTTTCCCGGCAGTGGTTTGACTTTTTAAGCGGGTTTAACCTGGCGGAAATTACCGTTCACGGCCGGCGTTTAAAACAGGGGAATTCCGGACCGGTTGATTGGGAAGAAATCGCGGCGGCGGCGGAAAAATTAAAAGCCAAAGAAATTATTTGTTTGGGTAACGGCGGCCTTAAATCCCTAAAGGAAGCTCGGGAGAAATGCAAAAAATATCAGTTGGACGGGGTTTTGCTTGGCCAGGCGGCCTTGGGCAATCCCTGGATATTTGATAACGATTATCTTCCGTCAACAAAAGAAGTTTTGGCGACAATTTTAAGCCACGGAGAATTGGCCTGGCGGTTTTATCAAGGAAAGGGGTATTTAAGCGTCCTGAAACACTTCGGTTGGTATCCAAGAAAGTTTCGTCACTATAAGGAATTAAAGAAATTGCTTTTAAAAACCCGGAATTTATCCGAATTAGAAGAAGTTATTTCCGTTTTTAAAAATAAGGAGGGATTCAATGATTAAATATCAACTGGTTTTTCAAAAAATGCTTTCCGAAAACGAAAAAGAATTTAACGGTTTTCGGAGAATCCACGGTCTTTATGAAGAAGATCAAAAAAAATGGAAAAAAGATTTTGACGAAGAAGGAAAAAAAATTTTGGCGATAATCCGGCGCTACGAAAACCAGCTTTGCGGCAAATCGGAAAATTGCGGTTACGGTAGTTTTTCCGCCAACCTCTCCTCTCGTTTTTGGAGTGAAATCCGCCGTGATTTTCCCAAAATTGATGAAGTAGGAGTAGAAATTTGAATGATAAATATTTTCCCCACGGGCCTTGTGCTTCTTGTCTCTCCGAAGCTCCGAAGGAGCGAAAGTAGATGAGCTTTGTGTTAGGAAATATTTGTATGGTTAGAAAACAGAGCCGGATTTTGGTAAAATTGACCCATTGCGGGGTGGTGTAACGGTAGCACGCGTCCCTCTGGAGGATGTAATCGGGGTTCGAATCCCTGCCCCGCAGCAAGTGTGAATTGATGAAGTTAAAAACATAAGAATTGCTTGTAAAATCGATACTTTTGGTGGGTTCGAACTCTGGAATCTCGGCTTTTATTGTAGAAAGACACTTCTCAACCAAAAAGAACGGTTTAGCCCCAACTATCGACAAATTCTTATCCTTCAAAGTTATGTTCGAACCTAGAGCGGCCAATATGCTGGTTTTAGTCTTTAAGTCGCCATGGTTAAACCAATACCTGGCATAACAGGCGAAATCAAAAGTCCGCTCGGTTAACTCATACCAATTATTCATGCGCTGGTTGGTATCGGTTATCTTTGACAGTAAATCTTCTTTTTGCTCTAATAGCTCTTTACGCTGTTTGATATACTCCTCTTCGGATATAACCTCACCTTTGATATTCTGCGGTGAAATTTTAAGTTTGAGAAGATTATCCAGCTTTTTAACACAATCCTCATACGTTTCTTTAAAGTTGGTACGGACAATTTCTCTGTCTTCTGTCTCTTTGTTGTTTAACTGGTTTAAATTTTTGATAGCCCAATCCCTAAACTCTTGGGATATCTCAAACTTTTGCAGTTCCTTGTCAATCTGTGCTTCTAAATCCTCAATAGTGATACTTCTTTGAGTACAATCCGGGTGAGCCCTTTTAGTGCAGTGAAAGTAAGTATAGTGTAAGAGTTTATAGCCCTTCATATTGTCAACATAAGTCTTGCAATTCGGACACTGGATTGTATTCTTACCTCGATTAAACTTGGTTTTACACTCCGGACAGATTATCTGCCACTTGTGCTCGGCAGTAATAGCCGCACCGCACTCGCCACAGCGCAACACTCCTTTAAACGGAAACTCATGCTTGGTAAAAGAGTGTCTACTATGTCGGCCTAACATAATCTGAATTCTATGAAACTCTGCTTTAGTCATAATAGTTTGGTGTGTTCCCATAACCGAACCCTCTACTCTTGTCATAAGTCCATAGTAAAAAGAATCAGATAAAAACTTGTAGAATGCACTCGGACAAAGCGGTTTACCACCTAACTTTTTAGTCTTTCTGGTTCGGAAACCCCACTCATGGTTTAACTTGTCTAATACCTCCATGGCGGTAAAACTGCCGGTTAAGAAGAGTTTAACTGCCTTTTGAAGTAATGGTAACCGCTCTTTATCGGTAACTATCTTTTTAGCTTTGGTATATGGTTCACAGTAGTTAAGATAGCCGATTTTGGCTGGCCCCAGCCACTCTCTTCTGTTTAAAAACTTCTCCCGATTGCCTCTTTTAACATTCTTGGACTTCTCATCCGAATCTTTTTTTGCGATTCCAAATTCGAGAGCTAAGAAGAACTTGTCATCCGGTGAGTTGGTAAAAGTCTTGTATGGAGTTTTGAGCTCTTGAATTTTGCCTTCGTCCATAAGATAGATAAAATCACCACCGTCTTTACTGTTTCGGGCTATCCGGTTAGTTTGCCATGTTAAAATTCCGCTAGCTTCACCGCTTGAAATACGCTGGAGCATAGAAGAAAAACCTTCTCGGCCAATCTTAAACGCGCTTTTGGACTCACTTACGACGCCCACAACCTGAAGATTACACTTTGCAGCATATTCTCTAAGCTCTCGCTCTTGAGCCGGTAAAGACAGAATCTGTTTATCTTCACTCTCGCTCGATTTTCTGCAGTAGATAAAGTATTTTATGTTCATATATCAATCTCTAAATTCTCAAAATTACCCCTAGACCCTAAAAGAACCCCTGTTAAAAGTCAAACTGAATTTAACAGTGGCTCTTTGTTCTCTTTGGGTATCGGGCGGTATATCAATTTAAAAAATTCCAACAGCTCTAACCCCAATCGATTAGCCTCACTGTCACTTAACTCAATACCATACTCTTTTTGGTATATCTTTTTAAATTCAGCTATGGAGGTTTGACTTAAAGTGAACATAAAATTACTCAATCCGGCTGGCGTCAATAACTCTATAAATCGGATTGCTATAGCGGACAGTCTTTTTAAACACCGAATTATCTTTTTTGCCACAACTGTCTTTTTGTTCATAAGGGGGGATTAAACTACGGGTGTCTGTGGAGCTACTATCTTTGTTTGACTCTATTGATTCTCTCTTAAAAGGTGGTTTTTTAGTCTTCTGTCTTAAGACTTCAGCTATATTACCGGATTGCTGTAAAGTTAGTTTTTCTTTTTTTAAAATCGGTTTTGTTTTTGGAATTATTCCACGCTCTTCGAGATTAGTTCTGAATTTAGCCCATGTTTTTGGATTAACTTTATAACTATTATTATCTTTTACTATTAAATAAGTATTATTAGGTGGAAGCTCACTTCCGCTATGGAGAGGAAACGCACTTCTTATATGAGCAGAATCTGACTTCTCATCCATATTAGAAGCAGATTTCTTATAAGCGGCTACAACTTCTTCATTTTCGACAATAAAAGATTTTGCAACTTTATAGGTGTTTGATCTATCAAACCCCGTGCGAGTTTTGGTAACCAGTCCGTTATCGATTAGTTCATCGATATAGACACTGACTTGTCGTGGCGATAACCCTAAATCTGCTCCTAGAGTTTTTAAGCTGGGATAACAGTATTCCTTTTTTCCGCAGTATCGAAGCAATACACAAAGAAGATAGCGGGCATTTATGGTTAACTGCGACGCTCTTAAAATCGGATTTTTTATCAGGGTATAGTCTTTCATTAAGCATATAGTTACATAAAAAAATAGCTGGCTATAGCCAACTTAAAAGCTCATAAAATCTATATGCAATTTACAGGCCGGGAAGTTGTATTATTTTTGAAGGAGATTTTTGTAGATTTTAACTCCACGCATGACTTCAAGATAAGTTGTCATGTCTTCTTTTGGCAGTTTTGTCTTAACCCAAGCATCAGCAATCGCTTCATAAGTTTCTCCTTTTAACCGCTCCCAATAACAATAGCGGTATTTCCTGATATTGTTGATAAAATCAATCCGGGGTTTAAAGTAGGACAGTTTTGGGTCCTCTTTATACAGTCTTTGTGCGATTCTAAAAGCCTCTTTTAGTCTTTCATAAGTTGTAGTTGGTGAGACAAGGATTGCTACTTGTGGCAACTGGAAACATGAAGCGTCTTTAAGTAATCCTCCTTCTAAGACTTCAACCGAAGTAGAAGAAAGATAATCACCTTCAACTACACCACAAAATATCGCTTGTTTAACAGCTTCGGTAAAATATGGTGGCCTTTTGAATTGATGACATACTAAATTAACCTCGGTATCTAGACGCTGGTATAAATCCATCTCTTCTTCGATATCTTCAGCCAGTAAAGACTGGTTGTCTTTAGCAAACTTTATCAACTCTTTAGGTTTTTGGTACTTAGAAAAATTTATTTTTCCGGTTTTATTCTCAAGTGCATTTATTGTCTCGGTGTATTTATTAAGTTTTACTACTGACTCGATACCATAGTCTTTTCTGAATTGGGGCAGCATTTGAAGAAATTCTGGTTTATCGAAGAGTATCGCTAGTTCTAAAAAGTTAGTGTCGTTTTTGGTGTGAATTTCAATCTTAGCTTCCTGGGTGCTACTTTGTGCCATATTAAAAAAACAATCCTAATACTATTAGGGTTATTCCTAATACAAATAATAAAATTTGTCCGTTTTCAATTCTTTGTCCATCAAGGTGAATTAGCTTTAAAAATTTATTCATACTATTTTGTCGCTGCTTAAAATACTTATTCGATTCTTCTCTTGTTTTTTCAAATATTGAAAGCATTTCCTTGTCTGTTTTTATATCAACAGGATAAAACTTTTCAAGAAAATCAAGCGATTGTTTTTGTTGGAATAAAATCCCATCTTCTTCTAAATGAGCGCTAAATTGTTTTGACTCTAAACCAAAGAATAAAGAAGCTATGCCGAATATCAAAGAAAGCCCCAAACCAGCAAATCCGAACTTAGTTAAAAGAGAAATATCAGAGTTTCCTTGTAAAGCAATAAAAATTGAAATTGTGCCACCGGCAATAGTTATTAGCTGAAGTTTAAAATTCTCCGAGTCCTTTAATATACTTTTGTTTTTTTCAGAAATACGCTGTAAATCTTGGGTAAATTTTGATCTGTATTCAGCTAATGCTTTTTCACCATAAGGTTTTAAGAAGTTTTGAAGGTCCTTTTTTGGATCAAAATTCTTTAAATCAATCATGTTATTTTGGAAATAAGCGACTTTTCAATTTCAGGGTAAATTTTGTCAATATTAGTTTGGATTTCTAGGGTGTGTTTAAGCGCCTCAATTACTTTTATATAGTGGTTGATCTCTTCGCTAGATAAAGACTTGTCTTTTCTGTCTTTCAGCCATTTATCCAGCACCTGATATCCACCGATAAAATAGTCCCAAACTTCAGGGGCAACATTGGTAAAGAACTGTTTTTCATTTATATATATCCTTTTAAGTTTGCTGTCATAGTGCCACTTTTTGACAAATTCACCATCACCGCCTTCAAATTTTGTGGCTGGATTGTTTAAAAGCGGACTGTTTAATAAGTGAAGATCAGCTAGTTCTTTACCTATATTTGAAACTTTGCGAAACAAAGTATAGTCTTTGGTAAAGGGGACTTTGGGAAAATCAATCTTAAGAAACTCCTCAAATTTCTTGCGATACAAATTCGAATAAAGAACCGCATAGATGTAGTAAAACACTTCTTCGGGTGATACAGCTTGTTTATATGCTGCCGACAGCAAGTTGAGAAAGTCTTGCTTTATATTTGAGGTTTTTCCTGAAGAGACTTGAGAGTCATCTAAAAAGCTTTGTTGATTACTATGTTTTTCGTTTGTTTCATGGATCCATAGGGGAAATACATGTGCTGCACCTCTATTGCTAATAAATATTCTTCTGTCGACAATATTGTTGGTAACAAAAGCGTGTGAGTATGGAGCTGAATAAACATATTGACGCATTGTTAATAAAGCAATATTTTCTCGGATTAAGTGCTTCATAACTACGTGTCTTGCTCTTTGAACAATTCTTGGATTGTAAAGTATAAATCTGTTATCAAAAGGACGATAACTATATAAATATATCTGGTTATCAATTTCTTTACCCTTTAATTCTTCTAGCCATTTTTTAATCAGGGGTGGACTTACCTTATAATTTTGCATTGACAATTTGAAGATCGATTCATCAGCTGTAGACATTTTTCTTACTAATTCTTCTTTGTTTAGTGAAGTTAACACTTCGTCTTTGCCAGTAGCAGAGCCTGCGTTATAAATAGAAAATATTTTTTCTAAAGAAACAAAACTTTGATATAAATCTTCTGACTTGAATTTTTTTGGTACGAAAAACCAATAAGGCTTATTAGGATCAAGTTTAGTCCAATTAGAAGTTTTGATATTGTATTTGTTTAAATATTGGTACTTATCATCTCTCGATCCAACTATATCTTCATAAAATATCTGCTTTTTAATTTCTTTTTCTGGTTTTACAAAAAGACTTATTGTTACACCCTGTCTAATATCAAAGACGTTTTCGTCTTTCTTCCCTGCTGGAGTGAATTGTGGCCTATTGGCATCGCCATGAAGATTGAGAATATAAATTAAATCAAAGTCTTCTAAGAGTTTTTGCCTCATATCTCTGTGTATCAGGCCGTCAAGATATGAGTTGTTGGTAATCATGCCAACTATACCTTTTCCCGATTGTTTTACCTTCCAGTGAGCAAAAGCTAAAAATTTAATATAGTCATCAGATAACGGTTGTATATTACGCTCTTCCTTGCGGACTTTTTCTTTGTAGCTTTCATAAAACTTGCCAAAAGGGGTTTCCGGATCGACTTCATTTTGCGAGCTGACAGAATAAGGTGGATTGCCGATTACAATCAAGATCGGGGTTTTATTTTTAACCTCTAAAGCATTCTGCTGTTCGGTAACTAAGGTTTGTTCAAAAAAACCAGCAAAACCAGAAGTTTCTTTGCGGTGAAATTCCAGGGTATTGGTTAAAAATATTTTTAGGCCGTCTTCATCGGTAAATTCAAAGCCGTCTTTTGTTAAAGAGAATAAAACCTTAAGGTGACTGACAACATAAGGAGCGATTAAAATCTCAAAAGCGAAGAAGTGAGATAAAATATGGTCTCTAGTAAACTTAGAAATATAATCTGGAGATTTGGAATACTTGCTTTTAACCTCTTCAATCGCTTTTTCAATAGCTTCGACAAAGAACGTTCCCGTGCCAACAGCAGGATCAAGTAAGGTTACTGACTTTTCCAAAGAGTTAGAGTTATAGCTTGCCAGTCCGTCCGAAGCATTGAATAATTTATCGTCTTTAAGAAGCGCATGGGTGGAGTTGACAATATATGAAACAACCTCAAGAGGTGTATAGTAAACTCCGAGCTGTTTTTTTCTTTCCTTGTCATATTTGAGCAAAAAGGTTTCATACAAGTGAAAAATAGGATCTCTTTTGCCGTTTCCCGTACTTAGAAGTTTATAGATATCAGTGTGGTTCAAAATATCGACAATATCATCAACAATTACTTTGAGATTTTGAGGCATATCTTGTGTAGAAACAACCTTAAACACCTCTCTCAATATCCCGAAGCTCTTTTGGATAAAGTCATAGGCTGTTTTTGTGGTAAAAGGTAGCCCCGATACTTTCTTACCGAATAGTGTTTGCTGTGCTTCGTATTGATATTTAGCAATAAAAAGACCATAGGTAAAAGTTTGCGAGAAAAGGTCAGCAAAGTCTCTAATGGTTAAGTCTTTAATCAGGTGTTTTTGGAATGACTGATATAGCCAGGCAAAGTAGTTATTTTGATCTTCTTCTAGAGTTGGTACGACTACATAATCACGCATTATTCCGGATTTATAAGCAAGAATTTCTGCAAGAGTTCTCGGATGAGTAACTCGAGGCAGGGAAAAATCAAAGAAAAAAGACAGAAGTCTAATCAATTCTTCCTCATGCTGAACTACCGGAAATTCAGGCAGTCTTTTTGAGAGATCATAATCGGATATTTTGACAGGCTTATCCCAAAGAACACCGTTTCGGTAAAGTCTAAATTCATAAAAATTGGTAAGTAAAATATTGGGATATGCCTCTAAATATCTTTTTAGCTGTTCTGAAGATTCAACTTCGTCAAGGTATCTTTTTGAAGGATGTTTGGCTTCAATATAACCTACAATTTTGCTTTGGCCATCCCAAACCCGGAAATCTGGGTTACCAGCTTCACTTTTTTTAGGCTGGGCAGTAACTTCTGTTTTCTTTTTAAGACTTATACCGAAAGCGGAAATCAGTTTTTCAAGGGTAGGGTAAAAAGTCTCTTCCCGAGCATCGCCTCTTGCAGCTTTTTGATAAACCTCTTTGAGATAATCAGATAACAACTGTTTATTCATTATTTTTTTACCAAAGCTAAATAATTTTGTAGTGATTTTTCACCAATTCGAAAGACTCTACCAACTTTGTAGACTTTAAGTTTACCTTCTTTAACCCGTCGGTAGACTGTCATGGGATTGACTTTGAGGATTTGCGCTACCTCTTCAACTGTGTAAAATTTCTCTTCTGTCATATCTTTATTTTAATATACTTTCGTTTACAATTACAATAGAAAAATAAATAGTCCGTTGGGTCACATCCGAAGCATCAAAAAACTCATCTAAGAAGACAAAATCAGCTTCAAGAATTGAGTTCTGGGTATTATGAACTATATTGCCCTTTTTAAGTTCTACTATATTCAAAGGCCCAAACACATACTCCTCAGTAGTCTGTTTAGTTAAGTGAATCTGAAAAACTGAAGCGCCATCAATAGCAGAGAAAGCATTGGTAGCGAATTGCGATTTGGCGGTACCTGCGAGTCCCATCATCAGCATGTGTTCTCTTGTAAAGAGTGCATACATAAGCTGTTTAGCCTCACGCTCTCTGTCAACTAAACCTAAAACACTGCTGGAAAAAAGTTTAGAATAATCAATTTTGCCATAAAAGACACACCTTGAGCCTGAAACTACCGCCTGGTGTCACCTGGTGAGTCCTGGTGTGTATCTGGAAGTTAGCCTTGAGTTGTGGCTAATCGAATATTGGCCGGTGCAGAAAGTGTCGTACGAGGTAACTAGATCGTGGACACTTTATTTTTATTTAAGTATTCTTCAGGTGTTTGATAATTCAGGCTAAAGTGTAGTCTTTTTGTGTTGTATTTTTCAAGCCAGAGATTAAGTTTTGTGTTTATATCCTCCAGGTCCGTGTAATCAATCTCTGTCTCCTGGTAGAATTCTTCTTCGTCCGTTCTATGGCTTCTTTCCACCACTCCGTTTTGGTCAGGAGTATGAATCCAGGTGTGTTGGATTGCGATGTTTAATTGTTTTAAATAGTTCTCAAAATCAGCCTGAAATTCATGACCGTTATCGGTTTGGATTAACGTTACTGTTATTCTTTTTTTCCCTGCTTCCGCCAGAAGCCTGTTTACAAAATCAATTGTGTTTTCCTGGTTTAATTTAGGATACACTCTTAAGTATCTCCATTTGGAAACTACGTCTATGGCCGTATATTGGTATTTCTTTCCGGGCAGGAACTTGGTGTCCATCTGGAACAACTCTCCCGGTAATTTTGCCCTGTTAAGCAATCTTGATTTGATTCTTTGTCTTCTGTGTCTGGTAATTATCAAATTCCTTCTTTTCCACCAGTTGTAGATTGTCTTGGGAGAGCAGGGTGGAACCCGGCCTGCCCTAATCCACTCTTGGTAAAGATAATACTGACTTTTTCTGGGATTATTCCTTTTCCATTCACAAACCTCAACGACGACAGACCAATTGGTTGAAGCTAATTTGTTTGGTTTTCTGGAAAGACTTTTAAGGCTGGTTAAGTTCCTTGGATTATATCTTTTCTTCCATTTGTAGAACCATGATTTGCTAATACCGAAAGTTTTGCACAAGGATCTGACATTCTGGGGTTTCATTCGAGAGTAGGCATCCATAACCCTAAGTCTGAAGAAAGCCTCAGAATCCAGTTTTACGTTGTGATATTTCATCGTTTAAACACCCCCTTTCTTAACTATCGTATTTTACCCGGAAGTGTCCACGATGTCTTTACACTAAACGA
>MWCH01000002.1 GCA_002069945.1 Microgenomates group bacterium ADurb.Bin219
TTTAGCCTGAATTATCAAACACCTGAAGAATACTTAAATAAAAATAAAGTGTCCACGATCTAGTTACCTCGTACGGTGGTTGGTTACCGGTTTATTGTATTTCTACCAATCCGAGGCTTGATTGAAAATCAATACGGTCCTTTTTGTAAAAAACCTCGTCCTCAATTGACTAATCCGGATAAAACCGATAAAGTTAAGGTGATTATTAAAAATTTTTATTGAGGTAAAAAATGAAAAAAACTTTTTTTGCTTTATACTGTTTACTGTTTACTGTTGTGTTGGCCGGCTGCGGACCGCAAAAACAGACTCCTACCCAAACCAACAACCAACCGGAAGAAAAAAAAGGAGTTTTTGAATCTATCCGCGACGCGATGAATAAGTCCTTAAGCTTAAAGTGCGATTATTCCGTCGGGGAAAACAAATCCGTGGTTTTTATCAAGGGAAAAATGCTCCGTTCGGAAACCGAAAGCCAAGGTAATAAAAATTATGCCGTTTTAAAAGATAATAAACTTTGGACCTGGTCGGATAAAGAAAAGTCCGGCTTGATTATTGACCTGACCGATTCTCAAAATACCGGCGCCGGCAACCAAAATACCGGTGACCAGATTATTGAAGATGTGGAAAAATACAGAGAAAGATGCCAACAAACGGTTGTTGCCGATTCCCTTTTTAACCCGCCGGCCGATATTACCTTTCAGGATTTAAGCCAAATGATGAAGAATTTTGGCGTATCGGTCAAGCCGTAAGAATTTAAATTTCCGGCTGATCTTTGCCCCCTGCTTTAACTTCATCGGCAAATTCTCCGGCGATTTTCCAATAACGCCGGAACTGCCGGATAATTTTTCGGTGGGCCTCAACTCGCTTGCCCAAACATCCTTCCAAAATAGTCGGTGTTTCTACGACAATTCCGGAAACGGCAAAATTTTTCTTTCGCGGCTCATTGCGCCAAAGATAATAAACGGAACTCATCAAATCATCAATCGAAGCGTCGTGATCAATTTGGACAACTCCGCCGTGAATTGTTTCCTTAAAGCGGGTCTCACCCTGAGTAATAATCGGCATTCCCGCTTCTTGTAATTTTTCAACCACCTTATGGGCAATCGGATCTTTTATTCCCAGTGAACCTTGAGAATAAATATAGGGAGAGTAAAGACTTTCGTCTTCGTGCAAATCAAAAAATATAACCGGCGGATACTCGAAAGATTTTTCAAGAATGGCAAGCGCCATTGCTTTTGCTTCCGGGCAGGACGGCTCCTTCATCCGCGGTTCCGGCGGAAAAACATTCGGTTTTGCCAAAACCCAATCCATGTCCCCGACACTTTTTCCTCTTTTGGCATCACGATAAACATTGGTATAGCGCCAGTCGCAAAAATAGCCGAAAGGATTGCAAAGAGGAAAAACAATCATCGGAATTTCTCTCCCCAACTTGGCCAGATAGCCGATTTCAGCAGCAATGGCATTCGGACCGGCCGGTTCTTCTCCATGAACTCCGGCAAAAAGCCAAAAAGCCGGTCCTTTGGCCGGCGTTTGAAAACAACAAATAGGAAACTCCCTTTTACCTTGAGACGTTTCCAAAACCTGGGAATGAACAATTTCTTTTTCCCAGCCGAATTCGTTTTCCAACCGGTTAAAAGCCGAAAAAAGCTCGTCTACCGGTAAACGGCCGTCTTCCAAAAAACCCTCCGGAGAAAGAGATTCCTTATCTATTCCCTTAAAGTGAAGTTTCTCTGCTCTTTCCATCTTTACTATTTTATCACGATTATTTTACCCGAAAGTCAAACCTTATGGTATAATTCTTGCTACCACGGGGAAGCGTGGAGATTTTTGGTGTGAGAATCCAATCTTAAAACTTAAATGTTAAATTTGAAATCCAAATCTCGAATCTCACAATCTTTAAAGTTTTAACATTTAATTTTTGGTTTTAAGTTTTAAATTTTCAGATTTAAGTTTAAACGAAATGACTGATTTTATCGAAATTCGAGGAGCCAGAGAGCACAATTTAAAAAACATTAACCTCCAAATCCCAAAGAATAAACTGGTGGTTTTTTCCGGTGTTTCCGGATCGGGTAAATCTTCTTTGGCAATGGATACTCTTTACGCCGAAGGCCAACGCCGTTATGTGGAAAGCCTTTCTTCTTATGCTCGTCAGTTTCTGGGAATGATGCCCCGGCCGGATGTTGATGCCATTGAAGGACTTTCGCCGGCAATTGCCATTGACCAACACTCTCTTTCCCACAATCCCCGCTCCACTGTCGGAACCGTCACGGAAATTTACGATTATTTAAGGGTTTTGTTTGCCCGCGTCGGTCATCCCCATTGTCCAAAATGCGGCCGCGAAGTTGCCAAACAAACTTCTGATCAGATTGCCAAACAGATATTGGAAATCTGCCGTCAACGATTGACGAACGAGGATAAAAAATTCAGCCGGATTTTGATACTTTCGCCGGTGGTGAGAGACAAGCGCGGCGAATTTTCAAAACTTTTTGATAATTTAGCCAATAAAGGTTTTGAGCAGGTCAGAATTGACGGCCGGATTTATGAATTGCGGGAAGATATTCTTTTGATTAAAACCAACCGTCATAATATTGAGACGGTCGTTGACCGGCTTTCTCTAGACTTAAAACAACTCAAAGATCCGAAAATCTTTCAACGCTTAAGAGACGACGCCGAAATCAGTCTACAGCTTTCCGACGGACTGGTAACCTTGGGCGTCGTTGAAGACGCCGCTTTTGATTTTCCCCGCAAACCGACCAAAATTAAAGATTTAATATTTTCATCCCGCTTCGCCTGCCCTTCCTGTAATATTTCTTTGCCGGAAATTGAACCGAGAATTTTTTCTTTTAACTCCCCTTTCGGAGCCTGTCCGGAGTGTAACGGCTTGGGCGTTAAGCTGAAAATTGATACTTCCCGGGTTGATCCGTCGGCGGTTTGGGATCTGGAAAGAAGATATTACAATACCACCTCCGATGAGATGAGGGAGGAAATTGAAAAATTGATGATTAAAGAAAATTGCCCTCTTTGCCAAGGCACACGACTGAAAAAAGACGCTTTAACCGTCACTATCGATAAAAATAATATTGCCCAGATTTCCTCCTGGAATCTGGAAAAGCTTCATCTTTGGATTAATAAATTATCGGAAATGCTGGAATCGGGAAAAGAAAAGGAAATCTCCGAACCTCTGTTACGGGAAATCGGCAACCGCCTCTCCTTTTTAAACTCGGTCGGGGTAAATTATCTTTCTTTGGACCGAAACGCCGCCACTCTTTCTGCCGGCGAGGGTCAAAGAATCAGACTCGCCTCCCAGGTCGGTTCCGGCTTAACCGGAGTTTTGTATATTTTGGACGAGCCGACGGTTGGGCTTCACCCCCGGGATACCCAAAAACTAATTGCCACCCTGGAAAAACTGCGCGATCTGGGAAACACCGTTATTGTCGTAGAACACGACCGGGAAGTTATGGAATCGGCCGATTGGATCGTTGATTTCGGTCCGGCGGCCGGAAAAGACGGCGGTCATGTAGTTGCCGAAGGTTCTCCCGAGGAAATCAAAAAAAATTCCGCTTCCCTGACCGGCCGGTACCTTTCCGGTAAAGAAAAAATCTCACCTCTCTCTTCAAATTCCGGCCTCCCGCTTCCAACTTCTTACCTTACCATCACCGGCTGTAGGGCCCACAATCTCAAAAACCTGACCGTCAAGATTCCTTTGGGCAAATTGATCATTTTAACCGGCGTTTCCGGTTCGGGCAAGTCAACCTTGTTGTCGGACACTCTTTACCCGGCCCTTAAACAAAGACTGAACGAAGATTTTACCCAAACTGCCGGCGAGTTTAAGGATATTAAAGGAGCCGAGCAAATCAGCCAGGTTTTATTGGTTGACCAATCGCCTATCGGCCGGACCTCCCGCAGCAATCCGGCGACTTACACCGGTGTCTTTTCCGATATCCGCCATCTTTTTACCCAAACAAGAGAGGCTCAATTAAAAGGACTGAAAGAAACTCATTTCTCTTTTAATACCGAAGGCGGCCGCTGCGAGGCCTGCCAAGGTCAAGGTCAAAATCGCGTCGTGATGCAATTTCTGCCTGATATTTGGATTCAATGCGAAGAATGCCACGGCAAGAGATTTAAAAATGAAGTATTGGAAGTTGAATATAAAAGCAAAAACATTGCCCAGGTTTTGAATTTGACCATTAAAGAAGCCCAGGATTTTTTCTCCGCCATTCCCTCTATTACCCGGAAATTAAAATTGTTGGAAAAAATCGGTTTGGATTATTTGGAATTGGGTCAAATATCTCCGACTCTTTCCGGCGGCGAATCCCAGCGCTTAAAATTGGCCCGCGAACTTGTCAAAAGGGGTGAAGGGAAAACAATTTACCTTTTGGACGAACCGACAACCGGACTTCATTTTGCCGATTTAAAAAAATTGCTTTACGTTTTAAGAGCCTTGGTGGAAAAAGGCAACACCGTTATCCTGATTGAACACAACCAGGAAATAATTCGGGAAGCCGATTGGATTATTGATTTGGGTCCGGAAGGCGGCGAAAAAGGGGGTGAAATTATCGCCGAAGGAACCCCTGAAGAAATTGCCCAAAATCCAAATTCCTGGACCGGAAAATACTTAAAAAGGTCCCTTTAATAAAGTTAAAATTAAAGTCTGAAAACTTTTTGACTTTTGATCTTCCTTTTCCTATAATTTCCCCGCTTAGGCTTTTGGCGAGCCAAAAGTAATATTTAAGCACTTTGATAAAAACTGATCTCTCCCGCCATTAAGGCTTTAAGCCCGACGGCAACAACAGGAGAAGAAAAGATGCCAACATCACTTAGATGGGGAGAAGTAGCCAGTCTAATCATTATTCCGGGCGGGAAGTATACTGTTAAACCGGTAAATGGTGGATGCCGGGAAGGATTTTTTCCCGACAGGTTGTCTCACGAAGGAAATTCGGGAATTGGCTACCGTTTTTTGGGTCTGACGGTGAAGGTCAGCCCCAAAGGAGATTTCGTCACGCTAATCCGAGGGAATGAATTCAATCAAGAGGGCAAGAGGTTCAAGGTTGTTGATAGCCACAGCGACGGCAAAAGAGTTGTTAGAATTTCAATCAGAACCGGAAGACGCGACCTTTTCTTTAACGATGAAGTTCTCGAAGCGACCTTCGAAATTGTTAAGCCAAAAAAAGGAGAACACGTAATCGACGGGTCTGAATTTAACAAGGGAGGTTCAAATCCCAGCAATGTTGATCCTCTTCCGTGGAGAGGAACTCTTTCTCGCCAGTAACTCTCCCATGACCGGCCAAAACTTGGTCACCAGCTGAGGCCAATGGCCATAACCTCAGCTTTTTTTAAAAATTTCCAAATGCTATCATTTTCTCGATTAATAGGTTAATTTAAATAATTTTATGGCAAGCCAAAAAATCTACCAAAATTTGCCCCAATCTCCTGGTGTTTATCTTTTCAAGGACAAAAAACAGAAAGTAATTTATATCGGTAAGGCTATAAATTTAAGAAATCGGGTAAAAAATCATTTTACCGATAAAAACGATGATTTAAGGCATAAAAACTTAATTTCTTTAGTGGAAAAAATTGACTTTCAGACTGTTTCCTGGGAATTTGAAGCCTTACTCTTGGAAGCCCGTCTGATTAAACAATATAAACCAAAATTTAATATTCTCTTAAAGGATGATACCCGGTATTTGTATGTCGGAATTACCAAAGATAAGTTTCCCCAAATTAAATTGGTCAGGCAACCCGAAAAAGATGAAAATTTATCCGATTGGTTTGGTCCTTTTCCTTCCTCTTATGGCTTAAAAGAAGTATTACGTTTTGTTCGCCGGATTTTTCCTTACCGTTCTTGTGAGAACTTACCCAAAAAACCCTGTTTATATTCCCATCTTAAACTCTGCTCTGCTCCCTGCATAAACCAAGTTGAATCCTATCCCCAAACAATACGCAAAATAAAAATGCTTTTAAACGGTGAGGTTAAACCGCTGATCTCTTTGTTGACCAAACAAATGAATTTATCTTCCCAGAAGCAAAAATTTGAAGAAGCTCAGGGCTACAAAAAACAAATCGAGATGATTCAAAATCTTTTAACCAAAAGGCCCAAATCGGCCGAAGAAGAAAGATTTGTCAAACAATTGGAACAGTTAAAGAATATTCTGATTCGCTATCAAAATTTTGATCCTTTTATTATTCACCGCCTGGAAGCTTATGATATTTCCAATTTGGGGAAAGAGATTATTGTCGGCTCGATGGTGGCTTTTATCGATGGCGAACCCGATACTTCCCAATACAGAAAATTCAGGATCTCTAACCAATTTCAAGACGACTTTGGCGCCATTAAACAAGTAATTTTAAGGCGTCTTGGTCACCAGGAATGGGTTTATCCCCAGGTTATCTTGGTAGATGGCGGCAAAGGACAAATATCGGCCGCCTTTGAAGCTATAAAAGAAAAAAACTTAGCCGGAAAAGTCGGTTTGCTTGGGTTAACCAAAGAATTGGAAACAATTGTTATCCCCGAAATTAAGATTGATAAAATTACCGGTTGGAAAAAATTAAATCTTTCAATCAATTCCCCCGCCTTGCAATTATTGCAACATAGCCGGGACGAGGCTCATCGTTTCGCCCAAAGATATTACAAAATTCTGGCGCTTCCGCCGGAACTTAAATCAAACCAAAAAAGAAAAAACTTTTGAAGAAAAATAAATAATTTTGGGGAAAATATTACTTTAAAGCCAAAATTGGACCGAAGATTCCCTCGGATAATAAAACCAAGGTTCGGACCAAATCTTTATCTGTAACCTCAACCGGTTTATAAACAGGCTCTTTTTTTGACAAAGAAGCCGACTCCCAAACCCGGCCGAAAGCATGCAGATGGGTTTCTCCTTCGCGAATCATCATTCTGAAAGCCAAGCTCTCCCCTTCTCTGGTTAAAAGTGCTTCTTCCTCAACAACCGTATCCCGACGCAAACCGGCGCCGACAGCGGAAAAATCTTTTTCCTCGGTAAGATAGCTTTTGGTTATTAAAAAACCGGCGGAATCGGTTTTAATTGTTACCAAATTCAAAGGCTCATCTTGTGGTTTGATTTTCTCAAAGCCGTTTGTCTTGCGGATTCTCCGCTGACTGATTTCCGCCGCCGCCTCTTCGGAAACCAAGCCCAATTCTACCAACCGGCAGGACGGAACCGCCAACCTGGTTTCCCCTTTTCTTTTTTCCGGGTAAAGAAAGGTTAAAATCCGCCAAATTTCCTTTAAAATTTCTTCTTTTTCTTCACCGCCAAATTCCCTACCGGCTTGAAAGTGCTGCAAAAAACGATCCGCGGAACTTTTAACCGTCTCTTGAAAAGTTGGCCTTTGATAAGATTCAACTGTCATAAGTGGCCGTATTTTAATACAAAAGCCTTAAAAAAACAACCTATAACTTGAAAACGATAAAATATTCGTTATAATAAACAAATGGAAAAAGAGGCAAGCTCAAAAGGTCCAATAACAGAACCGAAAAAGGAAACCGATCCGGTAAAAAACGCTCTTGATTCTCTGCTCCGATACTTGGATCCATTAAAAGAACAACCCCAAGACAATCTAACCTATAAAGAAGCGGTTGATTTTCTTCAATCCTCTTTGTTTATAAATAAATTTAAAGAGAGATTTGTCCATTACCTTGACATTGATAGAGAAAATATGGGAACACACACGCTTAATCCCCTTGAAGAAGCCACTTTTCAAACTCTGGGAATCATAATTGCCTTCGCTGATATCTCCACGATGAACAAAATAAACCTTCCAATGTATTGGGGAAAAAATCAACAACAAATCGCCAAAATAAAGAGAACGGCAGAGGCAATCACTCCCCTTTTAAGAGAAGCCATCTCTCCTCAAGATAAGTCCCAACTTTTGGGCTGATCAAATCAACAAAGAAAGCAAAACAAAAACAAAAGCGACGGAAAGCAAATAAATTTTTTGAGCTTCGGGCGATACTTTTTTACCTATTTGCCAAAAAAGCCAATTGTTCAAGTGATCGTATCTTTTTCTCAAATATTCTTCCGCTACATCCTTAAGAAGATGAATGTTCAAGGCCGCCACCAAGCCGGAACCGAAATAACTGCCGCCGGAAGTAAAAATGTAAAGACTGACGATTAAAAGAATAACCTGGAAAAGAGCCGTATGGAAGATTAAGCGCGTATGGGTGTCGTGATAACGGGCCATTAAAGCCAATAATCCGGAAAAATCTCTCTTTCGCCAAAGCATCTTTGCCAACAACGAGTCCTGTTTTTCCGGCCGGAACCAAAACCAATAAATCAAATGGTCAATATCCAAAATAAACGTGCCGGCAAAAGCACCCAGCCAAAGATAAATCAAATTCCGGCTTAAATCCTTCAAAAGAGAAACAAAAATTAGCCAAACAAGAGTGGCTAAAAAATGGCCGATTATTTCCTTAATAATTTCTTTAGAAAATGTCATCTGTCAACTAAAATATTAACTAATTAAAAAATTAAAAGATTAGCGAAATTTCTTTATTCTTGCTCTACCCCCTGCCCTCTCTCGCTCTATTTTACTTATTTGTCCAACTTTCCACATAAACAATTTTGCTTTACTGCGGGCATTGGCATCCTTGACAAAACTCCTGGCTTTTTCCAAAACCGTCCGGGGATAATTTTTTGCCAAACGAAAATAAAGAGATTTATGGTCCAAGTCGCCTAATTCCAAAGCCAAATCATAACCGTATTTTTGAAACTCCCGGGAAACGAACTTGTCCTTCAGGGGGTCAAAGTTTTTTAAGATGTTGCCGATACTTTGCGGCTCATTTTTTTTAACCGCCATAATTGGAGAAATCAACTTAACCCAGCCAGGGAATCTTTTTGCCCTTTTCCGCCAGCCGGATATCCTGATAAACAAAATATAAAAGAGAGGTTCCGGCGATACAAACCGCGCCAACAACCAAAAACAAAGTTTGAAAACCGAATTTCTCCGCCAGAAATCCACCCAAGGCACCCGCCAAAGCGGCGCCCAAATTAACCATTGAATTATAAAGACTCCATTCTTGGGCCTCACGATGAGGATCAATATGGCGGGTAAAAATGGCGCTCCAGCCGGGAGTAATCATTGCCGCTCCGACTCCGTGAAGAGCTTGAATTAAAAGCAATTGAATTGCCGAACGGGTATGGTAAAAAAGAAAAGGAATGGTGCTGATGATTAAAGTGCCGAAAGCCATAATTATCAAATCGTCAATTTCGCCCCGATGTTTATCTATAAAACGTGCCACCGGAATTTGTAAAAAAGATTTTAAAACCAAATAAACCGCTGTTGCCAGCCCGACCAACTCAATATTTCCGCCCGTAACCTGTTCGGCGATGAAAACCGCGAAAATCGGCGAAACCAAACCCCAACCGCTGATAATCAAGACATCAGAATAGGTTAAAACTTTAACCAAACTATTAACTTTCCGCATTGTTTTTATCTTACCAGAAATCTTTTCGGAAAGTAAACAAAAAAAAGGAGCGCTATCGGCATTTTGCCGGCGCTCCTTTTGCTTAGCCCCTGGGCCGGAAAAAGCTGGCCATCAGCCAAATTCCGGCCTCGAAAAGGCCAAGAGTGCATAGTAATCCAAAAAAGTTTCCCCACCGGCCGGCCGCCCAAATCCCCGACTTGAGACTGACAGCCAAAACAAAACAACCGACGAGAAAACGAAGGAAGAAACTATTAATCCCAATGAGGGTGCGTTTCAATTTTTGCCTCAGAGATTCCAGGCAATTTCTGAAGCCCGGCAATAACCCGGTTGATCTGATCAAGGTTACCTTGAACCCTTGCCAAAAGAACCCCTTTGCCGTAATATTTGACTCTGAGAAGTTTGGGATTTCCTTTCTCTAAAATAATATTGAGAATTAAATCCCAGTTAACAAATTCCGAAACCTGGTTAAAAACAATCTTAATCGTATTTATCACTTTCCTCCTCCTTTTTTTGGTTTGTTAATGAACTGTCCAAGCTTATGCGGAAGCGATTTTCCGTTGGCTCGGAATAGCGAAATTTTACAACAACTATAGGATTTTATCAACTTTCTCTTTTTTACTGCTTATTTTTTCCAAGAAGAAGAGGAATTAACCTTAGTGGTTAAATTGATTCATTGCTTTTTCCGGACCGTCTTTCAAGGCAATTACTAATGCCTTAACTGTTTTTTTGACCATTTGTTTGACTTCGCCCGCTTCGTTTTGATCAAAATCATCCAAAACATAATTTTCAACCGCTTTCCCGCCTCCTTTTTTCTCTTGACTTACCTTAATGGGCCGACCGATTCCTAACCGAAAACGGAAAAATTGGTCACTCCCCAGTTCTTTTATTATTGACTCTACGCCGTGATGGCCGGCGCTGGCACCGCCGAAACGGATTTTTATCTTACCCAAAGGAAGATCTACGTCATCATGGACAATAAATAAACGGCTAGTGTCTAGCCTGTAGCGTTTCGTTAATTCTTCAACGGTAAAACCGGAGGCGTTCATAAAAGTTTGTGGCTTGGCCAGTAAAACGTCCGGCGATAATTGAAGCACCAAAGCTTCAGCCTGTCTGTCGGTTTGCCACTTGGTTTTTGTCAAAGGTAACAATTCCTTGGCCAATTTATCCAAAACCGTAAAGCCAAGATTGTGGCGGGAATTTTCGTATTTCGGGCCGGGATTGCCCAAACCAATAATCAAAATCATATTAAATATTAATTATAAATCTGGTTATTTGCTATTTAATATTCTGAGGACTTCCTCATCGGAAACCTGGCTAAAATTTTGATAAAATTGCCCGACGGCCAAAAACATCTCCGGCGCTTCCAGATAAATAACCTGATCGGCTTCCTTTTGTAACAGGTCTAAAATATCCAAGGCCAAAACCGGAATCGCCACAATAATTTTTTTAGGCCGATGGGTTTTGATTACTCTTAAAGAAGCCAGCATTGTTGCTCCGGTTGCCACCCCGTCGTCGGTTAAAATAACAACTTTATCTTTTAAATCCAAATCCGGTTTTTCGCCCCGAAAAAAAACTTTTTTCAAAGCCAGTTCTTTGCGCTTTTCGGCCAAAACCGTATTTTTATAATTCTCGGTCAAACAAAGACTTTGGCAAATTTCCTCATTAAAATAAACCATTTGTCCTTCGCCGACCGCGCCGATCGCCAACTCGGGACTTCCGGGTGCCGGCAATTTTTTCGTTACCAAAACCTCAAGGGGAAGGTTTAACTTTTGAGCCAATTCTTTTCCGACAATAATTCCTCCGCGGGGAACAGCGACAATTATCCCCTCGTTTTGGCCAAGGCTAACTTCGGCGGCAATTTTTTCCGCCAATTTTTTTCCCGCTTCGCTCCTGTCTTTAAACATATCCTTATTGTAAGCGGTAAACTGTAAACTGTAAACGAAGAGAATTTGGACCACCAAAAAACCGTCCCGTCATTAGCAGAACGGCTTTAACGCCAAATCAATTTAATAATTACCGTTTTTTCTTTACTTCTCTAGTTGTTTTTCCACAAAATTACCGATTACCGGCAACTTGATCTTCTCTCCCCGGTAAGTTTTAACCAGTAAAAAGACCCAAAGAGCAACCACGGCTAAGGAAATAATCCGATAAACAACCGAAAACAAACCAAAAGAAAAGTAAAAAACCGGTGCCGTAACGTAGGACAAAAGGTGAATCGCTCCGAAAAGAATAATTGATTGCAACGCGTGGAATCTCAAAGACTTATCGTTTTTTTCCACAAAATAAACGACCAACCCGGTAACCCAACCTAAAGAATAAGCCAAAGCGGCCGTTGTATTTTTGGGTAAGCCCAAAGAGGTTTTATCTTCAGCCATTTAAATCACCTCCTTTAAAAAAATAATTTAACAATATCTGATATTAAGATACTAAGATTTCTTCTGTTTTGTCAATCACAATAAAACTCAAAAATTTAGTGATAAAGCGTAAGGCCACAACAAAAAACTTAGAACTTTTATAATCAACGAATTCAGATTTAACATTTAACCTTTCAGTTTTAAGATTTTTCAAAGATGCTCATCTGTCCGCCGTTTTCGCTTACCTCATTTTCGAAAAAACCGTTTTCCTCCTCCGGAGTTTTAACGGAAGAGGACCAAATTTTAACCGTGCCGAAAACTCCATCGTAACCCGGCTCAATGACAATCTTTCCTTGCCGCACTTTTCCAACCCCTTCGGCAACTTTTCCTCCGGCGACTTCGGCAATTTCCTCAAGTGGAGTTTCTAACAAGACTTTAAATTCCGAACCGAATTTTACCGTCAACTTATCAAATTCGCTCACCACTTTTTGACTTCCGACCGAACTTCCTAAAGACTCGGAAAGAATCTCCATTAATGGCACCAGTCGGACATAGGACGGTCTTTCCCCCCACTGAATCCTCTTCATTTTCCCTATCGCTTCAAATTTCCCGCCTTTTACTTCTTCTGCACTTCGCGAAGCCAATTGTTCCACCCGATGCATAACCCCAACCGTCAACGGCTTGCCGCAAACCGGACAAGTTTCGCCCGATCTTTTGGTTTCTTCCGGAGATTGCCTGATCCGACAACTCCGATGACCGGTATAATGATATTTTCCCTCTTCGGGATAAAATTCAATCGTACAAGAAATGTGGGGCTGAAAATGAGAAGTTGGATTTTGAAATGTGCTGTTTTGATTTCTTGAAATCTCGCTTCCTGCCTTATTTTCCAGTTTCTCGTCTCTTACTTCCCTCTTCCCGACGATTGCTTCTTTAATATCCCCATACCTTAATCTTGTAATATCCCCCACCTCAAAAACCGTCGCTTCCCTGCCCATTTTTTCGGGCGAATGGGCGTCGGAAAAACTGAGAATTGACCGGTTGTCCAATTCGCTAATTCGCCAATTCATCGCCGGATCGGAAGAAATTCCGGTTTCAACGGCAAAAATATTTTCGGCAAAAGGACCAAGGCAGTCTTCTATCGAATCAAAGCCGGACTTTGAACCATAAAGAGAAAACCAGGGTGTCCAGATATGGGCCGGAATAAGCAGACATTCTTTATCGGCCGTAAAAACCAACTCCCCTAGATTCTTTGCCGATAAACCAATAATCGGACGGCCGTCCGAGTCCAAATTGGCGCCTCTTTTTTTCAATTCCCGGATTATTTTATCAACAGCGGCAAAAGAAGGAGCGAAAACCAAATTATGGATTCTTCTCAATTTACCTTTTTCGTGATAAATACTGGAAATCTCCGCGGAAAGCAAAAACTGACTTTCCTGAACCCCCTCGGAACGACTATTGTTTTTCTTTTTTGCTTTCAATCTCAAAATTCCGTCATTTTCTTCCAATAGTTCTTTTAATTCTTTTAACCATAACGGGTGGGTCCAATCTCCGGTTCCCAACAAATTTATTCCTTTTTTTTCTGCCCAGGAAGCCATTTCCAAAATATTCATCCGGGGAGAGACTGCCCGGGAATATTTTGAGTGAAGATGCAAGTCGGCAACCAATTCCATCGCTCCCATTCTAGCATAAATCTATTGCCGTCCTTTAGCTGATATAATAATTACATTGTATTTTTTAACCAATGAAAATTTTCTGGTTTGACAAACAGGAGAAAACCGCCGCCGGCGGAATGGGAACGTATTCCAGGGAGATCATTGATGGTTTAACTAAAAAAGGTCACCGGGTTACTATTCTCCGCTTTGGAGACAAACCCAATCCCGACGATCCTCCCAATATCATTATCTTGCCCTACTCTATTGGTAATAAGTCATTATATTTTCTTCCCGTTCCGAAAACTTATAAAATTATCAAGGACGCTTTTAATTCTCTTCAACCCGATATCGCCCATATTAATTTCAGTGTCTCTTTGACCGATTTTTCCCTTCCAGATTTTTGCCATTCAAGAAATATTCCCGTTGTCGGCACCCTTCACCAAAGCCTACCAGAAAACAAAGAAATCTCCTTGGAAAGTCTTAGTATAAAATCATATTTTCTTTCCCACCTGGCTTGCCTTTCCCGGCTAGATAAATTGCTGGTTTTTCTCAATTGGGAAAGGATTTTTTTATTGACAAGGGGCTGAAGACCAAAAACATTGAGGTTTTCCCCAATTTCGTTGACTGTCGCCGGTTTCGGCCAGGAAAATCAAGGTTTAAAAAAGAAAATAAGATTGATTTTGCCTATCTTTTCTTGGGAAGAATCAGTTTTCCTAAAAATCCGGATCTTTTAATTAAATCCTTTTTGGCCGCTAATCCGCCGGCAAACCAAAAATTACTTATGGTCGGCGGCGGCGATTTCGGTTCTACCTACAAACAGCTTTATAAAAAATTTCACCGTCACCCGCAAATCATTTTTACCGGGGTTATCAGCGACATAAACCAAAAAATTGATATTATTCGGGCGGCCGACGTTTTTGTTTTACCTTCCTCGTTTGAGGGGATGTCTTTCTCTCTTCTGGAGGCGATGGCCTGCGGTTTGGCCCCTTTGGTTTCCGACGCCGGCAGCCACCGCGAAGTCGTTGAAGATACCGGCATCATCATTGAACATAACAAAATCAGGGAACAATTGCCGATTGCCTTACAATTATTTATCAAGGAACCGAAAATCGCCCAATTTTTCGGTAAAAAAGCCAGAGAAAAAGCAGTTAAAAACTACAATCAGGAAATCCAGATTAAAAAGTTGGTTGAAATTTACAACGAGGTTGTTAAAAGAAGAAAATCTTCAATAATTTAAAGCAATAATCGCCACCCCCTAATTACTGAAGGCTGTAATCATTTTTGCATCCGGAATAATTTTTTTGCCTCGGTCAAAGTAGTTGCCTGACTTGCTGCCTTTAAATCCCGAAAACGAACCAGTCTGGGAAATCTTAAGGCCAAACCGGCAGTATGAATTGGTGAAACTGTAATATTGTCTGCCTGAATCTCTACCATAATTTTTGGCTCGCACCAGACATCCGGCTCCAAATTCTTATTTACCTTATACTGCTTAGGTTCACTTTTAACTTTAAAATTTTCGCTTTTAGCCTTTAATTCCCGCCATTGCTCGTCCGTTAAGCCGGTTCCGATTTTGGAAATCGTTAAAAAAGTATCGGAGTTTTCTGCCTCCCTTATCCCCACCAAAAACGCTCCAATTCCAAAACCGGCCCGCTTCCCCTTTCCCCGATAATAACCCATCACGACACATTCCAAAGTATCGGCCAAGCCGCCGCCTTTTTTGCTTTCCTCCTCTTTAAATTTCACCCAAGTAAAACCCCTGCGGCCGGGATCGTAAGGAGCCGACCATTTTTTGACCACCACTCCCTCCAGTCCTTTTTGTTTTTGCTCGTCATGGTAAGTTCGGAGAACGTCAACTTGGTCGGTCACAATTTGCGGTGAAATTAAAATCGTTCGGTTCTTGGGTGAAATTGTCTTTTCCAAAATCGTTCTTCTTTCGGACAGAGGTAACTTTAATAAATCCCTGCCGTCTTTAAACAAGACATCAAAAACATAATATCTCAAGGGAATTTTTTGGGCGGTCAGAGAAACATCGTGTTTTCTTTTTCTTTTAATCGTTTCCTGAAAGGGTAAAAATTTGCCCGTTTTTAAGTCAAAACCGATCGCTTCTCCGTCCAGAATAACTTCCTGGGCATTAATTTCCTGCCAGGCGGCTTTGGCCAAATCGGGGAACATCGGGGTCGTATTTTCCAAATTTCGGGTAAAGGTTCGGATAAAACCTTCTGTTTTAAAATCAAACAGCATTAAGGATTCTTTTTCCTTCTCAATTTTTTTTCGACTAAAGTGCATTTGCAAACGGGTTCCGTCGTATTTCGGCTCAACGGCAACCTTACCCATTTTGGTAATCATCTCATCGGCCGTTGGCAGCCTTTGACACAAGCCGGACATCACCGGAACTCCCAGCCGAACCCTTAAATCTTTCAAGCTATCAAGGCCCTTGACCTTAACCAATCGGACGATGTTGCCGATATCCGCCTGGACATTAAAAGCTTCTTCAATGATATTTCTTTGTGATTTGTCGCCCTTCAACATCCAGGACAAAGCATCCAAAATCGTGAGATCGGAAAAACCCAAACGAAGACGACCCAAAGGAATGCGAACAACATATTTAACGCTCAACTTGTCCAGAAAACCCAAAAGCTCGGCCATTTTTCTGACCTTTCTTTCAACCGAGCCAGATCCTCCTTCCTCGGCTATTGCCAATAACATCTCGTAAACTTGATTCACCGACAAATCCCGATTTTCCTTCCCCGAATTTAAGGTTTTTAATCTTTGGGCAACTTCACCCAAATCGCCAATCTTTTTATATTCCCTTTTAACTTCTTCCTCGCTAGCCTTAAAAGCCTGGCCGACCGCCCGAAAAAGCAGTTTTTCCGCCAAATTAAACTCCACGCCTTCGTAGAGAGGCGCCAATTGACCCAAAGAAAGATAGCAAATTTTATCTACTTCGTCCGCAGAGGCTTTTTTAAAAAGCTCTGCTAAAATTTCCGTAATCGCCAAACGCGAAGAAGTCGCTTCCAACCTGGCCAAATAGTCGGCAAAATTTGTAAATTTCATCGTTATTTATTGAAACAAGAAATGCGAGGCGCGAAGCTAGATATTGAATTGAGAAGTGAGATTTTTCTCACTTTCAACTTCCAATTCAAACTTCTTACTTCTAACTTCTCACTTCCCGCTTAATCCTTAACAAATAAACGGCTTTCTTGGTTGATCCTTTCTTCTTCAAAATACCCTTTTTTACCAAATCCAGCAAGTCTCTAAGTAAAGTATCGTCGGAAACCATCGGTACAATTTGTTTAGCCTCAGTCATTTTGATTTCTCCAAACTCGGCCAGATAATCCATTAATTTAAGCTGTCTTTCGCTTAAACTTACCTGCTTTCCGCCTAAAAGCTGTTTAATTTTTCCGTCAACGGAAAGGCTTTTAATAACCTCCTTTGCCTTGGAAAGTTCGGAGGCCAAAGCCAAAGAAAAAAATTCCAGCCAGCCGGTTAAATCGCGTTGAAATATCTGGGGATGAGTCTGATCAACCTTCATCAACGCCTGATAATATTCCTCGTTGTGATTATCAAAATATTCTTCAAGAGAAAAAAGCTTGCGGGCATCATATCCTTTTACGGCCAAAATCAGGTTAGCAAAACTTCTGGCCGTCCGACCGTTGCCTTCAATAAAAGGATGAATAGAATAAAGTAAGTACAAGCCGACTCCGGCAGCCAAGACCGGATGGATCTCGTCTGCCTTGTTTTTATTAAGCCATTCCAAAAACTCGTCAACATAATAAGGAATCTCAATTGCCGGCGGCGGCCGAAAAATAATTTCCCCGGTTAAGGAATTTTTTAAAACCACCTGGGCGGTCCGGTAAGCGCCGGCCTCGTTTTTGGCGATAATTTTCTCTACCACCAAAGAATGGATTTTTAACAATTGGCTCTCTTTGAAAATAAAGGCCGAATCTTTTTCCGCCAGCGCCACCACCTCGTCCAAATAATGCAAAACGTTCCGATAGTTCAAAACCTCCTGAATATCCCTCTCCCCGGCCGTAATCTTGCCGCCTTCAACCAACTTTTGCGTTTCGGCCAAAGAAAGATCGTTTCCGTCAAGACGGGTAGCATGATAAACCGTCCGAGCGGCTACTTCGCCTTTAAATTTTTTCTCGTAAGCCGGAATCAGAGGCGCATTTTCAATTATCTCCCGGCCGGCTTCAATTGCACCGATATTCCTTAGAATCTTGTTGGTAATTTCAAATCTGGGTAATAACATTACCGATATTTTACCACTTTTTGAAAACAATTACCGCAGATTTCCCTCATTTTTTCCGCTGCTTTTTATTCAATGATTTTTGCTTCTCTGCGCCAGTCTTCTTTGATTTGGTTTTGGTCGGCCGTAGTTAAAAAAGTCTGCTGGTTGCCGACGGTCTGCCAAACCAATTCCCGATGCTTAAAATCCAGTTCGGAAAAAATATCATCCAATAAAAGCAATGGCCGCTCGCCGGTTTTACTTACAATAAAGGCCAATTCGGCCATTTTTAGCCATAAAACCGCCAACCGCTGCTCCCCCCTAGAACCGTAAGCGGAAAGAGCTTTACCCAAATCTTCTTTACCGGTCAAATCGCCCATTAAAATCTGCCAATCGTCCCGGTGCGGGCCGACCAAAGTTGCCGCTGCCGCCACTTCCTCTTCTTTATATTGGTCCAAACGCGCTTCCGAAATAAGGCTTTGGTCATATTCCATCTGAAACTGGCAACCAAAAGTCGGTAAACGATAGTTGTTAACCGCCTCAATAAATTCTCGCCTCTTTTGGCCAAGATAGCTGCCGTTTTTTAACAACAACTGGTTCCAAAAATACAACTGGCTTCGGGGCGCTCCGGTTTCCCTAATCGCCTCCAAGACTTTATTTCTGGCCCGGAGGCCTTTTTCGTAAGAAAGCAGTGAACGGCCATATTCAAGATCAATCTGGCATAAAACCAAATCAAAGTATTTTCTTCGCCGGGCCGGCGAATTGGTAATCAGTTGAAGATCTTCGGGTCCAAAATAAACCGCTTTCAGTTTTCCAGAAAAATCCCCCTGCCTTTTATTGACTCCGTTAACCCGGCAGATTTTTTTGGCAGTTTTTTCCCCGTTGATTTCTCCTCTGGTTAAAATCAATTCCAACTCTTCTCCGCCGCTTATTTCTCCTTTAACTTTAGCCATCGGTTTTTCGTATCCGATCATTTCGCTTTCCAGATCGGCCCGAAAACTTCTGACGGTCGCCAAGAGATAAATTGCCTCCAGCAGGTTTGTCTTTCCGGAAGCGTTTGGTCCGATAACCAGATTTATTTTTTCCGAAAAAGCAAACTCTTTTTTTGAATAGTTCCGGAAATCCTGAAGATGAAGATGCTTTATTATCATATCTGGCAGTTTTCGCAATAAAAAGTTCCTCTTCCACCAACGGCGATTCTTTTAATTAATCCGCCGCATTGGGGACATTCTTTTCCCTTGCGGCCATAGACTTGCAAAAATTTTTGAAAATTTCCTTTTTCGCCACTGATCTGCCGATAAGCTTCATCCCTATCCGAAGTCCCTTTATTTTTAATCGCCTCTTTCAATATTCTCAATATCGAATATCTTAATTTCCGAACTTCCTCATCTTCCAACGAACTCGCCGGCCTGGTAGGCCTAATTCCCGCTTCAAATAAGGCCTCATTTGCGTAAATATTACCAACCCCCGCTAGTTTCTCTTGATCCATAACCACCAACTTGATCGGTTTTTTCGACTTGGACAAAACAGTCCTAAAATAATCCAAAGTGAAAGTTTTTTCGTCGTTTGCCTCGGGTCCCAATCTTTCTAAACCCAAAGCTTCATCCAATTTTCCGCCCGTTTCCAACTTTTCCCCTTTAACTTTTAATCTTGAATCTATAATTTTTATCCATCCAAACTTTCTTAAATCGTTAAAATACAATTTGCTGCCGTCATCAAAACCAATAATCACGGTCGTGAATTTATTCGGGAGTTCGCAAACGGCAAAAGGTCCGTCCTTCTGATTACAAAATTCCCCCGATTCTGGACTTTCAATCTTTAACTTTTTTCTGAAGATAAGTTGACCGGTCAATTTAAGATGAATTGCCAAGTATTTTGTTGAGGATAATTTAAGAAGAATAATTTTTGCCCGGCGTGACACCTCCTCAACTCTCAAACCGATAGCTTCATTGGTCAAACCAAGAAAATTTTTGCGGTTAAGAACTTCAATCTGGGTAATTTTTAGGCCTTTTAGGGCCTGATTCAATTGTTGGGCTATTGTTTCAACTTCAGGAAGCTCCGGCATTATTCCTCCTTTATCGGCCCTTGCCCTTCCGGAACCCTGAGCTTGTCGAAGGACAAAGAAGGGTTTATTTCGGGCAATCCCGGCATTTTTGTCAGATGTTTTTCAAAGAAATGAGGCTTTTTTTATTCCAGTCGTCAATCTTTTTCAACATCAGATAATCGCTGTTGCCAAAATAGCCGCCGGCCATAAAGCCATATTCACGGAAACCGAATTTTTTATAAAATTTAAGATTCCGGCGAGCACAGCTTAGGGTTAGCATATGACCTTTATTGGCCTTAATCCATCTTTCCCAATAAGATAATAGTTTTCGGCCGACTCCCTGCCGGCGGTATTCTTTGATCACGATCAGCCAATCGCAATTACTGACTCCGCCGATAATCTTTTGCGCCACCAGCATGCCGAGAACCGTTCCTTGTTCGTTTTTGGCGACGAAAATATATTCCTCGCCTTGTTTAATCCAACGAAACAAATTACTCCGGCGATGTCTTTTAATCTGGAAAGAGGCCACTTCGGGAGAATATTCCTTAAAATCTTCACTGATCGCTTTTTTAAAGATAGCGTAAAAAGCCGCTAAATCGCGTTTTTTTAATTTTTCAATTTTGATTTTCATCGGAACATCCCCTTATGGCAGAAATCTTTAACAAGAAGACAACCTCATTATAGCAATTTTTTGAGCGGAAATGAAGTAGCCAGACGAATCTCTTTTAAAAACCGCTCGGAGCCGAATTTGCTTGCCCGAGAAAGGCAATCTTTTGGTCGGAAACCGGCTTTGGCTTCAATCTTCTCAAACCTTTTAATTGCTTCCTTCAACGAATCGACCGACGGCCGATCAAAGAAGATCCCGGTTTTGTTTTCCACTACGGTTTCTCTAACCCCGCCCTGTCTTAGGGCAATCACCGGCTTGCCGGCGGCCATTGCCTCCACCGGCGCAATACCAAAATCCTCTTCCTCGGCCGGAAAAAGATAAGCACGGCAATTGGCTAAAAGTTCGGCCTTTTGTTCCTCGGTAACTTCACCCAAAAATTGAACCAAGGGCCCGGCCATTTGTCTTAACTCTTTTTCGTAACCGGCAAAAGCTCGGCCAAAAATCTTAAGCGGGATATTTAATTCGCTGCAGGCCTTAATCGCCAGATCGATTCTCTTTGCCCTGGCCAGCCTTCCCCCTGCCAGAAAATAGCGGCCGGCGTCCGACTGGGAAAATCCAAGTTTTACCGGAAGTTCAACCGGCGGATAAATTACCCTTGCTTCCCGACGATAAAACTTTTTAATCCTAGCCGCTGTATTTTGCGAATTGGCAATAAAATAATCGGTTTTTTGAGCCGAGAGAAAATCAATCCGCTTTAAAAAACGATTGATAATTTTTGCCGGAAAACGAATCCACCAATGCTTCTGCCAATTTCTTGACGTCGGCAAGCCGTAAAGATATCTTGGCGGTGTATGACAATAGCAGAAGTGAGTCCCTTTTTTCGTTTTAACCAAATTGGGATTATAAGCGCCGGTAGCCGAAACCATCACTAAATCATAATCGCTTAAATCCAACCGACTGAAGAGGAGCGGTGCTAAAATCCTCAAAGGACTGATTAATTTTGCCAAAAAAGGAAATTTTGCAGAAATAATCGGTTTTACCGACCAGGAAGAAAGCCTTTGTCGGTGAGGACCTAAAAAATCCGGCAAATAAACCAAGGTAAAAATAGGCGCTTCCGGCCAAAGCCGATGAAATTGTTCCAATACCCGCTCCGCCCCGCCGTATTCCTTTAAATAATCATGAACTAAGGCAACTTTCATTCTTGTTGTTAAAATAACCTTTCCTGCCCACTTTCCTCGGGAGTTTTTTTCTTTTTTCTTTCTTTTTTTTTCTCTTCCCTGCCGGCAATTCTGGAAATCAAAGACTTAAATCCAAGTTCTCTCAAACATTCAATCGCTTCCGGCCGGTTAAAATCCTTAAGTACAGCTTCTTCTAATTTTAAGTCAACCGGAGCCTCCGTTACCACCGTCGCCAATTTTTGCGACAAAAAAGCGCTTTCCTTGCCGTCTGCTAATTTTTTGGCCAAAACGGGAGAACTGATCGCTGGCAATGAATGGTAAATATTGGCCAATGTTTTAAATTTTTGCAAAAGATCAATTGCTCCCTTGGGACCGATGCCCGGAACTCCGGGATAATTGTCGGAAGGATCGCCGACTAAAGCCTTATAATCAACAATTTGCTCCGGTTTAATGCCCATTTTTTCAAACACTTCTTTTTCGCCAAAAATCTGGGCTTCGGATAAGCCCTTAACCGGCATAAAAAGTTTGACCTTCTCGTTCACCAGTTGGAAAAGATCTTTGTCCCCGGTAACGATAACAACCTCCAAATTTAAGTTTTGATTTTTTGTTTCCCGATCGGATTTACCCTCGTTACCTTGTCGGAGGGCTTGCTTGACCAAGGTTCCGATAATGTCATCTGCTTCAAAACCAGGAGCCTCGTAAGAAGGAATTCCCAAAGCTTTTACCAAAAAATGAACTTTTTCCACTTGGGAGAAAAGCTCTTGGTCTGTTTCCGGCCTTTGCGATTGATAACCGATAAACAAATCGTGGCGAAAGGTCGTTTCCGGCGTATCAAAAGCAGCCGCCAAATACTTCGGCTGTAAATCGGCCACAACCTTAAGCAAAATTGAGCAATAGCCGTAAACCGCGTTGGTCAATTCCCCGGAACGATTGGTTAAGGGCGGCAAGGCGTGATAGGCCCGATGTAAAATCGCATAGCTATCAATTAAAATTAATTTATCCGTCATTGAAGCCATTTTACCACGAAGAAAAAACCGGAAGATTATTTCATCAATTTGGCAAATTCGTCACCTTCAATCGTTTCTTTCACTAGAAGAGTTTTGGCAATCAAATCAAGTTTAGGCCGATTTTTAGCAATAATTTCTTCCGCTTTTTTATAGCCGTTGTTAATAATCGCCTTGATCGTCTCGTCAACCTTGCCTTGCATTTGGGGAGAAATCTGGGTTGATTCGTACCAAATCCTGCCCATGTCGGAAACGTCGCTCTGGGGACCGAGATTAACCGGACCCAATTCACTCATCCCAAATTCAACCACCATGGCCCGGGCAATCCGCGTTGCCTGGCTGATGTCATTGGCCGCCCCGGTCGTCATTTCCTTAAAAACAATTTCTTCGGCTACCCGGCCGCCCAGCATCACCTGTATTTGCTCAACAAGATGGGTTTTGCTTTCATGGGAGCGGTCTTTTGCCGGCGGAATTAAAGTATGGCCCAAACTCATTCCCCGGGCGACAATGGAAATCCGGTGAACCGGATCCATCTGAGAAGAAAAATAATTAACCAGAGCGTGTCCCGCTTCGTGATAAGCGGTTAACTTCTTATCTTCTTCCGACTGAAAACGCTTTCTTTCCGGTCCCAGCTTAACCTTGACGGCCGCTTCTTCGATGTCTGCTGTCTCAATCGCTTTTTTGTTCCCCCGGGCAGCCAAAATCGCCGCTTCGTTCAACATATTTTCCAAATCCGCGCCGGAAAAGCCAACGGTTCTCTTGGCTATTTTTTCCCAATCGATCTTTTTAAAAAAAGGCTTCCCTCGAGCATGGATGGCCAAAATCGCCTTCCTTCCTTCAATGTCCGGCATATCCAAAACCACACGACGATCAAAACGGCCGGGCCGCAAAAGCGCCGGATCCAAAAGATCGCCCCGGTTAGTGGCCGCGACGACAATAACATTATCGTTGGGCGTAAAACCGTCCATTTCCACCAAAATCTGGTTCAGGGTTTGTTCTCTTTCGTCATGACCGCCAGCAATACCAAAACCCCGTTGGCGACCAATAGCATCGATTTCGTCAATAAAGATAATCGCCGGAGCCGCTTTTTTAGCTGTCCCAAAAAGATCCCTTACCCGGCTGGCGCCGACACCAACCAACATTTCCATAAACTCGGATCCGGCCATGGAAAAAAACGGCACCCCCGCTTCTCCGGCAACTGCCCGCGCCAAAAGAGTTTTACCGACACCGGACGGGCCAACCAACAAAACACCCTTTGGTGTCCTGGCTCCCAATAACCGATATTTTTGAGGGTGTTTTAAAAAATCAACCACTTCCTGAAGCTCTTTCTTGGCCTCGTCCACTCCGGCAACATCCTTAAAAGTGATTCTTTGTTTTCCTTTGGCAAACAACCTGGCTCGCGATTGACCGAAAGAAAAGATTGACTCCTGGGCTCCGCGAGCTTGCTTGATAATGAAATAAAAGAAAACCGCCATTAGAATTAGGGGCAAGACCGTTCCCAAAATATCGGCCCAAGCTCTAGACATGGTCTGATCGGCCACCTTTATCTTGACGCTTTTCGGATCAATTCCGACCGCCTCCAGAGTTTTGACCAAACTGTCGGCCGATTCTTTACGGGAGGTAAAAATTTTTTCGTCCGTATAAGTCAAGGCCAACTTGTCCCCTTCTACGTAAATTTCCTTGACTTTTCCGTCTCTAACGTCCTGAAGCGCGGTAGAAAGGTCAATTTCTTCTCCGACCAAGGTCGGACCGGCCAAAGAACTCAAAAAAGACAACCCAAAAAAGAGAAGCAAAATCCAAATCAAAATTTTTCTGAAATTGAGATTGAATTTCAACTCAAAACGGCGAATTAATTTTTTTTCTTTATTGTTCCGGCCGTTGCCGTTCTTGGTGTCGTTGTTCATCGCGAAAAAATTATACCTTTTTTTCTCTTTCCCGGCAATCCCTAAAACTATGGCTTGATATTAAATAATCGTCTATTTAAACTAAAGAAGATGAGTTGGAACAGTATTGTCAATTATCCCAAATATCTAAAAGAGAAACTAAACTTATCAACAAAAATCTTTCGGAAACAAAAAACTTCCCTTTATGCTCTTTTACTTCTTCTTTTTTTTCTGCCTATCTCCATCTTGGTTGTCAAAAAATCAACCTGGCTTGTTCCAAAAGCACAAACTCCCAATCAATCGGCTGACCCCGGCAACGCTTACGATTTTATTCCCGACATAATTTTCGGCAAGGCGGGATTTGGCGAAATTGTTCCCAATCAAGTTACGGGAAACCGGGTTTTTTTGCCGGCCGGAATTACGGTTGATAGAGGAACCAGCCCAAACCGAATTTACGTTTGGGACAGCGGCAACAGCCGAATCCTCGGTTTTACTTCATTGGGAACTTGCGAGAGCGGTGCCAACACCGGCCGGCCTTGCACAAACAATCTTGATTGCCCCTCTTCCGTTTGCCAAATAAATTCAACCAAAAATGCGGATCTGGTTTTCGGCCAACCCGATCTGTTTCATGCCGCCTGTAACGGAGATAGTACCATTAAGGCCAACCCCTCCGCTGCCACTTTATGCTCCCAACGCCATCCAAACCAAATAAGTTTGATTGAAGGACCGGAGCCAAACAATATGGCCGTTGATCAAAACCATAATCTTTATGTCGTCGATAAATGGAATAATCGGGCTTTAAAATACAACGATCCTTTCAATCCCGATAAAACAGAAGGAAAAGGAGATAATATCGCCGACCAGGTTTGGGGCCAACCGGATTTTTTTAGCCGCAGCTGCAACCGGAACGAAAACGACGATTGCCATATAGTTGCCAACCCAACCAGCAACAGTCTCTGTTTAGATTGCCATAATCTTAATGTTATTAATAGCGAGTTTAATGCCAGCGGCCTGGACGTTGAACCGGACGGATCTCGTCTCTGGATTGCCGACGGAGCCAATCATCGGGTTCTTCGTTTTCCTGCAGATTCCGGTGATGCCGACTTGGTTATCGGCCAACCAGACTTTTCTTCAAGAAATCCAAACGGCTGTGTTTCTTACCCCAATTTACCGGCAGAAGATGCCCTTTGTCGGCCAAAAGTGGCCAAATATAGTCCTTTAACCAATCAGTTATATATTCTTGATTGGGCCGATGAAATCAACCTTTTCCGAATTTTAATTTACGACCCTCCTTTTACCAACAATAAAATGGCTCCTTCGGAAATCATTTACGGAGGGCCAACCGACCAATACCGCGATTTGATTGTTAACCAGGAACGTTCCGATTGGAGCTACCACCGGCTCAGCCGTCCGCTGGGATTGGCATTAGATCCTTTTGCTCCCAGTGCTTTTTGGTTAACGGACAATAATCACAACCGGGCTTTGTATTTTCAAAAAATTGCCGGCAAGTGGCAACCAACCAAGGTTTTACCTCAGCCAAATTTGGAAAGAATTCAGAAGTTCGGCTCTTTCAACTGCTCAAACTTACCGGAAGAAGAAAGATGGCGGTGCTTTGTCAACCCGAGTGGCTCAGCCGGTATTGATTCCGAGGGAAATATTTATCTGGAATCTAACTTCCATGAGCAGATTTTGCGATTTTCAGCACCGATTCCCACGCCCCTAGCGGAAGCAACCGGCGACGAGGGAATCGGATACGCAGCGGAAAATGTCTTTCTTAAACAACAGGAAAATGCTTCCGCCGACCAGATGGTGGGAATAAATTTTATCGGTCCGGCAGGGATACATACTCCCAACGCCGCCTTGACGGTCAACTATACAGGCGGGGCAAAACAGCTTTTCGTCCAAGACAAATTCCGAGTGCTTGTCTGGAATGATTACACCAATAAAGTTTCCAATTCTCCGGCAGACTATGTTCTTTTTCAAAACGATTTTAACAGTCAGCTTACCAACGTAAACAACCAGGCCAATAATTGGCTGGTAAGACAAATGGTTGCCGATTCTCAAGGAAGAATCTGGATGGCAAAAGAAAGCCAGGGAGTTTATGTTTTTCAGGGCCCGATTAGTACTTCCCCAGCCACCCCTACGATTATTCCCTTAACCTTAAATCTTAAAAACAGTTCCCGACCAATCAATCTCGGCTTGATTTCCGGATTGGCTTATGACGAAAATGAAGATTGCCTCTGGGTTGCCGATGCTGACAATTACCGGGTTGTCAGAATTAATCACCCTCTTGATCCCAACCAAAGAATTGTTGATCTGGTTTTGGGACAACCCAACCTGGACAGTATTAAACCAAACCGATCCAAAGACGACCGATCCGATCCTCAAAACTGCCCCAATATGCAACCGGACAGTTTTGCCTCTTTAAGCAAAATTTACCTGGATAATTTTAAAAATCTTTATGTTGTTGATGCCACTCATGAATTGGCTTGGTGCAGCAACAACCGACTGATTGAATACGACAAGACTGATTTGACCGCCAAGTTGGAAGAAGGAAAAGTTTTTCTTGCCGACAATGAACTGGTCCCCAAAAGAGTTTATGGCCGATCCGGGTTTACCACCAGCGAAAAAAATAAATATTCTGATGAAAATAAACCCAATGCGCCCTTCTCCATCTCTTTTACTTCCGACAACAGAATGCTGATCGGCGCCGAGGGTTATGGCAATAAAAACTATAAAAGAATCTACCTGCTCAATAATCCTCTGCCCAATTGCCAAACTTCCTGCCGGGTGGATGAGGACTATCTTGAACTGGCGCCGGGAGCAATTCCCCAATTTGGCTTATCTTATCTTATTCCCCTTTCGGTGAGCCAGCCGGACGAAGTTTTTTGGGACAAATCAAATAATCTGATTGTTCTTGATCATGCCTGGAGCCGGGTTCTCTTTTTTAAGACTCCCCTTCCTCCTGCGCCTACTCCAACAAATGTGCCCAACTGCGCCACCGTCGGCAGAAATTGCACCAGCGTTCCTTGTTGCACCAGTCAAGGGACTGTCTGCACGAAAATTACTTCTTCCTATTATCAATGCCAAATTCCCGGCGCTTCTTCCCAAGAAGGAAACCAAACTCCCACCGACGTACCCAACTGCGCTACTGTCGGCAGAAATTGTATAAGCACTCCTTGTTGTGCCAGCCAAGGAACCGTTTGTACTCCGATTGTCCCTAACTACTCACAATGTTTAGTTCCCACCGTGGCAACCGGCACGACAACCCCAACCCGAGTTCCGACTTCAAGCCCAACCCCAACCATAATTCCAACACCAAACGCACCTTCCCCGACTTCCGGCCCCATCTCGGGACCAATAATCAAAGATTTCAGCTCTGTAGCGGATACTTTTATTTATAACTCTGCCGCAAGCGAAAACAGTAATTTCGGCAGCCAGGGAAACCTTAGAACTTCTTTTTGGTCAAGCACAGACATCCGTCAAAGCTTAATAAAATTTGAATTGTCCGAGATTCCGGTATCGGCAAACGTTACTTCAGCAATTCTTAGCCTTGAATCGGTTGCCTGGGGAGGAAAAGGAACTACCGTCAGTCTTTACAAATTATTGCAAGACTGGGACGAACTGACGGTCACCTGGAAAAATAAACCCAATCAAGACACCCTTCTTTTGGGGAGCTTCAATGTAACTTCTTTGGGTAAACACCAGCTCAATTTAACTCCGATTGTCCAATCCTGGATTAATAACCCCAATACCAACAAGGGACTTTTGTTAAAAATTGAGGTTAAGGGGTTTGATCTTTACTTTGCCTCAAGAGAAAACAACAATCTGACAAAAAGACCGAAGCTGACGGTTACCTATACGATTCCGTAAATCAAATTTTTACACCAGTCCCATTTTTTCTTTGGCCTCTCGGAGTGTTTCTTTAGCAATTATTGAGCAATAGTCTCTTCCTTCCTCCAATATTTCCTCGACTAAGTTGGAATTTTGTTCGTAAAATTTTCTTTTTTCCTGAATCGGTTTGATTTCTTCGTAAATCGCATTGGCCAAATCATGTTTGAGATCCTGATAACGGATTCCTTCATGGAGGTACTGGCTTTCGTATTTCATTCTGATGTCCTTGCCCTCGAAAAGTTCAACCAAGGTCAGCAAATTAGCTACACCGCCCTCTTGGGGTACTTCCGTACCCTTGCCGGTATCTGTCGGCGCGCCGGCCAATCTTTTTCTAATCATTTCCAAATCATCGGTCAGTAGAATGTAACTGCCTTCAATCGACTTACTCATCTTGCCTTCCCCTTTTAAAGAAGGCACATAAGCGCCTTCCATCAAATAAGCCTGCGGCTCGGGAAAGGTTTTGCCGAACATCAAATTAAATTTCCGGGCAAATTCGCGCGTAATTTCTATATGGGGAACTTGATCTTTACCAACCGGCACCGTATCGGCTTTATAAAGCATAATATCCGCCGCCATTAAAACCGGATAATACAAAAGTCCCATGTTGAGATAACCCGGATTTTCCGCTTTTTTGTCTTTATAAGTCGGCAGATCTTCCAATCTGCTTACCGGAAAAATTGTTCCCAGTAAATAAGCAAGCTCCAGGTGTTCCGGTACTTGCGACTGGATCATTAAATGACACTTTTGAGGATCAAGCCCCGCCGCCAATAAATCCAAAGCCAAATTTCTAATTTGATTCGGCAAATCCTTGGGTTTGTAAGGAGTGGTGATTCCATGTAAATCAACCACGCCGTAAATGCAGTCAAATCCCGGCTTGTTTTGCAGGTCAATTTGACCCTTGATGGCTCCCAGATAATTCCCGATATGAATCAGGTTTGTCGGTCTTAATCCGGAAAAAACTCGTTTTTTCATAAGCAGGGATGGAGGGAATCGAACCCCCGACCGACGGTTTTGGAGACCGTTGCTCTACCAACTGAGCTACATCCCTTTAAAAAGTAGCAGGGGCGGGACTCGAACCCGCGATCTTTGCGTTATGAATGCACTGCTCTAACCAGCTGAGCTACCCTGCCTGGTTTAAATTTGAAATACAGAAGCATTATAACAACAATAAAACTCCGCTTCAATTAAAGCGGGGTTCTCGCTTTTATGAATATCGTTATCCCGATCGTATAGAAAGAAAAAACCGCCAAATTTATGGCGGTTTTTTAATAACTCATGTTGCGGGGCCGGGAGTCGCGCCCGGCCTGGAAGATTATGAGCCTTCCGTGCTACTGTACACTACCCCGCACAACGAAAACTATTTTAACAAAAAAATGTTTAAACCGCAAGGAAGTGATGCTGGATTTTCTTGGGAAAACTTCCTATAATTTTTTTATGGATCCGAAACTGCCCATTCGCTCCTCTACCCAAGAACAGGTTCCCCTGGAAAATATCAGGGATAACCTTTTTATTCTCAAGGACGGCAATTGCGGCGTAGTTCTTTCCGTTTCCGCCTTGAATTTCAGCTTGCTTTCCGAAACCGAACAGGAAGCGACAATTTATGCCTATGCGGCCCTGCTTAACTCGCTGACTTTTCCCATCCAGATACTTACCCGCTCAAAGCAAAAAGATATCTCCTCTTATCTGGCGATTCTCCTTGAGGAAGAAAATAAACAGAAAAATCCCCTTCTTCAAGGACAAATTAAAAAATACCGCAAATTTGTTGAAGAGATGATTAAAAGAAACAACGTCCTCGATAAAGATTTCTACGTCGTTATCCCCTTTTCTCTTTATGAACTGGGGGCGCCGCAGATTATCGGGAAAGGCCTGATTTCCCCAAAAAAATCTTTGCCTTTTTCCGAAAATTATATTGTTGAAAAGGCCAAGATTAATCTTGGCCCCAAAAAAGACCAATTGATCCGTCAATTCGGCCGCATCGGCCTGGTGGCCAGACAGCTCAATACCCAAGAACTGACGGCTCTTTTTTACGAAATTTATAACCCTAAGCAAGCGGAAAGACAAAAAATTTCGGCCGACAATCAATATTCTTCTCCAATTGTTCAACCCGCTCCGTCAGGCCCCCGGCTAAAACTCAATAGACAAACAATTTCCACCAACGGCGCCAGTTAGATATCGGCCGGTCTTCCGTATCAGCTAGGAAATTGGGCGGAACTATTGTCGGCAAAATAATCACTTTTTCTCCCTCTCTGGTCATTCCCAGTTTCTCCCTGGCCTCTTCTTCAATAAAATCCTTTCCTTGAACCTTTTCCAGCTTCGCCCTAAGTTCCCGGTTTTTTTCTTCCAACTCCAAAATTTCCGTTTCTAAATCCACCAGCTTCCGACCAGCTTTCCAAGTAACATAAATCTGTCTAGAAAAATTCACTATAAGGCTAAACAAAAAAATTATTACCAGGCTGTAAAAAAAATTATTCTTCATATTATGGGTTGACATCATTCCTGCTTCGTGTTATCATTCTCCAATATGAATGAGCCGACCACCATTACTTCTGCCAAATTGGAATTCACGGAAACTCTTAAAAAACAAAAAAGAGCTTCTGCGACTATTCTAGCATACGGCAATGATATCGCTCAGTTGGAAGCTTTTTTGGCCCAAAAAGGCATTTCCCAAATTTTAGCCATTAATCAAGCGGTTTTGGATGAGTTTAAGGCACAAATGGAAAAGGACGGCTATACGGCCAAATCCATCTCCCGCAAGATAAATTCCATTAAAACTTTTTTCCGGGTTTTACAAAACGAAGGCGTTATTAAAGATAATCCGGCTACTTTATTGGCTCACCCCAAATACGAAACCAAACCCCCGAGAATTCTTTCCAAGGTCGAATACCGAGCCTTAAGAGACGCCTGTAGAAACGATGTCCGTATTTCGGCCATCGTTGAATTGATGCTCCAAACCGGATTGCGTATCAGCGAAGTCGCCAATCTGAAAATTGAAGATTATAAAAACGATTCACTTTTCATTGCCGCCTACGAATCCCATCCGGAAAGAGTTATTCCCTTAAACAAAGCGGCCAAAACCGCCCTGGAAAGGTATTTAAGCCAAAGGCCGAAAGACATCAAGGAAAAAGCAATTTTTGTGACCAAAACCGGCCGCTCTTTCTTAATCAGAAATATCCGCTCCGCCATTGAACGCTACTTTAGCCAGGCCGATCTTAAAAACGTCAAAGTTAACGATTTGCGTCATACCTGGGTATTCTATCAACTGGACGCGGGCGTTTCCGTAGCGACGATCGCCAAACTGGCCGGCCACAAAAGAGTTTCCACGACGGAAAAATATTTGGAACTAATCGGCAGTAAAAAAGAGCAAGCGGCTAAACTGGAAGAATTGTAAACCTTCTTTATTTTTGATTGCCTCCCTCCCCTTCTTTGTTTAACTAATTTTTAATGGCAGAATAGAAATATTGGGAGGTTAGGATTTTATTTATAAATAGTAGGCTCGCTTGGGATCGAACCAAGGACCCTTTCTTTATAATTTGCTTCGCAAAGTATATTGAATTTCGGACTAAGGTGGACCAGCTTGGATTCGAACCAAGGACTCCGTCTTTATAAGAGACGTACTCTACCGCTGAGTTACTGGTCCAAATTCATTATTAAATTCATTATAATTATTAAATTCATTATAAGAGAAATGCTCTACCACCGAGCTACGAGCCCCCCAAAATTAGCCTAATTTTAACAGATTCGAAGCAAAAAGGAAAAAATCAGGTAGCCAGTATCAAATATCCGAGCTACAGTCTCGCTCTTTGCGCAATCTCCGCCTCTACCACTGCCTTGGAACGGCCATACTTCAACCTTGACAGCTCTTTTACCATCTCGGACATTTTCGGATTCTGTTGCTGCCAAATCGGCGGCATGTCTTGTTTCATGGTCATCGAAAAAGCCGGCACCGGTTCGTTACCGACCAAAGTCTTGACATAAGCATTGTAAGCTTCAATATTAAGCAAGTCCGATTCGGAAAAGGTCGGCGTATATTCGTGTTGCAAATATTGAGCGTCGGTAACGCCTACCCGAAAGCTGATTTTGGTGCCGCAGTTGCCGAAAACCGCGTTTTTGACTTCGTCATCCATTTGGCCGATAAATTGGTTGGCCACACAAAGACCCAAATGAAACTTTCTGGCCTCGGAAAGAATTTGGGCAAAATCGGGAGTGGCAAAGTTTTGAAACTCGTCAACGTAAAGATAAAAATCTTTTCTTTGGGCTTCGGGGATATCCGAACGACTCATCGCCGCCATCAGGATTTTCGGAACCAAAACCAAACCCAAAAAACTGGAATTTTCTTCCCCAATCTGGCCTTTGGCCAGATTGATAATCAAAATCTTCCCCTCATCCATCACTTTCCGAAAATCAAAGGAGGATTTAGACTGGCCGACAATATTTCTCATCATCCGGTTGGTGACGAAACGACCAAACTTGGAAACAATGTAATCCAAAACCTCGGATTTATGAAAATCGGCGGTCTGGGCAATCTGGTCGGTCCAATAACGCCGCACCATCGGATCCTGAACCTTGGGCAACAATTCTTGAACAAAGTTCTGGTCTTGAAGCGCCCGCATTACTTCCACAAAAGTTGCTCCCGGTTCGCACATTACCGTTAACATTGCGTTTCTGATTGCGTGCTCAAACCGCGGCCCGATAATTCCGGTTTTATAAGGATCGTAAAGTTTATACATCAAATTGATAATCGCCGAGGCGATAAAATGTTTTTGGTCCTCGCTTTGGGCTTCAATCAAATTCAAACCCATCGGTCTTTCCGTATCAGCCGGCGAAAAATAAATCACATCCTCTGCTCTTTCCGGCGGAATCAGTTGCATCACCATTTCAAAAGTGTCATGAGGATCAATAAAACAAAAACCCTTTCCGGCTTTCATATCCTGATACATCATTTTGGCCAAGAGTTGAGATTTTCCGGTTCCGGTGGCGCCAATAATGTAAATATGGCGCATCCTGTCCTTGTCCTGAATATAAACCGGCACCTCAATCCCCCGAAAGGCGCTTTTTCCCAAATAAAGTCCTTCCTTGGGAATTTGCTGAGGAGCCGGCGCCCTTTTGGCATTCAGCCAAAAAATAAAAGGTGTTTCCACGGTTTTATTGGGCAAGTGAAAAATTCCGGCCAATTCTTCGGAAGATAAAATTATTTTGTTGCGGAAAAAATAGAGCTGCGGCGGATAACGGTAAATAAAATCGGTCATAAATAACTTGTTTAAACGGATTTTCCGACTTTTAAAGCCGTTTTGATCGGAGTTAAATTGCTCAAACGCCGCCTTGAGGTTAGCCAAATGCGCTTTTGCCGACTCCATCGTCGGCGAAGAAACAACCATCTTCAAACTGACTTCAAAACCAGGCTTAGTGCATTTATTTTCGATTGCTTCCAATTGCTTCGGATCGGTTTTATAAGTTGCCTTTTCCGGATCGGATTCGGTTTTTTTGGTTTTGGCCAAAAAGCGTTTTCCCGAAGAGGCCCATTTCCGATTAGCCGGCGTAAATAAAAGCTGAATTGCCGCTCCTTCTCCGGGTTGCATCTTGGCCAAAGCGGAAGTTATTAAGGCCAGCGGGTCGGTCGGCAAATCCTTATAAACTTTAATCGGGAAAAAAGGAGCCGATCGGAATTGAAGCTCGGAAAAAGCGACTTTGCCTTTTTCGGAAAAAATATTGTATTCTTTGGCTTCCTGAATTTCGGCTCCGGGATAAGCTCCATGAATCTGTTTTTCCACCATGTCCCTTAATTTCCCGGGGACGGAAATATAAAAACGAACATCTTCGGGTAAACCGACTATCTCAAAAGAAAGAAAGTCCTGGGATTTTAAAAATTCAAAGCGACCGCCCTTTCTTAACGAGGAAAAGGCGGCAAACATTTGTTCGGCCGCGTCAATTTTGATCTCGTTGTCTTTGGGAACGGCGACCTGAAGCAAAACATAACCCAAAGACTTTTTTTCCCGAAAACGATTCCGCCACCAAACAACCAGAAAATAACCGGAGATAAAAAGAAAAATCAGAAAAAATACCCCGAAGGTTAAAATCTCCAAAACCAATTGGAAATTGGCTAAAAATAGGTTGTCCAAAAAATTGGAAACTGGTTCACTGGGCGGCATTTTCTTCCTTTCTGAAGACGGTCTGTTTGTCAAACATCTTAATCAAGCGGCGGCACCATTCCGCCAACCAGCGGACCGATTCGGAAACTTTTTGTTTTAAACCAAAAAGAAACGTTGCCTCGCTTATCGGCAAAACAATCTGCGTCGGTTGGGCGGACGGCGCGGTTACTAAAGTTTGGCCGTAATCATCAGTAATCGGTTTGGCCAAGTAAATCTCCTTTTCAATTTTTTCAATATAGGGCTGGACCTCTTTTTCGATTTCTTTTTCCTTTTCTTCAACCACCGGAAAGCGCTCCTCTTCTTCATTAAAAAGAGAGTTCAGAACTTCCTTCTCTTTACTCATTGATCCGGCCGGAGACGAGGTAACGGGCAGTGCCATATATTTATAATATAGTATAAATTGACCGGGAAATAAAGGTAAGGAGAGATTAAAAAAACCGACCGGAAAAATTAATCTCCCCTAATTTCAGCCGTAGGAATAATTTTTTGGACAATTTTCAAAGATTGCTTTAACTCTCCGGACGTAAACGGTTTCAGCTCACTAAACCGAAGATCCAAACAATTAGTCGGTCGGAAGTTCTGCAAAACCCAACGATAATTTACAATTTTTAATTTACAATTTTCAATTAAAGATCTTATCTCGCCCGCCATTTGAATTAAAATCTTTTCATTGTGCAACCCCGGCACGACCGTGGTCCGAAACTCACAACCTATACCACTTTTTAAAATCAATTCCATTGAAGATTTAACATTTGACATTTGACATTTGACATTGATGAAATTTTGATAATTATCAAAATTTCCCTTGTAATCCATGGCTACAAAATCAATTAATCCGTCTTTCAGTAATCGGGTGATTGTTTCCGGCTTGCTCCCGTTGGTTTCAATCATTGTCAAAAAACCCATTTTTTTAAGCTCTTTTAAAAAACCGGCCAACTCCGGCTGCAGGGTCGGTTCCCCTCCGGTAACGACAATGGCATCAACCCATTTTTGCCTTTTTTTCAGGTCGGCGAAAATTTCCCCTTCTTCAAAGAAGGTCAGCTTAGGCTGCTTTTGGGGATCGGACAAGTCGGAGTTGTGACAAAACGGGCAACGGAAATTACAACCGGGAACAAAAATCACCGCCGCAATTTTTCCCGGCCACTCAATTAAGGAAGTTTTAAGATAGCCGGCTATTTGAACCATAATTAAATTTAAAGCGAGAAGTTTGAGATGAGAAGTTAGAAGTTGAAGAGTAAGACGAAATGTCCAAAAACTTAACTCCCACTTCTTTTAACTTTATCCGAATCCAACCTCCCGCCTCTCTCTTCCGTCTTCAGATTTAAAAAATCATTTTTTGCCAATAATGTAGGTCTTTCTCTGTTCAAACTCCTGCTGTTTGCCGTCATTCCATTGCGATATCGGTCGGAGATAGCCGACAATACGGGAAAAAATCTCACAGGGTTGCCTTTTAAGAATTTTGGTTTGGTCCATACAACCTCCCTTTTTACTTAATTAAAAAATAATCTTTATTTTTTACCCCGTCTCTATCTCTATCTCTTACTTTTACTCTATCTCCACCCGGTATCCTTCTTTCTCCAATTCTTTCTTTTGTCTGATTAGATCTTCGTCACATTTGGGACAAAAACTAAAACCACCCTTAAGATACCCGTGACGGGGACAGATACTGAAAGTCGGCGTCAGGGTAAAATAAGGCAAATGAAAATTTTCGGCGATCTTTTTAACCGCCGTTTTGACCGTTTGGATATCGGAAAGGCTTTCTCCTAAAAAACCATGCAAAACCGTTCCTCCGGTATATTGGCATTGAAGTTCATCCTGATGTTCCAAGGCTTCAAAAATATCGGCAGTATAATCAACCGGCAAATGAGTTGAATTGGTATAATACGGTTCTGCTTTTTTCTCCTTAACCGCCCGGTTGTTGGCAAAAATTATCTCCGGATAACGTTTCCGATCCTCGCGGGCAAAACGATAAGAAGTTCCCTCGGCCGGAGTTGCTTCCAAATTAAAAAGCTGGCCGGTTTCTTCTTGATAACGACCGATTCTCTCCCTCATAAATTTCAAAACTTTCAAGGCAAAGCTGCGTCCTTTTTTGGTCGCGATGTTTTCCCCCAAAAGATTTAAACAGGCTTCGTTCATACCCACTAAACCGATGGTGTTGAAATGGTTTTTCCAATATTCGCCGAAGCGCTCTTTGATTGGCGTCAAAAAAACCTGGGAATAGGGATAAAGTCCTTTTCCGGTAAAATCTTCAACCACTTTTCTTTTGATCATCAAGCTTTCCTTGGCCAAATCCATCATTGCGGCCAGATTTTGAAAAAAATCCTTTTCTTTCTTGGCCAAAAAACCAAGTCTCGGTAAATTAATCGTCACTACCCCAACGGCTCCGGTCAAAGGATTGGCGCCAAAAAGTCCGCCGCCTTTTTTCCTCAATTCCCGATTGTCCAAGCGCAATCGGCAACACATACTGCGCGCGTCTTCGGGGCTCATATCGGAATTAATAAAATTGGAAAAATAAGGAATGCCGTATTTTCGGGTTGCTTCCCAAAGATTTTCCAAATCCGGATTGTCCCAATCGAAATCCTTGGTGATATTAATGGTCGGGATCGGGAAAGAAAAAACCCGGCCCTGGGCGTCGCCTTCCAACAAAACCTCGCCAAAAGCACGGTTAAAAAGATTCATTTCTTTTTGAAAATCACCATAGGTCTTTTTTTGCGGCTGGCCGCCGACAATGACCGATTCTTTCGCCATCATCTTTGGAACCTTCAAGTCCAAAGTCACGTTGGAAAAAGGCGTTTGAAAACCGACCCGGGTCGGCACGTTCATATTAAACATGAACTCCTGCAAGGCCTGTTTGACCTCAAGATAATCCAATTTGTCGTAATAAATAAACGGCGCCAATAAGGTATCAAAATTTGAAACCGCCTGAGCTCCGGCCGTTTCTCCCTGAAGGGTATAAATTAAATTAACCAATTGGCCGAGCGCGGTCCGAAAATGTTTTGGTGGACGTGAATTCAGTTTTCCGGAAACGCCGCCGAAACCTTTGACTAAAAACTCGCGCAAATCCCATCCGCAACAGTAAGCCGCCAAAATCGCCAGGTCGTGGAGATGTAAGTCGCCGTTTAAATGAGCATCCCCAATCTTCTTAGGATATATTTGATTTAGCCAGAAATTTGAAGAAACCAAGCTGGCCACGTGGTTATTCAACCCCTGGAGAGAAAAAGTCATATTACTGTTTTCCTTAACCCGCCAATCCAGCTTTCCCAAATAGTTTTTAATCAGCTCGTCCGAATCCACCAGGCTTTCAATGCTTCTGATTTTGTTATGCAGCTCCCGGTAAAGAATATAAGCTTTAGAAACCGCCACCAGCCGATTTTTAATCAGAACCTCTTCAACAATATCCTGAATCTGTTCTACCCCGGGAATTAAATGACCGTCAAAGCGCCGATCGAGGATTTTACTGACCTCAAGTGCCATTTGCCTGGCTTTCGGCAAATCCACCTCTCCCACCGCCCACATTGCTTTGGAAATGGCAATAAAAATTTTTTTCCGGTCAAAATCAACAATCCGACCGTCCCTTTTGCAAATTTGTCTCACTGGTCGGGAAATCTTATTTGCCGTCTCGTTTAGTTTTGATTTATTTTTAAAACTATTTTTCATCATTCTCCACAAAAAAACCTGCCCCTGTATCTTTTGTGAAGATATTATCACTCTTCCCCACTGAAGCCTGTCAACCGGTAATTTTAATATCAAAAGATATCAGCTCAAGGCCGGGCAAACCACAAAAAAATTTTTGCCGATATTTTGGGCAAAAACTTAAGAATAAATTTTCTCCCCAATTCCTTAATCTAATAACTTTTCTGTCCCTAAAATCACCCTTTCGGAATATTGAGTTAAACGAACCAGGGTCTCTTTTCTCTCGGAACTTAAACCCTGGGCCAGGTCGGATATCAATTCCTGATGTTTTTCCGCTGCCGTTTTGATTTTCTTGGCCAAAACAGAAACGTCTTCTCCTTGTTTTTTTGCCTCTTCCAAATTTAAAACCGCCTGTTCAAGGTATTTTTCCGCTTTTTCTATAGTGGTAATTCCCAGGTCAATTTTATTGCCCTCAATTAAAAATCTACCTGCTCCGAGTCTTTTGTCGGCAAAAAGCAAAACAATTTCCGCTTTTTTCTCCGCGCCAGAGGTCAACCATAACCAAATTCTGTCCCTGATCATTTTAAAAGAATAAAGCGGGTGGTCGGGTAAGATACCGGGATACGGCAAATAGTATAAAATTTCGGCTTTGGGAGTCGGCGTCGGTGTTAAAACCAAAACCGTCTCGGTTTTTGTGGTGACAACCTTAGCCGAAGCGTTTAGAACCGATAAAAACAAAACCGAAAATGCAAAGACCAAAGCTGCTATGACGGTAAAAATTTTTTTCATCCTTTAAAATCACCTCCTTTCATTTTTCTTTTGCTATTTAGAGTAAAACAATTATACGACTTTCGTTTTCCGACAAAACATTATTTTATCAAAAAATAATTTAAATACTTCGCCCGCTCTTAATTTTTCTTCCCCTAAACGACAAAATTGATTAATCTTCCCGGAACAAAAATTACTTTTCTGATTTTCTTGTCCGCCAAATATTTTCGAACCCTCTCGCTTTCCTTGGCCAATTTTTCAATTTCGTCTTTGGCTTCCCTTTTTTCATTGTCAATCGTCAGTTTTTCCCTTAACTTGCCGTTAACCTGAACAACGACCGTTACCATTTCTTCCCGAATCAAAACCTTATCGTATTCCGGCCAATTTGTGGCGTGAATTGAGAAATTGTTTCCCAATCTTTCCCATAATTCTTCGGCCAGATAAGGCGCAAAAGGAGCTAAAATTTGGAGAAATTTTCCGGTATCTTCTTTGGCTAGCTCCGAATTTTCTTCCTGCCAAACATTAACAAATTCCATCATGGCGGCAACCGCCGTATTGAATTTCATTCTGGCAATATCCTCCCCCACTTTCTTAATTGTCTGGTGTAATTTTCTCTTTAAGTTCAAATTCCCGCTCCCCGCCTTTTTCTCCGCTTCCAACTCACACTTCCCGATCACTAACCCCCAAACCCGCTTAATAAAGCGGTAACATCCTTCCATGCTTTCCTGGCTCCAAGTCATTGTTCCCTCAAACGGACCCATAAACATCAGGTAGGTTCTTAAGGCATCTACCCCAAAAGCTTCCCAAATCACATCCGGATTGATCACGTTTCCTCTGGACTTGCTCATCCTTTGGCCGTCTGATCCCAAAATCACTCCGTGAGACAACCTCTTGTAATAAGGCTCTGGATGCTCTTTCGGGACAAATCCCTGATCCCACAAAAATTGATAGGTAAAACGCGAATAAAGCAAATGAAGAGTATTGTGCTCATCCCCGCCGACGTAAATATCCACCGGCAGCCAATATTTTGCTTTTTTTAAATCAACCGGAGCCTTGCTGTTACGAGGATCCAAATAGCGCAAGAAATACCAATCCGAGCCCGCCCAATTCGGCATCGTGTCGGTTTCTCTTCTGGCCGGGCCGCCACACTGCGGGCAAACGGTCTTAACCCAACCTTCAATCCCCGCCAAGGGAGATTCTCCGGTTTCCGTCGGTTGATAATTTTCAACCTTGGGCAACTCTACCGGCAAATCGCTTTCGGGAACCGGTACCTCCCCGCACTTTGAACATAAAATTATCGGAATCGGTTCCCCCCAATAATGCTGCCGGGAAAAAATCCAATCGCGAAGATGATAAGAAACCGTCTTTTGGCCGATTTTCTTTTCTTCCAGCCATTGAACTGCTTTTTTAATTGCCTCCCCTGTCGGCAATCCGTTCCACTCTTCGCTATTGATACTGGTTCCTTTTTCCGTTTCAAGATAGGGAGCTTTTGTAAAATCCCATTCTTTTTTGGCTGCAATTACCGGAACAATCGGCAAGCCAAATTTTTTGGCAAAGGCAAAATCCCGATCGTCGTGAGCCGGAACAGACATAATCGCCCCAGTCCCGTAAGTGCTTAAAACAAAATCAGAAATCCAAATGGGAATCTCTTTTCCCGTTACCGGATTAACGGCCATCAGTCCGCTGAAAACCCCGGTTTTTTCCTTGGCCAAATCGGTTCTTTCCAAATCCGATTTCTTTAGAGACTTCTCAACATAATGTTTAACCTCGTCATTATTAATTTGATCAACAATTTCGTGCTCGGGGGATAAAACCATAAAAGTCGCTCCGTACAAAGTATCCGGCCGAGTCGTAAAAACTTTAATTTTTGATTCCCGACCTTTAATGGCAAATTCAATTTCCGCCCCCTCGGATTTTCCGATCCAGTTTATTTGCGCCGCTTTAACTTTCTCAATAAAATCGGTCCGGGAAAGTCCTTCCATCAACCGATCGGCATAGTCGGTAATTTTAACCACCCATTGCTTGATCCTCTTACGGGTTACTTCCGCTCCACACCTTTCGCAGCTTCCGGCAACAACTTCCTCATTCGCCAGCCCGATTTTACACCGGGGGCACCAATTAATCGGCATTTCGACTTTTTTGGCCAACCCTTTTTTGTACCATTGCAAGAAAATCCATTGCGTCCACCGGTAATAAGCCGGTTCCGTTGTGGAAATTTCTCTTTCCCAATCGAGTGATAAAGCCAAGTGTTTAGCTTGGATCTTAGAGTTGGCAATGTTTTTGACAGTCGTAATCATCGGGTTAATGCCGGTTTTGATAGCGTAGTTTTCCGCCGGCAAACCAAAAGCGTCCCAGCCGATCGGCAGCAAAACATTAAAACCGTTCATCCGGCTAAAACGCGCCAAAACATCAGTGCCGGTAAAAGAAAAAGTGTGGCCGACATGCAGTCTTTCCCCCGAAGGATAAGGAAATTCAAAAAGAATATATTTTTTGGGTCTTTTATCAAAATCAATTGCCCGATAAAGATTCGCCTCTTCCCACCTTTTTTGCCATTTCGGCTCTATCAAGCGATGATTATATTTTTCAGCTGTTTCCATCTTCTAAATATTATTTCTCTTGCCGCTTAAAAGGCGGGCAAAATCCCCAAAGAAAGCAAAATCCCCAAAATAACGAAACCGATAAAGGTAAAAACGGTAAACCCGGCAACAAAGATCAAAAGCAGGAAAAGCGGATTTTGCTTGTTTTCTTTATTCATGGACATGCCTTATTTTAGCACAGAGAACCTAAAGTCCCAAAATTACCTGCCAATTCCAAAGAAAATGCCAAACGATTGAGGGGACCGTATTGTAAGTTAAAGAGAATAACAATCCCGACCCAAAACTCATGACCGAAAGTAACCCTAAGGCCGCCAGAATCTGTTCTCCGCTCAAACGAAGAACAAAAATACTGATTGGCAGATGAATTAAAACAAAACCCAAACTGACCAAAAGGTTTGCCTTCCAGGCCTTTCCCAAAGCTTCCCATAAACGATTAAACAAATAGCCGCGAAAAAATGTCTCCTCAACTACCGCCGTTAAAAATTGAATTGAAATCGTTACCAGGCTGGATAAGGGCAAGGTCCCGAGAATTGTCAAAAAAGAACGGGAGTGGCGGGAAAAACCGACAATTAGACTTTCCAAAACAACAAAAACCAGAAAATAAAAAATGACCCAAAGACTGGTTTGAAAGTTTTTGCCTAAATAACCCAATGAGGAAAAGAGCGGCCGCTTCTCCACTTTTCTGATAAGATAAATTGTCGGCAAAAGCCAAAGAGCCGGCTTTATAGCTGCTTCCTCCCAGAACAAGGGTAAACGAAAAAAATAACGATAAACGGACCAACCAACCAAAACCAGAAAAAAATCCAAAAAAGCCAAGGAAAGCGTTCTTTTTTGAGCGGAAAGTGAGGTCTTGGCAACCTGGCAACCCTTGAAGGAAAAATCAATTGCCGTCAAAATTTCCTCAATTTTTTCTCTTGCCGAAACCAAATTAACCAAATTGTCTTTTTCCGGGAAAAAATGAAAAACCATATTGCGGGAATTTTTCCAAGTATGCCAAAGCTTAGAAGAAATCTCTTCTCCGCCGCAAAAACGAGTCAATTTTTCATAAACCGATTCCCGAGGATATTCTTTGTAAATCGCCGGGTTTAAGGCCCGGCCGATTCTAAATCTTTCTCCGGAAAACTGGCTGCGATTAATCAACCCCAAATCAAAAAATAATTTTTTAAGAAAGCCCTCGTAAGCTCTGGCTGCCGGAAAAACAACAAAGGAATAGTCAAGAAAACCGGAAGGGTTTTTTTCTTCCTTTTCCAAAAGAATCAGGCTTTGCCTAAGCAAATCCTGTTGGACACCATCCAAAAAACTCCACCAGGATTTTTTGCTTAAATCTTCCATCTTTTTTATTATACTCTTACTTTATCTCTTCCTTTTACTATTTTTGGTATAATTCAGGCAATGAAACCCCGTAAAAGAAAAATCCGAACCCGAAGAAAATCCAAGCTTTTATCTTTGTTCAAAGAAAAAAAATTTTGGCTGCTGATTTTTTTTGTCGGCTTGGCCGCTTACTGGTTGGTTTTTAAAGACCTTCCTTCCCCGACTTCCTTGACTTCTTCAAAAATCAATCCCGTTTCCACCAAAATTTTAGACCGCAACGGAAAACTACTCTACGAAATTTATGTCCAAAAAAACCGGACTCCGGTTAAGCTTTCCGAACTTCCCGAATACATTAAACAGGCAACCATCGCCTCGGAAGATAAAGATTTTTATAAACACGCCGGTTTTGATCTTCGGGGAATTGCCCGGGCCCTTTTTAATACCGTTTTCCGCCGAAAATTACAGGGCGGGTCAACAATTACCCAGCAGCTTGCCAAAAATGCCTTGTTAACACAGGAAAGGACCATTCAGAGAAAAATTAGGGAAGCCCTTTTGACCTTGGCGATTGAATTAATCTATTCCAAAGATACCATTTTGGAAATGTATTTAAATCAAATTCCCTACGGAGGAACCGCTTACGGTATCGGCGCTGCCGCCGAAAATTATTTCGGTAAAAATGCGGCCGATTTAACGCTGGCGCAAGCCGCCCTTTTGGCCGGACTGCCGGCTTCTCCTACCCGCTATTCCCCTTTCGGCTCCCAACCGGCACTAGCCAAAAAACGCCAGGAATACGTTCTGGACCAAATGGTTACCGTTAAATTTATTAAAACCGACCAGGCGGAAGAAGCAAAAAAAGAAATTCTGACTTATAAAGAACACGGAAAAGGAATCAAGGCTCCCCATTTCGTGATGTATGTTAAAGAGAGGCTGGAAGAAGAATACGGCCAGCCAGTCATAGAGCAAGGAGGCTTAAGAGTAACCACAACTTTAGATCTGGATCTTCAGGAATTTGCCCAGCAAGCCGTCGCTTCCGAAGTTGCCAAGTTGAAAAAAGAAAAGGTCTCCAACGGCTCGGCCTTAATAACCAATCCCAAAACCGGAGAAATTCTCGCTATGGTTGGATCCAAAGATTATTTTGATAAAGAGATTGACGGCAACGTTAACGTCACAACTTCTTTAAGACAACCCGGCTCGGCAATTAAACCCCTTAATTACGTTTTGGGTTTTTATAAAAAAATCATTACGCCTGCTTCTTTGGTTTTGGATATTCCAACCTGTTTCCGCAGTCCCGGACAACCGCTTTACTGCCCAGGCAATTATGACGGCCAATTTCACGGACCGACTCAAGTCAGATTTGCCCTGGGCAACTCTTTCAATATCCCGGCCGTTAAAACCCTTGCCTTTAATGGCCTGGAGGATTTCATCGCCACCGCCTCGGCAATGGGAATTTCCACTTTTAAAGACCCGAAAAATTACGGTCTTTCCTTGACTTTGGGCGGCGGAGAGGTCAAGATGGTTGACCTGGCCACCGCTTTCGGCGTCTTGGCCAACCAGGGAATCCGGCAGGACCTTGTCAGTCTGCTTAAGGTTGAAGACTATACCGGCAAAATTCTGGAAGACTCGGCAATTGAAGAAGGCAACCGAATTTTACCGCCGGAACCTTGTTATTTGATTTCCCATATCCTTTTGGACAATAATGCCCGATCGGCCATGTTTGGCGAATCGTCTTATTTAATTGTCAAAGGCCATCCGGAGGTTGCCGTTAAGACCGGAACCACCAACGATCGCCGCGACAATTGGACTATCGGCTATACTCCCAGCTTCCTGGTTGTTACCTGGGTCGGCAACAACGACAATAAGCCAATGAGCTATGTTGCCTCCGGAGTTACCGGCGCTTCGCCGATCTGGAATAAAATCATGCGTTTTGCTCTGGAAAAACAAGATCGGGAAAAAGGAAAGAATTTTCAGGAATGGCCGGTTAAGCCCGATGGGGTTGTCGGCAGCCCAATCTGCCAAACTTCCGGCCTTTCACCGGGAGATTCCGGCTGCTCAACCAGATTTGAATATTTTATCGAAGGTACTGTCCCCCAGGAAACGGAAAATCTGAAAAGAACCATCGCCGTTAACAAAGAAAATGGCCAGCCGATTCAACCCGGGCAAAATATTCCTCCGGAAAAAACGGAAAATCAGGAACACCAGCAAGTTTTGACCGATATTTCCGGCTCCTTTCTCTGCCTTGATTGTTCTTTTCCTTCCGACCCGGCAATCTTCAATCTGGGAGATCTTAAAAGATAGTAAAATAAACAGATTTCGCTTCTTTACTTTTAAGGCAACTTATCCTATAATCATCAAGTTATGACGAAAAGGACAGGTTTTCCTCAAATTTTGACTTTATTTTATTGGCTCGGCCGGCCTTTCTTTTGGCTGTTTCTTCTGGCCGGTTATTTGCTTATAGTCGGCATAAGCATCTTAAGGCTGACTTTGTCCTTTTTCCTTAAAAACACAAAGGGATTATTTCTCCTCCTTTTTTCCTTCCCGGGTCAAATTTTTAAAAAGATTCCGCGCTTAAAAATAAAAAAACCGGTTGTTTCTTTTCCGAAAATTCCCCCATTTAAATTATTTAAATTCAGATTCCGCCGGATTACCTTTCCGAAGCCTAAATTAAGACTCTCCTTGGGACCGAAATCGGTTGCTTTTTTATTGGGAATTATTCCCGGTTGTCTAGTCTTTCTTTCTTTTTATTTTTATATCTTAAAAGAGCTGCCTTCTCCCCAGGAGCTTTCCAAACCGTTGCCTTTGACAACCAAAATCCTGGATCGTAACGGCCAGGTCCTTTATAAAATCTACCGTAACCAAAACCGCACCAAAGTCTCTTTAGCCGATATTCCTCTCTATGCCCGCCAGGCAACCACTGCCATTGAAGACAAAGATTTTTACCGCCATTCCGGTTTTGATCTTCGGGGAATTACCCGGGCCGTTTACTACTTTTTGACCGAAGGCAAATTGACCGGCGGCTCAACCATCACTCAACAGCTGGTTAAAAATACACTTTTAAATTCGGAAAAGACCTTGCGCCGGAAACTTAAGGAATTAATTCTGGCTATTCTGGTTGAGAAGAAATACACCAAAGACGAAATTCTGGAAATGTATTTGAACGAAGTCGGTTACGGCGGCGCCACCTACGGAATTGAAGAAGCCAGTCAAAAATATTTCGGCAAATCGGTTAAGGAGCTAACTTTAGCCCAGGCGGCTCTCCTGGCCGGACTGCCGGCTTCTCCGACCGCCTACTCCCCTTTCGGCAGCCATCCGGAAATTGCCCGGCTTAGACAATCGCAGGTTCTCTCCCGAATGGTTGAAGACGGTTATTTAAGCGAAAACGAGGCTCAGGCCGCGCTAAAAGAAAACATTAATTACCGCAAACAGGAAATTGAAATCCGCGCTCCCCACTTTGTGATGTACGTTAAGGAATTGCTGGCCCAGGAATTCGGAGAAAGGCTTTTGGAAGAAGGCGGCCTGGAAGTATTAACCAGCCTTGATTTGCAACTTCAGGAAGAAGCGCAGGAAATCGTTAAACAAGAAATTGAAAAACTCAAACCCCTCAGAATTACCAACGGCGCCGCCCTGGTTACCAACCCAAAAACAGGAGAAATCCTGGCCATGGTCGGCTCAAAAGACTATCAAGCAACCGATATTGACGGGAATTTCAATGTCACCACGGCCCTGCGCCAACCCGGATCGGCGATTAAACCGGTTAACTATTCTCTGGCTCTGGAAAGAGGGTTTACCCCCTCAACTTTGATTTCCGATACGGCCATTACTTACCGCGTTGCCGGTCAACCGGCTTATTCTCCCAAAAATTACGATAACCGTTTCCACGGAAATGTTTCTCTAAGAACGGCGCTGGGTTCCTCTTATAATATTCCTGCCGTCAAAATACTGTCCGCTTTTGGGGTTGAAGAAATGGTCAAAAGAGGCCAAGCAATGGGAATCACCGACTGGAACGACTCCTCCCGTTTTGGTCTTTCCTTAACCTTGGGTGGCGGCGAAGTTAAAATGACCGATCTGGCCGTTGTCTACGGAACAATCGCCAATTACGGCAAGAAAGTGAGCTTAAACCCCATACTGGAAGTTAAAGACAGTTCGGGAAAAATCTTAAAACAGAATCCCTGCTTGCCGCAAAAAGAAAATTTCAGCCTCAAGAAGGAAGAAAAAACAACCTGCGAGTCTCCGGTTCTCAATGCGGGAGTCGCCTGGTTGTTGACCAATATTTTAGCCGACAATTCGGCCAGGACTCCGGCTTTCGGCCCCAATTCTCTATTGGTAATTCCCCATCACGAAGTAGCGGTTAAAACCGGCACTACCCAAAACATGCGTGACAACTGGACCATCGGCTATACGCCTTCCCGGTTGGTTGCCGTTTGGGTCGGGAATAACAACAATGCGCCGATGAGCTACGTTGCTTCCGGAGTTACCGGCGCTTCGCCGATCTGGAATAAAATTATGAATAGTTTACTAAAAAACCAGCCGAACGAGCCCTTTGCCAAACCGGAAGAAATAATTTCCGGCCAAATTTGTATTCTCACCGGAACTTTGTCCTGCGAAGGCTGTCCGTCTGTTAAAAACGAATATTTTTTAAAAGGAACCGAGCCGAAAAACCATTGTGACCCGGAAAAAATAAAGCAAATTCTTGAAGAAAAAGCCAGATTGGAAGAAGAACAGAAAAAGTCGGAAAGACCGGAATAACAATTTCCAATATCCAATGAGATTATTTTTCAAACTGTTTATATACCAATTCCGCAATCTTGGGTAAAACCTCTTTGGCTTCTTTCTCCAAAACACCCCTGGATAAAATTGCCAAAATAAAAGGTTTTTTGGCAAAAACAATTCCCGCATCGGAAACAACGCCAATCTCGGAGCCCACTTTGTGGGCAACTCTAATCCCGTTGGGAATACCGGTCGGAATTCTGTCTTCCCAAATCGTTTCCGTCAAAAAAGAAAGTAATTCATCGCGATCGTCGCGGATCAAGAGATTCTGGGTATAAAGTTTGTAGAAAAAAAGGCCAATATCCGCCGGGGTTGTCTCCCAATCCACAAAAGAGGTTTTTTTCAAACCAAGATCGTCAATTAATCTTTGCACCTTTTCTTCCCCTAAAATCCGGCTAACAACATTAAAGGCGGTATTGTCCGATTGTTTGCCCATCAGCTCCGCCATTTGCCGGTAGGTCAAAGAATAACCGACCGGTTTGTATTGAAGACTGCCGGCACCTGGCCGCTTGTCCCCTACCCGCAAACTGTATTTTGTCTCCAAGTCTAAATTACCCGCCTCGGCCTCCCGATAAAGAGCCAAAAGCAAAGGTAATTTATTTAAAGAGGCCGAGTCAAAAACCTGGTCTTCGTTGTAGCCGTAGCTTTTACCGGAAGCCAAATCCTGAACAAAAACTCCATAATTTCCCTTTAAGGGGCTAACCAAATCGGCAATTTCTTTTTTCTCCCGGGCAAAAGCCGGGGTCGGAGTTACCGTGGTTTCTTCCTTGGAAGAAATTATTGTCCGAGGCGCAACCAACTGACGGAAAAACTTTCGCAAAACCAGGCGGCCGTCCCGATAGGCAATCACTCCGAAAATAATTAAAAGCGTTCCGGCCAAAACCGAAAGAACAATTTTCCGGTTCCTCCGCAATTGCCGATAATCTTTATCGGATATTTTTTCCTTTTTCTTAAAAATTTCAATCATCATATTAGCCCGGTCTCTATCTTTGTGCTTTATACTTTCCGCTCTATACTAATGATATTAATCATATTACAAAATTTGCATATATGCTAAAAGCAAACCTTCGGGTAGCCAAAACTCAAGAAAAGTACTAAAATCTTTTTATGCCAAATACAAAAATAGTTAAAGTTGGTCTTTTTGTTGATTATCTCGGCTTTCTGCAAGCGACAGAAAACCTTCCTTTGGTAGATTATTATTATCTAACAGCTGAAGACACCCGCGACCAAGAGTGGGCCAGAAAATTTTTACCCGCAGAAAAAATTATTACTTATAAGATCGGAGGAAAGTATGGTTATTTCCATAATTACTTCACCGATAGAATAATCCGCGATTCAAATCTTACCGAAGTTCTAAAGCAAAACGAAATCAGTGTTCTTGTTCCGGGATTCGACTGTTCTCGGTTTGTCTTTGGCTGGGCGGCTAAAAACAATCTTAAAATCGCCTCAATTGACCATCGCTTCCAACATAATTTCGAAAATAAAATATATTTTGATAAATTTCTCCAAGCTAATGGTTTTCCCAAACCAAAAAGTTTTATCACCCAGCTTCCTTTAACTTCTTCTCTTCCTTTTTCCGACAGGTTTGTTCTCCAGGCCTCTGCCTCCCGAGGCGGAACCGGAACTTTTTTTTTGGAATCGGCCGAACAAATTGATAATTTAATCAAGACAAAAGTTCTAGAAACAAAAACCGACTATCTTTTGCGAGAATTTATAAGTGGTAAAACCTATGGTATTTCCGTTTTTGTCGGCCAAGATTTTCTCGCACTTTCCGCTGCCAGACAACAATGTTTTTTCGATCTGGACCAGCGCCATAATAAAGTTTTTCGCGGCGTCCAATGGGTAGGTAATAGTTTCAGCGACAATCTAAAAGAGAAAGTCAACGAAAACTTTTCCCGAATCGGCAAACTACTCCTGGGAAAAGGTTATTTCGGTTTTGCTAATTTTGATTTCATGATTGACGAAAAAGAAAGTCTTTATTTTATTGAATTTAACCCCCGACTATCTTCGGCCACTCCCCAAATTTTTCTAAACCCGGAATTGCTTTCCGGTTTGCCTTTGGGTCAAATCTTTTTGGAAAAATTTTTGGAAACCAAAACCTTCATTCCTGAATCCAATTTCTATCCTTATCCGGAAACCGACTTTGAAGGCTCTCTTTTAGATGTGGTTGTTAAAAGTCCGGATAAAAAGAAACACTTAATTGAAAAAGAATACACTAATGGAATTTACAGCCTAAAACAAAACTCCTTTGTTTTTGAAAATCCAGATATCCGAAAAATTAAAGGGGATAACTTCTTGAAAAAGATAATTTTTTATTCTGATGTACGCCGAGGAGAGAGTTACGGCGACCGAGCCGTGGTTTTTCACCTTTTTTCTACCTACCGACTTTTCCGGCAAGACGGCACCCTTAATGAAGAGGGAGAAAAAGCCCTTGCCGCTTTCAAATATAAATCTTGAGCAAAAATCTCTATCCTGATTTATCTTAAAAACAAATTCGGCCGAGGCTCCCCGATTACCTTTCCGTAAATCCAGCAATCCAAGCCAAACCAGGATTTTTCTTCAAAGCCTTCCTGTTTAAAGCCCATTTTTAAATAGAAGTCGTGATTTTTTCTTCCCTGAGTAATTAACGTCAACTTATGGCCGCCGGCCTTTTCAACTTCTTCTTCCCAACGATTTAATAAATCCCTGGCCAATCCCCGGCCCCGATAACTTTCCCCGACTCCCAGCCAATTGCAATAACTGACTCCGCCGTAAAGACTGTCCGCCAATAAAAAAGCGGCCGGTTTTTCTTCAATAAATTCCAAAAAACCGAACCATTGATTACTTTTAAGTTTTTCTTCAAAAACATTTTTGGCATAATCTTTTTCAATTAAAAAGTTAACCAGATCTTCGGAATATTCCGGAAAACCGGTCTTTAAAACTTCTTTAAAAATCAGCAAAAATTGGTCTAAATTTTCTAACGATAATTTTTCTATTTTTGTCATTCCAAAGAGTTAATTTTTAATTGATAAATTAATTAATTGTTTATAGATTTGTGTTTATTTCGGTAATTAATTCAAATTTTCTCCGGGGTAAATAAATTGTTCTTAGTTCAAAGTTCTAGCCTTTCCATAAGAATTTCTTTATTAAGCCAATTGTTTATGTCGGCCGCTTTGATGATCCCTTTTTTGGCCCCGACCTGGCTGACAACCGAAGTCGCATTGGCAGAGGCAATTTTTAAACAATCGCTTAGTGAAAACTCTTTAATTATTCCGGCGACTAAACCGGAACCGAAAGAGTCCCCGGCTCCGGTTGTCTCCACCCGGGGAACGTCATCAAAAATTCCGCAATGCCACCAAAAAGAATCGCCTTTTTGGTGGAGATATGAACCGTTTCGGTCATCGGTAATCACGACAAAACGGCAAGGCAATTCGCCCGCCTTACTCAGTAATTCTTTCATTTCCCATTCTTCACCCTCGCCCCCCAATAGTTCTTCCATTTCTTCTTTGTTGATATTTAGGAGTGTTATCCCCGGTAATATTGCCGCTACTTTTTCTTTTTGTTTTAATTCACCGCCGCCCGGATTCCAAGCGACCTTAGGAGCTTGCCCTTGCGCAGACCCGAGGGAATGAGGAGGAACCAGCAATCTCTCCACTATTTTCAAATTTCCTTCCACCGAACTGACATAAAACCACTTTGTTTCCAATTTTTCCCAAGGTATTTCCGTCTCTTCCAGCTTGGTTTCTCCCCGATAAATTAAAATCGTCCGGCCGCCGTCGGGCGCCCATAGAATCGTTGAATAATCGGTATTCCCTTTTTCGTCAGGAACACAAAAATCCGTCGCCACTCCTTCTTTGGCCAAGTCCTCTTTAATCTTTTTTCCGGCAAAATCCGGGGCCAATTTAACCACTGAGGCAACTTTTAATCCCTGGCGGGCAAAAGTAACAGCCGAATTCGTTCCTCCTCCACCTGACTCAAAATAAATTTCGTCAACGGGAATTTTCGCTCCGTAGCGGACGCAAATATCCTTGCTTCCTCCCTCCCTTTCTATCTCCAGTCCTTTGGAGCGTATAAAAACGTCCAGAGTAGCGGAACCGATGGAAATAACGTCAAACATTTTCATCTTAATTTTATAAACTAGCCCCAAATCGTCTTCGCCATTTTAGCCGTAATACTTAGCGGATCAGCCGATTGCCACACATTTCTCCCTACTGCCATCCCGATTGCTCCCGCCTCAAGAGAATCGCCAACCATCTTCAAGAAGCTTTCTTCGGCCATTTTAGAGCCTCCCATCACCACTACTTTTGTCTTACCGGCAGCTGCCACTGCCCACTTGAAAGAAACGATATCGCCCGTATAGCGGATTTTGACGATGTCTGCCCCCAATTCCAGCCCGACCCGAGCGGCATAAGCCACCATTTTCGGATCCGATTCGTCGGGAATATTTTTTCCCCGCGGGTACATCCAGGCAATAACCGGAATGCCCGCCTCTTCCGCTTCCTGCTCAATCCTCCCGAATTCCTGGGTCATGAGAGATTCAAATTCGCTGCCGACATAAATCGTGTAGCCGACGGCGCTGGCTCCATAGCTGACCGCTTCGGCCACCGAACAAAGCTGGGGAGAATAGGGATCAACCTCTTTGACCAAATTGGTTTTGCCGTTTAATTTGACAATCAAAGGAACCCGGTATTTTTTCTTCCAATAATATTTTTCCGCCGGGCCTTTTTGCAAAATCACGCCGGTAAAATATCCGGAATCAGCAATTTCCAAAACTTTTTCCGGATCAACATTTGCCTCGTTAAAATCGGTCGGCCCATGCTCAAAACCCTGGTCGTAGGCCAGAAAGAGAGCCCGTCCGTTTCTTGTTATTTTATCTAAAATATCGGGCATTTTTAAAAAAATAGATTGGAAACAATTATTTATCGCCCACCAAATTAGGCGGTTGGCGGTTGTTAAGCGCTTCTATTATATTCAGGGCGGCCAGGCGCGCCATATCATCCCTTACTTCCTTAACCGACGAAGCAATATGAGGAGTTAAAATCACGTTGGGCAAGCCGCATAATTCCGGATTAACCTCCGGTTCGTATTCATGAGTGTCAATTGCCGCCCCCGCCAATTTGCCCTTTTTTAAAGACTCAACCAAAGCCGCTTCGTCAACAATTCCGCCTCGGCTGGTATTGATCAAGAAAGCGCCGTCTTTCATCAATTGTATTTCCCGATCGCCAATCAAATGCCGACTTTCTTTGGTCAGGGGAACATGAACGGAAACAATATCCGCTTCCCTTAATAAATTTTCCAAACTCAGATATTCCAGACGATATTTTTTTTCCATTTCGCCATCGCGATTTCTTTTGTAATAAACAACCCTCAGTCCAAAAGCGCTGGCCATTTTTGCAACCAAACAACCTATTCCGCCCAGGCCAATAATTCCCAAAGTTTTGCCGGTTAAATTCTGGCCTAAAAAGATTTCCGGCTTCCAGCCGCCAAAATTGCCTTTGCGGGCAAACTCATCCCCCTCCACAATCCTTTTTAATAAGGAAAAAATCAACCCGACGGTAAATTCCGCCACTGCCTGACCAGAAAGAAGACTGGGGGTATTGGAGACCAGAATATTTCTTTGCCGGGCAGCGGCCAAATCGATATTCTCAAAACCGACCCCGTAATTGGCAATTATCTTTAATTGCTTCCCGGCCGCGTCCATTATCTCGGCGTCAATTTTATCCAGCAATAAACAAAGAATCGCGTCCGCCCCTTTGACAAATTCCTTCATCTGTTCCCGACTCAAAAGTTTTTCCGATTCGTTGCCGACAACTTCAAAACCGGCGTCCTCCAGCATATCAATACCGAGCCTGGGAATTTTTCTGGTAACAACCACTTTCATAAAATAATTCCAATTTCTATTGGTTAATTAAGTTAATTCTTTAATTGCCCTAGCTATATTATTCCCGTTAAGGCCGTATTTTTCAAGCAACTCTTCTCTGGTCCTAGCCGATTCGCCAAAAACATCCGGAATTCCCAAAATTTTTATCGGCAGAGGATATTTCCCGGCCAATAACTCGCTGGCGGCACTACCCAGTCCGCCATAAATTGAATGTTCTTCCACTACTAAAACTTTTCCGGTTTTGGCGGCCGATTTTAAAATCGTTTCTTTATCCAACGGCTTTACCGAATAAACATCAATTACTTCTACGTCAAAATTCTCCGCGGCGCTGATAACTTCCTGTAAAATTGGGCCGTGGCTTAAAACGGTCAGGTCTTTCCCCTCCTGCAAAATTCTCGCTCCTCCAATTTTTAATTTTTCATTTTTATTTTTTATTTCCGAAGGTACTTCCGACTTTGAAATTCTGATATACACCGGGCCATTATGTTGCGCTGCTAAATCTACTAACGAAGCCACTTCCTGGCCGTCAAATGGACAGAGAACAACCATCTCCGGCAAACTCCTCATTAAAGCAATATCTTCAACCGATTGTGCACTTGCGCCATCACCGGAATTGGAAAAACCCAAGTGACCACCGACCAATTTAACATTGGCTTTATTCTGGCAAACGGAAACCCGGATTTGATCAAAGCACCTTCCTGGCAGAAAAACCGCAAAAGAAGCCGCAAAAGGAAGAAAACCTGCCAAAGAAAGACCGGCCGCCACGCCGATTAAGTTTTGTTCCGCTACCCCAACATTAAAGAATCGCTCCGGAAATTTTTCTTTAAAGTCGGTCAATTTTAAAGACGTTTCCAGATCGGCAGTCAAAACCAAAATTTGAGAATTAGTCTTGGCCAATTCCAATAAGGCATCCCCAAAATAATCGCGTTGTTGTTTTAATTGCGTCATTTTTTGTAGTATCTTAATATCTCGTCATATCATTAACTCAAAAAAACGAAATAATCAGCTATCAAGATAACAAGTTATTTTATTTCCTCCTTCGCTTTCTTGTATTCTTCTTCCGTCAGTGTACACGCGTGATAACGCAACTGGTTCTCCATAAAAGAAACCCCTTTGCCTCTAATCGTCCGGCCAATTATAACCACCGGCATGCCTTTCGCTGGGTCTGAGTTTCTGACTTCTTCGTAAGCACTCAAAATCTGTTTAAAATCATGGCCGTCAACTTCCATAACCCGCCAACCGAAGGCTTCATATTTTTCTTTAAGTGGTTCAAGAAGAGTAATTTTTTCTGTCTGGCCACCAATCTGCAGGCCGTTTCGGTCAATAATTAGGCACAAGTTATTCAATTTATGTTTTGCGGCGAACATGGCTGCCTCCCAAACCTGGCCTTCTTCCTGCTCTCCGTCCGAAGATAAAATCCAAATAATTCCCGCTTCTTTTTTTATTTTCTTTCCTAAAGCTACTCCTGCTCCAACACTTATTCCCTGACCCAAAGACCCGGTTGAAGTCTCCACAAAATCAGCCATTTTTTGGTAAGGATGGCCTTGAAATTCGCTCCCTAATTTTCTCAATTTATCCCGCTTCTCGCTTCCGGCTTCCAACTTCTGATTTAAAACCGAGTACCAGGCCGGGCAAACATGGCCGGCAGACAGAATAAACTTATCCTCTTTTGCCAATGCGCCCCCAAAATAAAGACCAACCAGAAGATCAACCGAAGAAAGACTTCCGCCCGGATGACCGCTTCCGGCGCGGTAAATCATTTCCACAATTTCCCGTCTCGCCTGACCAGCAATTCTTTCCAAATTATCCATTGCTATAATCGTAACCTTTTTGCAGAAAAAAATGAAGCTTTTCTCTTAAGATTTCTTCTCTTAAGCGTTTTTTCTATTTGTTCAACTTCTCAACTTCTTCCAGCACTTCTTCCGGTGTGGTCACAATCCGGTAAACCTGAAGCTCAATTTCCCGCATCAACATATTGCGGCCAAAAGATTCCATGATCTCATGCCACCAATCTCCGTAAAGAATCAACGGTCTGTGGTGACCGAAATAAAGCCGGGCCAAACCCCAAGCCATTCCGAATTCGGAAATCGTCCCGGTCCCGCCGTTAAATACAACATAGATATCGCCTTGATTTAAAAGCTCCAGAGTTCTTTCCAGATAATTTTCCTTCATAATTTCTTCGTCCGCGTGGTTCAGCTGGTCCCGACCCTCAAAATGGGTCATGTCTTTGGGAACAAAAGAAACAACCGTCGCTTTACCGCCGCCGGCATGAGCGCCTTCGGTTGCTGCCCGCATTACCCCCGGACCTCCGCCGTTGACAATATGGTAGCCTTTAGAAGCCAAGAGTTTGGCCGTCTTGTAAGCGGCATCATATTCCGGATCGCCCGGCTTTGATTCCGAATAGCCGAAAAAAGTCACGGTCTTAATCATTGTTTATTTAATTAACGCTGTTAATTCCTCGTATCTTGCCTTTAAATCCCCGGCTTCCCAGAAAGTTTTTCCAACATAAAAAACATTGGCGCCGGCTTCTTTACACTTTAAAATATTTCCTTCGTTTAGTCCACCGTCAATTCCTATCTGAACCAAGCTTCCGCCTATCGCCCTGATCCCTCTAATCTTATCCAAAACCGTGGGGTTAAATTCCTGACCGGAATAGCCGGCCTTAACTGCCATCAATAAAACCTGGTCTGCCAGCGGGTATAAATCGGCCGGAATTTTTTCAATATTGGTTTCCAGGTCAATCGCCAAACCAACCTCCATTCCCGAAGCGGCAACTTCTTCCAAAAAAAATTTCAGGTCGCTCATCATTTCTATCTGGCCGGTTATCCGGTCCGCCAAAACGTCCCGGCTGCGATTAATCCAATCAAGTGGATCTTTAACCATCAAGTGAAGTTCAGTTTTTAGCTGATGATCAAAATCCTTCAAGGCCGACAAATCAAAAGTTTTATTGCCAACAAAAATCCCGTCAATGACATCAATTTGTACTTTGGGAACAATACCGTCCAATAAAAGTAATTTTTCCCGAAGTTCGTTTGGGTCCTTGGTTAGAATAGTCGGAATTATTTCGTTCATTAATTTAACTTCTCGCCTCACCCTTCCTACTTACCTATCACGATCGCTTCTTCCACTAATCGATGGGCATAGGCCATTTCGTTATCATACCAAACCCCAATTTGAATAAAATCTTCTTCCACCACATTCGTCATCGCCATATCCACAATCGCCGAAGCCGAATTGCCGACAATATCGGAGGAAACAATCGGATCGTAAGCCAGAGAAAGTATCTCTTTGAGTTTTTCCTCGGCCGCCTTTTGAAAAGCCCGGTTAACCGCATCAACCGTAACTTTTTTCTCCAATTTAAAAGTCAGGTCGGAAAACGAGCCACAGCCAACCGGAACGCGAATCGCCGTACCGGCGAACTTGCCTTTCAAATCCGGAAAAATCGCGACCACCGACTCGGCCGCGCCGGTTTCCGTCGGAATAATATTAAGAGCGGCACTCCGTCCTCTTCTTAAATCTTTATGTGAGCCGTCCACTAATTCCTGGTCGGCCGTATAGGCATGAATAGTCGTTAGAACCGCCTGGCCGATACCGAATTCGTCTTTAATAACCTTCACCACCGGCGCAACGCAATTGGTCGTGCAGGAACCGTTGCTGATAATTTTTTCTCCCCGGTAACGGTGGAGGTTAACCCCCACCAAATAAATCGGAATTTCCTTGCTTTTGGGCGGCGCGGAAATAATTACTTTTTCCGCTCCGACCAAAAGATGTTTTTCCGCTTCCGGCCAAGAACGGAAAACCCCGGTCGCCTCAAGAACAACTTGGGGCTGGTAGGTATACCAAGGAATTTTTAATAAATCTTTTTCCGCCAAAATCGGATAACGCCGGCCTTCAATTTCCAGAGCCCCGATTTCCTTTGAGCCGGCCGGCTCAACGACCTTAATTTCCCGAGGAAAACGGCCGTAAATCGTATCGTATTTAAGCAGATATGCCCAACCGGCGGCATCCATGGAACCGGAAGTATTAATGGCAACGACTTCCGCTTCCTTCAGGTGATTTAAAACCGCCACCCGAAAGGCCAACCGGCCAATCCGGCCAAAACCGTTAATTGAAATTCTAACCATAATTAGTAAGAGCTTTTATCCCGGGAAGAGTTCCTTGAGCAAGAAACTCTAGCATAGCGCCTCCTCCTAAGGATACAAAGTCCATTTTAGACAAAATTCCAAACTTATTCAAAGCGTTAATGGTATCGCCACCACCAACAACCTTAAAAGCTTTGCTCTCTGCAATTGCCTCCGCAATTTTCCTTGTTCCCGCTTCCCACTTCTCATCCTCACATCTTCCCAAAGGTCCATTCCAAACAATCGTCCCGGCGGTTTTAATAATTTCTTCAAATTCTTCAATTGTTTCTTCGTTGATATCAAGCCTGTCGTCAGTCAAATCTCCCCAACTGACATTTTTATTCTCCTGCTCTTTTACTCTTTTACCCTGTGACAAAGTTCCGCCCACTAAAACAGAATCTGCTTTTGAGGCAAACTCTGCCACCATCGGTATCTTTGTCTCCGGTTTTGCGCCACCGATAATAAAGACCAGAGGTCTTTGAGGATTTTCCAAGATTTGAGAGAGATTTTCTACTTCCTCAAGAAAATGAAAACCGGCACAATGAGGTAAAAATTTGGGCAACCCAACAAGGGAAGCATGTTCCCGGTGAGAGGCAGCAAAAGCTTCATTAACATAAAAATCGCCCAAAAAAGAAAGGCTTTTGGCAAATTCTAAATCATTAGCCTCTTCGCCGGGATAAAACCTTAAATTTTCCAACAACCAAAGGTTTTCCTCTAAAATGTAGACGGGAAAGTTTTGAATTTTTAATTGAACTTTTAGCTTCTCGCCTGCTCCATTCTGGGAATCCCTTCTGGATGTAGCTTTTAGCTTCAAAAGATCTTTGATTTTTTGCGCCACCGGAGCCATTTTTAACTCTTCTACCACCTCACCTTCTGGTCGCCCCAAGTGTCCCATTAAAATCACCTTCGCCCCCTTTTCAAGAAGGTATTCTACTGTCGGCAAGCAAGCTTTTATCCTCGTCTCGTCCTCCACTCTTATCTCTCGCTCTACCAAGGGCACGTCAATATCACAACGGACTAAGACATTTTTATTTTGGAAATCAAAATCTGTCAGTTTGGAAAGCTTCATTTAAATTCGTCCAATTAGTCTAATTGGTCCAATTTCTCAATTCTTCTCTCCTTTTTCTCTTCTGAGGAAAATTCCGTTCCCAAAAAAGTTTTAATAATGTTTTTTGCCGTTTCTTCATCAAGAAAATCCGCCGCTAGAGCAAGGCAATTAATATCATCGTCTTCTCTGGCTTTTTTAATCTGCTCTGCCGAAAATCCTAAGCCACATCTTATTCCCGTAAATCTATTGGCCGCGATATCTATACCCACCCCGCTTCCGCAAATAACAACACCCAATACCTTTTCTTCTACTCTTTCACTCTCCTGCCCTTTGACGCTCTTCGCGACCAAGGCGGCGAAGTCTGGATAATCATCTTCCGGATCTAAACGATTATTGCCCATATCTTCATACTCCTGACCCCACTCGGTAAGCCAGAGTTTTACTTTTTCTTTTAAATTGTAACCGCGATGATCGGAAGCAATAAAAATCATTTCGCTTCTCCCTTCCCGCCTTAATTACTAATAATTAATTCTAACAACTTTTCCTTTGGTTTCTCCGCTAAAACAACCGCCGATGAAATCAAAACCCCTTTCGCTCCCCGCTTTTCCGCCATTTCTAAATCTTTTTTTGAATGAATTCCCGCGCCAACAATTAAAGGAATTTTTCCGCAGATTTCTGCCGCGTGTTTAATTGCTTTGGGCGCTTTCTCGGTAATAGAATCTTTTGTTCCGATCAATTCCGCAATTTCATAGGCCATATAATCCGGTTGAAGCTTTACCAATCTTTCCATCTGCCCCAAAGTTTTACAACAAATCATCGCTTCAAAATTTCTATTTTTTAATTTCAAATTTCTAATTCCGGAAATGGTTTGTTTGATAGTACCGGGCGGAAGCGGGTGTTCCGAATGATTTAATAAAGTTCCGCCGGCTCCCGCTTCAATCGCCGCTTCCAAATTTTGCCAACCGGTAAATTGACCTTGTCCAAATTGATCCAAATGCTGAGTCCAAATCGGAATTTTAACCACTTGTTTTACCCGATATAAATCTACTGTTTGAACCACCGGAATAATTTCCCCTCCCGATTCCCGCGATACCTCCTCGCATATTTTGGCCAATTCCACCGCCTTTTCTCCGGTTCCCTGGGGATAAGTTTTGAAATTGATAAATATTTTAAACATTCTTGCTCTATCTTAACCCATATTCACCCAATTTAAAATATTCCGGTCCTTTTGGGGAAAGAATACTTTGATATAAAATCAATTTCTCCGCCAAAAATTCTTTATTTAAATTTACCCGGGCAATTTTTTTATTAAGGTTCCCCGGCATTTTAATTTTTTCCGGAATCCTGCCAATAGTACAGTGGGGAGAATATTCAAAATGCTCCCTTTCCAACATCAGGCCCTCCTTGAGCAAACCATCAATCAATTTTTTATATAAAGAAAAGGCTTTTTCCTTCTGGCCACCGGCGTTAAACCAAATCCCCCTTGGTCTCTTGTTGTCCGGAAAAATCGCCAGGTTTTGTAAAGATAAAGTAAATTTAGAGAAAGAAGAAGCTAGTTCCGATAAAGTTTTTTTAACCTTTTCTAATTCTTCTTCATCCCGCTCTCCCAAAAACACCAAGGTTAGATGAAGATTTTCTCTGGCCACCAATCTTAAGGGAATCTCTTTGAAAATTTTCTGAGAAATTTCGGAAACTTCCTTTTTTAAATCCTCCGATAAATCAATTGCCGTAAAAACTCTCATTTTGTTTCTTTCCTCAACCCCGGAACAACTTGTGGCAATTTTTCTTGGCAATCACCCAAGACCACTAAATCATTTTGATCAAGATAATCAGGAATAGTTCTTTCTGTTAAAGTGAAGGAAACAATTGTTAGATTTGGCCTCTCTCTTTTAAGATAATTAATTATTCCCCGATCATCTTTACTTAACCCAACCGTAATTAATATCTTTGCGTCTATTGCCCTTTTTCTGACCTTATCAAAAGCGCCGCTTTCTAAATCAAGATGAATCGCCGAAACTCGACTACCCTTTGCCTCGTGCTTTAAATCGGTATTTTCCGTAAAAATTATTGTTCCCGGCTTAGCTTCAATCACACCGGCAATCGCTTCGTGTGCCGGGGTAGAAGTATCGGTAAAAAGCTGATTGGCGAATTGCCTTACTTTTGCCGCCAATATTCCGGGATTTTCCCTAAATTGCTTTACGAAACCAACGCCCCCATTATTTAATCCTAAATTCTCTTTTAATTGATCCATGTTCCAGGCTGGTTTTTCCCCAGCAGTAGAAATCCCCGCGCCGGTATAAAAAATTAGTTCATCTCCAGATATAGAATTTACTATTTCGGCCAGTTCTTCTGCCGAAATCCTTTTAATTTGAGTTTTTTCAATCTCTGTTCTTCTAGGCGACAATCCGTTAATATAATATCCTTCTTTGGAAACTCGGGACTTTCTTTCTCTTGCCTCGGGTAAATCTGGATAGATTGACTTTTTTCTTCCTTCCTCAACCACTAATCGAATTTCATCTTCATCTATTTCAAAATGAGCCGAAGTAATTGCTGACGTTCCGCCAAAATTAAAGGTAAAGCTTGCTCGACGCGGCAGTTTTTGAAATTCTTCGGGTGAGATTTTTTTAGAAAAAAGAGGGTTTGGATTTTCCTTCGTTAACCCGGTTATTGAAATTCCCGTACATTCCACTGGTCCAACTTCCATATTTAATTATAATATCATCTATAATATCCTTGTGCCAAAAAAACTTTTTCTCGTTCCGGCTTTTTTCTTTGTCTTTTTAATTCTTATCTTTTACCTCTTGCTTTCTCGCTCTCCCGTTTCTTTTATCTCGCCTCTCGCTTCTCGCCTCTCGACTCACCTCCCAACTCCTACTCCCGCTTCTGTCTCCATTGTCGCTGTCGGTGATATCATGCTCGGCCGGAACGTTAATAAAAAAATGCACGATTACGACGATTTTCTTTACCCTTTTAGAAAAACGGCCGACTTCCTTTCCGGAGCCGATATTACTTTCGGTAATTTGGAATCTCCTTTTTTTGACCAATGCCCGGTTGTCGGTAGCGGCACTTTTAAGTTCTGCGGAGATTACCGCTCAGTTGAAGGCTTAAAAACGGCCGGCTTTGACGTTTTGTCTTTGGAAAACAATCATATTTTGAACTATGGCGAAGAAGGACTTAAACAAACCGTTGATCTTTTAAGACAAAACAATATTTCTCCTTCAACGGCAAACGAGATAACGATTAAACGAGCCAACGAGATAACTTTCGGCTTCCTTTCTTTTTCCTACGACCGTAATTTGGACCAAGCCCTGGAAAAAGTCAAACAAGAAAAAGATAAGGTTGATGTTTTAATTGTCTCTTTACATTGGGGAGCCGAATACAAAACCAAACCGGCAAAATCCCAAGTTGATTTAGCCCACCAATTAATTGATTCTGGCGTTAAGGTGATTTTGGGCCATCATTCCCATTGGGTTGGCGAAGTTGAACATTATCAGAACGGATTAATTTTTTATTCCTTAGGTAATTTTGTTTTTGACCAAATGTGGAGTGAAGAAACCAAAAAAGGCTTAGTAGCCAAAATTAATTTTGAAGGTAAAAAAATTAAAGATTTTCAAACTTACCAGGTCCTTATCTCCGACTATTCCCAACCGAGTTTTTAATCTTCCTCGAGCTTAAAAGCTAACTAGCTTTTAACCATGCCGAATTTTTCCGGATAATTCTCTTTTTTGGGTAAAACAATAAACAGGGCGTGGTAGTCATCAACCTGGCGTGGTTTTTTTGTTTTGGGATCCAAAACTTCGTTAATATCCCACCAACGCCTTTCAAATTTCAAGACACTAAAACAACGGTCTTTGCCGGCATAGGTTTTGTAGGGATCGGCCAAAGTTACCCAATTCTCCCTGCGGTTGATACCGGTAATAATGCTGTAATGGCCCGGGTCTTCGTCGTCGGTTTCTTCTTCTTCGTCGTCGTCCTCAAAAACTCCCTGCCACTCAACCCCAACCGGCCGATGGTGTTCGTTAATTAAGGCCGCCAATTCCTCAATTGTCGATTGTCTTTTAAACCAAAAGTTCATCCCGGGAGCAACCAAATCGGTCGCAATGGCCAACTCCTCAATCGTCATTCCCTGGTCTTTTAGTTTATTGGTGGCGGTAATGGCGTTAATGATTTTGGTTTGGTTGATATAAACGCCTTCAAATCTTAATAGCATTTCCAAAACCGCCGGACCGCAACTATAACTGCTTAATTGTTTTATCCTGGGAAGTGAAGGAAAAGAAATTTCACTTGAGGTCTTTGGCATATTTACTCAGCATGCTGGCCAAAAGGTCACTAAAACTGACATCATGCAACTTGGCTACTTCGGTAAAGGGCAAGCCCAAATCCGGACCGAAGGCGGTATTGGGGTTAGAGTCGGTAAAGTAAGGCGTGTTTGTCTGTTCGTCCAACCGAATATCAAACTTAGCGTAATCTTTGTGCTGCAATCCCTGAAAAGCCCGAACCGCCAATCTGGCAATCTTGGTCCTCAGAGGCTCTTCCACTTTTTTAAACCGGTAGGCTTTTTCGTCATCGTAAGATTCGATGCTGGTAAAAAAATGCTTGCCGTCCGGTTTGGTCCGAAAAACCTTTTCCGCCATCATGACGTGGCATTTTTGGTTGTCGTCAAAAACACAAACCGTTATTTCCGGACCGTCAATAAATTTTTCCACTACCACCGGCATTTTATAAGTGGTGATCATCTCCTCCACTTTTTTTTCAACTTCTTTGGTCGTCTCCTTAACTGCCTTGTTGTCAATGCCGACACTGCCGCCGCTGCCATTTAGCTTAACGATCAAGGGCAAGCCCAAATCTTCCTGAATTCCGGTCCCGACCCGGCGGATAAACTGAAAAGCTGGAGTCGGAATCTCATAGGCCAAAAGCAGTCTTTTGGTTAAGTTGCGGTCGTTGCCAATTACCAAACCCTCTATCCCTGCTCCCGTATAAGGAAGATTGGAAAGTTCCAAAGCCGCCGGAACCGAACTTTGCAAACGGTCTTTTCCCCGCAAAGTGTCAACCAAATTCAAAACCAAATCCGGCTTGTCTACCAAAAGGTTGGTTAAAAAATATTGATTTCCCGGCGATCCCTTTGCTTCTATCCCCAATTTTTTGATTTCTTCAACAACTTCGGCCGCCCTTTGTTCGACCTCAACTTCGGCCTTATAAGCATCTTCCGTCGGAAACATTTCTCTTTCAACGTGGGAGTAAGCAACCACAACCAGCTTTAATTTTTTTAAGGCTTCCTTATCAATTTGAAGCTGAATTTTTTCTTCAACCGGCTCTTTGCCGTTATTGTCGCCGTTTCCGGTCATAAACTTATGTTAACCTGTTTTGAAAAATAAATGCAACCGGCAATTTTCAATTTAAACCAAGGCAAACCAAAAAAGCCAAAAAACCCAGGAAAAACAAATAAGCAGTCCAGCGCGGAACAATCCGGCCTTTAAAATAACAAATCAATCCGTAAAAGCTTAAAGCGGAAAAAAGAAAGAAAAACCAGGTTAAACCGGAAATAATCGGAACCGAAGAAAAAAATAAAGTTGCTCCACCAATTAAAAGGATATTGTATATATTGGAGCCCAAAACATTGCCAGTTGCCGCTTTTTGCTCATCTTTCCGCGTTCCGATAACGGTAAAAAACAATTCCGGCAAAGAAGTGGCAACCGCCGCCAAAGACAAGCCCAAAAAAGTCGTGGAAATTCCGCTGATTGAAGAAATTTGTTCAACCGAGCGGACAATAATATTTCCCGACCAAAAAATACCGGCCAAGGAAGCCAACAACAACCAAACGGTTTTCCAGTTTAACTTTGTTTCTTCGCGGCAAATATGGCGGGAGTCTTCGTTGTCCCGACCCTCTATTCCCCAGCGGTATTCCTGAAAAGTAAAAAGGGCCGCCAGAAAAAGAAAAGCAAGGCCGATTAAACGGTAATAAACCCGAAAAACATTTAAAAAGAAAAAGGCAAAAGTTACCGCCACCATTAAGAACGCATTTCTTTGGGTTTTGCTGATGCCCATTTTTAAATCGGCCAATAAAACGCTAACGGGAAAGACCAAGAAAATATTAACGATATTGGAGCCGACAATATTTCCAATCGCCAAGCCCGGCTCGTTTTTTAAAACAGCCAAAAACGAGACAGCCAGCTCCGGCAGAGAAGTTCCAATGGCAACAACCGTCACGCCGACAACCAATGGAGAAATCCGCAACGACAAGGAAGTTTCAATCGCTGAAGACATAAACGCCCGGGTAGAAAATAAAAGCAATAAAATCGCCAGTAAAAGCAAAAGAAGAGCATTAAGCATTTCCTTTTAATCCTAGCAAAGAAAGTTAAAAAAGAAAAATTGGCCGAAGAAGGTTGAGAGATAAATCAATTTCAAAACTGTTTAGAAAAAAGGTCTAAATTTTTTCGTATAATATGCCCAAGTAATTTTTCTTGTTAAAAAAATCTTTAATATCTTTAAACGGTTTTTCCTGATATTTTTCTGACTTATTTTCCTCCGGATAATCCTTAAGCCAAATCACACACGGCTGAATGATTTCCACCAAAGAAAATCCTTTATGTCTAATCGCCGATTTTAAAATTTCCGTTGTTTGTGCCAAGTCGGACGACTGCGTCCGCGCCAAAAAAGAAGCTCCCGCAACGGCGGCCAGATCAATTGCCGAAAGCGGCTCAAAAGGATTACCTTCGGGAGTGGAACGGGTTTTTAAGCCTTTTGGCGTTGCCGCCGAAGTTTGGCCAGTCGTCAGGGCAAAAACGTAATTGTTATTAAGAATAACGGTGATGTCATCGTTTCTTTGGGCCGCGTGAATCAAGTGGTTACCGCCTTCGGTAACAATACCCCCCTCTCCTCCTTGAGCAATCACCGTTAATTTAGGATTGGCCATTTTAACACCCACTGCCACCGGAATTGACCGGCCGTGTAAGGTCGCAAAACCGCAGACGTTTAAATTATTGACCATATTGGCCGCACAGCCGATATCGTAAGTAGCCACCACGTCTTTCGGTTCCAAATTTAATTCGCCAATCGCTTTTTTAATCGCCGCCAAAACCAGATAGTTGCCGCAACCCGGACACCAGGTTGGTTGAACTCCAGTACTAAGATCGCTTAACTTATTCATAATTTCAAAAAACTGTTTTACGAATTCCAAAACTCAAAACTTAAACCGCAAAACTCAAAACTAAAACTTAAAACTATAACTTCAAAGATTTAAGGATTTGAGATTTGGATTTAACATTTAACATTTGAGTTTTAAGATTTTTTGTTCCAATTCTTCTTTAAAAAACGGTCTTCCGTCATCTTTCAAGATTTTCTGCACTTTTAATCCTGTTTTTAATTCAATCAAATCCGCCATTTGGCCCGAATAATTGCCTTCAACAGCAATTATTTTTTTGACCTTTTTCAAAATTGATGTCACTTCTTGTGGGAATGGCCAGGGCCGCCAAAAATGAATTAAATTATAATCCGGATTTTCTTTAATAAAATCCAAGAGGATTCCTTTAGTTGATCCCCAGGAAACCAACGTTCCCCTCTTTCCTTCTTCTCCGTATTTTTCAAATCCTCCCTTTAGCCCGCTTAATTTTCCCCTTCTTTTCTCCATCATTTCGTTTCTCATTTCTGCCTCGTCGGTAGAAAACCCTTTTTCATCATGCTCATAAGAATTGGTTAAAAAGGCGGTTTGTCCCGGAAAAGCTCTTGGTGAAATGCCGCTTTTCGTCAACTGATATCTTTTATAATCTTCAGGATTTTTTACCCCACTTGATACTTTTAATACTTTTATTTCTTTTAATTCCCCTTCATTGGCCGAGAATCTGCTTTCCGCCAAATACTTGTCCGTCATCAAGATCACCGGCACCTGGTATTCCTCCGCCAAATTAAAGGCTTCCGCTCCAAACCGGTAAAGTTCCTGTAAATCACCCGGAGCTAAAATAATCCGAGGAAATTCGCCTTGACCGGCGTAAATAGCAAAATTCAAATCCGCCTGGGAAGAATAAGTTGCCATTCCGGTTGATGGTCCAGCCCTTTGGCCCAATACAATTACCAGAGGAATTTCCGCTATTCCCGCCATCCCCAAACCTTCTGTCATTAAAGAAAATCCGCCGCCCGAAGTCGCCACCATCGCCCTTTTCCCGGCGTAAGAAGCGCCGATGGCGGCCAGAATTCCGGCAACTTCGTCCTCTGGCCGGAAAACCGTTACTATGGATTTGCTTAATTCGGTTAAAACGGCGTTTATCGGCGTCATCGGGTAGATAGCGGCAAAACCGCATTGGCCCACCAGAATTCCCCTCACCAAAGCTTCGTTTCCGGTCAGATTAATAATTCCTTTCCTTCTTCCTAATTCCCGATTCTCGACCCCCTTCCAAATTCTCAACCCGACATCCTTCCCTTTAGAAAAACCCGATCTCGCTGCCGATAGGTTTAATTTAAAAATTTTCTCCTCCTTAAAATCTTCTCTCAACTGTTCTTCCAAAACTTTTAAATCAAACCCTAATATTTTCCATAAAAAGCCCAAGGTAGCGCTGTTTTTTACCAATTCCGTCTCCACTTTTATTCCCAATTCCCCCAATTCATAAGTCCGGCCGGCCTTTTTAACTTCTCCCCGGTGATTTTTCAAACATTCGGAGTTAAAAGCCAAAAGCAAATCAATCTTTTCGTTCGGAGAATTTACCGGTTCGGAAGAAAAGACAATTTGCAGATTGTTGTCGCCCCCTCTGATTTGGGAGGGATATTCCGGATAAACCAAAGTATAAAAACCCAAGCGGTTTAAAGCCTTAGAAAAGGTCTCGCCCGCCCGCATTATTCCCGTTCCTGCCGGACCTGAAATTTTAAGAGAAAAATTTCCCTTCATTTTCATTTTTCACTTTTCGTTTTTAATTTATTTTTATAGTCCTCAATTGCTTTCCTGACTGCTTCTTCGGCTAAAATTGAGCAGTGGGTTTTAGCCGGCGGCAAACCGTCCAAAGCCTCCATCACCGCCTTGTTGGTCAATTTTTCCGCCTGAGCCAAGGTTTTGCCCTTAATTAACTCTGTTGCCATTGAGCTGGTGGCGATAGCCGCACCACATCCCAAAGTTTGGAATTTAACATCCTCAACAACTTCCTCACTTTTACCTTTTACCTTTTGATTTTTAACTTTGATAAACATTCTCATTACATCCCCGCAAACCGGATTCCCGACAGTTGAAACTCCGTCGGGATTTTTCATTTCCCCCATATTTCTCGGGTGAAAGAAATGATCTAAAACTTTTTTGGAATAAAGTTGGTTAATGTTGGCCATTGTTGTTCTCTGTTGTCTCAAAAAACCAAATAACAAGCTAACGAAATCGCGATTTATATTATAATTTTGGTGCCATTTTCCTGATACCGTCAATCACTCCGGGTAAAACTTTTAATACATAATCTATTTCTTCTTCCGTTGTTTTCCTTCCCAGGGAAAACCTGATTGAACCATGGGCAACTTCAGGCGGAATCCCCATTGCCAACAAAACATGAGAGGGCCGTAAGGATCCGGAAGTGCAAGCGCTTCCCGAAGAAGCCGCAATCCCCTCCGCATCCAATCTTAACAAAATAGCTTCTCCTTCCGCCCCTTTAAAGCAAAAAGAGGCAATGTGCGGAGCTCTTCGGTCCGGAGAACCGGTCAAAATACTGTCGGGGATTCTTTTTAAAATCTCTTTAATAAGTTTATCCCGAAGTTTTGTCAGCTCGATCGCCCGCAATTTTCCTTCCCCGCCAACTAATTCGACCGCCCTTCCCAATCCTACGATATAGGGGGTATTTTCCGTTCCCGACCTTAAATCTCTTTCTTGCCCTCCCCCATCCTGCTGTCTGATTAACGGCACTCCATCGCGGACATATAAAACTCCAACTCCTTTGGGAGCATAAAATTTATGACCGGTAAAAGACAGCAAATCCACCCCCAATTTGTCAACATGACAATCCAGATATTGAATTCCTTGAGTCGCGTCCGTATGAAAATAAATTTTTCTTCCATACTTTTGACTTTTAACTTTTATCATTTGGCCGATTTCCGCGATCGGTTCAATTGTCCCGACTTCGTTGTTAACGTACATTACCGAAACTAACACGGTATTGGATTTTATGGCTTTTTCCAAATCTTTAACCTTAACCAAACCGTATTTATCCACCGGTAAATAAGTTACTTCCGCCATTCCCGACTTTTCCAGATGACGGCATGTTTCTAATACTGCCTTATGTTCGATCTCCGAAGTAATAACATGTGGCTTTCCGGCGACCGAGGACCGATTGCCGACGGCTTCAACTAATCCCTTATGAGCTAAATTTATGGACTCGGTAGCGCAGGAAGTAAAAATTATCTCCTGGGTTTTTGCCCCTAAAAAATCGGCAATTTTATTCCGGCTTTCCTCGATCGCTACTCTTGCTTGCTGCCCCCATCCGTGCGGCTCAGAAGGATTGCCGAATATTTCCGACCAGTAAGGCTCCATCGCCTTGATAACCTCGGGCCGAACCGGAGTAGTCGCCGCATAATCTAAATATATCTTTTCCATCGTTTACTCTTGCCAGCCCCCAAAACAGGCTCCCCCTTCCGGGCAATTCAGTTTAATCTGATAATAAACTTCCCGGCCTTTCTTTTTTGCCTTCAGCAATCTTTCTTTCTCCATCATTTTCAAATGGTAAGAAACCGTTGGTTGGCGGAGTTTTAATTTTTTGGTAATTTCGCCGACGGTTTTATCTCCTTCAAGGTAAAGATACTCAAATATCTTCCTTCGGGAAAGATCGGCCATTTGGGGAATGGCAAACGGGCAACAAGGAATATTCATAATATATAGATATTAGTCTATACTTCTTTCCTTGTCAAGTCTTTATTCCATTTCTTCAAAAATTTCATTTCTTTTTATAAAAGCCCTTAAAAAATCGTAAAAGGGAGTAATCTGAGATTGGTATTGATTCATCGCTTTCAATTTATTGTCTTCCTCTTCCGTCGATAATTCAAAGCTAAACCAGCCCTTTTGAGAGAATAATTTTTTCGGCGGATAAAGAAAACTGTCTTTTTGTAATTTCTTTTCGGGCGGATAAAGAGGATAGTGCACCAAATAGCTAAAAATCTTAACCGGCCGGCCAATTTCCTCTAAAACTTTTTTCAGAAAAGAATAAGTCGCCTGGTGATCGGAGTGCAAATCGCGAGGATGAGCAACTAAAATCACTGTTGGCTTAAATTCCGTAATAATCTCTTTCAAATCAACAACTAGATTTTCCCCGGCGTAAACTCTGGTTGGTTTATAAGTTCCCCTATAGGGATTATGATTAAACCTGGTTCCGGGAGAAACCAATGGATTAAACTCGCTATAAAACTTGCTCAACATCGACTTAAGTCCTTGATCGGGGTATCCCAAGAAAATCAAATTATTTTCTTTCAATCCCAAGGTTGCCATTGCCCTTTTCCCTTCCGCCATTCTTTGTTCGCCAAGCAAAACAAATTGTTCCGGATCAAGGGTAATTTTCCTATCTTCTTTAATTACCCCACCCAAGCTGTCATCGCCGTTGGTTAAATAGACAATCTTCACCGAAGCTTTTTGGGCAAGAGCCTTTAAAATAACTCCTCCTCCACCTATCGTTTCGTCGTCAATGTGTGGCGCCAAAATTAAAAATTTTTCCCGGTTGCTGATTTCCGGAAATTTACCCAATTCCGATTTTGTCAAAAACCAACCGCCTAACAATCCCAAACCAAACGTCCAAAACCCCCAAATCAAAAAAAGAAAAAAGAAAATCATCCTAAATTTCTTATTCCCCCGATAATTACGGCCAATTTGTTTTAAAAAATTAAAAAACTTCATCCCTCCAATGTTATAATATTGACGATGAAAAGGCCAAAAATTTCCATCGTCATTCCTGCCTATAATGAAGAAGATTATCTTGGTTACTGCCTGGAGTCTCTGGCTAATCAGGATTTTCCCAAAAAAGATTACGAAATTATCGTCGTTGACAACGCTTCTACCGACAGCACCGTTAAAATTGCCAAGAATTTTAAAGCAAGAATTGTCAAAGAACCAAAAAAGGGAGTCGTTTTTGCCCGCCAAAAAGGGACTTTATCCGCCAAGGGGAAAATCATTGTCAGCTTTGACGCCGATTCGGAAGCTCCCCGGGATTGGCTCAAAAGAATTTTTCGCCATTTTCAAAAAGATCCCCGAATCATCGCCGTCGGCGGTTTTTATTTCCAACCCGGCATCCGTTTAACCTCAAAAATCTATCACGAAATGTTTTTAAGTTCTTCCATTTCTCTTTCCGCTTCTCTTTTGGGGTATCCGTATTTAATCTCCGCTTCCAATTTTGCTTTTAAGAAAGCCGCTTTTATAAAAGCCGGCGGCTATCCTTTAAACGCCGGTCGAACCGCCGACCAGTCCAGTTTTATCCGCCGATTGAAAAAAGTCGGCAAAATTATTTTTGACCCCAAATTAACCATCAGGACTTCGGCCCGCCGAACCAAAGGCCGACTTTTGGCCTCAATCGTCAAGGACGGACTTACCTATACTTTTTTGGATCCGGCTTTTTACAAATTGACCAAGAAACATCTTCCGGGAGAGGTCCCCGATATTCGAAAAACGCCAAAAACCCCTTTATTTTTGCCCCTTTTCTTTCTTTTGACCGCTTCTCTTTTGATCTTGTCCGGATTTAATCCTAAAAAGGTTTCGGGAAAAATTTACCGCCAGGCAAATCAACCCGAAAGGAAAGAGGTCAGCCTTACTTTTGACGACGGACCAAACGAGATAGGAACCCCCAGCGTTTTGGCTGCCCTGGAAGAATATCAGCTTCCGGCGACTTTTTTCTTTGTCGGTAAAAATATCCAAGGCAATGAAGAAATCCTCAAACAAGTTGCGCACAAGGGTCATGCCATCGGCAATCATAGTTACCGCCACCAAAAATTGACCTTTAAATCCGAAGAATTAAAAAAAGAGGTTGATTTGACCGAAAAAGAAATTTTTAGCGTTATTAACCGCAAACCCAGACTTTTCCGCTCTCCTTACGGTTTTCTTTCTCTCTATTCGGTTTCGCTTTTGGAAAAAGAAGGTTATCAAATCATCGGCTGGAGCGTTGACCCTCAGGATTACAAGAAAAATAAAACCGCCCAAGAAATCGCCGCCGCAATTTTAAAAGAAGTTCGACCCGGCGCCATTATTCTGCTTCATGACGGCCGGGAGATCAAAGACGGCTCGGATTATCGGGTAACCACCGAAGCTCTCAAGGAAGTCATCCCTTCTCTTTTGGCTCAAAATTACCGATTTGTTACCCTTCCGGAGCTTTTAAATATCTCCGCTTACTTTCCCGAAATCTTCCCCCAATTTATCGCCTTTCTCCATTAGAAGGAATTCAGACAGGAGAAAAACGAAAGCTTTTATCGCCCAAAAAACCGTTGACTTCGCTTTTAAGCAAAGACCGGCCAAGCATCACCGCCGGGTATAAAGTCAATTCTCCAAACCTTTTATTGACCGCATCCATCGCCTTGATTAAATCTTTTTCTTTTTTTTCTTCCCCTAAAAGGCTTAAGGTTAATTCATCCTTAGGCCTCAAATCACCCAACCAAATACCCAAGAACCGAACGCCACCCTCCCAATCCATTTCTTTAAATAACCGCCAAACAATTTCAAAAACTTCTTTTCCGGAATCAAGGTAGTGCTTTAGAGCTTTGTGTCTATAATCACCTCTCGCTTCTCGCTTCTCGCCCCTTACTCCCCGACCACTACCTCTCACTCCCAATCCGACTATTCTTCCCGCCATCCCCATCTCCCGCGCCTTAAAAACCGCCTCCTCGCATAAATTTCTTAAAGTCGCCTTGATTTTTTCCCCGTCGGTTGTATTTTCGTATAAAGTATAGGTTCGGGAGACTGATTTCATCGCCGGAGTTTCCCCGATCCGGGTCAATAAAGAATCGTCCTCTCCAAAAGAAAGTTTTTTTAATTCTTTTGGCCAATAGGGACCGAGACTGGCCTCTAAACACCCAAGAGGTACTTCTCTCAAGCTCTTAAAGTTGGTAATTCCCAAATTAAAAAGTTTTTTCTTCAGCCTTTCGCCCAGACCGCAAACGTCGGTCAATTCGCAGGAAAAGAGAACTTCGTCCCGATTGGCCAATGTAATTTCAAAAACTCCGTCCGGTTTTTTAATTCCCGAGGCCAATTTGGCCAATAAGCGGTTGTAAGAAATACCGACAGAACAGGTAATATAACGGCCGATTTCGCTTTTAATCGCCCGTTTGATTTTTTGACAAACTTCTCCGGGCCCGCCGAACAGATCTTGGGTTCTGGTAATATCCAAAAAAAGTTCGTCAATTGAAAAAACTTCCAAATCCGGAGAATAACGGGAGCAAATTTCAATAAATTTTTTGGTGACGGAAAAATATTTATCAAAATCCGCCGGCACCAGAATAATTTTGGGATAAATTGCTTTGGCTTCGTAGGTAGTCGTCCCGGTTTTGATTCCCAACTTTTTTGCCTCGCGGGAAGCGGCAATAAGACAAGTCCGACCGGGTCCTTTGATAACCCCAACCGGCTTTCCGACCAGGGCGGGGCTGGCCTGTTGCTCAACCGAGGCAAAAAAGGAATCCATGTCCAAATGCAAGATTGTTTGCATTTAATTAAAAATTAAATTAATTTCAAAGGCTTCTCTCCATCTCCCAGCTAAACTTCTCCCGATTGAAGCTGATTTCAAAATTGCCGCCAGCGGTTTGAACCGAAAAATAAAAAACTTTTTCCTGCCCGAGATTTTTTGAATAAGAGAAGGCCACTTCAATAATTTTGTAAAGACGCTTACGCCAGGAAAAAAGAAGCGGCTTAATCTTTCCGGCTTCAAAAAGAGAAACGACCCTGATTTTCTCCTTAATAAAAACTTCCATCTTTCAAGATTAACCGAAGAAAACCCGAAAAGTCAAGACCGTTTATTAGGCTAAAGGGTTAGAATTTTTCGCTGAAGAGGCAATTTTAAAACAGGGAAAAATAAATTTTTTTCAAGAAGGAATGGAGTCGTCCTCTAATTTTGGTTCGGCGCCGACCGTCTCCATTGCCTGGCCACAACAAATTAAAGTCCCGCCTCCTGCCTTGGTCACGCAAACCTCATTTCCGCAAACAAGACAACGAAATTTTTCCCCAACTTTGGTAACCGCCATAAAAAAATCACCTCCTTTTTAAAAAATCTGATTTAATTCCCTTAAACAAAGAACTTTATTTAATCTCATGTTAAAATAAATTGATGGAATATTACAACCTTGATTTTTTCGGCCTGAAAAGAAAATTGCCTCTTGTTTCCTTAACTCCGAAAATTAAAGTCGCCAGCCTTTCCCTTCTGGGCGATACCGAATTAACTGATAAAGCGGCGGAAAAATTAAAAGAAAAGCTGGAAAAGTTTCATTTTGACTATCTTGTCGGCCCGGAAGTTAAAGTAGTTCCCCTGCTCCACGCCCTTTCCCAAAAATTCGGTCAAAAAAGATATATTGTTTGCCGCAAAAGCATTAAGGGCTACATGAATGATCCTTTTTTCTTAAAAACTCCCCAGGGCACGAAATCAAATTTTTTGGTTTTGGACGGACCGGATGCGGAACTTCTCCAGGGAAAAAAAGTTGCCGTGATTGACGATGTTGTTTCTTCGGGAACAACCTTGACCAATCTGGAAAACTTGCTCAAACAAGCCGGTGCCGAAATTGAAGTTGTCGCCACCATCTTCAAACAGGGCGATAAATACGAGAAAGACTTGCTTTTTTTATCTTCTTTGCCGGTTTTCTTCAATCAACTCCCCCTTGACAAAAAATCTTGATTTAATTAAAACCTATCTGTCAGCAATAATATTCTCTTTCCCTTAAACAAAAAGGAAAAAAGCCGGAGAAAAAATTAAAAAATAAATAAAACGGCCAAAAAAATGGTTTCTCTTATAGAAAGAATCACAGAAAGGACCAAACCAGAAGCAATCTCCTCCTCTCCTCCCCCAGAGGTTACTCCCCAAAATATCACTCAAGTAGATTTCCGTAATTTAAATTGGCTACCATATTTTTCCGGCGAACATCTTTTTGGCCCAGTCGAAAACTGCCCGGAACTCCAGCCGAACGAGTCCTTGAATATTCTAATCCCTGAATTTGCCGTTAGACAACGGGTGGAAGCGGTTGCCGGCAATCTCGCCGGGGCCATTTTGGCCGATCCGGGAAAATTTTCTCTGGGTGCTATTCGCGAGGGCGGTCTTTGGTTTTACGAGCAACTAATGAAAAAAGTTGAAGAAATCAGTCCTTGGGGAAGAAAAACCGTCAATGCGGAAAACCATTTGGATATTAAAAGCCGCCACGCAACCGAAACCGGCGAATATCAAGTTCTTAGTTCTCCTGACCCGGAAAGAGTCAACGGCAAAACTCTGATTCTTTGCGAAGGAGTTGCCGATACGCTGCAAACCATAACCATTGCCCAAGAAGTTCTGAGCCGACCACCATATCGGGAAGTCAATTTAAGAATTCTGTTATTGCTGGACAAAACCGGCGTTCATCCAGGACTTGCCCTTCCAGGTGTTGTTTATCCGCCACTTTTTTCCTGCGGCAACGTCTGGGTTTCCGGCTGCGGCCCGGATACTGATCAAAGATTTAGAAATTTAGGTTGTATCGCAGTCTATAAAAAAGAATGACAGAGCAAGAGAGTAAAAGAAAAAACGGAGCAGAAATAATCGTGGGCGCTTTTTGGGGCGACGAAGGCAAAGGAACAACTTCCGCTTTTCTGGCTTGCCGCGACCAAGCCGCGATTGTCGCCAGAGCAGGAGTCGGACCAAATGCCGAACACGGTCTTTTTCCGAAAGAAAATGGTCCTTATCTTTGCGTTAACCAACTTCCCCTCGGCTGGGCCTTAAGTCCGGAATCGCAGATCAGAATCGGACCGGGAGTTTGCGTCAACCCCCGTCTGCTTTTGGCCGAAATTGATCGGTTGAAAATTGACCCATTAAGGGTTAAGGTTGATTTCCGCTGTCCGATTATTACTCCCGAACACATTGAAAAAGAAAGACGAAGCAAGGGAATGAGAGGAATCGGCTCAACCTTTAGCGGCAGCGGCTATTGCCGCGCGGACTTTATTTTAAGAACTGCCCAACAGGCCCGCGATATTCCCGAATTAAAAGAATTTCTGGCCGATGTTCCGGCAGAGATTAATCGAGTTGCCGAAGAGAATACGGTCATCGTTGAATCAAGCCAAGGAACAATGCTTTCTTTGGCGCTTTCACCGGATTACCCGAATACCACTTCGGACAATGTAACCGCGATGGCCGCCGCGGACGATGTCGGGCTAAACTGGCAGAAATTGAGAGAGGTTATCCTTGTCGTCAAAGCCTTACCTACCCGCGAGGGCGGCGGCGGCCTGGGAAAAGTCAGGGAGTTGTCGGCAAAAGAAATCCAAGGACGAAATCTGGTAGAGAGAAGTTCCATTCAAGAAGGATCACTTACCGGCCGGATACGGCGCAAGGCGGAAACAATTGACTTTGACCTGTTGGCCTTTGCCGCCGAAGTTAACGGAGCAACCCAAATCGTTCTCACTTTTCTCGATCATTTTGATCCGCGGGTAACCAATATCACCGAAAGATCCGGGCTGACGGACGAAGTTTGGCAATTAATTGAAAAAGTAAAAGAAACTACCGGAACGCCGGTTACTTTGGTCAATACCGGCAAGCCCTTTGACGCTTTTGTTGATCTGACCGATAAAAAAAGACCCGAAGGAAAAATTGATCAGGCAAAAAAATACTTCGGAACTCTTTTCCCGCCGGAAAAATAATTATTTCTCCGCGATGCCCTGTGAGGCAATGATTCCGGTTGCCGCCGCCCCGACAATATTACCCGAAACTCCGGCGCCGTCACCGGCAACAAACAAACCCTTGATTTCCGTTTCCAGCTTCCGGCTGACCCGCGGCCGAACGGAAAAAAATTTTACTTCCGGCGCGTAAAGCAAAGTAGAATCGCTGGCCAAACCGGGCAACATTTCGTTCAATTTCTCCAAGCCTTCAATTAGGTTGGTCACGATGCGATAAGGAAAAGCCATTCCGATATCGCCGGGCGTTACCTTTTTTAGGGTCGGCAGAATGTAGCTTTTCGACAGCCTTTCCCAGGTGCTCCGGCGATGACGCTTAAAATCGGTATATCTTTGTAAAATCGGCTTGCCTCCGCCAATCGTCGCCGCCAGCTTGCAAATACTTTCACCGTAAGCAATGGTGTCGGTTACCGGTTCGGAAAGAGAGACTTTGTCCAAAAGGGCAAAATTGGCATTGGCCGAATGTTTCTGGTGGTAAGCGTGACCATTAACGCAAACAAATTCCTTGTATTTTTCCTCCGCGACAAAACCGGTAGGATTGGTGCAAAAAGTTCTTAATTCGTCATCAAAACTTTGCGTATGAAGATAGAAAGTCGGATCATAAATGACACCGCAGATTTCTTTTAAAACTTCCGAGGGAACTTCCACTCTCACTCCGATTTCAATCGCTTTTTGCTCCAGGGTCGCCCCGGCTTTTTCCAATTCTTTAGTCAACCAGTTGTTTCCCGAACGACCGGGCGCCAAAAGAATTTTCCCCGCCTTAAAGACGCCTCTATTTGTTTCCAAGCCGACAATACGTTTACCTTTCAATACCAATTCGTTAACCTCGCAACCGGTTAAAATTTCGACCCCTTTTGCCCTCAAAAATTCCTCCATTTTCGCGATATAGCCGGGAAGATTGTCCGAACCGAGATGTTTTTGCCTGATAATTTGCAAGTCAAAACCAAGCTGTTTTGTTTTTTGACGGTATTTTTCCGCCAATTCCTTATCGGTCGGGTAGGTTTCTCCGTCCATCCCAAATTGGCAAAAAATTTCTTCCACTTCGGTCACTAATTTTTCGGCTGCCGAAAAATCCAAAAATTCGGTTAAGTCGGTTTTGCCCAAACGGGAAGTAAAATTTAATTTTCCGTCGGAATAAAGACCGGCGCCGCCGACACCCCAAAGAATTTCCTCCGGCTTTCTGGTCCGCGAAGAATTACCTTTATCTACCAGAAGAATCTTGTTTAAGCCCAAATTTAATAATTTCCAGGAAGCGAATAGGCCGGCAGGACCGGCGCCGACAATTATCACCTGAAATTTCTTTTCCTTAATTTTCATTAATTACCAACAGATTAAAAAAGGCCAGAAAACAACGCCCAATTATTATTAACTTATTTCTTTAGAAAAGTAAAGCCGGTTTTATAGGTTAATTTAAGCAGCATTAAGCTTTTCCTGTCTTGACAAAGGCCAGGTTTTTTTTAAAATAAAATCATCAGCAATAATATTCTCTGCTTGGCTAAATCAGCCCGGGTCAAAAATATTTGACCTTGCCGGAGAAAAAATAAAAGAAAATGGCAAAACAAATTAACCGCCCGTCGTTATTCATTTCTTTTGACGGGTTTTTTTGGTCCCCTTTTCCTCTTTCCCCCTCTTTTACTTTGTCTCTCAAGAATATTTGCTTTCTTGTGAGAAAAAAATAAGTTTTTTCAGCTCTTTGACAATTGAAGGCTATTGAAAATAAGTTTAGACAGCAGCCACCAGTCCTTTTGTGAGGGTTGCTGGCTGCTGTCTATCAAACTTTTTTCTTTTGATAGAAAACCAACAGTAGCAATACTCTCAAGGAGGAAAAGATGTCTCTCCGTCAGTGTTTCCGAGGTTTGGTTTCGATTCTGCTGGTAGTCGCTTTTCTGGTCAGTTGCACTCCCAAGACGAATCCAACACCAACTCCCCGACCTGTCTTGAAAGTACTCCAAGTTCCTTTGGGCTGGCTGAACAATGACGAATTCATCGCTCTCCAGGCCGCCCAGCAAAGAGGATTTTTTGCCGAAGAAGGACTGGACGTAACGCTTGTCTCGGGTGGCGGCAGCACCGGCTTTAACCCAATTTTAGCTATCGGCGGTATGGACAACAGTGTCCGTATCGGTGTTCCGGCTGCTCTCAGCCTGGTTTTGAGTTCCAAGGCCGAAGGAACCGATGTTATTGCCATCGCCGCCTTACTGCAAAAAGAACCCTCCGGATTTTTGACTTTGATCAAGAATGGCCGACGGGCTCAAGGCCCTTGCGATTTTGACGGTCGAATCGTCAGTATGCAAACTGACGGCTTCTGGTACGTCGACTTTCTCGGCGCCGTTTGTCCAAACAAGCAATTGAAATCCGGACGCGACTTTACGGTCATTCCGGCCGGCTGGACTCCCGACTGTCTTTTGTCTAACCAGTGCGATTACTATTGCGCCTGGTCAACCAACCAACCCTTCATTCTCAGCCAACAGGGAATGGTTGAAGGCAAAGACTACGAGATGTTCCTGACCGCCGACTATCTGCCGTTTTACTACGCCGACGTGATCGTTACCAGCCGGGTATACGCGACCGAACACCCGGAAGTAGTTCGCGCTTTTGTCGCCGCAGCGGTTAAAGGAATGCAATTCGTTCTTGACGATCCCAATAAGGCAATCGAAATTGCCAGCAGTATTCCCGGCGTAGAGCGCGAGCATGCCACTTGGAGAATTCCCGCTCAAAACAAGCTGGTCGTTTCCGAGGACACCAAGGAACACGGCTTGGGCTATATGGACCTGGAAAAAGTCCAGGCGATGATTGACTTTCTGGCGGCGAATGGCCAGATCAAGACCAGCTTTCGGGCCGAAGAAGTCATCGACAACAGCTTTCTGCCCGGAAAGTAAATCCGAAGAAGGAGGGAAGATGAACGCCGTCACGACGGAGAACCTGAACCTTTGGTTCGGGAACCAACAAGTTCTTAACGGGATCACTTTCGCCGTCAATAAAGGCGAAGTGGTCGCCTTTCTGGGTCCCTCCGGCTGCGGTAAATCAACCCTCCTTCGCGTTCTTGGGGGTATCATTCCAAAAATTACCCCCGCCCGCGTTGAAGGCAAGGTTTACCTTTTCGATTCTCCTTTGGAGGAAACAAAAGCCGGAGCGATTGATCTTATGTCCCAGGAAGGAAGTCTTCTTTCCTGGAGAACAGCCCTGGAAAATACTCAATTGGGAATGGAGATCCTTGGCCGAAGAAACCATCGGAATAAGGCTCAGGAGCTTTTACAAAAAGTCGGCTTAAACGGCTTTTGCCAACGCTTACCCCGGGAACTTTCCGGCGGAATGCGCCAAAGAGTCGCCCTGGCCGCCACTTTGATTACCCAACCCGAGCTGCTTTTGATGGACGAACCTTTAGCCAATCTGGATTCCTTAACCCGTGAATCAATGTGGCAACTGATAGAAGAGCTGATTAACCAGAACCTTATCAAAACCGCCCTTTTTGTCACTCACTCAATCGAAGAGGCGGTTGTTCTGGCCAACCGGATCTTCCGGATGTCAAGTTGCCCTTGCCGGATCATAGAAGACGTTCCCGTGGAAATACCCCGGCCGAGGATTAAGAGCAATGGTGCTCTTGATCCCAGTTGCCTGGAATTGGCCAATTATCTCCGGGCAAAAATCCGAGGTGATCAATGAAAGACAAAAGAATCCTGCTTCCCCTCTTGACTGCCTTGTTGCTGACCGTTGGCTTTGAAATCGGATTGGAATTAGCCAATGTCTCCCGGTTTATCTTACCGAAGCCGTCGCTGGTTTTGAAAGCACTTTCTGAAAACTGGCCCTGGATCTTTGCCAACCTCAAGGTTACGGTTCAGGAAGCAATTGTCGGCTTTGGTTTAAGTTTGATTTTGGGAGTTGGCCTGGCTCTAAGCTATCTATTTCTACCCCAGCTTGAGCCAATAATCGTTCCCTTGGCGGTGGCCATCAGAAATGTTCCTTTCGTGGCGATCGCGCCGATTCTTTTTATCACTCTCGGCTACGGTCAAACCCCGAAAATTCTGATTGTCATGATTGTGAGTTTTTTCCCGATCATGGCCAACACCGCCGCCGGGTTCCAGTCAGTAAATAAGTATCAACTGGAACGTTTTACGGTTCTAAGGGCCAGTCGTTGGCAGTTGTTTACCAAGTTGCAATTGCCAACCGCCCTTCCTTTTTTTGCAACCGGTGTGGACGTAGCCGCCAGCAACATCATTATCTCGGCGATTGTCGGCGAGCTATTGGGAACTACCCAAGGACTAGGCTTTGTCATCTTGATGAGCGTCAGCCAATTCCGGTTCGCGCTCCTGATGGCGGCCGTAGTCGTGACAACCGTTGTTTCCATTTTGCTAACCTGGTTTTTTCAGATAGCAACCAGAAACCTCTTCAAAAAATGGCTCTAAAGGAGGAGCGATGAACGTGAACACGATTGCCGACATCAAAGATCTGCTGCAAGGTTGTTATCAAGATAAGCCGGCTATTGTTGCCTCGGTCGGCGGCTCGGGAACCTGGGCCATGGACATGGCCGGCCCAGGCTTTCCCGAAGGAATGCCGGAAACTGGAGTCAAAACCGCGGTCGCTTTCCGTCAGGTTCAGACTCCCTTCGGTCCAATTCCGGTAGTCAAGATTTTAATCGTTGACGGTTCCCCGGTTATCCGGATTCCGGTCCACGGCTGGCGTTTCCCCATTCCCAATCTCAACCACACCAATGCGACTTTCTGGCTGCTCTTCCATCTGGGCATCAAGGAAGTCATCGTTGATGCTAGTGTGGGCGGAATCAAGGCCAAACCTTGGGATGTCGTTGTTCCCGACGATGTTATCATCAACAACGAAGCAAAGCTGAAGATCCTTGAACTCACTAGCCAGATTGACGGTGATTCCCGGAAGCGAATGGCAGAACCGTTCTGCCCAACCCTGCGTCAATGCTTGATCGCCGCCGTCAAAAGGCTGCCGGGCCTACAAGAAGTTTTTCCTCATGCGCCGCTGGCCGACCTGCACGAAAAGGGCACCTATTACACAATGCCCTTAACCGTCTTTGAAACCCCGGCGGAGATAAAAGATCTGAAGAAAAGGGGTTTTCTTGTCGTTGGCCAATCTTCCGGCCAGGAAGCTTTGGCCGCCCGGCTCTGCGGCATGCATTTCGCCGTTGTCAACCCGGTAGTCAACTTCGCCGAAGGCTTGGAAGGAGCCAGCTGGTCGGCAGGAGAAACCATGGCCGATCTTTACACCAGAATCGCTCCAACAATGGGATTGGTAGTCATTGAAGCCTTGAGGCTCATCCTCCGAACAAAGACCAATTGCCGCTGTTCGGAATATGCCTCAGCTACCGACCTGACCGTGTTTACCAACTCAACCACCTATCGGGAATAGCCTTCAGTTTTACCTGCGGGAAGCGGAGATTCTACCTAAGCGGTAGAGTTTTACTTCGCTTCCCGCAGGATGTTTTTAAAAAACTCTACTTTGCCTCCGGCGGCAAACTCCATTTCCCCATATCGCCAACCGTAAAATTTCCGTTATCCTCCAAAAGATAAAAATCCTCCGATAATCGATAAACCGGAACCGCCGCCACCGCCTCCATCCGACCAAAACCAAAATGCCGCCTGGATTCAATTGACAAAAGTGAAGTTAATCCTCTTTGGGTCGCCGCGCTAACGGCAATAATTACCCTTGCTTCCGATAAGGCGGATTCCTTTTGCAGCTCCTCTTTAATCATTTCTAAAGTTCCCCAGGCGCTGATATACGAAGCCAAACAATCATCGGCAAAAACAAAATTGCGGTAAGCGGAAATTTTTGGGTTTTTATCCGCCAGCCTGACTCCCACCATCAATCGGCCATCTTTGCCTAAAAGCCGGCTCATCCGGTAATCAAGAAAGTTTTCGGCCGGAAACCCGATTTCTTGATAAACCTCTTGGACAAAAATTCCCCCGTTTTTGGGAGGAGTAATTAAAGCCGATTGAGGATCAATCCGGTTGGCAACCGACCGGGCCAGCTCTTGATAAACAATTTTTAGATGATTCCGGTATTCTTCCCGATCGGCAGGATTATTAAAACTCCTGTTCGGATCATTCGCCAATCGACAAATATCTCTCATTCTTGAAGCCACAATCGGAATATCAAAACCAAGATAAGTTAAATCCGTCCGGCGGTTAGCGGTTATTCTGTTTTCCGGAGGAACTGTTTCGCGAACAGAATCGAGCGAGCTGCCAAAATCGATGACCCGGTCAAAAGGACCAAGAGAACCTTCTTTAAGAAAATCCTTATCCACAACTAAACGGCCATCCAGGCCGCGAGTTAAAAAAGACGGCAGATTGACTTCAGGATATACAATCGGTTTTTCAATTGACATCTTTTACCTCCTTTTAAACTAAAACAAAATAAATTGCAAATAATTAAAAAAATCCGGTAAGGAGAAAGGATTTGGGGTGGTAAACCCAATCTCCCTACCGGTGTCTGGAAAGCTACAAAGACGAGAACTCTGGCTCTTCCCGGGTAAGCTTGGGGTAGCGCTTTTCAAGAAAGCTGGCAAAGTAATAAATGACCAAGCCAAGGACGATAGAAAAAGAGATCCCGCTTAGCCATTCTTCGCCGCGAAACACCAGCTTGAGGTTTCCCACACCTACGATTTGCATTACCGCCGTTACCATGAAGTTCTTGATGTTGCGAAAGTTCAAGTGCTCCCGAATCGCCAATTCAAATCCCTGCACGGCGATAGAGCCAAACATCACCACGGCCGCACCGCCGAGAATCGCGGTCATTATGGAGGAGAGAAAGGCGTTCAGGTGACCAGAAAACCCAAATGCTATCGACCAAAACGCCGCCATCAAAACCACGACCGTGGAAAAAACGCGCACCAGAGCAAAGACGCCCAGACCCTCGGCATAGGTTGTATTCCCTGCAGTTCCCACCATTCCTCCTGCCGGATCTGCCAAAGCATCACCAAGCAACGCCCGCCAGAGCTTGTCCATCAGTGGCCGATTGAGCAAACCCTGCAATACCAGGATATGACCAAGAGTCTCAAAACTTGTCGCCAAACACACCGGTATCATCTGAACCAAGCTCGCCAAATCAAAACGCGGGAGGAAAAACCCCGGCATCCTGAATAAGGGAGCGTTGATTACCGGTCGAACATCGATCTGACCACTGATGGCTCCAACCAGATACACAACCCCAATGGCCAGGACAATTGGGATCGTTCCCAAATATCCCGGGATGAACCGAAAAACCAAGATCAGCAAGATGGTGGCAATCCCATACACAAGATTGGTCTGAGCCATGCCGGTCCCAACGCCAGCTAAGCTTAATCCAATGTTGACAATGATATTGGCCGCCACCACCTTCGGTACAATCTTTGCCAACGTCTCGGCCGCCTTATTCGCACCGCTCCGCTTAGTTATAAGGTAGACAAGCAGCGCCAGAGACAAAGTTACCAGTGTTGATTGAACAACCGCTCCGGTTGCGTAAGCCAGTGGGTTCACTCCGGAAGGAACGACTTTTGCCGCTCTCACCGACACCGAAACGATAGCCGCAATGTAGGTAAAAGACGTTCCGACAAAGTTCGGCATCAAGCCTGCGGTCACGATCGTCCAAACAATCGTTCCCAGCCCGGCGGCGACCAAAGCAACCAATGGATCAAATTGGTACGTTGTAACCCCATTGTCGGCCAGATACTTGTTGATAGTCAGAACACCAACCACCGTTGCCGGAGCACAGGCCGCAAAGACCTGCAATCCCCAGATCAAACTCCGCCACAAAGGCGGAATTTCTTCCGGCATTACATCCCGTGTCTTTTGAGTATTCCCCAACAGTAAGGTTCTTAAAGCAACCATGTCTTGGCCCAATCCTTTCTTGTTTAGAGTCTGCTCAGCTTCCACCCCGAGTCGTGTTTGATTTGACAAAGCAAGAGCAGCAGCAAAATTCCAAGAAACACCGTCTTTGAAACTTGCTACTACCCTTGCTTTTATGTAACCTTCCAAAATTTTAAAGAGCTTTTTGCCCGCAAAAAATACGCTTCAGTCCGCCTTCACAAAACAAAAACCGTTTTCGGCGGATCTCCGTTCCTAATGGCAACGGACGAAATTTTCGGAAGCAATTTTCCGAAATTTCAATATTTTTCCGAGCGTAAAAATCTTGAGAAAAGATCCTGGTAAAAAAAATAACCACCTTTCGGTGGTTAAATTTGGCAGAATATTCTGCTGGTTAAAAAAAATCCCAGAATCTTCACTCTGGGATTATAGCTTAGCAAAAAAATCAAAAGTTTGTCAAGAGGAAATTTCAACCTTTGTTTATCGCTCTTAATCTGGCCTTAAGTTTTTCCAAACTTTCAAAATCATAAACAGAACAAACCAGGATTTCTTTTTTCAATTCACTCAAATCCCTTTTAACCAGATCAATTTTATCCTCAGAAACCAAATCGGATTTGGTTAAAAGAATTATTTCCTTCTTTTTTGACATTTCTTTGTCGTAGGCAAGAATCTCTCCGCGGATGGCCTGATAGTCTCGCCGGGCATCGTCCGTTTCCAAACTTAGGCAATGAATAAGCAGCTTGGTCCTTTTGATATGGCGCAGAAATTTAAAACCCAGGCCCTTCCCCGATCCGGCTCCTTCAATCAAACCCGGCAAATCGGCCAGAATTAAATTGTCTAACACTCCCAAATTTGGTTCCAAGGTCGTAAAAGGATAGGTCGCGACTTTGGCCCGCGCCTTGGTTAACTCGTTAAGCAAACTGGATTTGCCGGCATTGGGTAAACCGATTAAACCGAAATCGGCAATCAATCTTAATTCCAAAAAAAGCCTTCTTTCCTGACCGGGAGTTCCTTTTTCTGCATAACGGGGCGTTTGGTTGGTCGCCGAACGGAATTCCCAATTGCCTCGGCCGCCTTGGCCGGCCCTGGCCAGAAGAATTTTTTTCTCCAAATCGGTAATTTCCCAGGTTTCTTCCGAATCCAAATCTTTGATAAAAGTTCCCTTGGGCAAATAAAGAATCTTGTCCCGGCCGCCCCTTCCGGTTTTTTTTCTGCCGCTGCCGGGGAAACCGTTTTCCGCGCTGAAGGATTTTTGATAACGAAATTGCCTTAATCCGCCGATATCATCACTTCCTTGAAAATAAAAATTGCCGCCATTCCCCCCGTTTCCTCCATCCGGACCGCCTTTGGGAATAAATTTTTCCCGGCGAAAGGAAACCGCTCCGCCGCCGCCGTCACCGGCTTTAATTTCAATTGTCGCTTCGTCGATTAACATTTTCTTAGAGCAAGACAGAGGAAGAGAACAGAGTAAAAGTAGACTCTTTTTACCCTACCCGCTATCCTCTCTCGCGCTGCTCTTTTACTCTATTATAATATTCTTTTAAAACCCACCCGCTGCAATCCTGCGGATGGAATAATACTCTACCTGCCTCTACTTTTTCAATGGTCTTTCTTGGTTTCATATAAAGCAGTTGGAATTTAAAGGCGATTTTTTCCAAAAAATTGAAAAAGATATCGAAAATATCTTGTTTTTTTCTCTTGATATCATTATTTTTTAATCTTTTTGACTCCAAAAAATTGATCAGAAATTTCTTAACCCATCGGTTCTCTTCAAGGAACTTTTTATAAGTATCTTCCTTGTCCCACAATAATTTAACCTGGCAGACTTCATGGGCCGTATATAAATTTCTTTCCCCGGCCGGAATAGCCAAGTTGTCTTCGTCCAAAAACATATTTAAACAAACTTTGTTTTGCCAAATATCCGAAGGCAAAGTTGAAGAAACGGACGGCTTTCTTCTTACCCTCAAAATTTCCGTCAGGCAAACCAGAAAAAAGCGGGTCAACCAAAGACGGCTTCCGGCAGTAACAATTAAAAAATCAAGATCATCCTCCGGAGCCGCATTGTCCATCGCCAAGCTCCCGGTCAAACCGACCATCTTAATCCAAGGAATCAGCTTAAACCAGCGGCTTATCTTAGCGGCAATCTCCTGTTTTCTTTGGTTTTCTTTCTGTTTTTGCCGGCGAAGGGCGACCAACCGACGACGTCCTTTCAAAAAATAGAAATTCTTTTCGGTAAACAAAAAATGTTTCTCTTTCGCCAATTGGTTCAGTCCCGATTTAACCGCAGAAAAAGAAGTTGGCCGGAATAATTTGTCGGCGATCAAATAACAATGGATTTCTTCTGCGGTCAAGCAATAATTAAAAATATCCGCGTATTGCAAGGTCCGAAGGATAGCCTTGTCTAAAAAAGAATCTTTTTTATCTGACAATTTCAAATTCTTTTACCGGATTTTATTTTAAATCGGTTAACCCCGGTCCGAAGATTATTTTAAACCGTACTTTGCCAAAACCTGATTAATCCCCATCGCCGCAGTCGCCAGAGAAGATTGACTGTTTTCTCCCCGGCCGATGGCATTAACCGCATCTTCATAATATTTAATTATTTCGTCATTAATACCGTTATCGTAAGTCCTTGCGCAAAGATACCAACTCTTGGCTTTTACGGCCTGTTGAATATAGGCGCCGACATATAGCTCGTTGCGTAATAAATCCGCCATGTCCGTCCGACTATAGGGTTCGCCGAAAAGCCGCAACTGGCTTTGATTTTGATACAGTTTGGCTATCGTCTCTTTGGTAGCAAGAAACTGTAAGAAATCCCAAGCTTCTTTGGCGTGAGCCGATTTATTGGAGACTCCTTCAACCCAATAACTGGCCCAAGCTAGATCAACACCGGAAAGTTGAGGAACCGGAATAATTTTAAACTTCAAGCCGGGGTTCAGGGTTTTAATGTCAAAAACCCGCCAGGACGGGCCGAAATACATCGCCAACCGACCGGAAGCAAAAGAATAGGTTGAAGGAGGTAAACTGCTGTCCCAAACCCGATGGTCGGAAACAAATTTCAAATAAAAAGAAATGGCATCCGCGGCAAAATTATCCGTCGGGTTGGCCAAATCGGCATTATTTTGCAATAACATTAATCCTAAAATCTCGCTCCAATGATCAACATTATTGGTTGTTCCCAAGGCGGCACCGGCCGTTTGAATTTTTCCCGTTGAGTCCCTTACCGTCAACTCGACTGCCAGTTGGCGAAATTCTTCCCAGGTTTTCGGCGGTAATTTTCCGGCAGTGGCAAAAATGTCCTCATTATAGTAAAGGGCCAAGCCGTCCATCATCAAAGGTAAACCGACATAGCCGTTAGCCAGTTTCAAATCGGTTCTCGCCACCGGATAATAGGTTCTTTCAAAAGTGGCGGCATCCATAACATTAGCCGGCACCGGAGAAAGCAAGTCTCTGAACATTGGTGTCCAGGTATTATGAAAACGAAAGATATCTATTTCCCCCCGATCCAAAGCCGCCCTTAAACGCTGGCGGTAATTTTTGGTCGATTCGCCTAAATTCTGGACATAATTGATTTTTACTTTCGGATGAGATTTTTGGTATTCCTCAATAATTCCACTCAAGGTCGCTGCCGGTTCCCAAAGCCCCCAGTAAGTTAGCGTCACTTCGTTTTCCTTTTTTCCGGTCAGTTTCGGGAGAAGACTGCCAAAAAAGAGAACGATAATTCCGATCAAAAATAAAGCGACCGCAAAAACCAAAAGGGTTTTTTTTATGGCTATTTTATTGGCCGGCGGTTCCGGATTTTCCGGTATGACCGGCGCCGGGGCGGCAACCGTCGGCGAAAAATCGGAAGCCGGAGACGGAGTTACCGATTCGGTATTGGTTTTTTCCACTACAACCTGATTAATTGGCGGCGGAGGGTAATCAACCGGAGGCGTCAAATTCGGCGCCGATTCGGTTTGCGGATCAACCTTGGCAAAAAAATCGTTTAAATTACCGGTGTTGTTTTGAGTATCGGTCATCTTCAATATTTATGTTATCATACAGACAAAGAAATGGTAAACAAAAACCCAAAAAAAATATTTTCCTTTTTGCCTGCAGTGGCCGTCATTTTTTTGGGATTGCCCCTGATAATTTTGGTTGCCTATCAGCTTGCCTACCGCAACCGGACCTTGCCTAAAACTTATCTTTGCGAAGAAGATGTCAGCAATAAAAACCGGCAAGATCTGCATAGTAAACTGGCGGAGATGATTTCTTTCCAAAAAAACTTCTACCGATTCCTAAGATTTTCTTACCAAAACGAAACCTGGGAAATCAACCTTGAGGAAATCAATTTCCGACCTAATCCGAACGAGACGTCCGAGAGAATTTTCCGGGTCGGGAGAGAGGCTAATCCCCTGGAAAATTTGCAAACCCGAATTAAAATTTGGCAAAAAGGCCGGATTCTGCCTTTCCAATATTCCTTGGACAATAATCTTCTGGAGGAAAAAATCGCCACTCTTTCCGGCCGGATTTACGAACCGGAAATTGAGCCGAAAATTAACTTGGTTAAAGATGCCGGCGGCAACAAATCCGTCGAAATTGAACCCGGAAAAGACGGCCTGGAAGTTGATCGGGAGAAATTAATAAAGGAAATCAACCGCAGCTTGGGTTGCTTTGATCCTTCTTTTATTAATCTGCCGGTGAGAAAAATTTCTTCCGCCATTTCAACCGCAGAAAGGACCGCCGTTTTGAAAAGAGCGGAAAGTCTTTTGGATAAGTCATTAAAAATCACTTTTGGCAATCAGGCCTGGCAGTTAAACGACCAAAATCTGGTTGATTTTCTCTCTTTCAAAACCAGTGTTGCCGAAGAAAAAATCAATCAATATTTGGAAGAGCTTAAAAAAATTATTGAAACCGATCCCCAAAATGCAACTTTACAGATTGAAAACGGGAAAGCGGTTGTTTTTACGCCTTCCCAAGACGGTTTTCTTCTTGATCGAAAAAAAACCAAGGAAAAATTCATCACTGCAATTGATGACCTGATTAACCAAGCCGATCTAAAGCAAAAAGAAATTGAAGTTGTTGTCACGGTTGTCAGTCCTAAAATTACCACCGAATCGATCAATAATTTGGGCATAAAAGAAATTGTCGGGACCGGCAATTCAAAATTTGCCGGCTCCATCGAGCAACGAATTTTTAATATCGGCCTTGCCACTTCAAAATTGAACGGGGTGGTTATCGCTCCGGGTGAAATTTTTTCTTTTAACGAAGCCGTGGGCGATATTTCCGAAGCAACCGGCTACAAAAAAGCCTACATTATCCAACAAGGAAGAACGGTTTTGGGTGACGGCGGCGGTGTTTGCCAGGTTTCCACGACTCTTTTCCGGGCAGCTCTTGACGCCGGATTGCCGATAAAAGAACGCCATAGTCACGCCTATCGGGTTTCCTACTACGAGCAGGACAGCGGACCGGGACTTGACGCAACCGTTTTTTCGCCGACAGCGGATCTTAAATTTGAAAATGACACCGCCAATCATCTTTTAATTCAAGGGCAATTCAATAAAAAGGCAAAAACCTTATCCTTCAAGCTTTACGGCACGGCCGACGGCCGAAAGGCGGAAATCGGCAAGCCAATTATCAAAGACGTCAGTTCGCCGCCGCCCGATTTGTACCAGGACGATCCGACTTTGGCGTTAGGAACCGTCAAACAAATTGACTGGAAAGCCTGGGGCGCCAAGGTCAATTTCCATTGGCGGGTTACCCGGGGCGAAGAAGTTCTCCAGGATAAAACCTTTTACTCCAACTATCAACCCTGGCAAGCAATCTTCCTCCGCGGCACAAAAACACAATAGGGTCGTTTTTGAAAAAATCCACGCCCTCTTTTGAAAATCCAACCCGGTTGGGTTAAAATACCCTCATGGAAAAAGTCTATCAACCGGCAGAGTTTGAAGAAAAAATCTATTCTCAGTGGGAAGAAAAAAAATATTTTTCTCCAAAAATCGACAGGAAAAATAAAAATAATAAGAAAAATAAATCCTTTACGATAATCTTACCTCCTCCGAACGCCAATGCCCCCTTGCATATGGGCCACGCCATGTATGTTATTGAAGATATCCTCTGCCGCTATCGCCGAATGACCGGCCGACCGACTTTATTTTTACCCGGAACCGACCATGCCGGAATCGAAACCCAATTCGTCTTTGAAAAAAAATTGAAATCCGAAGGCAAGTCCCGTTTTGATTTTGACCGGGAAACTCTTTTCCAAATGATTTGGAATTTTGTGGAAGAAAATCGGGGCACCGCCAAAAAACAAATGAAGAAGCTCGGCTTTTCCCTAGACTGGAGCCGGGAAAAATACACCTTAAATCCGGAAATTTTAAAAACCGTTTTGGCAACTTTTAACCGCCTTCACCAAGACGGCTTAATCTACCGCCAGGAAAAAATGGTCAACTACTGTACCCGTTGCGGCACCGCTTTTTCCGACCTGGAAGTTGTTTATGAAGAGAGAAAAGATCCTCTTTTTTATTTAAAATACGGTCCTTTCGTTTTAGCCACCACCAGACCGGAAACAAAATTTGGGGACACCGCCGTAGCGGTTCATCCCCAAGATAAGCGCTACAAAAAATTGATTGGCACCGAGTTTATTTATCAATCTTTAATCGGGCCAAAAAAGATGAAAGTCGTAGCCGACGAAGCAGTTGATCCTAAATTTGGCACCGGCGCCGTTAAAGTTACCCCTGCCCACGACCCGACTGATTTTGAAATTGGCCAAAGACATCATCTCCCGATAATTAAGGTTATTGGACTGGATGGTCGTCTGACTGATCTAACCGGTCGTTTTGCCGGACTAAAAATTAACGAAGCCAGAGAAAGAGTAGTCAATGAATTGCAAGCAAAAGGCGACCTTGTCAAAATTGATGAACAATATACCCATCGTATAGGACTGTGTTACCGCTGTAAAAATGTGATTGAACCCATGGTTATCCCCCAATGGTTCGTTAAAATCGAACCTTTGGCAAAACCGGCAATCGCCGCCGTCAAAAAAAATCAAGTTAAGATATTCCCCAATCGCTTTAAAAAGATTTACCTTAACTGGATGGAAAATATTCGCGATTGGAATATCAGCCGACAAATCGTCTGGGGTCCCCGGATTCCCGCCTGGTATTGCCTTGATTGTAATCCGAATATCAAAATCAGCTTCCTGGATAAAAGTAACGGCGAACCAAAAATCGTGACCGGTTTTTACAAAGATCTTAAAAAAAATTATTCTTTCGATATAATTCAAAAAGGATTACAAAGCCTGACCGCTCCGGTTACCGCAACTTATGAAATTCCCCAACCGAAAAGATGTTCCCGCTGCCAAGGCCAATCTCTTTTACAGGAAACGGATACTTTTGATACCTGGTTTTCTTCCGGCCAATGGCCGCTCACTACCTTAGGCTACCCCGACTCCGAAGATTTTAAATATTTTTACCCGACTTCGGTTTTGGATACGATGTGGGATATTCTCTTCTTCTGGGTCGCCAGAATGATCATGTTCGGCCTTTATCTGACCGGAGAGGTTCCTTTTGAGATCGCCCACATGCACAGCCGCGTTGTTGACATAGAAAGAAAAAAAATGAGTAAATCTAAAGGAAATGTCATTGATCCTTTGCAAATGGTGGAAAAATACGGCGCCGATGCTTTAAGGATGGCTTTGGTTTTCGGAACCGCTCCCGCTTCCGATATTGTTGTCACCGAAGAAAAAATCAAAGCGATGAGAAACTTTGCCAATAAAATCTGGAACGCCTCAAGGTTTGTCCTTAACAACCCACAAACCACAACTAATAACTCAATCTCACCTTCCGATTATCCGGACGATCAATGGATTTTGGCCGAATTGGAGAAAACCATTAAGGCCGTCACCAAAAATATTGAATCTTACCATTTCGGCCAAGCGGCAGAAGAAATTTATGAATTTTTCTGGCACAAATTTTGCGATCAATATATTGAAATGGTTAAGCCTCGTCTTTACCCTGTTCCGGAGAAAAAAGCGCTTGACACTTTAAACTATACCCTTGGCACTTCTTTAAAATTACTTCATCCGTTTATGCCTTTTATCACCGAAGCAATTTGGCAAATAATTCCTGACCAAAAAGACGATTTAATCGTGAGTCGATGGCCGGTGGCCGGGAAAGAGAAAGATGATTAATAAAATCAAAAATGTAAAAAAAATTCTCTCCCTTAAACTGTTAATCGGTTTGATTTTTTTTATCGTTGCTTTATCTTTTATCAACGCGGAAAACCAAAAGAGGGCTCAGAGAATTTTGGGAGCACAAACCCAACTTAAACTTGATCAAGGAACGGTTGATTATTGGGAACAAATTCTTAAGGAGAGGCCGAATTACCGTGACGGTTGGGTCCAATTGGCCGCCTCTTATTATAAAACCGGTAATTTGGAAAAGTCCGAAGAGGCAATTGGCCGAGCCAGGCAACTGGATCCGCAAAACGAACTAATTCTCAATTTTGAAAAAATAATTAAAGAAACAAAGAAGTAATTTTCCGCGAGTTTAACCTTCGGTTTTTTCTTTCCCTTCCTCGGGTTTTGTTTCGGCCGGAGCCGCATCGGTTCCTTCGGTTTTTGGAGCTTCTCCCTCTGTTGGGGCAGTACCTTCTGCCGGAGCTTCGGCAGCCGGCGGAGGAGCAACCACTTCTTCTTTGGCCAAAGGCTCAATTTTGACAATAATCTGTTCCGGATCAGTTATAATTTCAATTTTCTTCCGGTCAATTGTCAAATCTTTAAGAAAAATCGTTTGGTTAACCTCAGACAGCCCGGAAACATCAACCACAAAATGTTCGGGTAAATCTGCCGGTAAAGCTTCAATTTCAATTGCCGAAGTCTGTTGAACCAAAATTCCCAATTTTTGAGTTTCCGCCGGAGCCTCGCCGGTTATCTGAACCGGAATCGTGGCGGTAACCTTTTCCGTTAAAATTACCTGGCGAAAATCAACGTGAAGAAAATTTTCGCTAACCGGATCTTTTTGGATATTATGAATCAAAACCGGCCGAACTTCTTTTTCGCCGGCAACAGCAAGATCAATCATTCCGGTTTCACCCGCTTCTTGATAAATTTTACCAAATTCCTTTGCATCCAATTGCAAAGAAAGAGACTCTACTTTTTTACCATAAACGTTCGCCGGCAACAAACCTTCACGCCGGATTTTCTTAATCTTCCGACCGAGAACGGTTCTTTTTTCAGCTTTTAAATTCAATTTCCCCATAACTTGGCTATTCTAGCAAAATCAAAGACCGAAATCAATCCGGAAAACCCGGTCGCGATCAAGCTGATCGTTAATAATGACTTTCCGGCCGGATAAATTGCCTTGGGGTAAAATCTTTAGCGGCTTGGTCTTCGCCGGAAATTCAAAAGTAAAACTGGCAGTCGTCTCCCCGCTTCCGGATTGAATCTGGTGAACCAAAAGATAACTAAAAGTCTTCTTGAAATCGGCCTTAAAACCCGGCTGGTAATTAATCTCAAACGTCCGACCGCTCCGACTGGGCACTTCAATTAAAAAACCAATCATTTCTTTCCCGTCCGCTCTTCTTTCTTTTTCAATTTCCGTTTTTTTAACTTCCACCCAATACCCCGGCTCTGCCGGATCGTTAACCAAAATACTTTTCAATTCCGAACCGGTTGGCAAAAATACCCTTAGATATGCCAAATACCGCCCCTGCGGCCAGGTTTCCGTCAAACTTAAGTTCTGATAGTCAATCTTTAAAGAATGATCAAATTGCCCGGTCTCCTTTAAAACTACGTCGTGGCGCAAATTCCTTTTCAAAAAAAAGTTGGCCCGATTGCCAGATAAATTCGTTTCGTTAAAGGAAAGATAATCTTTTAAACAAGCCGAGACTAAATTTTCGCAAGGAAAATCCGGCAAAAGCGAGCCGTCCCAATTTAAAGATTTAATCAGAGAAGCCAACGGCGGATCGTAGAAAAACAAAAGCAAATCCTTCTTTTCCAGGGAATCGCTTAAAATCTTTAAAAACGTTGTCTTTTGAAGATAATTGTCTTTTTTCACTTTCTCCATAACCAATTTTCCAAACTCCGCAAAAAAATCCGTCTTCCTCAAAACTCCCGGAAATTCGCCGGCACTGGAATAGTAAGCCACTTTTTCAAAAAGATTTTGTTGATTTACCTTGCCCGGCAAAAATGAAGCTTCGATTTCTCCGGTCAAGCCGAGAATATCTTTTATCGTTTGGTAGTTTACCGCAATCACTCCGTCAATTCCCCGGCCGGTTTCTTTTTCAAAAAACCAGGCAATTCTTTCCCCGGAGAAGGAAAAATCCGGTTCCCAGTTCGCCTCTTTTAAATACCAATTTTCCTGACCAAGGTATTTTTTAATACCCGAAGGCGGCTCGACCTTCCCTCTTAATTGATCGTCAACCGAGCTGACATCCTGAAATTCATAATCGGTTAGTTTCCCGTCGTTAAAATTTAAAATGGCGTAAGCGCCAATTCGACCTCCGGTCGGCCAAAGTTCCAAATTGTTTTGCAAAACCATCAAATAAGTTTTCTTTCCCTGTAAACCAATCAGCTGCGGCAAATATTGGCCGATCGCCCGAAGCCGAATAATTTCTTTTCTTAATCCTAAAAGAAGAGTTTCGCTCTTGGCAAAATAGGAGTCCATCCTGAGTAATTTTGCCGTTTCCGTCTCGGAAAGACGGTCTTTCAATCTTCCCCAAGCAAAAGAAATTTCCAGATAAGATTCTTCCAAGATCCGATTGGCTTCCTTAATTTTTGAGGAATAGTCAATCGGTTCACCGGCAATTGAAGAAGAAAAAACTTTTTCCAAAATCGTCACCCCTTCAAAAAAGGACTGAGCCGAATTCAAAGCTTCTCCCGCTCCGTTTAAGACCGGTTCAACCTGCCACAAAGAAGAATCCAAACCAATCAAACTGTAAAAAGGAGCCATCAGGTTAAATATCTTTTGCCCAGCGAATAATTTCTCTCCGGCCAATACTATCTTGTCCCGACCGTCCTGATAGTTGTTGGCCCCAAAATCGTTTAAGGCCAAACCAATCTCCTTGCCGGATTGAGACAAATTCAGCCAAAAAAAGCCAATCGGTAAAAGAAATAAAATAAAAGATAAAAATAAAAACAGGCTTAAACCAAAGGCAATTTTTTTCATTGGCCCGGACGACTTCCGGGTAAAAATTTGAATCGGCTTGGCCGTTTTTTCGGTTCCTTTCTCTTCCTTGTTCCGATCAAACCAGGAAATTGTTTTCAAAAGACCATCGCCTAAATTTACCTCCGGTTCCCAACCAAATCCCGAATCCGTCACCAATTCCGCCGAAAAAGAGCCGTCATTTTCTTCCGGTTTTTCGGCAAATTCAACCTCCAAATTTTTTTTGATTTTTCTTTCCAGCTCCGCCAAAAAAGACAAAGGGGTAAAAAAAGCTCCCTGGATATTTAAAACTCTTCCTGTAGTATCCGGAGAAAACATCGCCCGGTTAATAGCGGCAATAAAATCGGAGCAATAAACCAGGGGAAGATTTTCCGTCTGGTCTTTGGTAATAACGATCTTGTCTCCCCAAATGGCTTTTTCAATAATTGACGCGAAAAAACCCTCTTTTAATCTGGGCCCATAAATCTCCCCATAAAGACAAATTCTGATATCAATCCCCTGCTGTTGAATTTCTCTAACCAATTTTTGAGCAAGCTCGTCTTTTTTGTTCAAAGCCAAAAGCAATTTTGCTTCTTTGTCTTTTACTTTTTTCAACAAATCGGCCAATAATTTCTCTCCCTCCACCGCCAAATAAAAAACATAGCTTAAGGAATTAATTTCATAAACGCGGTTAAGATTTTCAATCAATTCGAAATTGCTTTTCCCCAAAAGATGCTGGATGGCGTCGTCTTTTTTACTGCCGCAATAATAAACCCGGCAACCAAAAGACAGAAGCGAATCGGCCAAATGAGAGCCAATCGCTCCTTTTTCGTTAACGATTAACGCCGCCGGACCGGAAGAAACAAAACTGTTGATAATTTTAGGAGATTCGGGCATTACTCCAATTTTAATAAAAAAAGATCCTTTTAAGCAAGGCAGGAATTAACCAAACTGTCGGCCAGTTTGTTTTCTTCGCGAGGAATATGGTGGTAAAAAATTTTGGCCCCGGTTTCCATTTCCAATTCTTTAACTTTTAAAATCAAAAGTCTTAGGTTGTGGTTTTTAATTTTATAAAGTCCGTTTAATTGACTGACCATCAGTTTTGAATCGGAAAAAAAATTTATTTCCAGACCCGGCGGTAAATTACTGGCAACCCATTTGAGAGCCTCTATCACTGCCGAATATTCCGCCACATTATTGGTGGTTTCTCCCAGCACCCGACCAAATTTTTCCATAATTTTTCCGGATTCTTCGCCGAAAATAGCAACACCAATTGCCGCCGGACCGGGGTTTCCCCTAGCCCCTCCGTCGGTAAAAATTTTTATTTTTTTTTCATTGGTTTTCATATAAGTAAAAATTTTTTATTAGTTTCACGTCAACCCGTGATTCATTTTTTAACTTTGTTGCTGGTTAAATTTTTAATCAGATGATAATGATAACCCAATTAAAAGCGTAAGTAAAATCTGATTTTGTTGAAGGGTTAACCAGTAGTGATCGGTTGTTCCGGTTAGTAAAACAATTAGAAAAGCCAAAAACAAAAAATAATTATTTTTTCTTTTTTCTAAAAAATTTTTTAACAATAATGCAGTTATGAATAAACCGATTAAACCGGTTTCGCCGGCAATTAACAAAAAAATATTATGAACCGGCTGAAGCCAATAAACATTTTCATTTTGACTAATTAAAACGGACAGCGCGGGAAGATAATTGTTTAAACCGACTCCCGAAAAAGGGGATTGGCAAATAATTTTTAAAGTCAAAAAAACCAAATTTTGTCGTCGTAAAAAACTTTCCTCTTCCCAAAAAAATGGCGGCATAATTTTTAAAAAAAAGGAAGCCAACAAAAAAGAAGATAAGGAAAATAGACCAGCTAAAATGATTATCTTTTTAAAAGCAATTTGTTTTTTAACCAATATCCGTAAAACAGAAATTAAAAGGACAATTATTCCGGCGAGCCAAACAGTTCGGGAAAAAGTCAAAATCAAGGTGATTAAAATTAAAAATAAAGCCGGGAAAAAATATTTTTGATTTTTTAAAAAGGGGGGGATCATCACCAAACTGACCAAAAGAAAACCGGCTAGGGAATTGGGGTGAGAAAAGGTTGCGTAAGGCCTTAAGAAATAATGATCTCGCCAAATCGCCCTGGCAATTCCCGGAGTTGTCAAACTAAAAGTTCTTTCCCCAAACCACCAAAAAATCCCGTTTAAGGAAGATTGTCTTAAAAATTGGCCCAAACCGATTAATGAAGAAAAAACTACCGCTAACGTTAAGACCGGCGAAATTTGCTTTAAAGTTATTTTTTCCTTTACCAAATAGCAGCCCAAGAAAAAAAATTCACAAATTTTAGCCAGTTTGTAAAAAGCGGCCGGCCGGTTTTTTGCCCAAAAACAATTAATTAAAAGAAAAACAAAACCAATAATAAAGACTGCTCCTTTTTTCCAATCGGCAAAAAATATTTTTTTAAATTTCCTTTCGGTCCATTTTTCCTTTAACCATAAAAGCAAAACGGCAATAATTAAAAGGTCGGTCAAATAAATAGTCGGGGAAAGGTAATCAATTCTCATCCCAAGAAGAAAAGACGACTTTGGCCAAAAATGACGCCCCAGTTGGATCGGCGATAATAAAATCAGAAGCGAAAAAAGTTTTTGACGAAGCTTCATGAAGATATTATAGCGAGTTTAAGAAAAAAGAGGCAGGAAACAAGAAGCAGGTCTTTATTTCTTTTTCGGTTTAACAACCAGTCTTCTTTCTTCACCTTCACCCTCGGATTCGGAAAAGACATCCGGGTGGTCGGCCAAAGAAAGATGAATCATCCTTCTTTCTGACGGAGAAAGATTGGGGATTACCTGAGCTTCTCCGGAAAATTTAACCTTTTGGGCAACGTTTAAAGCCAGTTTTTTCAGTTGCTCCAAACGGTCTTCGCGATAATTGCCGACATTTACCACCAAACGCTTCCAGGTCGTCAATTTTTTGTAAACCATTAACGAGAGAAGCAACTGAAAAGCTTCCAAAGTTTCGCCGTGATATCCTATAAGATATCCGGAGTCTTCGGTTTCAATTTGTAAATTAACCACTTCGTTTTCTTCGTCCTGGGCCGCGGCAACCGATCCTTTAATCCCCAGTTTGTCCAAAAACTCTTCGGCGATTTTTTTTATTTCTTCAAGATAATTATCCATTTTTAATTCTTTTTGGTAATTTTTTTAATTTTCAAACTAGCCAATCCTCCCCAACCGTTAACGGAATACTGCTGGATTATAGAGAAAAAAGAAAACAAAAACCAGTAGATAACCAAACCGGAAGGAAAAGAAAGTCCCAAAAGCAAGGTTGTCAAAGGAATCATATAAACCATCTGGGTTTGCATTGCCGAAGAAAAATCATCGGTTTTGGTTTCGGTTTTTTTTGACTCTTCGGCCAACATCTTTGTTTGCGACGACATCATTTTCGCGGACATAAATTGAAGAACAGCCGACAAAATCAAAAAAATTCCCGGCAAGGCCGGCATTGAAGGCAACTTAATCACGTCCGGACGGCTGAGATCCAGCCAAAGAAATTTCAAATTTAAAGATTCTGAGGCGGGGAGTCGCAAAAGGGGATAAAGAATCTGGTTTAATTTGGTAATTACTTCGGTTCCGTCCGGCCTTAAAACCTGATTAAAAGCCTGAAAAAGAGCGATCAGGACCAGGTATTGAATAATTTGCGGCAAACAACCGGCAGCCGGATTAACACCGGCGTTCTTGTAAAGTTCCATTTGAGCCTGGGCCAATTTTTGTTTATCTTCGCCGTGCTTTTTTTTCAGTTTTTCCAGCTCGGGCGCCAAAGCTTGCATCTTTTTGGCCGCTTCCAATTGCGGTTTCATCAAGGGCATTACCAGAAGCCGAACCAAAGCCGTTAAGGCAACAATTGCCCAGCCCAAATTATTGCCGAATAATTTATAAAAAAAGATTAACCCGTTAACCAAGGGCTGATAGAGTAATGTAGACCAAAGTTGAGACATAAAATAAGTTAAAAATTAAAAAATGAAAAATTACAATTCAAAATTAAAAATTTTAAAATTTTTCCGTTGTTTTTCATTTTAAAGGATCAAAACCGCCTTTGTTCAAAGGGTGACACCGCGAGATCCTTTTGAGGCCTTTCCAGCCTCCAGCCAGTATACCATATTTCTCAATTGCCTGATAGGTATATTCGGAGCAGGTCGGAGTAAAACGACAAACTTTATCGGTGAGAAATAGGGTCTTTAAAATTCTTGACCGAAAGAACCAGGACTTTTGATAAAGCCGAATAAGCTTAAGAATAAACCTTTTCATCTAGCTCTGTCTCTATCTCTTACCCTTACTTGCTTGTGTATTCAATTTTCTGTTTTTCCTCAATTACGGCCTGAGCGGCAGCCAAGCGGGCAATCGGCACCCGGTAAGGGGAGCAGCTGACATAATTCATTCCGGCGCGATAACAGAATTTAACACTGTTTGGCTCGCCGCCGTGTTCTCCGCAAATACCGATTTCCAATTGGCGATTGGTCTGCCTTCCTTTTTCAATCCCAATTTTAACCAATTGACCGATACCTTCCTGGTCCAAAACCTGGAAAGGATCTTCTTTGAGGATTTTTTTCTCAAGATAGACTCGGGTAAATTTTCCGGCGTCATCCCGGGAAAAACCCATTCCCATTTGGGTTAAATCGTTGGTACCGAAGGAAAAGAATTCCGCCTCGGTCGCCAATTGATCGGCGATTAAAGCCGCCCGCGGAACCTCAATCATCGTTCCCACCAGATATTTAATTTTTACTTGGTAACGAGCCATTGTTTCCTCGGCAACTTTTACGGCCAAGGCTTTTTGATCTTTTAATTCGTTTAAATGGCCCACCAAGGGAATCATAATTTCCGGAATCACCTTGATTTTTTCTTCTTTTTGAAGCTCGCAAGCGGCGGCAATAATTGCTTCAACCTGCATCTCGGTAATTTCCGGATAGGTAATTCCTAAACGGCAGCCGCGATGACCCAACATTGGATTTTGCTCGTGCAATTCTTCGTCTCTGGCCCAAATTTTTTCGGCCGGAACGCCAATAATCTTTGAGAGTTCTTCCGCCTCTTTCTTTGTTTTGGGTAAAAACTCGTGCAAAGGCGGATCCAAAGTCCGGATGATCACCGGCAAACCGGCCATCTCACGGAACAGGCCTTTAAAATCTTCTTTTTGGAATTTTAACAATTTGGCCAAAGCTTTTCGCCGAGTCTCTTCATTGTCCGCCACAATCATTTCCTGCATGTAAGGCAATCTCTCTTCGGCGAAAAACATATGTTCGGTCCGGCAAAGGCCGATTCCCTCAGCTCCAAATTGGCGGGCCGCTTTAGCATCCCGGGGAATATCCGCATTGGCCCTTACCGCCAGTTTCCGAATCCGATCCGCCCATTTCATAAATTTGCCGAAGTCGCCGGACAGAGTCGGTTGAATCGTCGCGACTTTGCCCAAAAAAACCTGGCCGAGAGAACCGTCCAAGGAAATCCAGTCGCCTTCCTTTATAACTACCTCGCCGACCTTAAAAAACTTTTCTTTTTCGTTGACTTTAATCTCTTCACAGCCGGCAACACAACATTTGCCCATGCCCCGGGCGACCACGGCTGCGTGGGAAGTCATTCCGCCCCGGGCAGTCAAAATCCCTTCGGAAACTTCCATCCCGTGAATATCGTCCGGACAAGTCTCCATCCTGACCAAAACTACTTTTCTTTCTTTACTTTGGACAAGAGCCTCATCTGCCGAAAAAACAACCTGACCGACCGCGGCGCCAGGAGAAGCGGGTAGTCCCTTGGTCAAAACTTCGGTTTTGGCCTTCGGATCAATAACCGGATGTAATAACTGGTTAATCTGTTCCGGCTCAACCCGCATTAAGGCTTCTTCTTCCGTTATTAATTTTTCCTTAACCATATCAACCGCAATTCTGACAGCCGCCAAAGCCGTCCTTTTCCCGGTTCTGGTTTGCAACATGTAAAGCTTGCCTTTTTCAATCGTAAATTCAAAATCCTGGACATCACGAAAGTGTTTTTCCAACCGATCGGTTATTTGACGCAATTGACGATAAACGGCCGGCATTTCCTTTTCCAGTTGGTTGATCGGTCGGGGAGTCCGAACACCGGCAACCACATCCTCTCCCTGGGCATTGGTCAGATATTCGCCGTAAAATTTATTTTCGCCGGTTGAAGGATTGCGGGTAAAACCGACCCCGGTCGCGCAATCGTCACCCATATTACCGAAAACCATTGTCTGAACATTAACGGCCGTTCCGAGATTGTCGGAAATTTTATTCATCCGGCGATAGGTGATTGCCCGCGGATTGTTCCAGCTTTTGAAAACCGCGTCTCTGGCCAAAGCCAATTGTGTCAAAACTTCCTGGGGAAATTCCTTGCCGGTTTTTTCTTTAACCAACTTTTTATATTGAACAATTACGGACTGTAAATCTTCCGCCGCCAGTTGCGTATCCAGTTTAATTTTCAATTCCTCTTTCTTTTTACCCAAAATGTCCTCAAATTCCGCTTTTTCAATTCCCAAGACCACATTACCGAACATCTGGATAAAACGGCGATAGGAATCATAACCGAAGCGGGGATTACCCGTCTTTTCTATCAAGCCAACAACTGTTTCGTCGTTTAGCCCGAGATTTAAAACCGTATCCATCATCCCCGGCATGGAAAATTTGGCGCCGCTGCGAACGGAAACCAAAAGCGGGTCTTTGACATCGCCGAATTTTTTTCCGACGGTTTTCTCCAATTTAGCAATAGCTTGAAGAAATTGTTTATCAAATCCTGAAGGAAAATTGCTTTTATTCTGAGCGAAATAGTTACAGACTTCGGTCGTGATCGTAAAACCCGGAGGTACCGGAACCCCGCTATTAACCATTTCCGCAATTAACGCACCCTTACCTCCCAATAAATCCTTCATTTTACCGTTACCGTCGGCTTTGCCCTCGGCAAAGAAGTAAATAAATTTTTTAATTGTTGGCATAAATACCTCCCGAAGAATATAGACAACAAAATAACCAAGTTATTTTAACAGAAGAAGATAAGTTTTTGAAGAGATAAGTGAGAAGTGGGGGAAAGAAGCAAGAGGCGGATCAGAAAAAGAGGATCAGAATTCTCTCAATAATTTCGCCTTTCTAAAAATATTCTCCAGTTCTGGCTCTATCTCTGTCCTCTTTTTCCCGATTATGCCCCTTTTCCCCAAAAAAATACCATCAATGTCCGGTTTAATCGCTGGCAACAACGAACGAACGGACTCCGAAAGAACCCTTTTAATCCGATTCCTCTCTGTGGCCTTGATAGAAACTTTTTTGGAAACAATAAAAGCAAATCTGGGAGGAACAGAGAGAGAAACCGACTGGCCAGTTTTTTCTAAAATAAGGACTCCAAAAAGAGGGGATTGAGATAATTTTCCTTCCTTCTTGACTCTTTCAATTTCCTGATAGTCGTGTAAGCGGTATTGTTTAGGAAGCACAACGATAATGTTAAATGTTAAAACTTAAACGTCAAATCCAAATTTAAAATGTTAAATCTTTAAAAATTTATAGTTTAGTTTTGGTTTTGAATTTTGAGATTTAAGCTTTGAGTTTAAACTGTTAGTTTTTTTCTTCCTACCTGTCTTCTTCTTCCCAAAGTTTTTCTGCCACCAACCGTTTTCATCCTTTGGCGAAAGCCGTGGACTCTTTTTCTTTTAAGTTTTTTTGGTTGCCAAGTTCGTTTAGGCATAAAATAATATTACCACATTAAAGAATAAAAGAGAAGAGAAGATCGAGAAAAAAGTAAAAAAACTACTCCTTGTCTAATCTCTTTCCTCTCTTGCTCTAAATTCCCTGTTGACACATTGTGGATAACTATTTTATTATGACTTCACCAGTCTAAACTTGAGTCTTCGTTTTATTAAATCGTTAAACTAAATCTCCTGCTCAAATAAACCGAAATGAATAACGAATCATTGTGGAAAAACGTATTAGAGGAAATCAAACTCTTCCTTTCCAAGGCCATCTTCCAAACTCTTTTTCAAAACTCCTGCCTTGTTTCTTTGGAAAATAATGTCGCCACTATCGGTTGCCCTTCCTCTTATATCCAAAACTTGATTGAGGCCCGTTATTACAGCCTGATTAAAGACATCTTGGACAGGCAAACCAAACAAAACAACAGCCTGGTTTTTACCGTTAAACCTTTGGTTAAAAAAACAGGGGATTTAGGTCCTTTGTTTTCGACGGAAGAACCGGCTCCGGCCGTCTTTGAAAGCCAAAGCGCTAACTTAAGAAAGGATTATACTTTCGAAAATTTTGCCGTTTCTTCAATTAACCAATTGGCTTACGCCGCCGCCACTGCGGTCGCCAAAAATCCGGGAAATGCCTATAATCCTCTTTTTTTCTGGGGCGGAACCGGGGTCGGTAAAACCCATTTGATGCAAGCGATTGGTCACGAAATCTTAAAAAACAAGCCGCAAACCAAAATAATTTATTGCATGGGCGAAGAATTTACCAACGAAATCATCAATGCCATCCGTTCCAAAACCACGGACGGATTTAAAAAGAAATACCGTTCCGCCAAGGTTTTATTGTTGGACGATGTGCAATTTATCGCCGGCAAAACCACGGTTCAGGAAGAATTTTTTCATACTTTCAATACTCTCCAGCGCGAAGGCGGTCAGATTGTCTTAACCTCCGACCGGCCGCCGGAGGAGATTCCCAAACTGGAAGAAAGACTGCGCTCCCGTTTTGAAGCCGGTTTGATTATTGATACTCCGGCCCCGGATTTTGAATTACGAACCGCAATTTTATTGATTAAAGCCAAGCAAAAGGGGATTGAATTACCGATGGATATTGCCCAGGCGATTTCCGCCAATATTGACTCCGTCAGAAAAATCGAAGGTTTTTTAATTAGATTATTAACCGAGATGGAAGCCAAAAAAGTCAATCTGACTCCCGAACTGGTTAATTCGTTCCTGGGGAAAGCAACCGAAGAAACCGGTAAGCTCAAAAAACAAATCAAGCCCAAAGAAGTGATTGAGGCGGTGGCGGAATATTATCACTTAAAAAGCAGCCAGTTAAAAAGCCCGACCCGTTTAAAAAATATTGTCCTTCCGCGCCAGGTTTTGATGTACCTATTGAGAACCGAATTGGGGATTCCTTTAATAGAAGTCGGTAATTTATTGGGAGGAAGAGATCATACCACTATTATGCACGGTGTGGAAAAAATTACCAATCTACTCACCAACAATGAGGATTTAAGGGTGGATATTTCCGGGATAAAACAAAGAATTATTTAGCCAAAAGCTAAAGTTATTAACTTTTCCACAAGAAATCAGGTTTTATCCCCAAAAATATCCACATAAAAATCGGCAGGTATCAACAAAAAGATAACCCGAAAAATAAACAATAAATTGTAGAATTATTAACTTATAAACAATCTCTACTACTATTACTACTAATTAATAATCATAAGATTAAAGAATTAAAAAATTAACGAATTATTAATTTAATATTCATGTTCCAAATCTTAAATTATCGCTACCTGTTACTGGCTATTAGTCAACGATCGTGTTTATGTCTGTTGTTAAAAAGAAAGTTATAAACTAAAATTAATTAAAGAAAGGAACTTTTGATGAAAATACAAATTCTTCAGGAAAATTTGATTAAAGCTTTAAATACCGCTTCCCGATCAATCTCCGCCAAGGCCCAATTGCCTGTATTGGCCAATATCTTGATTTCCAGCGACAACAACCAATTGAAAATCAGCGCCACCAATTTAGAGATGGGCGTTAACCTTTGGTTGGGAGCCAAAGTTGAAGGCGAAGGTTCGGTGACTTTGCCGGCTAAAGTTTTTCAGGAGTATATTGCTTCTCTTCCGCCGGGAAAAATTGATCTGGAAATTAAAGAAAACACGGTTGAGCTTTCTTCCGGCTCTTATACCGCTTCTTTTAACGGCATCTCGGCCAAAGAGTTTCCTTTATTACCCTTACCGGAAAAGAAAATTTTTACTTTTCCCGCTAAAGTTTTGACGGAAGTAATTGCGCAAGTTGCTTTTGCTTCGGCTACCGATGAAGGTCGGCCGATTTTAACCGGAGTTTATATCAAAAAAGAAGGCCAATATCTTTCTTTTGCCGCCACCGACGGCTATCGCCTTTCGGTTAAAAAGATTGCCGGAGAAAAACCGAAAGAAAAAGACGAGATAAAAGAAGAAGAGGAGACTAAAAATTTGGTTATTCCCGCCCGGACTTTATTGGAAGTTTCCCGAATTATTGCCGACCAGGGAAGTTCTGAAGATACGGTAGTGGAAATGAGTTTGACCAAAGACAATAACCAAGCTATCTTTTCCGTTGCCGGAACGGAATTGTCTACCCGGTTGTTGGAAGGCGAATTCCCGGATTACGAAAAAATTATTCCCGGTCCAAGCGATAGCGAAGTGTCTTTGGATAAAGAGACTTTTAATAAGGCCATTAAAACCGCTTCTATTTTTGCCCGTGATTCCGCTAATATAGTTAGGCTAAATTTCAAAGAAGGAAAATTAACGGTTTCGGCCAATTCGCCTCAGGTTGGCGAAAACAAAAGCGAGATGGAAGTTAAGATAAATAACGGCGGCGGCGAGATTGCCTTCAACTTCCGCTTTTTACTGGATTTTTTAAATTCTATTGAAAGCGAGGAGATTCTTTTCGGGATGACCGGGCCTCTTAATCCCGGAAGTTTCAAAATAAAAGACGATCCTTCTTTCCTTCATGTAATTATGCCGGTGAGGTTGCAAAGTTAAGGCTCTATTTTCCAGATAATTTCATGGGTAGCCGGATCAATGCCTTTTTCTTTTACCCAATTTAAGGTTTCTTGGCGGTTGGCTAAAGTATCGGATTTTAAAATAATTTCCAAAGTTAGAGGCTTAAGATAGTCAATTTGCCAGTTTTTGCTTTTATAGGGAATATAATCAAAAAGAGGGTAATCTCTCTGAATTTCTTTCCGGATTTGCAAAGGAGCGTCAAGGTCTCCCTCGGGAGTCATAATTTTTGGTGTCGGCGAAGGAAATAACATTGGCGAAGGCGCAGGAGAAGGGGGAAGGATAATCTTTTCCTGGCTTTTGTCGGTAGTCAGGATAATTTTCAAACCCAGCAATAACCCGGCGATAATCGCCAGAATCAGAATAAAACGGCTGGTTTTATTTTTAAAAAGATTCATTTGTATCTTAAAAAACCCTGATAATTGGTAACAGCGTCATCACTTAAGAATATTTGGCCGGTAGCTCCCCAAGCCTGAGCAACAATAATCTTGGTCTTTCCTTTTGTTTCTACAATAATGCCAATATGACCATATTGGGTGCTGTTTCTTACTGCCAAATCGCCAGGTTTAAGGTCATTGGCGTCGGCTGTTTTAATTTTAGTATAGTTATCGGGGCAACTGCCGTTTCCGAAAAAATCCTTGGCATTGCCGCAACTTGCCAATAGATGACCAATCGAGGCTTCAATTCCCTTGACGAAGCCGACACATTGCAAATTACCGGCATAATCACCGGTTAGATCCACTGATTTTTTAAATTCGTTTCGGATAAGTTCCGAGTTGGGGAAAGGACCAGCCAAAAGACATTTTTCCGTTGTTCCCCAGTTAGATAAAGTGACTTCCGTTATTTCCTGAGAACAGGCGGCACTGTTGACTTTAATGCCTTCTTTTAGCCAACAAATAACTTCTTCGGCTTTGTGCCTTGTTTTTTGGCATTGGGGAGGAGAAGTGATGACTTTAACCAGGGTTTTTTGGGAAATAGGAATTTGTTTTACACCAACAAAGTCGGCGAAGCCGGCAGTGATGGTTATTGCCGCCATTATCGGCAAGAAAAAAAAGACGCCAATACCGATAAGAACAAATTTAGTGGTATTGTCCTTTTCTTTTTCTTGGGGCTTGGCCGAACGGAGAAAGTCAAGAGCTTTTACTGCCTTGGGTAATTTAGTAGCTAAACTGGTTCCTCCCGTGACAATCGGCAAAAGAACATTCTCGGCCGCGAAGCGGACAACTCTTCCGGCTGTTTGTAAAGAAGAATCAAGGGTATTTTTAACGGAATTTTCTTCAGCCATTGTCTTTGACAATCTCCGCCTTTAATCTTATTGCCGGTTGATTGGTTTTTGGTGGTTGATCGGCAGCTGGTGTCGGTATTTGTTCTATAACCGGTTTAATAGTCTCTTTTTTCTGGCTATCAACACTTTCGGTCTGACTGCTGGCCGCTGACGACTGATTACTGACTGCCGATTGTTGATTGTTGTCAGCTTCTTTCTGACCAGCAGCTGATGACTGATTGCTGGCCTCCTGCTGTTTTAAAACATCCTTTGGGCTACTCGAAACCAAAAGATGTTCGTCTGGAGAAGCAACTACCTTAATCGCAACGTGGTTAAGTCCGGCAAAAAACAAACCCTCTCCGATATCGGCGGACAAAAGCATCTGTCTTTCTCCTTCGGAAAGATAAAAAACCTCGGCGATTTTATCGATCGCGGCCGGATGTTGTTTCATTAAAATCTGGATGGAAGAATTGGTGATAATCGCTTTCCCGAGGTCGGTAGAGAGAAAATCTTCAACGTTTTGGGAAATCGTCGTCAGACCGAGATAATATTTTCTGGCTCTTTTAGCGATGGAATTGATAAAATTGGCCGAATCCGGATATTTCATCAGATACCAGGCTTCATCAACAATTAAAACCCGTTTTTTAAGGTCACGGCGAACCCTGGTCCAGATATAATCAAGAATAATAAACATTGCGATCGGCCTTAAAGTTTCTTCCAAATCGCGGATCGCAAAAACCGTAAAAGGATTTTTAATATCAATATTGGATTTTTGATCAAAGATTCCGGTTAATGAGCCTTTGATAAACTTTTCAATTTTATCGGCCAAAGATTTGGCCTGGGGTTCTTCCATCCCAATAAGGGTTTTGTAAAGGTCTTCCATCAGAGGCGGTTCGTTTTTTTGGCTGGCCGGATCGGGAGTAATTCCCTTCATTTTATAGGTGGCTACCAAAGCCCGGTCCAAAATTGCTTCCTGGGTGGAATCCAACTCGCCCATGATTACCTTAAAAAGAGAATGAAGCGACAAAAGCTTTAATCCCAGTTCGTTTTCTCCTTCGCTGTATACCTGGGAAAGATCAAAGGGGTTAATTTTGGTTTTGGAATTAAAGCCAAAACTGATAAATTCTCCGCCGACCGCCTCGCAAAGTGATTTGTATTCGTTTTCCGGATCAATAATGATGATTTCCGTTCCGAACATTAAAGAACGTAGAGCTTCCAATTTAACCAGATAGCTTTTGCCGGCGCCCGATTTGGCGAAAATGACGGAATTGGCATTTTCCAAGGAAAAGCGGTCAAAAACAACCAAAGAATCGTTGTGTTGGTTGATTCCGTAAAGGATGCCTTCGTTGGCGGTCAATTCCGAAGAGGTGAAAGGAAAAGTTGTTCCCAGAGAAGTTGTATCCATATTTCGGGTAAAAAGAAGAGCGTCCTGACAAATCGGCAATGTTGATTTAAAACCGTTTTCCACCTCGCTTAAAGCGGTATTCTTGGTAATAATCATCAGCGCGCCGAGAGTTGACTCTATTTGTTTAGTAGTATGGTTAAGCTCTTCTAAAGAATCGGCCGGAATAGTTATATACAAGGCAAATTGGAAAAACCTCTCTATTCCTTTAACCAGATCCTGTTGTAAAACCAGAGCGTCTTCCAGCTTAGCTTGGGTTGCCGGATTAATCATCACCCCCCGGCCGACATCCATGTTGATTTCCGCCTGCATCTCGGCAATTTTTCTTCTGAGATCGTCCAAAACTCCCTTGCCTTCGATTGGATAAATAAACATGGAAACTTCCAACGAATGGTCAAAGTTGATTAAAGGCGCCAGCCAGTTGGCGGAAACATAACGGGGGTATCCGACCACGAAAAGAGTCCGATAAAAACGGTTATTGATTTTTAAATAATCAAAATCAACTTCAATGGCCGCCGGAGCGACCAAATCCAAAACAGAAGTATTCCCTTGATTTGCAGGAACTTGCTTTGTTTCAACGGTTTTTGCCGGCGAACCGGATTGATTTTTTTTAAGGATGGGCAGGTTAAATTTCATGGGGTTTGTTTGGCGCTAATTTCTATTGGCGGAAAAACTTGGCCTTTCAGTTCAACTTTAATTATATCAAACTCCAAACCTTCCTTTTCCGGATAGAGGGTATAGACACCGTCCGGTAAAGGAGTGGCAATCCGGAATTGGCCCAATTTATTGGAACGGAGGGCTCTGACCGCCAGATCGTGAACATCTTTAATTTCCAAAATTACTCCGTCAATCAATTTTCCCTGCTTGTCCTTAATGACACCGTTAATAATATTAGGCAAGTCGGTAAAGAAGGGGCTGACTTTTCCCTTAGCCATTACCGGAGCAACCGCGGCGATCCTTTCTTCCAAATTGGCCGGTTTTACTTCCAGACCGTTAAGCTTTTCAATCCGGGGTTTGATTATCGGCCCGCTGGCAAAAAGAGATTGGATGTTTTGCAAAAAATCTTCTTCTTTGCGGTTATTATTGGTAGCCGATATCGGCGAACTGGCTAAATTAGGGCTTTCCCGGACCGTGGTTGCCGGCGGAACGGATGGTGTTACCGGAGAAGTTGGCGTTGTCGGCAGAGATTGGGGAGGGGGAGTCAGGTCTTTCTTTTTCCAGATGTATTGGGTAGGAGAGAAGATTGCCTTAAAAAAGGAAATAATCCAGACATCAAGAGGTCTTTCATTAATCGGCAAGAAGGCCAAACCGGCGCCCAAAAGAACAAAAAACCCGACCGCCGCGTATTTGATCAAAGACGGCAGATCCAGGCCGTAAAAAACCAAAGCAACCAAACAACAGGCGGCCAATTTGGCAAATTGCCTTAAGGTCATATTTCCGATTAAACGGAATTCATATGACGAAATAGGTTGTGGGACAGGATGTTGTTCCAATGTGTAAAGCGCAGTTCAGAGCACATAGTTCATAGCTCAGAGAAACTATACTTGATGCGCTGGCCTCCTTTCTCAAAATTTTTCATTAAATTTGATGAACAAAAAAAATCTTTGTAACTATTCATTTCTTTCGTCTTCTATATCTCGCAATATGCCTATGTACTTCATTCTTAGTAATACATAACAACAACGATGCTCTCTGTACTATGTTCTATGCTACTGTGCTTTGCACAATCCTTCAAGATTAACAAAGTAGAACAAATATATACTCCTCTTAATCAAGTTGAGAGAAGGAAAGAGGATGAAAAAACAGGGTTTTTCTGGAAGAAGGGTGGTATAATATAGGCAAGGTGAAAAATATGGCAGAAGGGGAACCAAAAGGAGTAATAGATAAATCCAAAACAGGAACTGCCTCGGAGGATAAAGGAAAAATTACGGGAATTAATCCTGGATTGGAAGCGCAGCTAAGAATTACAGAAGTACTTGCAGCCCTTCCCCCAGAGCAAAGGGGCAATTTTTTAAAGATCTTGGATAAAGAAGGTTCCATTTCGTCGGAAGGCGACAGAAGTAATAAAAGAATAAATCGTTCACTTGAAGATCTTACTGACGAAGACGAACAAGAAAGAGAAGCTTATAAATATTTACCACCAAATATTGCCGAAGTTGGGATTCCTGCCTTTACAAAAGAGTTTAACGATAGATTGTACGATTTAATAGAGAAACAACAGACTCGCAGTTTTGATGAAGATCGGCATCTTGTCTACCCCCTTGAGATGATGATCAGGTCGTTGTGGCCGAGCAAAAGTTACAGGAAGTATAAAGGCCCAGATGGTGTTTATAGAGTAAAAGATACAAGTGAGATTATTGATTTTGAAAAAATCCGCAAAGAATTAACAGATAAATTAAATGCCTATCGTTCCTGCCATAATGGAATCTATCTTTACCGAGACGCTGAACAAGCCGCATCTTTAATAAGAGTTGCTCAATATTTTAAAGAAAATGTAGAAGCAGAGCTGTCAAGGAATGAGGAAATTAATAGAGCTTTTCAAAAAATAGCTTCAATCTTAGAAGACGACATCGAAGATAAGGACGTGAGACAGAAAAAAATTTCCGATTTAACTTCAATTGCTGGATTAGACAAAGATATTCCACTGTGGGCATTTAGAATGGCAAGTGGCTTAATTTGTATTTATAACGAAGCGGCAAGAGCTGATATTTCAATTAATCAAGCTGGAGATTTTTTTCAAAACAGACTTTTTAATATGGGAAATCGTGCGGCGATTAATTGGGAAAAGATGGGGAGAGATCCAAATCCTGAATTTTGCCAATCTCTTGATTTGCGACTAAAAACCCTTTGGCAAAAGAGAATTGAGAGTCGACTGGAGAAATTAATAAAGGAAACAATGGAAGCGGAGACAGAGGTGGATAATTTAAAAAAGAGAATTGAGCTTGAAAAAGATGAAAATAAAAAGAAAGAGCTGAAAAATAAGAAGGAGGAAATTGAGAAGAAGATTAGAGTTTCTAAAAAAGATGAAATTCTTAGAGAATTAGCGAATAAGTTTAGGGAGTATGGAATCGAATTGTCTGGCTTAACTTTTACGGACGCAGAAAAATCAAACGAAATCAATTTTGAAAAGTATTCATTAAAAAAGATTAATCTTAAGAAAATTAGTGAGGAGGATTTTTTCCAGCTCAAAAACTCTCAAGATAATGTTAAATTGCAATATTTGGATTTAGCCGACGCAGATGGAGTGAGAAAAGCAATTTTTGATCCGACGGGATATTTGGATATGCCTAGTCCTTCCACTTTAGTAGGAATAGAAAAAGTAATGAAGCATCTCAAAGATAAAAAAAGAGCTGCGTGGTTTACAGGTGTTATTACAGAATTAGTAGGCCTTTATAAAAGTAATAAAAATTGGGTCAATGGTTTAGTTAACAATGAGGCTAAAAAATTTTTTGCCGGGGCTCCTGTTTTGGATGAAGAAGCAATTATTCGTCTCGTTAAATCTTATAGCCCTTATATTTCAGAGGAAAATATCGATCAAATTTTAATAGAGGCAATAGGGAAAAATAGAAAAGATATCGAGAACGAAGAAAAGATTAAATTTATTTTTGCTTTATTACTCGAAGCTCTCAAAGAATCTTTTAACGCCTCGTTGGCTTCCGAAGGAATCAAGATGGGGGGTTCCAAAAAATAATATCTCAAGGTAGTTGATTATTGATCTCAAGGAGATCTAAAGGCTCCACCAAGAATAGCTTTTGCTGTTCCTTCGGCTTGCTCTTTTGATATTGCAGCTCCTATTTTTTCTCTATCTCTTATATACTCAAAGGGTCCAATTCCTTTTTCTTTTGTGAAATTATAAATATTCTGGGCGGTACCAGGTAGCCACCCAGCCTGTTCGGCTAATAAATTTGGACCTTTCTTGTATTTTTCGTCAAAGAGTTTTTTTACTGTTTCCGGGATTTTATTGATATAGAGCAAAAGACCAAAGCTAATCAAGAAAGAAAATACTGAACCGAACTGTCCGCTACTGGCGAGCAATGGAGGCCCCCAAAGATTATTTAAATTGATATTGTCGGTAATCCCCTTGGCAATTATTAAATAACCGGCAATCGCCGGAAAAATCAAAAGATCAGAAAGCAAGTCGGTTATCCACTTGCCGATTCCTCCGGATTTTGAGCCTGGAAGAGCGCTCATCATTAAGAGAATAGGAGAGAGAATGATGTTTATAATCACGCTGATATAAGCGCTTAAAAGACTTAAAAACAATTTAAAAAGAACAACGACGATAAGACACCCCAAAACAAGAACTCCGATACCAGCTCCGAGTCCAGTTATAGAAAGGGAAACAAGACTAGCGGATAAACCACTTATTGTTCCAACTATTCCTCCTCCGAGAATACTAAGGAGGGCCCCGTCTCTTAAAACCAATCCGAAAATGGAACTAATTACTTCAGAGAAACCATTGTTGATGAAAATATTTTGGACGTATCCAATTTCGTCAATCTTAACCAATCCGCTTATTCCGGAAACAACAACTGCCAGATTAATTAGTACATAGACCATATCAATTAAAAAACCGGCAATTGCGTAGGAAAAAGTGACAGCAATTAGAGAAACAATAATTCCCGGTAAGGCGTTTTCTATGGTAATTACAGCCTGGGGAGAAATTTTTTTCCTGAACATTATCATTAAGCCAGTAAAGATAAAAATCAAAATATAAAAAACGTAGGCCATATTTTTAAAGGCGTTCCAAAGAGGTAAAATTGGCTGTAATCCTTTAGCTCCAATTCCTGTTTGGGCGTAGGCGGAAGGAATTCCCAAATTTTTTTTCAGACCGGCGAGATAATCAATTCCCGAGGCGGGAGGTTTAAGATAAAGAGATGCAATCAAATTTGAGGCTAGAGATATCGCGCCACCTGAAGGGAGAGAGCTCACTCCACTTTGACCGACTGAGGTCTTTCCAATAAGACTTAAACTTGCACTGTTAATCAGATTGTTGAAAATCCGAACAGAAAATCTTTGGTCCGAAACTTCCTCCTCTGGAAGATCGTAATATTCTTTTTGAAATTCTATTAAAGATTGTGGCTCAAACCAATATTTGCTTTGACGATTTTCAACACAAACGCTGGAAACACAAAGCCAATCCTCTGGGTTTTTACCATAAAGAGTAACGCAGTCATTTTCGTTTTTACAATCTTGAACATAGCCCGCAGTTACAGAAGCATGGACTTTTAAGGAGAAATTTATTGAAAAATAAAAAAGAAGTAAAAGTAAAAAAAGAAAAAAATTTTTTTTAGAAAAACTTTGGGCAGACATGGTATTTAAAGTTTAAACAAATATATTTTAAAATTCAATCGCGACTTACCAACAATGAACAATAAATCATTAAAGAGTGCAATTTACAGCAAGTTGGTCATACCAGTATTTTAAATTTTTAGGGAAATCCGGATTAAGGGTAAAAGAATTACAAGGATAATGACCTTCGCTGTAATTACACATAAACCTTTCAAAATTTGTTTCCGAATCATAGTTTCTAAAAACGCAATCCAATTGAGATTCAATTTCAAATTCTCCCGCCGTGCAACCAAGTCCCCAGTCTCCAACAGCATTTGCTCCCGATTCCTCAACCCAAAGGGCGGTCAAAAAGGCCGGATTCCAGTCGTGTCTTTTTGCTTGAGTTTGAACAACCTCCCATTTTTGCGCAATTTGGCTAGTGGGCCAGTTTTTAAGAACGTATTTACTAACACAATCCTTATTGGCCGCGGAAACAGAAATTGTCGGATCGCGGAAGGGTAAGTTATAAGTAAGAACTCCGGGTTGGCCGGGAGTTGTTGTCGGCGATCCGGGGTTGGGCGTTCCGGTTGAGCTTTCGGAATAAGGAGCTAGTAATTTTTGGGTAATAAACTCCTTGACGTTTATTAAGGTTCCCAGTTTGTAAAATAGCAGGCGGAGGGAACCGGTTATTGTCCCGCCGGTAGAGGAACCGGCGACTTTAACTTCTTGGATACTGGCCGGAGTCTTGGTAATTTGATTAACTTCAATTTTTAAATCGGCTTGGGATTCACCGGCAACTTCTCTAAAAGCTTGATTGATTTCACTGTCCGGTTGTTTGTTTTTTTGGGAAGAGGGAACAAAAATATTGAAAAAGCCTTGTCCTCCAACCGTATTTTCAATTATTTTGTCCAAAAAAGGAACTTTATTAATACTATTTATATTGGTATCGGTAAAGTCTTTGGTTTTAACAGGACTTTCCGGGACACAACAATTGGTCTCGGATCTAATTTTGTTGCCGTTTTCTTCATACCAACAAGTTGCGCCCGGATGACATTCCAAACAGCGATAATAAGCGACGGCATAAGCTCCGCTTCCGGTCATACGGTCAAAAACATAATTTCCTCCGTCGCCGCAGCATTTGTTTGAAGGATCGCTGATTCCGTAATATCTTCTTATTTCATCGGAAGAATAAGTTTTACAACTTTTTCCGGCGTCGTTTTCCCATTCTCTCGTTCCTGATAATTGGATATCCTGTTTTCCCGGATCTTGAATTTCCGGCTTAACACAGATTTTGTCACCAAACCCGGACCTTGTTTCCTTATTACTGGTTTGAACGGGAACGGAATTAGTAACCGGACAAACAGTCGCCGGCAAAACTTGTCCTAAAGAGTTTTTTACTCCTCGGACAATTCCCGCTTGAGTTGCCGGGACGGAATCGGGGACCAGCATTTTCTTTATCAGCTCGGTCGTCCGGTAAAGACGATAAATTTCCGGAACGGAAGTATTGATTGTATTTTCCGCATCTTGAATTCCGCTGCCGTAAAAGGAAATATGGCCCTTGCTTTCTTCGTTGGCAAAAAGGGGGACTTGAGGCCAGACCTTTTCCTTAAAGTCCAATTCGGCTTGGGTAAGAATTTTTCCGTTTTTGTTTTTTTCCGTAATGGTTGAAAAGATACTAACGATTTCCGCCGGTCCTTTTCCTTCAATTGTAAAAGACAAGTAACGGCCTTTGTAATTGGGATTGGCAATCTCGTTTAAAAATTCTAATTTCAGTTGGTTTTGTAATTCAACCGGCGCCAGTTTTTCCAAAACGCCGCTTGTTTTTATTACCTGACCCGGAGTTTGGGTAATTTTTTGCTTCGGATTGTCTACCAGAGAACCCAGGAAATATTTATTCAGGGTTTTTGCAAAAGGAATGGAAAAATTGGAGACCTCAATTTTTCCCTGAAAATCAAAACTGAGGCAATCGCCGTCCGATTTCCGGTAGGTGGCGGATTCCGGCAGATTTAGGGAATCTTTACTTAATTCTTCTCCGAAAGTTGTTACCTCTTTTATTGGTTTGCAAAAGGAAACGGCGGAGCCGCATTCGTTGCATTCCGATTCGTCGGTAACGTAGTAGCTGTATTTTTTTCCGGGACAAAGAGTAAGACTTCCTTTTGGCCCCGATTGAGAATAAGAAGAAGGGGTTGTTTTTCCGTCGGGAGCGCTTTTTAAAAGATTAATTACGTCTTCCGGTGAAAACAAGTCCCAAGTATGACCAACCTCTCCGGCCAAGTCGTAGGCGGGAACAGCAAACATGGTGACGTTACCGTTTTTTATAAATTCATTGACGTAACGGTAAAGAGGAGAATCTGACGAAGGGGGTTGTTTAAAATAAAAATTATTGCCGCCGGTTCCCGATTCAACCCCAAAGATTGGCTTGCCAGGAACGCCCATTTGGCTTAAAAGCTCTTGGGCCTTTTGTGGGTTTCTGTGTTTTTCTCCGCAAAGGGGGGCTCCGCAATCTTCTTCGCCGAAATCGTAAAGACTTAGGGCGATTCCATAGAATTGGTTAAAAAAAGAGCTGCCAAGATTGGCGACATAGTTATCAAAACTAGGATTAGAGGGATTTATCATCGGAGAAAGAAGTAAAACCTTGGTATCAAGAATCCCATTTGTTGAGAATTGAGAAGAAAGAGTTTGGATGTATTTTTTTAAGGTTGACTCGTCAATATAATCATTGCTTCCGGTTTGGTTTGGTTCATTCCAGGGCATAAAATAAATTTTGTTTGAGCTGGGAATACTGGCCAAGGCGGCCGCCCATTGTTTAGCCCAGTTTTCATCAGGAGCGGTTCCCGGGTAATGACCCCTGATTACTAAGTTTATTTCCGGATGATTTTCTATCATCTGGGCAATTTTGTCGGCGTCGCCCGGACAGGGCATAATGACAACCCAGCCGCCCGCTCCGACAATACCGGCGGCCGCATCAAAATCACCAAAATGGTCGCCAATATTAATGCCGGCTTTATTTTGAGCCAAAATTGGCCGGGGATTAAAAATTAAAAAGGAAAAAAGAAAGAAAAGAAAAACAAGAATTTTAGGCAGGGTTTTCATTGATTTGATTATACATTAAGAAGTAAGAGATAAGAAAGAAACCGAAAGTATTTTCTGCCAATTTTTTTGTTTTTTATTGCCCGGTAACAATCTCAAAATTAAGAACATCAACGCCGGTAAATTCCTTAATCAAAAGAAAGATAATCCAGGCGCCGAGAATCACAACCAATCCGATAATGGCGTAAGTTAAAGTCTGTTGGGCTGCCTGGGATTTTTTGGGATCTCCGCCGCTGGTTAAATATTTAAAGCCGCCGACCAGAAACATTAAAAAAAGCGCAATTCCGGCAAAACGAACAACAATATTCAAAATGTTGGCAAAAATACACTCAAATCCTTTAATGGTAGCGACCTTAATTGGGTCGCCGCCGCCGGGAGGAGTAATTTCGGTATAACAGCCGGTTTTCCAGTCTTGAGCCAATAAAATCTTTTCTGCCGCCATAAAATTATTTCTTCCCTTAACGAAACCTTTTTCTTGATTTTTCTAAAGGTAAGTTATTTCGGTGTCGGAATACTAATCGGACCGCTGATTACTGTTATTTTGAAGAATTTTTCCAAAATAAGCATAATTGCCCAGGACGCGGCGACAATTCCCAATCCGATTAAGGCGTTGGTAATTTGTTTGCCGGCCGCTTCGGTCTTTTTTGAATCACCGCCGGACATAATCCATTGCAAACCACCGAGCAGTAAATAGAAAAAGGTTGCCAGAGCGGCAATGGTCATCAATAATCTGACAAGAGCGCTGATAACCGAGCCCAAATCCGTCCAACCGACACCCGGTTCCGCAACTTGCGACAAAGGAATTCCCGAAATTTGTTGAGCTTGTGCAATCAAATTAAAAAAACTAACTCCTAACATTTATTTTTTGTTTTTCACCCCCTTTTATTTTATATTTATTTTTTTAATTGTTACCTAAAGACCAGTGTATTTTTTAAAAACATTCGTGTCAATAAGTAAGAAAGATTAAAGGGTGGGAATAATAAATCCGGAACCGAGGATATCCAAACCGACAACAATACCGACAACTTTAATAATTGCCCAGGCGCTAAAAAGAATTATCATGCCGATAATGGCGCCGGAAATTTGTTTCCCTGCCGCCTCCGCCCGTTTTGAATCTCCACCACTGGTAATCCACATTACCCCTCCCCAGACAAGATAAAAGATCAAGGCAATTGAACCGATAATCATAAAAGCCCTAACAAAAACGACGATTGCCTTCGGCAGCCATTCGCCGACGGTTTTGTCTTTAGAATTGGGGATTAAGGGATTATAAATTTGTTTAGCCATAAATTATTTCCAAATATTTTTTAAAAATTCAAAAGGATTAAGAAGTTCAATTCCCAAAACCATTCCTACTAATTCAATGATAAAAATCGCGGAAACAACAATGACCAGGCCGATTAAAGAATTGGTAATTTGTTTTTGAGCTCCTTCTATGGATTTTTGGTCGCCGCCGGCCGTAATCCACTTTAAAGCAGCGGTAAAAAATTGAAGGATAAAGTAAAGAAAGGCAAAAAGAGTAATCAGGCCGATTCCGATAGAAATGATCCTGTTTAAAAGATCCAAAGGTAAAGTAATATTTGTGCCGATTAGGTTCTTGAAATTTTCACCTAAAGGACCTAGCCCTTCAAGACGGCCCAGCTCTTTTGCACCGGGAGCCAAAGTTGGCGTTTGAGAATAAGCAGGCTTAGAAAAACCCGTAATCAAAAATAAGAAAAAGGTAAAAGCAAAAAAATTTTTATTGAAAAATGTTTTTCTATTGTGGCCCATAAATTTTTGGATTCAAAATGGCAGTAGCATCGCCGAAAACAATAAAGCCGATAATCGCAGCCGTAACCAGAGAGCCGGCCATAATTACCAAACCGACTACCGAGTAAATAATTTTATTGGTAGCTTGCTCTATTTTTTTGGAATCGCCGCCTGCGGAGATATAAGTTAGACCGGCCAATAAAATGTTAACAAAAGTAAAGATGCCACCGCCCACAATAAGAAGTTTTATTAAAACATTGGCAAAGCCGATTAATCCTCCTTTGCCGCCAACCCCAATATCTCCCCATTTTTCAACTCCGGGCGGCGGAGAAATTTTTCCGATGACATCGGCAATATCGGCAATGAGCAGTTTTTCCGTCATTTTCCCAAGATATTTAAGCCGGTAACTATTTGAATAATTTGAATTATCCAATAGCTGGCAAAAATAATGCCAAACCCGACCAAAGCAGAGGTGACCGCCTGCTGGCCCTGAGAAGTTTTTTTCGGGTCACCCCCTCCAGCTCCCATAATAATGCCGAGGCCTCCGAATAACAAGAGGAAAAACAAGAGAACCCCGGCCAAAATAAAAGCGTTTTTTAAAAAAATGGAAACAAGACCACCTAAAGATTGATATTCCGTTACTCTACCGATCGGAACAGAAGGTTTGAGCAAAAGTTCATCGCCGATGTTAACGGCAGACAAAAGGTCAGACATAGTTTAATAATAACACTACATTAGTGCAAAGCGCAAAATACAGAGAACAGAGGTTAGAGGGTGGAGTAAAAGAAGAAGCGAAGGATTAATTGTGTTTTTCCGACTCAATATTTAGCGAAAATTATAATTTTTTATGCTAGAATGCTTTCAAAATGAAGGATAAAAAAGAAAAAAATTTACCTGAAGGAACTTTGGTTCCTAACCATTTGGCGATAATTTGTGACGGCAACCGGCGTTGGGCGAGAGCGAGGGGGAAACCGGCTTTTGAAGGCCACCGGCGCGGTTTTGATATTACCCCTTCACTTTCCCGGGCTTGCCGCGATTTTGGAATTCATACTTTAACCTTTTGGGTTTTTTCAACGGAAAATTGGGACCGGCCTAAAGAAGAAATTGCTTTTTTGATGAAGAAATTTGAAGAATTTATTGATGTTCATCTTAAAGAAGCCAAAAAAAGCGAAGTTCGGATAATTCACTTGGGACGGAAAGACCGGATTCCTTCTTCTTTGGCAAAAAAAATTATTAAGGCAGAGAAAGAAACAAAAGAAAACAAGAAATTCGTTTTAAATATTGCCTTGGATTACGGCGGCCGGGATGAAATTTTAAGGGCAATCGGAAAAATGACTGGAGAAAAATTAACCAAAGAAAGTTTAAGTGAAGAAACCTTTCAAAAGTATTTGGACACCGGTTCCCAACCATTTCCCTATCCTGATTTGATTATCAGGCCTTCGGGCGAACAAAGGACAAGCGGGCTTTTAATTTGGCAGGGAGCTTACAGCGAAACTTATTGGCTTCCTGATCATTTCCCGGAGTTAACCCCGGAAATTTTAAAAGAAGCTTTAATAGATTTTTCCAAAAGAAGGCGCCGTTTCGGCGGCAACGATAACGTTCCCCGCGTTAAGTTTTCTCCGGAAAAACTGGCCAAGTTGGAGAGCGTCTATTTACAAGAGGGCGATTGGGAGAATCAGGAAAAAAAGGAAGAAAAAATCGGGAATTGGTTAAAAGAGCTTTACGGTCTAGATCTCCAAAATTCTTCGTCCGCGGCCCAATTCTATTGTGAAGGGTTAATTCTTGCCGGAAAGGAAGATTGGGCCAAGGCAGAAGAAAAAATGAAAGATTTTTATCAAATAATTAAGGAAGCAACCGGTTATGTTTTTAGCCCGGAAGCGGTCGCCAAATTGGAAGTTGATTTAAAAAAGACCGAAAAGAAAACCAGGGAGAGCTTGGATAAAGCTGAATTGGAAAAAGCCTTGCGGAATTATTACGGCGAGATTTACCGGCTTTCCGACCTGCAATCGCGGCGGACGGCTTATTATAAAACCCTGGCGATAACAGCTTTTAATTCGGCCGGAGACAATTCGGCGACAGCAGAAAAATATTTGGTTAAAACCTACGAGACACTTCGTGAAGTTGCTTCCTAAGGTATAATATTTTTGCTGTGGTTTCGGAAAATACTTCTATCGATAAAGCGACGTTAAACCGTCTGAAACAATATATCGCCAAAAGGGTCCATCAGCCGGAAGAGGCGGAGGAAATTTTTCAGGATGTTTTGGTTGATACGGTTGACAGTCTGCCTCTTTTTCGCGGAGAATCAGCTCTTTTTACTTTCATTTGCGGGATTGCGAACCATACGATTGTTGATTATTACCGGAAAAAGAAATTAAAGACGCTTCTTTTTTCCCGATTCCCTTTTTTAGAGGAAGTCGCTTCTCAAGCTCTCGGACCGGACGAAAAATTGGAAAAGGAAGAATTGAGAAAGGAGGTGAAAATTGTTTTGGCTGCCCTGAGCGAAGGATATCGGGAGGTTTTGCGACTTAAATATATAGACGGAATGACCGTCAACCAAATTGCCAAGAAATTCAATACAAGCTTTAAGTCGGTTGAATCAAAATTATCAAGGGCACGCAGTTCGTTCAGAAAAATTTGGTTGATTGGTAAATCAAAATTTAAAATTTAAAATGAAAAATTACAATTCAAAATTAAAAATTAAAGAAGCGTCGGGAAAGATCTTCAAGACAATTTTTTTATTAGTAATTCGCGAATTTTATCTTTTTTTTAGAAATATATACGGTTTGGCTTGTCATCCTTTCTTGACGATAAGGAGGATTAGAAGAGAAAAAGATTATTTTCAGGTTTTATTGGTTTTTGGACTGCCGGTATATTTTTGGCTCGCCGCCATTGTCTCTTTGGCGGTTTTAAGATTTTTAATTGGGATTAGGGGCAGGTTGGGTTGGATTGCTCATTCTTTACTTTGGTTGGTTTCCGGTCTTACGGGCTTAATTTGCTTTTATCTTTTTTATTGGCTTTGGTTAACTTATTTTAATCAGAAAAAAATCAAAGAAGGAGGCCAAAGTGCCGGTTGAAAAAGGTAACTATTCGGCTCGGTATTGGCGAGGGCAAAAGGAAAGGTATTCTTTGGTTGGACCGGAAATCCATTTGCCTAATCCCGGAGACTTAGTCGTTTTTCAAGGCCAGCCTTTTCATTTGGAAGATGAAGGCAAGACTTTGAGGGCTTTTGGGGAGGAGGAAAAAAGAAAGTTTGTTTTAAAGAACACCTCAAAAATCTATAAGCTATCACACAACGAGGTTAAGAGATGACTATTTCAAAATTGAAATTCCCAACACCACTTCAACAATCTGGATCACCCAGTAGGAGACAAAAAGGATAAAGAAACCGACAACGGCATTGGTAATTGATTTTCCGGCACTTTCTTTCGCTTTGGGATCATTGGCTCCGGTCATCATTTGAAAACCGGCCATTATTAAAGATACAAGAAGGATAATTCCGGCAAGAACATAAACAATTTTTAATCCTTCGGAAATAATTTCACCGAGATTTAAATCTCCTCCTAAACCGATCGCTCCCTTGGTCGGGAAGGCGCTTGCTTTAATATCGTTGAAATTAATTGCCATTTTTCTTTAAATTTTAAAATTTATAAACCGGGAATTCCCAATATCTTAACTCCAATTAGTTCCAGCAAAAAGACGGAAAAAATTATAAACAATAAGCCGATCAAGGCGGAGGTGATTGTTTCTTTAGCGGCTTGAACTCCTTTGGGGTCGCCGGCAGAAGTAATTATCCGGAAACCGCCGAAGATAACCAAAAAGAAAGCGATTCCGCCGGCAACAGCAATTATTCTTTTTAAAAGCCAGGCAGTAAATTCGCTAAAATCACCGGTTGGGATACAACCCAAGGCAGTCCAAGCGCCGCCTTTATAGTTCTTGTCTGGAGTTACACATTTTCTACAATCTTCGTTACATTCCCTCGGGCAATCGAAATTATCAACCTTACATCCGCAGACGTCACAATGTGGAGCAACGAGAGCATTATCTCCTCCACAAATCCAATTGCCAGTTTTTCCTGAAGTGTGAAGGCATTTACATTCTTTCGGACACGTTTGATCATTTGGTCCGGAACACGGATTTCCACAGCCGGGAGCCAAAGCCGGGATAACCCCTAAAGGACAACAACACGCATTTCCGTTTGCCACGGTAAAAGTTTTATAGATACACTGTGGATTAAGACTGGAACATGATTTCATTGTAAATTTTACTTCTTGTCCCTGCTCACAGTACGAACCAGCAGATGTTGGACAACAGCACTGAACCTCTGTAGTAATTAACCAACCCTTTGTTGCTCCGGAACGCTTGCATCCTACAGGGCAGCTTTCGGTGGGTTTAATCCAACGCACGGTATCAGTCGAGTTACAAGAAAACGAACCGTAGGTAGTAGTCGTTATGAATGGTAGTTTAAAAAGAGGAGAAAAAATTAATAAACTAAAAATTAGAAGAATAATAAATATTATTGGGGAAATTTTAAGACATTTCATCCTTTTTAGTTTAACACCTTCAGTAAAAAGAGAGCAAGAGACAGGGCAAAGATCTAGGCTGAGGAAGAAAAGAAGAGATTAAGTCAGAATGGGTTATAATTAATCCAATGTTAGTAACAAGTTTAAACTTAAAATTTAAAAGGGTAAAAATCAATTCTGCGGTTAAGATTTTTTTTATTCTCCTTTGCGCTTTCTACTATGCACTTTGCGCTCTGCCAATCAGGGCCGAATGTGCCGCTACCGATTATGACTGCCAGATTAGGGAGTTGCAAAAAGAAGTTGATGCGAGGACGGAAGCCCACGAAAAAAACAAATTAAGCCTGGCCGCTTACGAAAAAGAATTAAGCCGGATCGCCAATACTTTAACTTTATTGGCCGGCAAATTAAAAGCAACGGAAAAGGAAATTTTTCAAAGGGAAGTTGATCTGGCGACCCAAAAAGAATTATTGGAAGTGCGGATTAGGGATTTATACAAAAAAAGCCGGAACTCTTCCCCTCTTTTCCTTCTGCTTTCTTCCCGCTCTGCCGGCGAATTTACGCAGCAATTGGGGTTAAGACGGGCGGCGGCCAACGAAGACTTAAGAATTATCAATCTTTTATCAAAGGACATTTCCCGTTTGGAAACGGACAAAACGAATTTTAAAAAAAGTCAGGTTTCCTTGGCCGCTTTGCAAAAAAAAGTTGACAGCCAGGCTTCCTTTTTAAGACAGGAAGTTCAAAAAACCGAAAGCTTCTTTTCCCAAATTGCTGCCAAGCAAAAAGATCTTTTGGCTTTAAAATCAGGCGGCTTTTCCACTTCGGTTGGCGACGTGCCACCGGCCGACGATCCGGCTTCCCGGCCGGATTATAATCCGGGCTTTTCGCCCGCTTTTGCCGTCTTTTCCTTTGGCGCTCCCCATCGGAAAGGGATGAGCCAATATGGAGCTTACGGCCGGGCTAAGGCCGGGCAATCGGCGGAGGATATTTTACGCGCTTATTACGGCAATATTGAAATTAAAAAGGATTATTCAACGGCGATTAATATTCGGGTAACCGGGTACGGTACCGTTGATATTGAAACTTACGTCAAAAGAATTTACGAAATGCCTTCTTCTTGGGGAGACAGCGGCGGTTTTGAAGCCCTTAAGGCCCAGGCAGTGGCGGCCCGATCTTACGCTTTGGCTTATACCAATAACGGCAGTGGTTCAATTTGTGCGACCGAATCCTGTCAGGTTTATAAACCGGCCAACAAAGGCGGTAAATGGGACGAAGCGGTTAACGCGACCCGGGGCTGGGTTTTAATTGCCGGCGGCAAACCCTTTTCCGCCTGGTATGCTTCTACGGCCGGCGGCTATACTTTTTCCTATTCTCACAATGGCCATACAACTCCCGGTCTCTGGGATACAGCCAAAGGTAGGGAGGGTTGGACCTCGGAAGCTTACGAAAAGACCGCCGGCTCGCCTTGGTTTTATAAAGCCTGGTATCGCTTAAGAAGCGGCGGATCATACGGTCGTTCCCATCCCTGGTTGACCGAAACGGAATTTAGCGATGTTGTTAATGCCCTTTTAATTTACAAAGGGAATTCCAGCGAGGTTTCCCATCTTTCTTCTTTGGACGCGGGGATTTCCGATACTTGGAGTATGGCCAAAGTTAAGGAAGAAGCGGCCAGATACGGTGGACCAGTCGGGAAAATTAATTCGGTTGAACAAGTCTATTCAAACGACGGCTATACCAAAATTGTTTATTTGGAAACGGACAAAGGCAGGAAGGAATTTTCTGGAGAGGATTTTAAATATATGTATAATTTGCGCGCTCCGGGAGCCATCGGCATCAAATCAAGTTTGTTTGATATCAGAAGAAAGTGATACAATGAGAGTCAAAGAGCAGGAGAGCAGGAGGGTAAAAATTTTCATTTAAGAATTACACTCTTTTACTCTTTCATTCTTCTACTCTCCGATATGCCCGATCTTTATACCGCCAAAACCGATGCCGATAAACCGATAAATTCCGTTAGTCCAACTAAGCCGGAAACTTCCATCAGTGAAAAAAAATTAAAAATTATCAATGAATTGCCGGTCTCAACCAATCCTTTTTCCGCCTTTGCCTTAAATCCGTCTGGAGTCAATTTTGAAAACCAAAAAAACGACGAGACGGTTTTATTGCTTTTAAGACAGCATTGGGGAGTTAATACCGCTTGGATTTTGGCCGGGATTCTCTTTTTCTTCCTTCCTTGGTTATTTAAGTATTTTCCCGGATATTATCTTTTGCCGGAAAAATATCAGCTGGCGGTTTTTATCGGCTGGTATCTTTTGTTGGCCGCCTTTGTTTTTGAGAAGTTCTTATCCTGGTTTTTTAATGTCGGTATTGTTACTGACCGCCGGGTGGTGGATGTTGATTTCTTTGGCCTTTTATATAAGGAAATAAGCGATGCCGAATTGGATAAAATTGAGGATGTAACTCTAAAACAAGTCGGGGCGATTAGGACGGTTTTTGATTTTGGGGATATTAATATTCAAACTGCCGGGGAAAAGGCCAATATTGAGTTTAATGACGTTCCTCATCCCCGCCGGGTCGTCAAGCTCTTGGAGGATTTAAGATAAATGGAAAATTTAACCAATTTTTTACTGTCCGCCAATGTTTGGTTAATCGCCAAGTTTTTTGTCTTGCTGGCTTTTTTTGTTTACGCCTGTTTTGCTTTTATCCTGGTCCGCCAGGTTTCCATGATGATTGAAGTTGTTGTTACCAATTTGGGATCTTTAATAAAGATGATTTCAATCGGTCTTTTGATTGTGGCGATTGCCGCTTTTATTGCCATGATTTTGTTTTTGTAATTTATTTAAATTTATTTGTTAAAAATTTCTTAAAAGATGGAAAAGATAAAATTGGAGATTGCCAAGATTGTCGGAACTCCCGGCTCTTCCAGTTGGGCTCAGATACATACTTTTACTCCCGAAGAGAAGGAGAAATTAAATTTAAGAGGAGAGCTTTTGGCGGTTATCGGTCTAAGGTCGGTTGAGGCCGGCATGGAAACAGTGGCTTTGGGTCGGGAAATTTTATCCCGTCTTCATGAAGAGTATTTTGGCAATTTGGAAGGCGGGGCTTTACCGAGATTAAAAAGTTCTTTGGAAAAAATTCACGAAGAATGGCCCGAGGTGGAAATTGTCAGCGGAGTTCTCTTTTCCTCAACAAAAGCGGAAAGTCTTGGCGCCCGGGTTTTGTATTTGGCCATTTTAGGCAAAGGCAGGGTAGTCGTTAAAAGAGATAATTTATTAAACCAGGTTTTAAAGGGCAGCGCCGAAGACAAGATTGAAACGGCCAGTGGATTGGTATATCCCGGAGATATCTTTTTATTGGGGACGGAAAGTTTTTTTGAAATAGTTTCACCCGGAGTTTTAAGAGCCTCTTTAAATTTATCCGAACCCCAAGCGATGGTTGAAGCGATCGCCCCCTTGGTTTTAAGCCGGACCGACTTAAATCAGGCGGCGGCTGTTATTAATCTTTTGGTAAAGGAAAAAGAAGAAGAAATTGCCTTTGAAGAGACGGAAAAACTTCCGGAGGGAGAAGCCCCTGCCGGAAAAATTTCAATCAAGGACCGCTTTGCCAATCTTGGGCAAAAAATTTTTTTAAGTAAATTCCGACCGCGATTCGGCCAAATAAGATTAGGCAAAAAAGAACCCTCTTTTTATGTAAAAAACGAAAAGGAAAAAGGAAACCGGTTGATTTTTTCCGTGGCCGTGATTTTAATTATTCTTTTTTTAAGCAGTCTGTTTTTGGGTTTCAACAAGAGGAAACAGGCGGAAAAGGAAAACCGAATTCGGGAATATTATTCCCGGGCAGAGATTCTTTACAACCAGGCAAAAGAAGCGGTTGATTTGGACAATGAAGCCGCCGTCAATTATTTAAAAGAAGCGGAAGGTCTTTTGGCGGAAGCCAAGAAAATTAAACCCGGCCAGTTCGAGGACTTGGATCATCTTTTCCAGGAAATCAATAATCTGGCGGTTAAGGCCGGTCGGGAAAAAGATTTGGGCGAATTGCCGGTTTTCTTTGATTTGCAATTGATCGTTCCCGAAGCGAAAGCGGACGGGATCGCTCTTTTGCCGGAAAAAATTGCCGCCCTAAACAAGGAAAAAAATTCGGTTTATTTTGTTGATTTGGAGAAGAAATCAACCATCACCGTTACTGACGAAAAGCTGAAGTCTAGCGAGGTTATTTTTTCTTCGGCTAAAGAGGTCTTTGTTTTAACCGCTCAGGGGCTTTGGCAAATTGATTATGAAAATAAAAAGGTTAATTCGGTTTTCGGGTCCGATCAGGATTTGCAAAACATTATTGGCGGCGCAACCTTTGCTGGGAATTTTTATTTTTTGGACCAGGAGAGAAAAAATATTTGGCAATACGGCAAAACCGAAACCGGTTTTAGCGGTCCGAAAAGATGGGCGGCCGAAGATGCCTTTGAGGGAAAAAGCTTGATTTCTTTTGCCGTTGACGGCTCAATTTGGGTTTTTAGCGATAAAGGCATTGAAAAGTTTATCCGGGGCCAAAGCGACAACTTCAGTTTAAAAGGAATTAAACCGGAAAAAATTGCCGGGTTTAATCTCTTCTTTTCCGGAGAAACCAATAACTATCTTTATTTTGTTAATTCTTCGGAAAAGAAAGTCCTTCTTTTTTCCAAAGACGGCCAGTTAAAAGCGCAATATCTTTGGCAGGGCAAATTGGACCAGCCGAGATTTCTGGCAGTTTCCGCCGAAGACAAAAAGGTTTACTTTGGCCAAGACAATTTAATTTTTACCTTCCCCGTTGCTTCTTTGGAATGAAAATTTTCAACCGGAAAGCCAGATTTGAATACCAACTTTTTGAGCAGATTGAAGCGGGGATCAGCTTGGACGGTCAGGAGACGAAGTCGGCTTTTTTGGGTCGGATAAACCTCGATGATGCCTTTGTCAAAATAAAAGATGGCCAGGCTTATCTTCTTAATGCCGGTTTGCCGGCTTACGAATCGGCCAGAACTTTTGGCTATGATCCCAAAAGGAATCGGCGATTGCTTTTACACCGGAAGGAAATTTTGGCCTTGGAAACAAAAATGAAGCAGAAAAACTTGCTGCTCGTGCCTGTGGCGTGCTATAATAAGGGCCGGCGGATCAAGATTGAGCTGGCTTTGGCCAGAGGTAAGGGAAAGTTTGAAAAGAAAGCGGTAATTAAAAAACGGGAATTGGAAAGAAAAGCGGACTTAGAGTATAAAAATGGGAGAACAGAATAAGGGGATGACAGGCTTCGACGGAAAGCGCTCTTTTAAAACGGCAAGCCCCCGTTGATTCATCGGGGCTAAACAGGATCAAAAAATAAAAGTCAACGATACTGTTGATTCCGCAGTCAGCGAGAAATTCGCTGTCAATTACGCATTCGCGTAAACGGCATTCGGTGGGTTTTTTCTCAACGGAACCTTCCGGGTGTAAACAAAGTTGAGACGTAACCCCGGCGTTTGATTTCACCGGCGGGGCCAAAGATAAAAAAATCTAGCCCGGACTTTCTCGCCGATTGGATCAGGTTCGGGTGAAAAAATAAATTTCGGCTAAGCTTGTAGAAGTTTTAGAAAAGTCTTTTCGGATCCCGGTTCAATCCCGGGCATCTCCACTTTGACTCGCCCTTCGCCATGACTCAAGGCTCGCTTGGTGTAAACACTTTGTCCGGATATAAATATATAAGGGGGTAGAACAAGCGAGTCGAAACCCTGGGTGAAGTCGAAGGGCTTTCGTCTTAGTTAAGTGTAAAAACAACGAGAGGATAAAAGTGTGGTTAACTTGGCAAACAAAAAAGCCATTTCTGTTCAAAGCCCATGGTTTACTTATATTCTTCTTTGTAAAGACAATTGTTTTTACGTTGGTATTACAAATAACCTTTTCAATAGAGTTAAAAAACATAATTTGGGAAAAGGGAGTAAATACATTGTTCCTTCAAAAAGACCCGTCAAATTAGTTTATTCTGAAAAACATTTTACAAAATCAGAAGCGAGAAAAAGAGAAATTCAGCTTAAAAAATGGACAAAAAAGAAAAAAATTTTGTTGGTTGAAGGGAAGTTGTGACCGTTATTGATTTTCTTTTTCCCAAAAAATGTTTAGGTTGCCCCAATGAAGGCAATTATTTTTGTTCTTCCTGTCGTTCAAAAATTAAATCAATAGACCGGTTGGTTTGTCCGGTATGCGAGAACCCTTCGCCTTTCGGTAAAACCCATTTTTCCTGCCGTTCCCGATATGGTTTTAACGGATTGATTTCCTTTTTTGCCTACGAGGGGATTATCCGCGAAGCGATTCATCAATTGAAATTTAAATATGTTACCGATTTGGCTGATGAGTTTTTTGAAATATTATTGAAGATTTGGAATGAAGATAAAGACAACCGCTTTCTTCAAATAAAGCGGTTTATTAAAGAAAAAAATCCGGTTCTGGTTGCCGTTCCCTTGTTTTGGTATAAGGAAAACCAGCGTGGTTTTAACCAGGCGGAAATATTTGCCGAAAAATTTGCTCAATTATGGAGTTTGGAATTTAAAAAAGATTATTTGATTCGTTCTAAATTTACTCCTCCCCAGGCCGGCTTAACGCAAGAACAAAGAAAGAAAAACATAGAGGATGTCTTTTCTCTTAATTACAATATCCAATCTCCAATCTCTAATATCATCTTGGTTGACGATATCTGGACCACCGGCGCAACCTTAAAAACCTGCGGCGCTATTCTTAAAAAATCGGGAATAAAAAAGGTTTGGGGTTTAACGATAGCCAGGTGAAAAGAAGGTCAATTTTTGATAAAATTAGACCCGCAAGGAGGGTATCCCGAACGGTTGAGGGAATGGTTTGCTAAACCATGGCCGCGAAAGTGGTCGGTGGGTTCGACTCCCACACCCTCCGCCTTCGGCGGATGCAGTCCGCTATAATTCAAGGAGAGGTGCTAGAGTGGTTGAATAGGTCGGTCTTGAAAACCGATATAGCCGCAAGGTTATCGCGAGTTCGAATCTCGCCCTCTCCGCTTTCGCCCGCCAAAACTTTATGGCGGCGGCGACTGTTGATTTTATTTCCCCTTTCCGTTAGTCTTTAATTATGCCCGAAGAAAATCTGCCCCCATCTCAATTAGAGGGAAATCAAACCCCGGAATTATCCGATCCCGAGCCTCAGCCGATTGAAGTAATGGCGGTTCGTCAATTAAAAGTCCTTTTTGCTTGGAAGGCGGCGGTAAGACCCTTCAAGAAAAGAGATAAGGAATATTGGACAACCGTTTTTGCAATTCTTTTTTTGCTTGTTTTAATTTTGTTTTTCGTTAAAGAGTGGTTTTTGATCGCGGCGATAATTTCCTTGGCTTTTGTTTATTATGTTCTTTCTACTGTTCCGCCGGAGGAGATTGAATACCGGATTACCAATAAAGGAGTTGCTTTTGAAGATAAAAGCTATGATTGGGAATATCTTTGGCGTTTTTGGTTTTCCAACAAGTATGATCAAAGATTATTAAATATTGATACCCGGCTAAACCTTCCCGGCCGGTTGCTTTTTGTTATCAAAAAAGAAAACGAAAAACAGATTAAGGAAATTTTGGAAAAATATTTGCTTAACGAAGAAGCGCCGTTGACTTTCTTTGACAAGGCTTCGGCCTGGCTGGCCAAAAAAGTTCCTCTAGATTTAGAAGAGAAAGAGGAAAAAAAAGATCCTCCCTCGGGGCCAATTTTACCCACTTCTTCTCCGGCTTAACTTTTGAACCTAAATTTTGGTATAATCTAGAGGTTTACCTGGAGTATCTCGACTTTTCTTAGTATAAGTTTGATGTGCCTGTAGCTCAGATTGGATAGAGCGCAGCCCTGCGGAGGCTGAAGTCGGGCGTTCGAATCGCCCCAGGCACGCATTATTGGAGGGTGGGCAGGACGGTAATGCGTTGGTTTCGAAAACCAATGTCCGTAAGGGCTAACAGGTTCGACTCCTGTACCCTCCGCACTTCGACTTGCATTCCTTTGCAGAGAGCAAGCCGTAAGTACAGTTTGAAGGGCGGCAAGTCTGGCTTGGCAAAGCCGAAGGATGGTTTACTCCGAACAAACGTGAGGAGCGCCCATAGTTTAACGGATAAAATGCTGGGTTCCGGACCCAGAGACTTGGGGGTTCAATTCCCTCTGGGCGCACAAAAGATAGAGAGGAGAGGCCAGAGAACTGAGAAAAGTGTTTTTTTCTTTTACTCCTAATAAGACAGAAATTAACCAAGTCTCGCTTTTTGCTTCAAAAAAAGATAAAATTATGCTCTAAAGATCAATTTAGTTTACCCGGAGAGGTCGCATAGTGGTCGAGTGCACACGCTTGGAGAGCGTGCAGGGCCGAAAGGCTCTCGAGGGTTCGAATCCCTCTCTCTCCGCCAATGAAAAAAATTATTATTTTTATTTTATTATTTTTATTATTAATTTTGGGTTTTTGGGTTTTAAGGCCGGGTAATTCAAAGGAAGAAAAAACTCCAGCCTTGCCGACGGAAATTCTTCAACCCACCAAAACCGAAACACCCAATTTGGAAATTAATATGAAGAAAAAATATACGGCGATTCTTGAAACCAGCAAGGGAAAAATCGAAATTGAGCTTTTTAGCGATAAAACGCCAATCACCGTTAATAATTTTGTCACTTTGGCAAAGAAAAATTTTTACGACAATACGATTTTTCACCGGGTAATCAAAGGATTTATGATTCAAGGAGGAGATCCCGACGGCAACGGCAGCGGCGGACCGGGTTATACTTTTGCGGACGAACCCTTTGAGGGAGAATACACGCGGGGGACTTTGGCAATGGCCAACGCCGGACCCAATACCAACGGCAGCCAGTTTTTTATCATGCACCAGGACAATCCGCTGCCGAAAAATTATGTAATTTTCGGCCGGGTGGTTAAAGGGATGGAAACGGTTGATAAAATCGCGGAAGCTCCGGTTAAAGCCAACCGCTTCGGAGAAAACTCAACTCCGGTTAATCCCGATAAAATACTTTCAATTCTTATTAAAGAAGAATAACTTCCAAGACGGTTATTCAAAGCCAATTTCTGCTATAATTGGGCTGCTTGCCTGCGGATATGGATCAGATTGAAGAAATTAAAGCCAAAATTGATTTAGTCCAATTTATTTCCGGCTATATGCCCCTACAAAAAGCCGGCCGCAATTTTAAGGCTCCTTGCCCTTTTCATACGGAAAAAACGCCTTCCTTTATTGTTTCTCCGGAAAGACAGATTTGGCATTGTTTTGGTTGCCAAAAGGGCGGAGATGTTTTTCGTTTTTTGATGGAGTATGACCGGATGGATTTCGGCGAGGCTTTAAGACTTTTGGCCAAAAAAACCGGCGTGGTTTTAAAAAGTTACCAGCCAAGTGAAGACGAAGCTCAAAAAGAAAAACTTTACCAGATTAATCATCTGGCGATGGAGTTTTTCCATTATCTTTTGTTAAACCATCAGGCGGCCAAGCCGGCTTTGGAATATATCTTAAGCCGGGGAATAAGCAAAGATTCTTTAAAGCTTTTTAAAATCGGGTATTCTCCCCATCTTTGGGACGGATTACAACAATATTTGGTCGGTAAAAAGGGCTATCGTTCCCCTGATCTTGAGGCCGCCGGTCTGATTATCCCTACTTCCCGCGTCTCGTCTCCCGCTTCCCGCTCCCAATACTATGATCGTTTCCGCCACCGGCTGATGTTTCCCTTGATTGATCACCGCGGTAATGTCCGCGGTTTTGCCGGCCGGGTTTTGGACCCTTTGGCAAAAGAAGCAAAGTATGTCAATACGCCGGAAACTTTGGTTTATCACAAAAGCGAGTTGCTCTACCCCTTGGATTTAACCAAAGAGGAAATCAAAAAAGAAAATCAGGCGGTTGTGGTCGAGGGCGAGCTGGACGCAATTTCTTCCTTCCAAATCGGAATTAAAAACGTCGTGGCCATTAAAGGGAGCGCCTTAACCGAAGCTCAGGTAAAGCTTTTAAAAAGATTTACGGACAATTTGGTCTTGGCTTTGGATGCGGATATCGCCGGCGACCAGGCGGTCAGAAGAGGGATTGAAATTGCCGACAAAGAAGGATTAAACATCAGAGTTTTGGAATTGGAAAAATATAAAGATCCGGACGAAGCGGCCCAAAAAGAGCCGAAATATTACCGCGATTGTCTTAAAAAAGCCGTTCCCTATTATGATTTTTTAATTGATTCCTCTTTTAAAAGAAACGCCGGAGAAACGCCGGAAGGGAAACGGAAAATCGGCGAAGAATTGATTCCGCCGTTGTCCCGGATTGAAAACGAAATCGTCAAAGACCACTATTTAAGAAAATTGGCGGACAAATTGGGGGTTAGCGAGGAGGCGATCGGTATCCAGATAAAAAAATATTTGGCTAATCAAAATTTGGTTAAACCGGCCTTGGCGCCCGAAAAAACAAACCGCAGTCGGGAGGAGATTTTGGAAGAATATTTACTCGCGCTTTGTTTCCAGTCGGGAAAAATCCGAGCCTTATCGGTTGAGGAAAATCGCAACCTGTTTCAATTGCCCGGTTATCGGAAAATGATAGATTTGTTAAATCCTTTTTTTGAAAAGAAATTTTCCAGTGCCGAGTTTGCCGCGGTTTTACCCTTGGAGCTGACGGATCTTTTTAATAATATCTATCTGGTTGATTTGGGGAAAAATAACGAAAGAATTGAAGACGAAGATTGGTTGGATAAGGAAATCGGCCAAACGCTTCAGCAGATGAAGATTTTAAAAATTAAAAAGGATTTGGTCTCGGTTTCCGAGGAAATTAAAAAAATGGAGAAAGAAGACCGTTCCGGCAGCAGCGATTGGAAAGAGGCGGAAAACAGATTTAAAAACCTTTCGGAACAGCTAGCTTCAATAAAAGAAGAAAAAAGTGTATAATTCTTAAAGGCAAAAAAGAAAAGTTATAATTTATCTCCAATTGTAATTAAAAGATGAAAACCTTGAAAATTAAAAAAGGAAAAGAAAAGAACAAACCGGAAGACAAAGAGTTGGATAAGACGATTAAGAGATTGATTGAAAAAGGTAAAAAACAGGGCTTTTTAACCCAGGACGAAATTTTGGAATGTTTTCCTCAGGCAGAAGACCATCTGGACAAGCTTGATTATTTTTACGGTCGGCTTATAAACGCCGGAATTGACGTTTTTGATAACGTTACTGAAGAAGAAATAAAAAGCGACGAAAAATCCGCCAAGGAGTTAAGCAAGGAAATTGAAGTTATCTCTCGTCTGGAAACGCCGACGACGACGGATCCGGTCCGGATGTATTTGCGGGAAATCGGCAAAATTAATCTTTTAGTGGCCAAAGAGGAAATCGAGCTGGCCAAAAAAATTGAGAAAAATTCCCTGGCGGCGAAAAAGAAATTGACCGAATCAAATTTAAGGTTGGTTGTTTCCATCGCCAAGAAATACGTTGGCCGGGGATTATCGCTTTTGGATTTAATTCAGGAGGGCAACCAGGGATTAATCCGGGCAGTTGAAAAATACGATTGGCGCCGCGGTTATAAATTTTCCACTTATGCGACCTGGTGGATCAGGCAGGCGATTACCCGCGCGATTGCCGACCAAGCCAGAACAATCAGAATTCCGGTTCATATGGTGGAAACGATTAACCGGCTGATCAGAACTTCGCGGAAATTGATGCAGGATTTGGGCCGTGAGCCCTCACCGGAAGAAATTGCCGAAAAGATGGCGATTTCCACTTCCAGGGTCAGGGAAATTATGAAAATTTCCCAGGACACGACTTCTTTGGAAACGCCGGTTGGGGACGACGAAGATTCGATTTTGGGCGATTTTATCGCCGATACGGCGCCGTCTCCTTACGATACCGCCTCGCGCCAGCTATTAAAAGACAATATTAACGAAGTATTGGAAACCCTTTCCGGCCGGGAGGCAAACGTTTTGCGATATCGGTTTGGACTTGGCGGAGAAAGACCGATGACTTTGGAAGAAGTCGGAAAAAAATTCGGCGTCACCAGAGAAAGAATCAGACAAATTGAAGCGAAAGCCTTAAGAAAACTTAAACACCCCTCTCGGAGAAAAAAACTTCAAGACTACTTGGAGTAATAGAATAATTTAAAGAAGAAAAATCTATTGACCTTTGGGCAGACTTTCGCAAGCTTTTCCATCCTTGTCGCCGTCAAGTCGGTAAAGATCATTGCCGATTCCGCCGACTTTGAGGAAAAATCTTTGCGCTTCGGGTTGAGTTGAAAAATCGTCGCAATTATAATCGCCGGCTTTTTTACCCTTGGTGCTGTCGGTGGTAATATTGCCCAATTTATCAAAAAGAAGATTCCCTTCGGTATCGCGGGAAACTTTTGATTCCTGAAATGATTTTGTTTCCAAAAGTTTTCCCAAATCCCAATCGTTTTGTGAGACCTCAAGACCCAAAGCCGCCAAAAGGGCGATAAAAGCAACAACCAACGCCAGTCGAAGTTTTTTGACGAAAATAAAAAGAACGGCGACAATTGCCATCAGGATAATAATCAAAATCAGCCGGAATTTATGCGAACCCCTTAAATTTTGAGCTTTTGAGGGTTTGTTTTCTTCCTTAATTTCGGGATCGGAATTAACCTTTTCTTTTACCATAATTAAATTATAGAGTTTAGTTGGTAGATTTCAAGTAAGCGAATGTAGAAAAGAGAAGACACCCCAAGCGTAAGTTAGAAAGATTTATTTAAGAAGAAACGTTGTTTCAAAAAGATTAAGCAGGTAGCCGATTAAGACTATTCCCATTGCGGTTAAGCCAAAAAAGATTGCCAGCAATTGCCACTTCATGATTTTTTTTAGCATCAGGGCTTCGGGTATTGATAAGGTGACGATGGAGGTCATAAAAGCCAAAGCAGTTCCCAAGGGAACTCCTTTTTTTACCAGTGCTTCCATAATGGGAATTACACTTACGGAATTGGCATAGAGGGGTAACCCCGAGAGAGTTGCCAGTGGAATAGCCCACCAACTCCTCGTTGATAGATATTTTTCAATTATATTGGCGGGGACAAAACCGTGTATAAGAGCACCGATTCCTACGCCCGCGATGACATATGGGAATACATTTTTGGTGATAATTATTGAATCGTGCCAAAAATATTTTACAAGTTCCTTAAAAGGCAAAGATTTTTCGCCATTTTCTTTTTCAACCTGGATTTTGGATTTAAATTTAAGCAATTCGGTTTTAACATACTTTTCAACTCGCAACTTTTGGATAAGCAGACCACTTAAAATTGCTACAGCCATTCCAATCAGATTGTAAAAGATGGTTACTTTCATCCCAAAAAGGGCGGGGAAAAGATACAGCGAAGATTCGTTAACTAAAGGAGAACTAATTAAAAAAGTAAACGTTACCCCTAAGGGTATTCCTGCTCCCACAAAGCCGATAAATAAAGGAATGGAAGAGCAGGAGCAAAAGGGGGTTATCGCACCCAGCGCCGCCGCGAAAAAATAATCCAATCCAAACCAACGGCGCCTGGTAAGAAAATCCCTTACTTTTTCCATCGGAAAGTAATAGCGGGTTACCGCCATAAAATAGTTAATGACAGCCAGCAGCAATCCAATCTTGATGGTATCGTAGATAAAAAAATTAAGAGAGCTGCCGAAATAAGATTGGCTGTCCAAGCCAAGCCATTGATTGGTTATTAAATTTGCCAATTGTTGGACAAATTGGAATATCTTCATAGTTAGCAATTGCCCCCGCAACTGCAATTGCCCGTCTTTGGTTGGCTGGCGATTAAAGAACCGGATGAGATTGCCTGTTTAATTTTTTCCAAATTCGGGAGAGAACCCACCAGTACCGGTTTGTCATCAACGACCAATACCGGACTTGACATTATTCCCATTTGGATAATTTTAGATATGTCGGTTATATATTCTACTTCATCTTTTAAACCGAGTTCTTTTACTGCCTGCTTGGTGGTCTCGAAAAACTGTTTACAGGTTGTACAGCCGGAACCCAAAACTTGAATTTTCATAATTTTTTTTGTAAATTAAATTATTATTATTTTTTTTCTGCGTTTTCCGAATTTTCTTTTTGGCCAGAACATTGGCAGTCTTTTCCGCAATCGCAGCCGCAATTGCAGCAGCAACAACATGAACATTTTTTATCGTCTTTCATTATTTTTTCACCTCCTTTCCTGAAATTGTCAGTAAAGCTTTTAAAAAGCGGACGCCTTTAGGCGTCAGCCGGTAATCAATAAATTTTCCCTGTCTTTCTTTTTTAACCATATCGGCCTTGGTCAGATCCGCCAGGTGGTGGGAAACCAGACTTTGGGAAAGGTCGGTATGTTTTTCCAAATCGCAAACGCAATGATTTTTTTGATAAAGCAAAAATAAAATCTCCAGCCGCGATTGAGCAGAAAGAAGAGCCAGATCTTGGCTTAACTTTTTGGTTTCCTTTCCCGCCAAAGAACAACGGCAGTCTTTCGATGAACAATGACAGCGCTTAGATATGAACATATGTTCATATATTAATTCAAAGATTGGGTTTTGTCAAGAGGAATATTAACTAAATTTCCAAATGAAGAAAGTTGCGGACGATTAAACCGATAAAAAAGCTTAAAAAAGCAACCCCAAAACTTAAGGAAAGATTTTCAAGAAATCTTTTTTTGAAAGAAACATCCTGGGTAATGGAGGTATATAAGGAAAAAAAGAAAATTATCAGGCCGGCATTGGCTAAGGTTAAAGCAAGGGAAAGGTAATAATTTCGGGAAATAAAATAAGGACTTATCAATAAAATTACCGTCATAACGTAGGTAATTCCGGTATATAAAGAAGCCTTTAGCGGGTTGCGGATAGTTTTCTCGCTTTTTGTAGAAAGATATTCGGAAGAGGCCATTGATAATGAGGCAGCCAAACCGGTAATTAAGCCGGTAGCGCCGATTAATTGGTTGTTTTGCAGGGCCAAAGTTAATCCGGCTAAGGTTCCGGTCAATTCAACCAAGGCGTCGCTTGAACCGAGAACAATGGAGCCCATATATTTCAACAAATCCTCGTTTATCAGGCCGACGACCTCTTTTTCGTGCTTTTTTTCTTCATCAATAATCCAGGCGAATTCTTTATTGGATTTAGCGAGCTCTTCATAGATATTTCTGATCGCCTCTTCTGTATGCTCCATTACTTTTACCCCAAAAGTCAGACCAAAAACTTTTCCGAGGTTAGAGTAAAACCAGACGCGCAATTTCTTTTGGCCGACTTCCTTTTGCGTAATATTTTGCCAATATTGGTAGTGTTTTAAAGAATCTTCAGCTAGATGGGTTAAGGTTTTTTTTGTTTCCTGGTTTTTTACTCTTTTGGTGAGGTTTTTATAGATTTGATATTCGGAGATTTCCAGTTGTTGGAGGTGAAGAATTTTATCAACGGTTTCTTTTGGAAGCGATTCCATAAAGTAATATTACTACAAATGAAATTTACAATTTAGAAGGCATGATGTATAATTTTGAGCGTAGACTAGTTGAGAATTGACCAGAGGTCTTTGAAAATTAAATAAACAAATTTGTACATTGTAACTTATCAATGGTACATTTTTTAATCCCCTGTAGCTCAATGGTAGAGCGGCTCCCTGTCGAAGAGTAGGCAGCTTCCCGAAGTAATTCGGGTTGAAAAATCTGGCTAATTCGGGGAAGTCCTGAATTTATCGAAGGATAATCCCGAGCTAAATTCCGAACGCAATGAAGGACTCGTCCTGAGCTTGCTGAAGGATAAACGTGTAGAGACTATATACCAGAGTCCGATTTTAATCGGACATAAGATAGTCCAAACCTTTTGGTAACAAGAGGGCTTTTGTAAGGAGAAGGTTAGAGGTTCGAGTCCTCTCGGGGGAGCCAGATGGGACGCAGAGGCAACAAAGCGTCCTTTTGTGTTGAATCGTCGGGATTTTTTGTTAGTTCGAATTTTCCATTTTCCAAGTCGTCAATTTTTTCCACTTTCGGACCATTTGTTTCTATCACTGCTTCGGAGAGTAATTTAAAGGTTTTACTGTAGGTGTAGCTGAGTTTTCCTTCATCAACTGTTAAGGACCCGAAGACAAAGCGGATTAACGATCTCTGTTCATCGATCATGTCCTTGCTCTTGGCTTCCAGATAAATTTCTTTGGCTCTTTGAGAGAGTTCATAAATGCTCATGCCTAAGTTTAAGAAGCCAGTGCTGGCATTAGCATGCTTTTTAATCGACCCGGTGATTTCGTCTTTCTCCTCTGAATACTGTTTAAACTTGCGGTTATAAAACTCGGGGGTGATTTTCTCATCGAGCTTATCGTCGTAGAGTCTGTCCATTCGTTTCTGCACCGCTTCATAACGGGTGTTCAGCTCGCCCATGGTGTCATTATGATATTCGACTTCGTCTTTGTGACTTTCCTTTAAGGCTTTACGGAGCCAGTCGGTAATCCGGGCGTTTTTGATACGAAGGTTTTCAAAGCCGCTAATAAGCTGAGATTCGACCTCATCTTCTTTGACCCAGGTGGTCTGTGGGCATTCATGATAATGGTTACAATGGCCGTAAATGTATTGACCCTTAGCGATTTCGAAGGTAATGGAATTGTGGCACCCAGCGCATTTAATCAGTCCTCTAAAGAGAAAGTTGTGCTTGCGGTATTTGGGTGTAGTTCTGCTCGTTAGCATCGCCTGGACCTTATTAAATTGCTCAACAGTAATCAATGGCTGGTGTTTACCTTCAAATAGTTCGTCGTTCCATTTGATTTTACCAATATAAAAAGGCTCACGGAGAAGGGAGTGGATCCGACTGTGTGGCAGCTTGTGTCCTAATTGGGATCTCATGCCTTCGGCGTACATTTTTTTGGAGAGCCGTTTAGTTGAGTAGTTGCCGGTGAGATAGAGTTCAAACATTTTCCTCACAAAAGGAGCGGTGTCCTCGTCGATGACATGGATTTTATGCCCAGTTTCGCCAATGGTCTTGTAACCGTTTGGTGGTTTGGTTGGTAGCCAGCCCTGGGCGATTTTCTCTTTCTGTCCTTTCTTAACGTTCTCTGATAATAGTCGTACATAATACTCGGCGGTAGCGACCTTTACTCGCCACATAAACCATTCATGGGACCGGGAGGTGTTGTGGAGGATGCAGCCTTCTTTAGCCAAGTGGACCTGATGGGTTTCGTTCTCGGTAATCCAGAGATCAATCATGGGAACATCGGCAAAGTTCCTGGTCAGCCGGTCCGTAGTCTCAACAATAATGGTGGGGATATCGTGCTTGCGAACATAGGCCACCATCTCGATAAAGACTTTTCTCTGGGTTTTCCCAGCAGCCGATTCGGAAATGGCAAAGACTTTGGCTACTTCCAATCCTTGTTTCTCAGCATAATCGCGCAAGAACTTCTCCTGGGCTGGTAATGAGTAGCCCGTGTCTTCTTGTTCTTTGCTGCTGACTCGGCAGAAAATGGCAGTTTTCATAGGCTTTGACCTGGCAACACAACATAAACGGAAACTCGAGCAATATCAAACAGAGAGAAGAAGGGTTCAAATCCGGTCGCATTTGGTCGCAATTGGTAGCATTCCTGGTGTAGCGTTGGTGTAACCTTGGTGTAGCCATAGGACACTCGTTTGTTGTGGGCTATAAGCGAGTGGGCAATAAATGAGAGGGGTTGGATGACTTGGATAATTGCTGGGTAAAAGGCTCGTAAATCCACACCAGTTTTACCCAAGAATTGCACAACCTTTAATGCCTGTAGATACCGAACCCACACCGAAACCTTGCCGAACCCTGTCATCAACATTTCACCGACAAACCGCCGACTTATTTTTGTACCGATTTCATGCTGATTTTGTCCTGATTTATTCAGGTTGAAGTCCATATTTTCTGGGTAATCATTGGGTAACTCTTGGGAAACCTTTTTCAGGCTAAATCTCTCATATTTTGGTGTAGGGTTGGTGTAGCTTCGGCGTAGCCTTTGACCGGTTATTTCTGGAGTAATATTGGAGTAAAGTTGGAGTAATTTATCTGTACTAATTTTGTACGAGCGTTGTCCTAATTTATCTCCAAAATCTGTCCAACTTTTGTCCAAGTATTGTCCAACCTCATTAGCCTTAAAAGCTGACCAACTTTTGACCAACAATTGACCAACCTTCATCCACATCTCATCCACCTTTTGTCCCACCTTAAAAGGTTCTTTTCCTAGCCAACTTTTAGCCAAGTTTCGGCCAACCTTGTTTTTCTTCATAGCGTTTTCGTTTTGTTAATTATTTTTCGTTAAAAACTCCTTCTAGTTAGTTTGTCGTCATCTCGCTTCTCGCGTATAACACCCGAGTCTATTAACTTAGTCTTGAATTCATCCCAACTACTCGTTTGTTGTTCACGACATACGGGATTTGAGGCGTGGGGAGCAAAGATGGTGACGATTGCCTGGTTAAGCAAGTAGGAGTTATTAGCAAAGACATGGACCCCCTTCTTGTTCGTTTGTTTCTTCTTACTGATTTCGATGAGTGGTTTCCCTTCAAACCGTGCTTTGGCGAGAGAAGTAATTCGTCTGCTGACACTAGCTATACTGCCAAGGCCTAAAATCTGCTTGAGCTTGCTGAGGGAAGGGTGGCATTCGCCTTTATCATTGATGAATACTGCCAGAGCAGTGAAGGTATGCCATTGATCGGCGCTCACAGAGGCTAAGAGCCCCTTGAAAAAGATGGGGTTTCTCCAGAATTGGAGATACAAGTTTTCCGTTATTTCTTTTTGTTTCATTGACATATTCATTTATTTGTTTCGGGCTTAAGCTACGTGCTGCTCTGTTTGGCTTCGATCTTCATCGCCGTTTCCGCAAAGCCAATCAAGACCAGGGCAACATCCAAGACTTCCTCTAGTTTTAGCTCTACGCCGTAGTCCTCTTTGAGAATCGCCCTGAGCTCGAGCAGGAGTTTCTGGCTTACCATAGGCTCCTTTCGGCGTAGAGGCGCGATTTAATATCTCTTAACTGGTTAAAGAAAGTCTGGGGTGAGATCTTGAGTTCGTTGCGAAAGTAGCCCTCAACGAGTTCTTCCAGTTCTGGGGATCGGAAGAAAACGAAGACGGCTTTGTGGGGATTGGACCGATCAATGTCTTGGATAGGAAACTGAAGGGAAATGGTAGTGGCTAAAGCTAAGTCACTGGTAACGTAAGTGTCGGAGTTTATTTGCTGATTCATAGTCATTTAATCGAACTAGAATCAGTCTAGGAAAAAAGTTGTGTCCGTCTCAATAAACTTTGTGGTGATTTATGTTTACCTTTGTAAACAACGCGTATTATTTAAGTTGAGGTATCTTGAAAAATAAATTGATTTGACAATCTCTTGTGAAGGAAGCTAACATCTCGACACGTTATTAGTTAGCCCTTGAGGAGTATAAAAATATGACAATGAAAATAATTCAAAACAAACCCCTGGCTATTGCCTTCGTTTTCCTGGTATTACTTGGTTCTGCTTTCTGGCTGATTCAGCCTAAGACTCAGTCCGTTAAGGTTCAACAAGCCCAGGACCAAAAACTCCAACAAATTAAAGAGCTTACAGACCTGGCTAATAATGACCCTAAATATCGTGAGCATAACTCTCAAGCCAGCCGTGAATTGTCTGACAAGCTCTGCTCTTTGACTGCTCGTTCTGCAGAAGAGCGGGAGAAAGCGGTGGCTGCTGTCCGTGATTTTCTGGAAATGCCCACAGTCAATGTGAAGTATGAATGTAACGACGCTTTCTATAATCTGGAAGAGGACCGACTTATCGCTGCCAAGAGTGAAACCTACTTGGTAGATTCCACCTATTTTGTCGTGAATTCTGTAACAAACCATATCATGCAAGTGGATGAAACTCCTGGGACATGGGGATACAAAGCCGATGGCTCCCGTTGGTTTAGCGATCAGAAACAGTACGACAACAGTGGCAAATACTCACAAACCGAGATCGAACAATTGGCTCGTAACTTTATCGCCAAGCATTCCATTGCGCTGGGTAGTATCGATTTGAGTAAACTGACTTTGGAGACCGGCAAGAAGGATGGTGGCAATGGTAGGGTAAATTATTTCCTCACTTGGAAGGGAGAAGTCAGAACTGTCCAGTTAGACCCTCCTACTGAAACGTGTAGTGAAGACCTAGACAAGAACGCTACTGGTTTATATCGCAATGATAATGGCGTTCCGTGTATTAAGGTTTATGAGAGCAAAGAGCAACCGAGTTTAACTATTGCCTTTACTAACGGTGGTCAACTCATCAACTTCTTCAATGAACTGGAAGGACCACTAGCCCGCGCTCGGATGCGTTAAGGATTTTTATGACTTTACTCAAACGTTATATTCTCCGAGCTTTTATGGCATTGATTGAACTCCAGGTGAAGCTACTTAAGACATTGGCCCACACCGGCTCACAACAGCCCCAACGAGCCGTTTGAAGCTAAATAACGATGAACTATGCCACTCCAGGCGCGAAGATGCCACACAAGCCGACACGCGGTTTACTCTCTCTTATTCCTTCATAACCAATTGATAAATTGCTGAGTTTTTTGTATGCTAGTGTCATCAATTGGTAAGTAATGTACTTTTATGGATAAATTACTCAAACTCAAAGAAGCAGCGGAAATATTGAATGTCCACCCCAATACCCTTCGTCTTTGGGACCGTAAGGGTATTTTAATAGCAGTTCGGATTGGTGAGAAGAAAATTCGGCGCTATCACCTGAAGGACATTAAGAAGTTTATAAAGAAAAAATAATATGGCAAATAAACAATTAACCACAATCCCTAAGGGCACAGAAATTGATACCTTTAAACGTGAGTCGGACTTTCTGCTTTACACTACTCCTGACGGCAAGGTCCGGGTTGAGATTTTTATTAAGGATGAAAACATTTGGTTAACTCAAGAGAAAATTGCGCAACTTTTTGGAGTTCAACGACCTGCTGTCACAAAACACCTGCAAAATATATTTGAGAGCAGGGAATTACAGGAAAGTGCAGTTAGTTCCATTTTGGAACATACTGCCAGTGATGGTAAAACTTACCAAACCAAGTTTTATAACCTTGATGCAATTATCTCTGTGGGCTACAGGGTTAACTCGACACAAGCTACTCACTTCCGTATTTGGGCAACTGAGCGCCTAAAGGAATACATCATTAAGGGTTTCACCATGGACGATGAGCGTCTTAAGGATCCTCGACGTATTTTTGGTAGAGATTACTTTAAAGAACTGCTGGAAAGAGTTCGTTCGATTCGTGCCAGTGAACGCCGGATTTATCAACAAATCACTGATATTTTTGCTGAATGCAGCATTGATTACGACCCTCATTCTCAAACCACTAAAGACTTCTTTGCTACCGTTCAAAATAAATTCCACTTTGCTATTACTGGTCACACTGCTGCTGAGATTATTGATGAGCGGGTTGATTGTAAGCAACCCCATATGGGACTGACTACTTGGAAGAATGCCCCTGCCGGTCGGATTTTATCGGCTGATGTGACAGTTGCTAAAAACTATCTGCCGGAAGAACAGATTAAAAAGCTTGAACGTACTGTCACTGGTTTTTTTGATTACATCGAAAATTTGATTGAAAACAGACAAGCTTTCACAATGGATGAATTTGCCGAAAGCGTCAATAAATTCCTGTCATTTAATGAATACAGAATCTTGGATGGTAGGGGCAGAGTTTCCAAAGATGATGCAGACAAGAAGGCTTTGGCTGAGTACAAAGAGTTTAATAAAACCCAACCAATTGAATCTGACTTTGATCGAGTAGTAAAAAAACTGGTCAAGGGAGAAAATAAAAGTTGAGATAAAAAGAGTTATCCAAAATATAAATGTAAATGACTATGATACAAAAAGAAGCAAAAGCCAGAATCAAAATTAACACACTTCTTAAAGAAGCTGGCTGGCGTTTCTTCGATGATGAGAGTGGACCGGCTAATATTGTTCTCGAGAATAACGCCAAATTAACTAAACAAGCAGTTGATGATTTGGGCAACGATTTTGACAAGACAAAGAATGGGTTTATCGACTTCTTACTTCTGGATGAAAAAGGCTTTCCGTATGTAGTGCTTGAGGCAAAATCAGAAGACAAAGATCCTTTGGATGGCAAGGAGCAAGCAAGAAGATATGCCCAATCTCAAAATGTTCGGTTTGTCATTCTTTCTAACGGTAATATTCATTACTTTTGGGATTTGGAGAGAGGTAACCCCTGTCTCATTACCCAATTTCCAACTCAAGAATCACTGAAACATCTGGTTACCTACAAACCTGATACTAAAAAACTAGCTGAGGAAGAAATTTCCGAAGACTATATTGCTTTAACACAAAACCCAAGTTATCAAAAAGATCCGCGCTGGCAAGATGAGGCGCTTAGACAGAGCTTGATTAAAGAATCGGATTTGAAATTCCTACGTCCATATCAACTAAGAGCTATCCAATCCTTGCAAGAATCGGCTAATCATGGCAATGATCGCTATCTGTTTGAGATGGCCACCGGGACTGGTAAAACTCTTACTTGTGCCGCTGTTATCAAACTCTTTCTGAAAACAGGTAACGCCAAACGAGTTTTGTTCCTGGTTGACCGTATTGAGCTAGAAGATCAGGCGGCCAAGAATTTTAAGAAATATTTAGGCAAGGATTTCACTACTGTCATCTACAAGGAAAATCGGGATGATTGGCGAAAAGCAGAAGTGGTTGTTTCAACCGTACAGAGCCTATCGACTAATAGCAAATATCAAAAACTATTTACTCCTACTGATTTTGATTTGATTATCTCCGATGAAGCACATCGCTCTATTGGTGGCAATAGCCGTGCGGTGTTTGAGTATTTTGTCGGATATAAGTTGGGCTTAACTGCTACTCCCAAGAATTACCTTAAAGGCATTGATCCTAACAAACTTAACTCCAGAGATCCGCGAGCTTGGGAAAAACGGCAGTTGCTTGATACCTATAAAACCTTTGGTTGTGAAACTGGCGAACCAACTTTCAGGTACAGTTTGCTTGATGGAGTTAAAGAAGGCTTTTTAGTAAACCCAATCGTAGCTGATGCCAGGACAGAAATTACCACCCAGCTTTTATCAGATGAGGGTTATTCACTCTTAGTTGATACTGAGGAAGGCAAGGAAGAACAAACGTTTTATACTTCTGATTTTGAGCGCAAGTTCTTTTCTGATAAAACCAACTTAATTTTTTGCGAAACATTTCTTCAAAACGCCTTGATGGACAAAATATCAGGAGAGATTGGTAAAAGTATTGTCTACTGTGTAAGTCAAAAGCACGCTAGCAAGATTACTCAGTTACTTAATCAGTTGGCGGACAAATATTGGCCTGGCAAATATAATTCTGATTTCGCAGTTCAGGTAACCTCAAGTATTTCTGATGCACAGCAGTTCACGATTGGTTTTGCCAACAATAATCTCAATGGGTACACCCGTTTCTTAGAAGGGTATAAGTCAGCAAAAACCAGGGTATGTGTGACTGTTGGCATGATGACTACCGGTTATGATTGTCAGGATATTTTGAATTTATGTTTAATGAGGCCGATTTTTTCTCCTACTGATTTTATTCAAATCAAGGGTCGCGGCACCCGCAAACATATTTTTTCCTTCGAGAAGCGTGAGGATGGGGAAGTTGAAACGGTTAGGGTTGAAAAAGAAAACTTTAAACTCTTTGACTTCTTTGCCAACTGTGAATATTTTGAAGAGAAGTATAACTATGACGAGATTCTTAAATTACCGCAAGTTATCAAAGGGACTGGACCTGGAGGTGAGCCTCCTGTTGATATTGATGAGGTAACAATTGGTATTCCTGATCCACTCAAGACGTTTCAGGAAAAAGCCATTGGTTTACAGGGGATGAAAGTAGATCGCAAGATCTTTGAAAAGTTTGAAGAGACCATTAAAGCAGACCCGTTTATTAAAGAAAAATACGAAGCTGGTGATATTCAAGCAGTTGAAGATTATGTTAAGACTGAAGTATTTGATAAGCCTGAAGATTATTTCAACCTGGATAAACTTCGTAAATCGGTTAAAGTGGATCGCCGCCTTTCCCTTCGAGAAATTCTTGACAAAATTTTCGGCCGTTTGGACAAATTTAAGGATAAAGACGAACTGCTTGAGGAAGAGTTTGAGAAGTTTGTGTCCATCCATAAGCCGGATAGCAAGTACTACTACCCGATTAAAAACTTCCTTAAGGCTTATATCACTGACAATGAAATTCGAGAAATTGTGGAAACCAAGGAATATGGTCGATTTGCAACCAATCCCAAGGTATCATTGGCAGATTTCAAGGCGCTTAACGGGTATCGAGACGTTGTGCCCGAATATGTAAAGGATTACGTATCGATTAATACGTACATGTAAAAATATGCTCACTCAAGAAACAAAACGAAAAATAGACTCAGCTAGGCAAATTTTAGTAGGTAAGGTGCCGGATCCTAAGGCTCAAATAGATCAGATTACCACCGCTTTGATCTATAAATTCATGGATGACATGGATAAAGATGCGATGGAGTTGGGTGGTAAAGCACGTTTCTTTACGAATGGGTTCGAGAAATATGCCTGGAGTAAGATTCTGGACCCAAAACTAGGTGGACACGAGCGATTAGAACTCTACGGAGAGGCTATTACTAAGCTCTGGCAAAACAATCATCTTCCCCAACTTTTCCGAGATATTTTTAAAGATGCCTTTTTGCCTTATCGTAGTCCTGAAACTTTGAGCCTATTCCTCAAAGAGATTAATGGTTTTACCTACAGTCACAGTGAAGACCTCGGAGATGCCTTTGAGTATTTGCTCTCGATCATGAGTTCTCAAGGTGACGCCGGGCAGTTTCGTACTCCTCGTCACATTATCGACTTCATTGTCGAAGTGGTTGATCCTAAAAAAGATGAGTCGATCTTGGACCCAGCTTGTGGAACGGCAGGTTTTTTAATCTCAGCCTACAAACACATTCTTGAGCAGCATGATGGTCTAGACGATCCAGAACATAAAGAAAAACCCTTAACTCCAGACGAGAAGAAAAAGTTGATGGGTAATCTTTTCGGTTACGACATTAGTCCTGACATGGTCAAGCTTTCAAAGGTCAATATGTACTTACATGGCTTTGCTGAACCCAAGATCTATGAGTACGACACTCTCTCCAGTGATGAAAAATGGGATGAGATGTATGACGTTATCATGGCCAATCCTCCGTTTATGTCTCCAAAGGGCGGAATACGGCCACACAAGCGGTTCAGCGTGCAAGCAAACCGTGCTGAGGTGTTATTTGTGGATTACATCAAGGAACATCTGCGACCAAATGGTCGAGCTGGCGTAATCGTGCCAGAGGGAATTATTTTCCAGTCAGGCACAGCTTATAAGCAATTACGCAAACTACTGGTTGAAGATGGCCTTTTTGCCGTAGTCTCGCTTCCTAGTGGAGTGTTTAATCCTTACTCTGGTGTGAAGACAAGTATTCTTTTCTTTGATAGTGCTCTGTCGAAAAGGTCAAAAGACATTTTATTTATTAAAATTGAAAACGATGGTTTTGATTTAGGTGCACAACGACGACCTGTCGCTGGTGGAGAATTGGAGATAGTAGCCTCTGAATTACTTGAATATAAAAATATTTTGTCTGGCACACCAAAGACTCGTAAAAGCATGTCACCTCTTGAGATCTTCATTCAAGATAGGCAGTCACAAACTAATAACTACGAACCCCCTTACCACCTACGGAATTTTTTGTTAGTCCCTAAAAGCAAAATTGAGAAAGATGGTGATTACAATTTGAGTGGAGATAGGTACAAAGAAGCTGTAAATAAGGGCAATCAAAAATGGTCCATGGTTGAACTGGGAGAAGTAAGCGTTTTAGTTCAAAGAGGTAAATCCCCAAAATATGGAGACGGTGGTTTACAAGTTATTAAATCTGGTCAAGCTCGAGGATATTTTGAGTTTGATTTCAGCAAACAATATTTTGTAACTGAAGATTTTGTCATTGATCATAGAAAGCTTGAGGTTGGTGATCTACTTATTAACTCAACGGGTGTTGGTACTGCAGGAAGAGTTACTCTGTTTAATCTTAACGGAGCTTACTTAGTCGATAGTCATATCACAATTGTTAGGCTTGACCAAAATAGAGCCAATCCAGTTTTTGTTTTATATGCCCTAGTCAACGAATATGGCTTTAAGGGGATTGAAAAACTGGCTCGTGGAAACGGTGGACAAATCGAATTATCACTTGAAACAATAAAAACACTAAAAATTCCTCTGCCTCCTATTGAGGTTCAAAAAGAAATAGTTAAACAGATTGAAGACTACCAAAAGATAATTGATGGAGCAAAACAGATGGTAGAAAATTGGCTTCCAATTCCTCAGGTTGACCCTAAATGGCCCATGAAGCTAATCAAAGAAGTTGCTCAAGTGAACCCTGCAAAACCAGCTGTTAAAGAATGGCTCATGGATCGAGATGTATCGTTTCTACCAATGTCCTCCTTGAGTATTGGCTCTCCCAACCCGTTTAGTATGGAGACGAGAAAGCTTAAAGATGTTATTAAAGGATATACATCATTTCAAGATGATGACATTTTACTGGCCAAAATAACGCCATGCTTTGAGAATGGAAAATTGGGAATTGTAAAAAATTTGAATGGAGGTATCGGATTTGGCTCAACAGAATTTATTGTAATTAGAGCTAACAAAGATGTTATTCATCCTTTGTGGATTTGGCTATTTATTTACCAAAAAGAGTTTATTGAGCGAGGTAAAAACTTCATGACTGGATCAGCTGGCCAGAAGCGAGTTCCAGCTTCATATGTCGAAAATTATCAGATTCCGGTTCCTGACCTAGATAGTCAGACTAGGCAAATTAAAAAACTACAGATGGACTTCGATTTAATAAATGAACTAAAAAGAAAAGTTATTCCAGAGTTTGAAGAAAAAATTAAAAGGACGATTAACGAAATAAATGAATAAGCGTGTATGACTAATTTAACTCAGAATCAACGAATATTGGTGGCGTTTTTGTATTTAATGGTTTTAGTCGTCATTTTCAAGTTGATTGGAGGCGATTTTGGCAATTTAGTATGGAACACAAATATTGATTCGAGCATATGGTTTTATTCTGGTGCCTTTATGATCATTCTCGGTTCATATATCGTTGAACCGTTTTTTACCAAGCCCTCCGATGTTATTGCGAATTCTAGTGCTGTTTTGATTTCCTTATTTGGTCTTTCAACAAAGAATAACCTTTTAGGTTACAGTTTCATTTTTTATTACTCATTGTTACTTCTGATCCTAAGTATCCTGACAATAATGCTCAAAGAGGCAAAAACGGATTTCTGGAGTAGGGTTAGTAAAAGTTTTTATTGGTTTGTTGAGACATTTGGGGCATCAAAAGTCATTTTCTCAATAGTATATCTTTCCGCTGCATATTCTTATTTTGTTGTACCAGAGAAAATAATTGCGTTTATCTGTGTAATTGCATTTTGGATTTGTTTGACTTTTTTTGATGTTATCGGGTTAATTGTCGAGCGTATCACAAAGCTACTGAATTTGTTCGGCGACAAAGTTGGGGATGAGCTTGGACAAGCAATTGGTTGTGAAAATCCTTTGTTGTACAAAATTGAAATAGACTACACCAAACACAAGGCAAAGCCAGTTAAATATGGAGATTTGGTTGCTGTTGAAACATCTATAAATACAGGATCAATTGGTATGGTTGTGGATACCAAATATTTACTCAATAAACGCTGGTTAAGTATTTATCTTATTCAAGACAAAAGTGGTGAAGTACTCAAGATTAACTTAAAAGATAAAAAATTAATTGCTGAACCTAAATCAATCTTTGCAAAAGAAAACTTGGTTTTTCTGTTGAATATTGATGAACTCACTGACCAAACATTAAAAAAGGCCATCGAAGAAAATCTGTTATATAAAGACAGGGAACAATTCATAGGCTATGTCTCAAGTGGCTCAAATATAAATATGCTCAATTTTTCGATATTGAGAGATACTGGCAAACTAAAACATAAAATTAGCGAGGGTGCGATCCTAAAAACTTTAATTTACGATCAGGAAACTCTCTATCAGGTAATTAACGGGAATGCTAAAGAAGAGAATTTGGAAAACTTTGATCGTCATGGTTTCATAATTGGAATAGCAAGGAAACTTGGGAAATATAATATGAGCAGTAAAGATCTAGATGTTTGTAAATGGATGCCAGCGATTTTTTCACCGTTATTTTTTGCTTTTCCTGGTACTGTTCCTGCCGCAAAAATAAAGTCAATTGCAAAAACATCAATAGGTCGTCTGCCCGACACTGATTTGGAGATTCCTTTGAAGGATATTGATGCGATTGTTACTCACAATACGGCAATATTAGGAATTTTGGGTATCGGAAAGTCGTGTTTATCATATGAGTTAATTCAAAGAGTTACAGAAAAAGGTATAAAAGTTGTCTGTATCGATATTACTAACGAATACAAAAAAGAACTTCCAGACTATCTGCCGGAGGCAACAATTGTCTCCGACGATGAAAATGCATTCAATTCAATAAATTCGAAATATGAATTTATCCACACCGATGGCACAAAACAGAATCCAGATAAAAGCGGAAATATCGCAGAATATAAGATAGCTATTAATAAAAACTTGTGCAAATTTCTTTTTGGTCAAGATACGATTCCGGATTCTAAGGACTTTGAGACAACGAAGAAGGTTAGAATTCTCAACTTGGATTACCACAAAGCCTCAAAAGGAGAAAAGATTGGCTTTAATGTAATAACTACAGACTTAACTCAAGCTGAAAAAACGAGGGTAGTTGCTGAGGAATTGTTTAAGATCTTAATGAAAATACCCCTATTAGATGAGAAAAGAGCAAAGGTTCTACTTGTCTTTGAAGAGGCCCATTCACTTATTCCCGAATGGAATTCAGTGGCAAGTGAAGGGGATAAAAACGCAACTAATGGCACGGCAAAGGTTATCTTGCAAGGAAGAAAGTATGGTTTGGGGAGTTTAGTTATAACTCAAAGAACGGCAAATGTTAGTAAGAGTATTTTAAATCAATGCAATACTATTTTTGCCTTAAGAGTGTTCGATGATACTGGTAAGGGATTTTTGGAAAACTATATTGGAGAGGATTACGCCAATACTCTAGCTACACTAGAAGAGCGTCATGCTATCGCAATAGGAAAAGGATTGAAGCTAAAACAACCAGTAATAATCCAACTTAACGATCGAGAAAATATAATAATTGAAAAACCAATAGAAGGGATAACTGCTGCCGAATCATAGTTTTTGAACAGAATGTAATCCAAATACATGAACAACTATCTAACTGCTTCTACCCTTTACGATTACACCCAGTGCCCTCATAAGGTGTGGCGCGATAGGTTTGGTCCTCAGGCAGAAAAAAGCCAGGAATCAAATCCGTTTGTTGAGCTTCTTTGGGAGAAGGGTGTATCTCACGAAAAAGCGGTGGTTAGTAACCTGCAACTACTTGACTTAAGTTCCACTGATAAGGCTGACCAGTTCCATAAAACACTTGAGGCAATGAGGAACAAAGTGCCGCTCATTTATCATGGTTACCTCCAGTACGAAACTTATAGCGGAGAACCCGATTTGTTGCGCCTAGAATCCGATGGCACCTATATTCCGATCGATATTAAGAGTGGCAGCGGTTTTGAAGGAACGACCGAAGATAGTGATGAAAACGGCAAATTGAAAAGGCACTATGCCTTGCAAATTGCCCATTATTGCGAATTAATAGCCAAACTTGGGTTTGGTAGTAAGCATCGAGGCATTATTCTCGACAGCAAAAATGAAGAAGTCGTTTATGACTTGGATTTACCTCAGGGCGTAAAGAACCAGATGACCTGGTGGCGGTTATACGAACAGACTCGATACGAGGTTTCCCGACTGATTACTAATCAAATACAAAATAAACCCGCCTATTCTAGCCTTTGTAAACTTTGTCCTTGGTATCAAAGCTGTAAGAAGTGGTGTGTGGAGTCAAAAGACCCTACGATGATTGCATATTTGGGTAGATCGGGGCGCGACACCTTAGTAGAAAGCCTTGATTTGAAAGATGCTAAGGATCTTTGCTCAATTGACGTACAAGAGTTGATGTATATGAAACAGAAGGATAAATCATTTTTGCCCCGTATCGGAGAAAAACAGTTGACTAAATTTAAATTTCGCGCTCAGATAAACTACGAACTTAAAACTCCTCAGTTCAAACCATTTCCTCCGTTCCCAAAAGTAAGCCATGAGTTGTTTTTCGATATCGAAGATGATCCCACTCAAGAATTTGTCTATCTTCATGGTGTTTACGAGCGAACCCCGGAAAGGGAACGATTCCTGGATGATTTCGTGGCCGCCGATAATACCCGAGAGGCAGAAAAAGAAGCCTGGACTAAATTTATTAGGTATGTGCAATCCCTTCCTAAAGGAGATTTTTGCCTGTACTACTACAGCAAGCATGAGCGCACCACATATCGGAAAATGCAGGAAATGTACCCAGATGTTATCGATATAAATGAGCTTGAAACCTGGTTTGTGCCACCAATTGGCATTGATCTCTATTTTGACTATATTTTCAAATACACCGAATGGCCACTACCTAGCTATTCGCTCAAAGAGATTGCTCATTATCTTAACTTCAACTGGCGGGACAAAACTCCGTCTGGTGCACTTTCGATCCAGTGGTTTAATGAGTACCTCGAAGACAAGGACCCAGTCAAACTAAAGCGGATTCTTGAATATAACGAGGACGACTGCAAAGCAACAATGGTGATTAAAGATTACCTGGATTCAAAAAAATAGTATGAATGAACAAATACTTATAGCTTTCATTGGTTTAGTGGGTGCCATAATTGGAGGACTAATCACCTCTATTCCAATTTTCATTCAGGAGCAAAGAAATCACAAACGATGGTTAATCGAGAAGAAGATAGCATATCTAAAAGATCAAATTGAAGAAATTGACCTATCCAAAAAACTCAGCCTGAAAGATTTACAGAATGTGCTGAAAGGTGGCAAATTTGAAGAGAACGGAAATTTTGTGTCCTCCGTTCCAATGGAGGTGATCGAGGCTTTTCAAAAGCATCTACCTGATGGAAAAACCATGATTAGAGATATTCCAGAAGCTAAAAGGCAAGAAATATTTATTGATGCTGCTACTGCCCTGGAAAGGAAAAAGATTGAGTTGCAGAAAAATATTAAGAAGTTGCTTTCTTAAACCTTTATCCTTGTAGAAAATGTTTCACTTCCTTCGCCGTGTACTCTGGGTAATCCAGTTCTGTCATCCAGTCAGTTGTCCGAAATTGTACCCATTTCTCGAGCCTGTATTATTACTTCAAGTTTTCATACCCAGTCTTAGTTAAAGAATTTATATATAATATGTTTATGAGGCTTAGCAGAATTGAAATGACCCAAAAACTAGATATCACGGTTGATAAGACAATAGAAGCAATTGCCAGAATACAGCGATTTATTATCAAATACGGCTTAAACTTAAGAGAGGATCAATTGAAACGAATATCAGATAAATTAAAAGAATTACAAGAAATCCTATAGTTTTAAAATGAATAAAAACCTTATTGCTCCTTGCGGTATGAATTGTGGGTTATGCGTTATGTATTTGAGGAATGAAAATAAATGTCCGGGTTGTATGAGCGGTAGAAAAGTAAATAGCCGATGTATTAAATGTGGTATAAAACTATGCAAAAATAGAAAAGGAGAGTACTGTTTTGATTGTGATAAATTTCCCTGTGAAAGACTTAGACGTCTAGACACAAGATACAAAGAGAGATATGGAATGAGTGAAATTGCAAATCTGGGAACTATAAAAGAAAGAGGGATAGAATCATTTCTTTTAGAAGAAGAAAAAAAATGGGTAAATTCAGATGGAATACTTTGTGTTCATGATAAAAAACGATATTAACAAATCACGAGCAACCGGATATAGATTAATATCTTCTCTCAAAAACGACAAACGAATGAACCTACCTCCGAGTGGGCGCAACGAGGTTTTACAGAGTCAAACTTTGGGGTGCTATAATTAGTATATGTCAAAAAATCCTTTTCTAAACGCGGTTGCGGCTTCAGTTTACATTTCGATTGTCTCTTCGTTCATGTTTTACGGGAGTAGATTTTTTCCCAAAAAAGACACTCTTCTTGCGCCAATCGCCATGATCTCTCTTTTTACGCTTTCCGCCGCCGTAATGGGATACCTTTTTTTATACCAGCCTTTTATGCTTTTTCTTGACGGAAACAAGAAAAAGGCGGTTGATTTCTTTTTGCGAACCGTTGCGGTTTTTTCGGTAATTACGGTTCTTGCCTTTGCCTTACTTTTAATATAGTTGCTAGCAGTCCGGGTGGATGGAAAACCGATAAAGTTAGATTATGTCGGGAACAGAAATTATTTATCAGCAAGCTCCCTGCCGGCCCGACGGAGTAATCTCTTCCGACGGGCAACAGGAAACCAAAGAGGGCGCTTGTCGTTGTCCGGCGAATCCAAAAGGTTGTTGCGTCGACGGAATTGGCAGGATCCTTCCTTTAAGACTTAAAAAAGGGGAAGAAAAAAGAAAGCGGTGAGCTTTCTTGATTTTCTAAATTTGGTAAGAATAAGATAAAAACAAAATGACTCAGCTTTTAGGAATCTTATTTATTCTTTTTGGCGTTGTTGCCCTTGTCAGCCCCGACTCCCTTATGCCCAAACTTGAAAGAACAGCGGGAGGTAAAAAGGAAACTTACAAACTTCATTATGGTCCGGTATTAACAATTATTATCGGGCTCTCGTTTGTTATCTTCGGCGCTTGTCTTTTAAGAAGTTTCTTCTAAGATATCCTGATTAATTATTGGTTTGTATATCAGGTAAACTACAGACTTTTGTTTTGGGCAAGAAATCGTTGGACAAACCGATCTCCAAAGTCGGTTTAGCCGATTTTGTTTGTTTTTGCTAGAATGAATAAAAGATGATCGGAAAATATAAATTTCCGGAAGTTGGAGTTTGCGGTCTTTCCTGCCGTCTTTGTCCCGGTTATGTGATGAAAACCAAAAGCCGTTGCCGGGGCTGTAAAACCGAGTGGCGACTGGCTGGCCCTTGTTCTCTTCTACATTGCGCCGTTAAAAGAAAGATTGAATTTTGCGGAAACTGCGAAGATAGCAAAACTTGCGAAAAATGGAAAAGACATCGCGAAATGGGTAAGCAATTTGACTCGTTTAAGTGCTACCAAAAACTGGAGGAAGATATCGGTTTTATTCAAAAATACGGATTGGATAAGTTTCGGGAAGCACAAAAGATCAGGGAAAAACTTCTTTGGGAGATGCTTGACGAATTTAATGAGGGCCGGTCAAAAAGCTATTATTGTTTGGCGGCGACTATTTTTAAGACCGAGGAAATTGAACAGGCCCTTGCTCTAGCCCGGGAAAAATCCGCCGGTCTGGATTTAAAAGCAAAAGCCAAATTGCTTCACTCTTTTCTTGACGGAATTGCCTTAAAAAGAAATTATTGTTTTAAACTCAGGCAAAAAACCAATTAATTTTAGGGAGCTTTAACTACCTTTATTTTGGGGAAATTGAGTTAAGAAGAGTGGTAAGTTTTTCAACTACCTGCTGTTCGCTGTCGGCCAAGTTGTTAAGACCGGCAAAAAATTTGTTTTTAACTTTTTCTTCGGTTCCTTCATAAACGACTTCTTTTCTTTCCGGGTCAAGTTGGCAGGGTTGGGTATTATTGCTTAGGATTGCCGTTAACCTCGGGTCGCCTTCTTTAACCGCCGAAGTAATGGTATTAAGAAAGACGGTTTCTCCGTTGGAGAGTTTAAGTGATTTTTGGCCTCTTAATTTGAGGGCCAGATAATCGGGTGAAGAGCAACCTCCATCCGGCCAGTTAAGAGCGACGGAAAAGGAAATGCCGTTTTTTTCTCCGATCAAATTGGGTAATGGTCCCAAAAAAAGATAACCTCCGTGGCCGCCTTCTTTGGAATTGGCGTCAAAAAGGTTTAGGTTTATTCCGTCAACGGTCTCAATCAAAACATATTGGCTATTCGGAACGGCCGGGTTGCCGGCGCAGGCAAAAGTATTCCCTTCCCGATATTTAAGTTTGACGGAAGGATCAATTGATATAGGCAGGCTGGCGGGAAGAATTCCGAAAAAGTAACTGCCCTTGCCAAAGGAAATCTTAAGACAGTTTTTCGTCAGAATTTCCTGAAATGAAGCGGTTAATTTTTCTTTGGCCGTTAGGGTTTCGGTTACTTTTACTTCCGGAGAAGGAGTAACTTTTTCTTCGGCTATTTCTTCCGGAGAATTTTGATTTATTTTGCTATTTTGATAAAAGAAAAGACCGGTGAAAAATAATAAAATGGAAAAAAACAAAAAGAAAAGAAGGTTTCTTTTTAACATTGTTTAAGATTATATTAGGTTTAGAAAAAAAGTAAAGAATGAGAAAGGAAAACGAAACAAAACCAATTTTTAACGAATTTCCCGACACTCTTTATTCCTTTTCTTTTTCTTCCATAGACGAAAAAACTAAAGTCAAAAAAATGATTGGGCAATGGCAGGATAAAGCCGTTGGTCGTTCGGAAGGAAGTTCCCAATCAATAATTATCCTTTATGCCGGTGAAAATCACGAACGCGATCCGGTTGCCTTTATTGCGGAAGAAAACGGAGTCTTGCGGTTAGTTGTCATCGGCCGGACGGTTGAATTGGCGGAAAAACATCGCCAAACCATTGCTCAGCTTGTAAAATATACTTGACATTATGTAAAATAGATGTTACTTTATTCGTATGATTAAAAAAGATAAATCTTCCAAGGATTTTAAAAAAATTATTCTTTTCTTTTCCGGGACGATTGTTATTTTAGCCGTTGTTCTGGAAAGCTATCTTTTGGCCGCCGTCAGTGTTTTAACGGCAATGGCATTTGTTATTTTAATTAATTCCCGGAGAAAAATCAGGATTGACGAAAGAGAAAAAATTATCTGCGAAAAAGCCGCCCAGTTAACCTACTCAATTTTCGCGCCGACTATCGGGATCGGCGCTTTTTTTCTGCTTTTGCCTTATCAGAAAATCTCCCCGGTTTTCGCTAAAGGAGAATTTGTTTATTTGGAATCTTTAGGGATGATTTTGGCTTACCAGGCTTTATTTTTAATTGTCCTTTACGCGATTTCCTATTATTTTTTAAACCGGAAGTACAGCGGCGGTCAGGATAAGGAAGATGAAAGGTAAGCAAAGCTTGTTTCCCGGCAACGAAGGCCAATCGCTTCGGAACAAGTTAAAAATATTTCGGGTAACGAGGGATTTGACCCAGGAGCAATTGGCGGACAAATTGGCAGTTTCCCGGCAAACGATTAACGCGATTGAAAGCAATAAATATTTACCGTCCCTGGGCCTGGCTTTTAAAATTGCCAAGCTTTTTAAAGTTAAAATTGAAGATCTTTTTTTTGACGAAGGAGGAGATAATGAAAATTAAAAATTTTAAAAATACCTTTTTCTATCTTCTGACAATCGGTTTCAGTATCGGTCTTTTAATTTTTTTCATCGGCTGTACCTGGATCGGATTTGAAGTAAAGAATCTTTGTCAGGAGGCTAAAATCCAATATTTGGGGGGAGATTGTACAGACGCCTTAATTGGTCTTTTGCACGACGAGAGCAATAGCTTTAGATTAAGGAACAGGGCGATTTGGGCATTAGGCCAATTGGGCAATCCGAAAGCGTTGCCTGTTTTGGAAAGTTATTATACAGGCAATATTCCGGAAAGAGAGCCTTTAAATCAGGTCATAAGCCAATATGAATTGAAAAAAGCGGTTAACCTCGCCGGCGGCGGAACCAATCTGGGAGCAATCTTTTGGAGATACGGAATAGAATAAAATATAGAGTGAAAGAGGACAGAGGATAGAGCAAGAACCCCTCTGCCCCTAATCACCAACTGTGTTATTATTAAATTATGAAAGATAAAAAGGTTTTTCGGATTTTGGCGGCGGCCGGTTATTTGGGAATGATAATCGTTAATGCACTGGCAGTTTTTTTACCGATTAACGGGATTGCTACCGGCCAAGTTTCCGATTCCTATCCCAATCTTTTCGCACCGGCCGGTTATACTTTTTCCATTTGGGGAATTATTTACCTTTTTTTGGCCGGCTATTCTCTTTACCAGCTGGGTTTATTGGAAAAAGTCGGTAAAGAGGCGCTCCTGGAGAAAGTTAATAAATATTTTCTTCTTTCCTCGCTGGCAAATATCGCCTGGATTTTTTCCTGGCACTACCTGCTGATGCCACTGACGGTTTTATTGATGTTGGTGATTTTAATTTCCCTTATTAAGATTGCCGACCTTTTGAAAAAGGAAAAATTTTCCGGAAAAGAGAAACTTTTAATTAAAACACCCTTTAGCCTTTATTTCGGCTGGATTACCGTAGCAACAATTGCCAATATAACCGTTTTTCTGGTCAGTCTAAATTGGAACGGCCTGGGACTAAGCGAAATTTTTTGGACAACTATAATTTTAATTGTCGGTTGCGGGATCGGGATTTGGCGGACTTTAAAAGACCGGAATTTAATTTATAATTTGGTTTTAATTTGGGCTTATTGGGGAATTTATAACAAACATATCTCCGTAAGCGGTTTCGGCGGTAGTTATCCTTCGATAATAAATACAATTATTGTTTGCCTGGCTTTGTTTTTAGGGACGGATATTTATCTGGTTTTTAAAAACAGAACCGATGGCCGCAACTCCCGGTAATTTGGCGGAGAAAATCGCTGCCCTGGAAAAGCGAGTTGCCCGGCTGGAAAAGGAAGTGGGCGGAAAAATACCGGATCCGGAAAAAGAATTTGAAAACCAGCTTTACGAAAAAGCCAAGGCGATTGTCATTAGGGAGAAAAAAGCTTCGGTAATTTTTTTACAGAGAAAATTGGTAATTGATTACCACCGCGCGGAAAAAATTTTGAAACTTTTGGAAAGCGAGGGAATCGTCGGACCGGAAATCGGTGTCGGCAGAAGAAAGGTTTTAAAATGAAGAGAACTATCAAAATTTCGGCGGTTATTTTAAATCTTTTACAATTGGGATTAATTGTCAATTTTTTAACAGACAACAGCACCGACAACTTGCCTTTTTTGGTTTTTTTATTGATTGTTCCTCTGGCTAATCTTTTTTTAATCCTCGGATATCTCTCTCAATTCCCACACCTGGGAGTTAAGCCGGAGGATTGAACCTGGGCCGGAAATAATTTTACCAAGTACAACCGAACAAACCTCCCATTTTCGCCAGATCCAAGATGTCAATAAATCCGTCGCCGGTTAAATCGGCCATCATGTTAACGGAATTGGTTTCCTGAAAATAGTAATTACCCACGATATTTAAATCATCATAATTAACCACTCCGTCATTGGTAATATCGGCAGCTTCGCAACGGCTGATAGTTTGGCCCATTTCCTTGACAACAGCGGAAAGGTCCTGGCCGGAGATTGTTCCGTCCTGGTTGACATCGGCCAAAGCGTTAACGCCGGTCGGATTGACCATTCCCAAATTATCCTGAACAGCCTTTTTGTCAGCAAGAGTAACTATTCTGTCGCGGTTAGTATCGGCTAGAGCACGGCGGGATAAAGCCAGAGCCGGGCGGGAAAGAACGATAGCTAAACCGATAACGGTAAAAGTCAAGACAAGAACTTTTTTAAAAGATTTCAATTTATATTCACCTCCTTTTCCCCAAGACTAAAAATTTACATTTCGTTTAGATTATACTTGATATATAATTGATAGCAAGGATTTTGGCAATGAGAAAAATTTTCTTTATTCTTTTTATCGCTGTTATTGCTTCCGGTGCGGTTTTCTATTTTTCAAAAACTAAAAAAACCGAAAAGTTAATTGGCGGAGATAAAGACGAACATGGATGTCTTATCGCTGCCGGTTATTCCTGGTGCGAAGTCAAGCAGAAATGTTTAAGAATCTGGGAAGAACCTTGTGAGGCGGTTACTTCGGCGCCGACAATTGACGAAACAGAAGCTTTAAAGACAGCGATTAAAAAAGCTTTAGTGGCCAAACACGGCAGCAGTGCCAATGAATTAAAAATCTCGGTTTCCAAAGTAGTTGGCGGGTATGCTCAGGGCGGCGCTTCGGGAGAAGGCGGTGGCGGAATGTGGTTTGGCGCCAAAGTTAACGGCCAGTGGCAATTGGTTTGGGACGGTAACGGGGTGATTACTTGCGAGAGCTTTGGTTCTTATCCGGATTTTCCCAAGGAAATGGTTCCCGAATGCTATGACGAGCAATCGGGAAAGATGAAAAAAAGATAATTTCTCCGAGAGAATTTCTTTAAAAACAAAAACTCCGCTTTTAAGGGCGGAGTTTTGCAATATAAGATTTTTTGGTTTAATGATGTTCTTCTGCCGCCATTGCTTCTGCTTTGGTTTTTTGAACTCTGTCCGGCGGATGGTTCGGCGGAGAATAAATGGTATAGAGTTTTAAATCTTCTTCGGCCGAAGTGTTAATAATATTGTGTTGGGTTCCGGCCGGAACAATGATGGCATCGCCGCTTTCAAACTCTTTTTCTTCGCCATTCATCACGACTTTACCGTGGCCTTCTTCAATACGGAAAAATTGATCAACCGTATCGTGAACTTCCATGCCAATTTCCTCATTTGGCAAAAGGCACATCACAACCAGCTGACAATATTTTCCGGTAAATAGAACCTTACGGAAAAAGTCATTATCCTCAGTTATTTTTTCAATTTTATCAACATAACCAATCATTTTTTTCACCTCCTTCGGTCGCCAAAATTTTAATGAAGACGACTAGTAATTTTCATTATAGCTTAATTATTTTTTTATCAGCAAGACGACAGGTTGTTTTTTAAAAGCGAGGAACATATTTAAGCACGTAGATTTTTTTCCAAAGCAGGCCATCGTATTGATAAAATTTTTTGACAGCAGGGGAGCTCAACCACTTGTTTTTTTAAAAAGAAGGTGTTATACAAAAAGTTGTATTTAAAATATGACACCGGAAAGACAGAGCGAAAAAGGATCAATTACCAGAAGAAGAACAGCTATTTTTGGCGATATTCCCCAAGGCTGCCCTCCTGATGGTCGTGTTTCAGTTCAAGTTGTTGCGCTCCCGGCAGGAAAAACAATTTTAGTAAGTGGATTTTATACCCGTCAGCAATTATTCAGCCCGGATTTTTCCGAAACCGTAAGAGCCGATATTACTAAGAGAATCGTAGCGGGAAAGATAATACAAACAATACAAAACATTATAGATATAAAGAAAGGACAAAGATGAAGAACAAAAATAATTGGCCCAAATTTATTCTCGGCTGGGTTGTCTGCTTTATTATTCGGCTGGCGCCTTTTCGGCCGCCGAACGTGGAACCAGTTTTGGCGACGACGATGCCGTTTTCAAAAGGATTCGGTCCGGAAGCCGGTTTTCTTTTCGGTTTTTTAAGCATTGTTTTATTTGATTTAATAACGCAAAAAATCGGCGTTTGGACTTTGGTCACGGCTGTTATTTACGGACTATTGGGGCTCGCCTCTTACTTTTATTTTCAAAAAAGGAAAAGCAACTCCCTCAATTATCTTAAGTTTGGAATTTTGGGAACAATCGCTTATGACGCCTTAACCGGTTTGACCATCGGACCTTTGGTTTTCAAGATGCCTTTCATGGTTGCTTTGGTCGGCCAGATTCCGTTTACAGTTAACCATCTTTTGGGAAATATTTTTCTTTCGGCTTTATTAAGCCCGGGATTATACCGCTGGGTTGTTGAGAACGAAAAACTTTCCCTGGCGGTTCTTAAGCAAAAAATCGCCGGAGCTTGAATTTTTGTAGAATTGTGGTATTCTGATGGAAATGGCGAAAAAGAGCGTAAATTTATTTTTAATTTTTGTTATTTTTGCTTTACTTTTTGGGGTTTTATACGCGCCGGTTTTGGCTCTTGATCCGGTATTTCTTCCTCAGAAGGAAATAAAAATAGTGGTGCCGACCGCTACTCCCACACCAACAATTCCCATTCTTAAACTTAAAGATTCGGTTTTTAAAATAATGCCGACGGTTGTTGCCAATACTGCGACACCGATTCCTCCGACCCCGACAACGGCAATTTCTCCGACTGCTTCCGGAACTCCCGCGATTTCCGAAAGCGTTGGGGAAGCGGTTGAGCCGACCGAAGCGGTTGCCGCCGAACCCACTAAGGCTCAGACCGCCAAGACTTCTTTAATCGGAACCAAAGAAGCCGTTTTTATCGCTACAATTGCCTTGCTTTTGGTTATCATCGTTCTTCAGGGCAGGCCAAAAAAAGAAACAAAAGAAGAAGGCCCAACCCAGTGAACCCCGGGCCGCGTTAAGGTATAATTCATTTATGGAAACCTTGCTTCCAATTTTCTTAAGCGTTTTTTTGGTCAGCTTGATTTCCTTTGTCGGAATCCTTTTTTTAGCTTTTAAGGAAAAAACCCTTAATAGCCTTTTGGAAATTTTTATCGCTTTCGCCTGCGGGTCTTTATTGGGTGATACTTTTTTTCATCTTTTACCGGAATCGGTTGAAACTTTGGGAGAGGAAGCTTTTATTTGGGTTGTTTTTTCCTTTGTCTTCTTTTTCGCCCTGGAAAAATTTTTTTACTGGCGCCATTGCCACGAGGGTCATTGCGAAATTCACCCGTTCACCTATTTGAATTTAATCGGTGATGGCCTGCATAATTTTCTTGACGGCGGAATCATTGCCGCTTCTTTTTTGGCCGGTTTTCCCTTGGGATTGGGAACGACCTTGGCGGTTATTTTCCACGAGATTCCCCAGGAGATCGGCGATTTTTCCATTCTTTTATACGGCGGGATTAAGAGGAAAAAAGCTCTCTGGTTAAATTTCCTTTCCGGCCTGACCGCTCTTGTCGGCGCGGCGGCAGTTTATCTTTTTGCCGAAAAAATCAACGGCCTGACGGAAATACTTTTGCCTTTCGCGGCCGGCAATTTTCTTTATTTGGCCGGAACGGATATTATTCCCGAGTTGCACGAAAAAGGAAAACATTCGCCCAAAAATTCAATTTACCAGTTTCTTTCTTTGGTTTCGGGATTGGCTTTAATGTGGATTTTAAAGATTTTTTTGGCATAAATTGACACAGAAAATAATTTCGGTTATCGCTGGATTGCTTTTTTGGCTGACTTCTATTTTCCGGCCGGCAACCGATTTTCTTTCTCCTTTGGTATCGGAAAACTTTTCTCCGGCCGGTCAATTGGCCAAATATTCTTTTGAAAATTTAGCCAAGCGTGAATATTTGGGCAGCGAAATCAAAAAGGGAAAGATTTTGAAAAAAGAAGCAAATTTTACCAGCTATCTGTTTTCCTATCTTTCCGACGGCAAAAAAGTTACCGGCTTGCTAAATTCACCCAAGAAGGAGGGAAAACTTCCGGTGGTGATAATGATTCGCGGCTACGTTGATTTACAAATTTACCAAACCGGAGTCGGAACCAAAAAACCGGCGGAATTTTTTGCCGAAAACGGTTTTTTAACTCTGGCCCCGGATTTTTTGGGTTACGGCGGTTCGGATCCGGAGGAAAAAGACATCTTAGTCAACCGGTTTGAAAAACCGGTAACCGTTATAAATTTAATTGCTTCCTTAAAATCATTACCGGAAGCGGATTTGGAAAATATTTTTCTTTGGGGACACAGCAACGGCGGCCAGATTGCTCTTTCGGTCTTGGAAATAGACGGGAAAAATTATCCGACCAGTCTTTGGGCGCCGGTAACCAGGGGCTTTCCGGAATCGGTTTTAAACTATTCGGCTCAATTGGACGACAACGGCAAAATGGTGGCGGACAGAATTGCCGAATTTGAAAAAACACATGATCCCAAGGAATTTTCCATTGCCGAGTATTTTGATAAAATCAATGCCCCGATTCAGATTCAGCTGGGAACCAACGACGAATATATCAAGGAAGAATGGATTGAAGAATTTGTTGCCCGGATGAAATCCTTAAACAAGGAAATCAATTATTTAACTTATCCGAGAAACAACCACCAGTTGAGCCGCGATTGGAATTCCGCAGTGCAAAAAGATTTGGAATTTTTCAGGAAGAATTTAAAAAAAGATTAAAAATTAAATTTAATCTAGATCTTGACACCCCTTAAAAAATTTTTTAAAATAGCACTCGCAGTATTAAAGTGATAATCAATTTTTATTTTCATTTGCCGGAATTATATTTAAATAATTTTAAAGTAAAGAAAGGAGATTTATGAAAAAAGTTAATCTTAAACCGGCCGCCGGTTATCTTTTGATTGAGCCGGAGGAAGCGGTGACGCAAACTTCTTCAGGAATAGTCTTACCCGAATCTCACGACGAAAAACCCCAAAGAGGGAAAGTAATTGCCCTAGGCGACGAGGAAGTTTTGGACTCAGGCAAAACCCGTAAAGCTTCCTGTAAATTGGGAGATGTTGTTGTTTATAAAAAATGGGGCGGGAACGAATATAAAATTGACAACAAAGAATTATTATTTATTAAATTTGAGGATATTTTGGCGGTAATAGAGTAAATTAGAGGACAGAGAACAGAGTAAAAGTAAAAATTTACTCTTGCTCTAATCTTTATCCTCTCTTGCTCTAAGAAAGGAGAAATATGTCTAAGATTTTATCTTACAAAGAAGAAGCCCGGCAAAAACTTTTGGAAGGAATGGCCGAAGTCTATAAAGCAGTGGCCACTACCCTTGGTCCCAAAGGCAGAAATGTCGCTCTGGATCGGAAATGGGGAGCGCCGAATGTCGTTCATGACGGAGTAACCGTCGCCAAAGAAGTGGAGCTGGAAGATCCTTTGGCCAATATGGGAGCGCAACTGATTAAAGAAGCAGCCTCCAAGACGAATGATGATGCCGGCGACGGAACAACGACGGCGACGGTTTTGGCTTACGCGATTGCCTCCAAAGGTTTAAAAAATATTACCGCCGGCGCCAATCCGATGGTTTTGAAAAGAGGAATAGAAAAAGGCGTTAAGTTTGTCAACGAGGAGATTGACAAGATGGCCAAACCGATTAAGGGCAAAGAAGAAATTGCCCAGGTAGCAACGATCTCCGCGGCCGATCCGGAAATCGGCAATATGATTGCGGAAGCTTTAAGCAAAGTCGGCAAGGACGGGGTTGTGACGGTTGAAGAGGGCAAGGGCTTGGGCTTAACCAAAGAAGAAAAAGAAGGCATGGAATTCGATAAAGGTTTTGCTTCCCCGTATTTTGTGACAATTCCGGAAAGAATGGAAGCAGAGGTAGACAGTCCTTATATCCTGATAACGGATAAGAAGATTTCTTCGGTTTCCGACTTGTTGCCTTTCCTGGAAGGAGTAGTTAAAGTTTCCAAGAACCTTGTTATTATTGCGGATGAGATTGAAGGAGAAGCTCTGGCTACTCTGGTCGTCAATAAGCTTCGGGGAACCTTTAACGCTTTGGCGGTGAAAGCTCCCGGTTTCGGCGATCGGAGAAAAGAGA
>MWCH01000003.1 GCA_002069945.1 Microgenomates group bacterium ADurb.Bin219
TCCCCAATAAGGCCAAGAGCTTTACGGCCGTAATGTTGATGGAATTTCCCAAAGAATTTCTCAATAAAATCGGGCCGTGTTCTTTACCGTCATAATTTTCCGGAACATATTCCGGCTGACCGCCGCCGCCCGGAAAAGTAGTTTTGACATCCATTAATAATGTCGCCAAGGTATATCCTCTTTTTAAGGCCGTGACATAAGTTACCGGTTTTATCGCCGAACCGGGTTGGCGCAACGAAGTGGTGACGTTAACCTTACCGTCATAATTGGGATCATCATAATTTTTTGAACCAACCATGGCCAAAATCTCACCTGTCTGCGGATCCAAAACTACGGCTGCGCCATTGGTAATATGCATCTTTTCCACTTTGGCAATTTCCGCGGAAACGGTGGCCTGAATTTTTTCCTGAAAATCCAAATCCAGACTGGTAATCACTTTTAATCCGCCTTCTTCAACCATCCTCTCGCCATATTTTTCCTCAAGCAATTTTTTGACATACATCACAAAATGAGGCGCTTTTAAAGTCCCGGGGGATTTATTAAAATCAACGTCCGGCAAAAGGGCAACCGCCTCTTTTTCCTGGTCTTCGGAGATATAACCGTCTTCCTGCATCCGGCGCAAAACATCTTTGGTTCTTTGGATATAAGCGGTCGGGTTGTTGCCAAAAGGAGAATAATAAGGCGGCCTTTGGGGAAACCCCGCCAGAACCGCCGATTCCACCAAATTTAATTCCGCTACCGGCTTGCCAAAATAAGTCTCTGAAGCTTCCTCAACGCCGTAGGTAGTCCCTCCATAGGGAACTTCGTTCAGATACATCTGGAGGATTTGATCTTTATCGTAACGGCTTTCAATTTGCAAGGCCAAAATAAATTCTTTAATTTTCCGGGAAATTCTTCTTTCGTTGGTTAAGAGAGCATTTTTTACCAATTGCTGGGTCAAAGTTGATCCGCCGGTCAAGCGCTGATAACGAAAAAGGTAATAAATAATCCTGGCCCAACTTTGAATATCAAATCCTTTGTGTTTATAAAAGTCTTTATCTTCAATGGCAATTGTCGCCTGGCGCAAATACAAAGGAATATTTTCCAAATCTACGGAAGTTCTTTTTTGTTTCTTAAAAACATCATAAATCAGTTTTCCGTTGCGATCGTAAATTTTGGTGGCAAAACCCTCCTGGCGAACAATTTTGTCCGGCTGGGGCAAATTACGCGAATAAAAAACCAAAATTAAAGAAGCTAAAAAGAAAGAAGATAAAACGAAAATCAAAAACCACTTCCCCAAATAAGGATATATCTTCTTAAAAGACAGGCGGCCGTTTTCTTTAAAACGGGAATAATGAAGTTGGGGGAGTGCGCCAGATTGTAATTTTTTCTGCCAAATTCTTTTCCATAAAAGGCTATCAGACATAAATCCATTAAAGCACAAAAAGCCAACAAAGAGCAAATGCCTCCTTACTTTTTAAAAAAAATGCCGAAAATGTTAAAATAACAGTTATGAAAATTGTTATTCAAAGAGTAAAAAAAGCTTCGATTAAAGTTGACAATAAAACCGTTGGCCAGATTGAACAAGGGTTGCTGTTGTTGGTAGGGATAGAAGATAAAGATAGAGATAGGGTAGAGAACATTTCGGAGAAAATCTTGAAATTGAGAATTTTTGGCGACGGAAATGACAAAATGAATTTATCAATTCAGGATGTCAGAGGTGAAATATTGGCCGTATCCCAATTTACCTTGTTGGCTGATTGTTCGGGAGGGAATCGGCCGTCATTTGTCAAAGCGGCACCACCGGAGACGGCCAAACCTCTTTTTGAAAAATTTGTTAACGAACTTAAAAAATCGGGCTTAAAAGTTGAAACCGGCTTATTTGGTGCTAAAATGGAAGTGGAATTGGTAAACGACGGGCCGGTTACCATTATTTTAGAGTGAAAAGGGCAGAGATTAGGGTAAAGGTAAAATTTATCTTGTTCTCTCGCTTAAGAATATGGACAAAATTGAAGAATTATTAACCAGAGGGGTAGAGAAAATCTACCCTTCACCCGAGGCTTTGGAAAAAATACTTCGCTCGGGCAAAAAAATAAAGCTCTATCAGGGCTTTGATCCGACTGCCCCCAGTCTTCATCTGGGACACTATGTCGGATTATTAAAATTGAGGCAGTTTCAAGAACTGGGTCATCAAGTAATTTTTCTTATAGGTGATTTTACCGGCATGATCGGTGATCCGTCGGGAAAGTCGGAAACCAGAAAGCCGTTAACCCGTGAACAGGTTTTGTCCAATTCCAGAGATTACAAAAAACAAGCGGAAAGGATTTTGAATTTTTCCGGCGAAAATCCCGCCAAATTGGCCAAGAACAGCGAGTGGTTGGATAGTCTTTCGTTTGCCAACCTGATAAAACTCTCTTCCAATTTAACTTTCCAGCAAGTTAAAGAAAGAGATATGTTTCAAAAAAGGATCCGCGAAGGCAAAGACATTTATCTAAACGAGTTTTTATATCCTTTAGTGCAGGGCTATGACTCGCTTTATATGGATGTGGATTTGGAAGTTGGCGGTTCGGACCAGCTTTTCAATATGATGACCGGCAGAGATCTGATACACAAATTAAAAGGTAAAGAAAAGTTCGTTATGACTACCAAGCTTTTGGTTGACGCTAAGGGCGAAAAAGTCGGCAAAACCACCGGCAACGCTTTGTTTTTAAACCGGCCGGCGGAAGAATTTTTTGGCGGAATTATGTCTTTCCCCGATGACGTCTTGCCTTTGGGTTTTGAGATTCTAACTAGAGTGCCAATGGAAGAAGTAAAATCGATGGACTTTAAAGCCAAACCAATGGAGCTTAAAAAAAGACTGGCTTTTGAAGTTGTTAAAATCATTTATGGTGAAGAATCGGCCGATAAGGCCCTCGGCCAATTTGAAAAGGTTTTTCAAAAAAAGGAATCTCCGGAAAACCTTCCGCAAATCAAAATTGAATCAGGAGAAATCGAAGCCGATAAATTACTTTTTAATTCGGGACTGGTTAAAAGTCTTTCCGAAGCCAAAAGATTTTTATCTCAAAAAGCAATTGAAATAAACGGAAAAATTATTACTAACGAAAAACTTTCTCTGAAAGAAAATGATATTATAAGAATCGGTAAAACAAAATTTGTAAAAATTGCTATCAGCAAGTAAAAAACCGAAAATAAGATGAAACTTAATAAGAAAAGAAAGAAAATGGTCAAAATTTTCCTCATTTTGGCTACCGTTGCCATCGTGATTGCTTCTTTTTCGCCTTTTGTCACCCTGTTATTCTAGTAGCCGAGGAAACATGAATACCCTCTCTTTGGCTGACGCGGTTGAAAAATTACCCTATGTCGGCCCCGCTTACGCCAAAAGATTGAACAAATTGGGTATAATAACAATTGAAGATTTAATTTTTCACTTTCCTTTTCGTTACGACGATTTCTCGCTGATTTCTTCTATTAACCGTATTCAACCGGGGGAAACCTTGACCATCAGAGCAAAAATTTTGGAATTTAGAAACGAACACACCCGCAACGGTAAAAAAATCCAAAAAGCGGTCGTTGCCGATAACTCCGGATCTACGGAAATAATCTGGTTTAACCAACCCTATCTAAGCAAAGTTTTGAGAGTAGGGGAGACCTACCAATTTTCCGGTAAGGCCGATTGGTTCGGCCGTAAAATTGTCTTTGTTTCGCCGGAATACGAAAAAACTCTAATATCCAATATCCAATCTCCAACATCAGATTCCTTGCATACCGGTCGTCTGGTTCCGGTTTACCCGGAAACATACGGAATTTCTTCAAAATGGCTCCGTTCAAGGATAAAAGCCGCCTTACAAATTTTTGGCGAGAAAATTGAAGAATTTTTACCTCCGGAGATTGTAAAAAAGAATAACCTTTTATCCGAACAAGAAGCGATTAGACTAATTCATTTTCCGGAAAATAAATCCCAAGCCGAATTAAGCCGCAAAAGACTTTCTTTTGACGAACTTTTTTTAATTCAGTTAGCCGGCCGCTTAAGAAAAAAAGATTGGCAGAAAAAATTTTCCGGCTATCAATTTAAAATTTTCCCGGCGGAAACCAAAAAATTTGTTGACTCTCTTCCTTTTAAACTTACCGCTGCCCAGGAAAAAGTCTGGTCGGAAATTAGCGCCGATTTGGAGAGAAAAGAACCGATGAATCGCCTGCTTCAAGGCGATGTCGGTTCCGGAAAAACAGTCGTGGCCGCAATCGCGATCTACAATGCTTTTTTAAATAATTTTTCTTCCGTATTTATGGCTCCGACGGAAATTCTGGCTACCCAACATTATCAAACTTTGACCAATTTTTTTTCTCCTTTTAAAATCAAGGTTGAGCTCGTCACCTCATCCCACCGCCAACTAAATCCGACTGAAGACAAGTCCCCTAAAATTATTGTCGGCACTCACGCCCTGCTTTTTAAAAAACCGCCCGAAAAAGTCGGATTTATTGTGATTGACGAACAGCAGCGCTTCGGCGTTGAACAAAGAGCCCAATTGTTAAAAGAATCTTCCGAAGAAAAAATTCCTCATCTGTTAACAATGACGGCCACCCCGATTCCCAGAACCGTTGCCCTAACTATCTTTGGCGATCTGGACCTTTCGTTTTTAAACGAAATGCCCAAAGGCAGACTGGTGGTAAAAACCTGGGTTGTCCCTCCTTTCAAAAGAGAAGATGCCTATAGATGGATCAGAAAACTGGTCAAGGGAACCAGCCAACAAGCTTTTATTATTTGCCCTTTGATTGAAGAGTCGGAAACCTTGGCCACCAGCAGGGCGGCCAAAAGCGAATATCAACAACTTTCGGAAAAAATTTTTCCCGATTTAAAACTCGGGCTTTTGCACGGCCGGATGAATACAACGGAAAAAGATCAAGTTATCGACGACTTCCGTCGGGGTAAATTGGATATCCTGGTTTCCACCCCGGTCGTAGAGGTTGGCATTGACATTCCTAAGGCTACCATCATGATGATTGAAGCTGCCGACCGTTTTGGCCTTGCCCAGCTTCACCAGCTACGCGGTCGGGTGGGCCGAAACAAGATTGAATCTTTTTGCCTCCTTTTTACGGAAAATTCCGACCCTAAAGCTATAAAAAGAATAAAATTCATGGAGTCCAAAAATATCGGCATGGAATTGGCCGAAATTGACCTTCGACTGCGCGGTCCGGGAGAGATTTACGGAACCAAACAACACGGTTTTCCCGATTTAAAAATTGCCTCTTTTGCCGATCTGGATTTGATTGAACAAACCCGCAAAGCGGCCGACTCTCTTCTTGCTACCGATTTTTCTCTTCTGCAAAATACCAACTCCCCCTTGAATAAAAAGCTAAAAAAATATAAAATTATCCAAGAAATTAGTAATTAAACAGTTATTAATTAATAAGTAATAATTAATCTTTAATTTTTTTTGTATGGGACCTTTACCAAAAAGACGTTGGTCGACCCGCAGACAGGGTCAAAAAAGAGCCACTCATTCTTTAAAGAAGATAAGCTTGACGGTTTGCCCTAATTGCCGTGAACCGAAATTGCCTCATTGCGCCTGTTTAAAATGCGGCTATTACAACGGCAAACAGGTAATCAAAATCAAAGAGGCCAAAAAGAAAGTCAATGAAAACAGCAAATGACCCCCGCCACCAAAGGAGAAGGACATTAATTAAAGTTCTCTTTTCACAAAGCTTTCAAAAAATTACCTCCGAAGATCCGACGGAAATTAGAATCATCAAAAACCTGGGAAAGATTGACGATTTTATTCGAAAAGCCGCCCCTGAATGGCCGATAGAGAAAATCAATAAAATAGATTTGGCCATCTTGAGGTTGGCCGTTTTTGAAATGAAAATCGTTACCAAGGAACCTCCTAAAGTAATTATTGATGAAGCGATTGAGCTGGCTAAGGAATACGGCAGTGAATCTTCTCCGGCTTTTATTAATGGAACTCTCGGCACCCTATTAAAACTCCCATGAAATCACTTGAAGAACTGGAAAAAAAACTGAAAATCCATTTCAAAAACCAAGCTCTGCTTCAGATGGTTTTTACTCATCGGTCATATTTAAACGAACACAAGGGAGAAAAACTTTTCTCCAACGAAAGACTGGAATTTTTGGGTGACGCCATTCTTTCTTTTTGGGTTTCCAGCCATTTGTATGGAAAATATCCGGATTTGCCCGAAGGAATTTTAACCAATATGAGAACTTTATTGGTCAGAACCGAAAGTCTGGCGGAAAAAGCCAAAGATTTGGAATTGGGAGAATATCTTTTTTTAAGCAAGGGTGAAGAAAAAGGCGGAGGCAGAATGAACCGGGCCCTTCTGGCCAATACCTTTGAATCTCTTACTGGGGCTATCTTTTTGGAAAAAGGATTAATTGAGGTAAGCAAATTTCTGGAAAAAAATTTCAGTCAGAAAATTGCTGAATTGGGCTCATCTCAATTAAAAGACTATAAAAGTATCCTTCAGGAAAAAATCCAAACAACCGTCAAGTTTTCGCCCGAGTATAAGGTCTTAAGGCAAGAAGGTCCTGACCACGATAAAACTTTTCAGGTCGGCGTTTTCAGTCAGGGAATTCTGTTGGGAACCGGCGAAGGTAAATCCAAACAGGAGGCGGAAGAACTGGCGGCCAAGAACGCCCTTGAGAATAACGCAAATTTGCGCTAAAATAGCATTATGGTAACGATAAGATTAAAAAGAGTTGGCAGCAAAAACCGGGCATCCTACCGGATTGTCGTCATGGAAAAAAGATCCAAAAATCTGGGTAAATCAATTGCCGAAATTGGTTTTTATAATCCCTTGGTCAAGCCGCCAATTATTAACATTAATCGTCAGGAGCTTGAAAAATGGTTAAATAACGGAGCTCAAATTTCTCCGGCGGTTAAAAAACTTCTTAATTCGTGAAAGAACTGCTTACTTACATTATCAAATCAATTCTCGGGGAAGAAGAAGTTGAAGTTAAAGAAGAATCGTTAGACTCCAGAACCTTGATATTGACTATAAAAGTTCCGGAAACCGAATACGGCAAAATAATCGGTAAAAAAGGCAGAATCATCAATGCCGTCAGAAAGATTATCAATCTGGCCGCCAATAAAGAAGGGAAAAGAGCGATCGTTAAACTGGCAACCGAAAATCAAAGCCCAAAAGGACTGGATCTGGGTCCGGCAGACACCGATCCCTCTCCGGCTGACAACTCAATTGAAATCTGAGGCGTTGCAAACTCCTGATAATCCTTAATCAAACTTAAACTTTCTTCCTCACTGGCGGATAATTTTGCCAAGGCCGCATCTACTTTTCCCAAAGTTGTCGGTAAGGGAGAGCGGAAAGCATCCGCTTCAATTTGAAGAATCGCCGCCCTTCCGGAATTATTGATTTTAAATGTATTGATATTCAATAAAGGCAAGGTTTTCTCAATCGCAAAAAGAAAATCCAAAGTTCGTTCCCAAGTTCCCAAAGTTTTAATCTTAAAACCTAAACTTTCAATTTTTAACTCCTTAGAAGCCGTTGTTGCCGACTGGCTGGAAACTTCGCCCGGCCGAACGTCCAAAGATTCAAGATAAACCTGTTCCTTAAAAGCAAGTGCGTTTAAAACCGAAACCGGTTTAAGGATATCCTTTTCGTTAGGAAGAATTTTCAAGGCCAAATCGGTCTTTTCCCGAAGCGAAAATTCGTCAATGCCTTCAAGGTCGGAAAGTTTAATTGACAGTTTCTGCAGTCGGTCTTTTTTGATTTTTAATTCGCTGCCCATTTCCTGAACCAACCTGACTCTTGGCAATAAAATCAAAAAAGTCAAAACAACGGTCAGGGCAATTATCAAAATTGGTCCGCTAAAAACGGTTGCCGATTTTAAGAATTTATTAATTTTCATTTTTCCGTTTCCTTTATAACCGTCTTTTTTAAGGCATCTAAAATAAAACTATAATCGCCATCTTCGGAGCGGGAGACGGAGGAGACCTCCAGCTTGTCAAAATTTTGGGTAAATTCAGGTCGGGAAATTTCCGTCATAAATTGATTTAAGCCAAGAAGGTCGGGGCTGGTAACCATCAAGGACAATTCTCCTTTGCCTTTGGATTCAACCGTCTCAAAAATAATTGTTTTCGAGGAAAGCTCGTCAAACTTTTTTAATATTTCTACGTTTCCCCGACGAAGACCCATAATTTTTTGGGCCAATTGGAGTCTATTTTTTAGCTTTGATAAATCCTGCTCCCTTAGCTGAAGCCCAAGAATTGATTTTTCGGCCTGGATAATTTTGGCATTTACCGTCTCCGTATCGTTACGCAAACGGAAATATTGGAGAAAAACTAATCCGGACAGGCCGGTAAAAACAGCAAGAAGGGAAACCGCCAAAGTCTTAAGCCGTTTGGCCCATAAACTTAAATCCAAACGCGACCTCTCTTCGCCGGGAATCAAGTTTATTTTGAATTTGGCCATTTTAAAATTCCCTCATGGCTAACCCCAAAACAACGGTAAAACTTGAGCTTTTATCCTTGACTGCCTTAATTAAATTTTCATCACATTTGATTCCCGCCAGGGGATTGGCAATCTGAACTTCAACGCCGGTTTGGCGGGCAATCTCCTCGGAAAGTCCGGGCAAATTCGCTCCTCCCCCAGACAAAATAATCATCTCGATCGCTTCTTTCCTTTTCTCCTTAATAAACTCGGTAATTTTGGCCATTTCCTCAAAAACCGGTTTTATTACCGGCTGGAGAGCGTCTTTGATCTTTCCCTCCAATTCGTTTCCGGACAAACCGTAGGTTTTTTTATATTCTTCTGCCACTTCCTGTTCTAGCGAAAAACCGGTAGAAATAGAACGGGTCATTGCTTCGCCGGCCAAAGGCAGAGAGCGGGTGAGAATAACCTCCTCGTCCCGACAGGCAACCGAATTAACCGACTTGGCGCCGAAATCCAGAATTAATTTGACCTTTCCCGAACCGACAAATTTTAAAGCCCTTACCAAAGCCAAGACTTCCGTTTCCAAAGCAACGGGCTTTAACCCAGCCATTTCAAAAATTTTAAGATACTTCGCCACCAGGTTTTTGGGCGCAACCGCAACCAATACCGAGAGAAGGGAAGAAGTCTTTTTGACAATTTGCCAATCGTAATTAGATTCGTCAAGGGGAATCGGCACTACTTCTTCCAGTTCCCATTTCAAAGCCTGACCGACTTCTTCCTCCGTCATTGCCGGCAAATCGATCACCCGCGTAATCACATTGGCCTCAGACAAGGAAGAAACAACTTCAATTGAAGTTATGCCGGCTTCCGCTTTCAATTTTTTTATTGCTTCCGCAATCGTCAATAAATCTTTATCCGCCTCCGAAGCCAATCCTACCCCGGGAGTTTTAACCATACCCAAATTAACCAGACTCAATTGCTCGCCTTCTTTTTTTATTTTCGCGATTTTTATGGTGCTGGTGCCGATATCTAAACTAAAAGTATCCATACGAATTTAAAAATTAAATTATTAACAGATTAAAAAATTAACGAATTAACTAATATATTCAAATATTAGCAAATAAAACTAAAGCGATTTTTCTAAACTTTCTCCGGAAAAAAGCCCCCAATTAAAGATCGACGGGACTTCCTGCCAAAAACGGCACTGCCTGACTTTCCGGGTAATTCCGGATTGAGAAACCGTCGCTGTTGAAACATAACAACTTCCTTGATTCGGAAAATATGGCGAAACAGCCGCGGCTGCGGCGATCAACTGAGGTGAAGAGTTGTAAGAAAGAGTCGCTCTTATAAAAAACGGTTGGATGTTCGCGTTGTTGGGCAAATTAATCAAACCTGTTGAATATTTTAACGACCTTCCCGCAACCGTGAAACCTTGAGTTAAAGCGGCGGTAAAACGGTTATTCAACCTACGGGCCGCGTCCGGATCAAAATTATAACGGGCAATTTTATAAACACCGGACTCGCGATAAATATAAGCGACGGAAAGAGCCGAAGATTCAGCACTCGTTGCCGTTCCCCAGTAAAAAGTAACTCCGCCGTTATAATCCGAGCTTTCGTCAATCTGACCTTCGGCATTATGACCCACCAGCCAAAGAGTTTGGGTATCACCGCTGGCCGCTTCTTCGGGAAAAACAAAATATTGACCGCCTAAAGTTTCCGATGTCACAACATAGCCGATACCGTCAAGACTGCCGGAAGAAGCCGCGGCTGCGGATTGCATTTTTTCTTCAAGAGCAGATTCGGCAACATAAAACGCCCGGGTTGATTCTTCCGTCTGTTGGGAAATCCTGATATCGGTGATGGAAGAAGAAATGGTAGAAAGTCCAATCGTTAAAATTACCGTCATGATCAAAAGAACAATCAAGACGGTTTGACCTTTTTGTCCGGCTGAAAAGGGCAGGCTTCTCATTGTTTTAAGTTTAACCAACTCGAAAGATTCAGTCAAGCTTTTCCTGATAACTGTTGCGGGAAGAGACAACAGTGGAAAAAGAAAGCGATCCTTTCTTCTCCGGACGGACATCGGCCGCCTCCTGATTACCCAAATAATTTTCAATCGTATAGGAGATACTCACTTTCACCGGTCTTCCCGGCTGAAGATCGGTACACTCAATCGCGAACGCACTGACTTTGACCTTGGCTCCGGTTAAATAGCTGCTGTTGGAAGCGATCCGGGAAATACCGTTGACGTCGCTCAAAAGCCGGAAAAGAGTTTCCTGGCCATCTTGGCCTTTAATGGTTAAAGAATTGGAGCTGCAATCAATCACCGAGAGACTGTTTTTAATCATCCCCTCCAAGGTAAAAAGGGCATATTCTCCGTTTTGTTTTACTTCCTTTATAATCTCCGATTTGCTGCTGCCGAAAAGAGTGCCAAAAAAAAGATTGCTTCCGGCAACCGCCACAAACCCCAAAACCGAGATTGCCACCAGCATTTCAATTAACGAATAGCCTTTCGCCGATTTTTTCATACTATCTCCATCTGGTCAGCCGGCCGGAAACCGAAGAGGAATGAACCCCGGCCGAATCTTGCCAACTGATAATGATCTCCACTCCCAATTTGTCACTGTCTGCCGGATCAACCAAATAGTTGATTGTCCTAGAAAAACTCCCGACTTCGTCAATAACAGTCGGATTTCCGGAATGATTACTATAAAAGAGCGACCAATCAACGGATTCCTTTTCCTGCCTGATTTCTTCATACGTCGATTGGGCCAGAGTCAAACTGTAATTCTTGTTTTTGGCGTAGTCGTTGCTTCTTAACGATAAAACAGCAACCCTGGCCAATCCGACAACGATCAAGCTGACGATAATAATGGAAATCACCACTTCCAAAAGCGACTGGCCCGATTCTCCAAAAACTTTTTTTTTCGTCCGATATTTCATAATTGCTGATAAGTTTTTTAAAAGCTAATTTCTCCGGCCGGACCGATACTGATCGTCCGGGTCTCGCCTGAAGTTCTTAAGCGTAAAACCAGGGAATCTTCTTCCGGGGGAGAAGTTTCCGCCCCTCTTCTTAGAGTCATAAATTTAACATAATTAAATCCTGATTCTTTTATAACTTCGGAATTAATCGTCGGTCCAGACTTGATTAAAATATTCTGGCTGCCCGAACAATTGGCGACAATAGAATAACTGAGGCTATCAACGAAGCTAATTGAAACTTGGTAATCTAGCAGATCGCCCTGACAACTGCTATCCGGGGGTCTTTCGCCACTTTGGGCTTTACTCTGAGCCAATCTGAGGTCACTAACCAAACCACGGACAACATTGTTCAGGATTTGGCGACGATTAAATTGAACGTAGGTTCCCAAGCCAAGACTGCCTAAAAAAGCAACCAAGGTTAAAGAAATTAAAAGCTCAATCAACGTAAAGCCGGATTTTTTCATTGGCAATTTAATCTTACGGATTAGTTACTCGGTAGTTACAGGCAACTCCCGAAGAACAGTCGCCGCAACCGGCGTTACCACTGCCGGTTTCAAGGTAAGCACAAAGAACATAGCTGTTATTGGTCAATCGGGAATAAACGTAAGTATAAGGAGAGCTTAAAGGATCATTCGGTACCGAGCTTAAATAAATATCGTTTCCGAAGGAAAGCGAGCCGGTGCCGAAAAGAAGATTGCTGGGATAAATTCCAACATCGGTGCGGTACATTTCCAAGGCCGAACGGATTTGTTCCAGGTCGGCTTTTCTCTTGCTGTCGCGGGCGCTTTTCCGGGTAGAACCCAAAGCCGCCAAGGAAATGGAAAGCAAAACCCCCATCAGGGAAAAGACAATCAATAACTCAACCAAAGAAAAACCCGATTTGTTTTTCTTCTGTTGAATTTTTTCTTTCCTGGGCAGATTTATTTTCATTTATGGGCAAAGACAACTTGTTCCGGTTGGAAATTCGGTCGCTTCCGCGGCGCAAACCTGGCCATTGGAACATATATGCCAGATCTTTCCGGTTCCTTCCAATTTGGCGCTGAGAGAATAGCCGGAAGCGCTGGCGCAATAAAGATAATAATAGTTTTCGTTTTTCCGCGAATCGTCCGGGCAGGAAGGTAAATATTCCGTCTTAAAACTAGCGGTGCAAAGGCCGGTAGCCGCGTCAATGCAAGCCACTGCTCCGGGAGTCGGATAAAGCGAGTCGTGGGCAACGGCATAGTTTTCCAAAGCGGTCCGGTATTGGGAAAGGTCGCTTTTTCTTTTGGTGTCCCGAGCCTGTTTTTCCGCCGTCTGATAACGGGCGGTGAAAATTGAAATCAGAAGACCGATGATGGAAATTACCACCAGAAGCTCCACTAAAGTAAAACCTCTCTGTTTTTGAAATCCCAAATTCAGAATTTTAAATTTATTTTTAATCGGCGCAAACATAGAAATTGGTAGTAGCCGGGCTTTCGGCCGAACCGAGACAGGCAACCTGAGACCCTTCCGCTTCTTTGTCGGACAAATTTTCCAAAGTTGCCCGCAAGCGAAAATTGTCCCGGTCAACCCAGTCATAATGATAAAAATAACTTCCGTCGTTTATCGGATCAATCGGCAAACGCTTCATATAAATTGTGCCGCCGGCATTGGCAAATTCGTTACCCCAGCCGCAATCGTCCGGAGCAATACAGGTACCGCAACCCTGAATTTCGTTGCCGTCGCTTTTGTCCGGCGGATAGTTGTCGCAATCGTTGTGATACATCATTAAAGCGGTTTTTAATTCTTTCAAATCGGATTTCCGGCGGGAATCGCGCGATCTTTCCCTGATCCCGGAAATATTGGCCATCAGTAAAGAAGCCAAAACCCCGATAATGGAAATCACCACCAGTAATTCAATCAAGGTAAAACCCGCTTTTTGCCTTTTAACTTTTAACTTTTGATTTTTATTCATGGTTTAGTATTGGCGCTGGAAACGCCGAAATTATAGCCGTCAACTCCGGCGCAGGTACGGCTGTCACAAACGCCGTCCTGATTATCGTCCAGACAATTAATATCCTGGACATTTTCCAGTTTAGCATAAAGTTGAAAGGAACGACCAAAAGAATCAACCGCGTAACAATAGTTCTGGTTCACCGCCGGATCGTCCGGCAGCTCCTTCATATAAACCGTTCCTTTTTCGTCTATAAATTCGCTTTGCCCGTCCCAGCTTAAAACTCCGTTGCTTAAAGTAATTTCGCCGTTGGTGGAAGACGGATAAACGCCATAATCGTTTAAATACATTTCCAGGGCCCTTTGGATATTGGCCAAATCGGATTTTCGCCGGGAATCGCGGCTTTTGGCCTGAGAGGAGCGAAAAGTTCCCAAACCGATGGTGGAAAGAATCCCCAAGATGGCAATCACCACCAAAAGCTCAACCAAAGTAAAACCCTGGGTTTTTTTAATTTTTTTTATTATTTTCATTTTTTAATCTAGTTATATTTAATCTATTCAACCACATATTCATTATACATACACTTAATTATCTTTGTTTAAATTAAGGCTCCCGACATTTAAAAGCATCGTTACTGCAATCGATCCCCAGACAATTGATATCCTCGTAATTCGGGGCACAAATCGGTCCGGGTATCGGCTGGCAGACAAAATTAACACAACCATAATACTGACCTGATGGAGGAGTAGTTGGCACTATGGTCGGCGAAGGAGGAACAATCGTCGCCGTCGGAGCGAAAGTCGGGACTGAAGTCGGGGAAGGCAAAGCCGGAGCGGTCGTTCCGGTTGGCAATGAGCCGGCATAGGGTTCAAGGGCCACGTTACTGCTGGAAACGCCGTAATTAAAAGCGGCCACCCCGGCCGGACCGCAGCCTTCAGAACAACCGATTTTCTCTATTTCCGGATCGTTCAAATTATTTAAATTAACATAAATCTGGTAAGAACGGGGGCAATTGCCCGGGCCGGGAACATAATAATAATCTTTTCCGTCCGGATCGCAGGGAAGGGGATTCAAATAATAGGGAACCTGGCCGGGTAAAAAAGGCGAGCCGCAATCGGGAAGGGAAGTCGGATAGCAATCATGGTCCGAATAATAATCTTCAAGGGCAATTTGAATTTTTTTCAAGTCCGCTTTCCGGCGCGAATCCTTACCTTTACCAATCAAGGCTTGAGGATTGAGATTGGTTAAAAGCCAAATTATCAGCAGGCCAGCAATCGTCAAGACAATCAAAAGTTCGGATAAAGAAAATCCCTTGTTCCTTTTATTTAAAAATATTTTTTTAATAGCCATAAGATTTTCTCTCCCCAAAACAAAACCGCCAAGCAAGTCATCGCCAAAAACGGACCGAAAGCAATTCTTTGTTTTCTGATTGCCCGGCCGGTTAATATCAGTATGACGGCCGCTATTGCGCCTGTCAAGAAAGCCAGATAAAGACTGACCACGGCCAGCGGGTAACCTAAAATAAGCCCGATTAAAAAGACAAATTTAACATCACCTAACCCCATACCTTTCTCTCGGGTAAGCCAATGAAGAAAATAAAAAAAAGCAGAAGCCAAGACTGCCGTTGGCAAGTAGTTGGTAATTAGTGACTGTGGGGTGGTTATTAGTGAAAAAAAAGAAATTACCAGAATAAGGGGGAAAACTATCTGGTCGGGGATTATCTGCCATTCCAAATCAATAAAAAAAACCGCCACCATTGCCAGTGTTATCAACCAAACCCTCAAAATCCCTAAAACTGCTAACCCCCCTAATCCACCCGTCATCTCCGCTCCTAAAACAAAAAAAACTCCTGTTAACAATTCTACCAAGGGATAACGAAAGGAAATCTTTTTCCGGCAATTACGGCAACGTCCCTTTAGAACAATAAAAGAGAGCAGGGGAATATTATCATACCAGGAAATCTTTTTCCTGCATTTCGGGCAATAAGATCTACCCCTTATAAACGGCAAGTTTCTTGGCATGCGATAAATTATCACATTCAAGAAACTGCCAAATATCGTCCCTCCTATTAAAAACAAAGCTCTTGACAAAAGATTCAAACAACTCACTTTAAGGCAAACAGGAACAATTAACCCCTTTTCCAAGCGAATCAACAGGACACTCTCCGCAAGCTTTGGCAGGTAAAGTATTAGTAGTATCCTCACATCTCTTGGCCGCCTCTGTAGTAAAAGATCCGGACTGGGGATTAAAACAAACGTAAACGCTATCCCCAGGCATTCCGCCATACTCTATATAAAGTGCATTTGTCTTAGGATTAATTATCCGCTCGATGAAAGAGGATTTCAATTCATCAGAACCCGGACAATTAGTATCTTCTGTATCTTTACCTAAATTTTTAAGCATTGAGCAAGTCCCTCCTTTAGGATCTGTCTCGGTAATCGGAGTAAAAGGAACAGCAGCTGAATCCCCAGGACCATCTTGCCAAGGCCACATATTATGTGAGGCATTATAGCGGTCAATGGCGCTTAAAAGTTGTTCCGCGTCGGATCGGCTACCGGTATCACGGCCTCGGTTAATTTGTTCAATCGGGTTAATTGCCGAAAGAACGGCGACAGCCAAAACGCCCAAAACCGCGATAACAATCAAAAGCTCAATCATGGTAAAACCCTTAATTTTTATTTTTAAACTTTTCATTTTTAATTTTTATTTGTCACCCCCTTTCGTTCTTAGAGTAAAAGAGTAAAAGAGAACGGAGAAAATTTGATTTTCTCTTGCTCTAATCTCTACTCTCTCTTGCTCTTTCTTAAAACTGACTGGTTAAACTGTAAATCGGTAAAATAATTGCGATAATCAAAAAACCGACTCCCACACCCAATACAATCATTATTAAAGGTTCAATCGCGGTTGTCAAGCCCTTAAGGGTTTGGTCGGATTCCACTTCAAAAAAATGGGATATTTTCGCCAAGACTTCATCAACCTTGCCCGTTTCCTCGCCGACGGAAAGCAACTGGGAAACAATCGGCGGAAAATATGGATTTTCCATTAAGGCCCGGGAAAGGGGAAAGCCTTTTTCAACCTGTTTGGCGGCTTTCTTAATGCCCTCAGTATAGACAACGTTATCCGAAGCTTCCGCCACAATATTCAGTCCGTCCAATATCTGGACGCCGGAAGCAACCAAAAGACCCAAGGTCCGGCAAATATCCGCTAAAGCAACCTTTTGTTGTAAGCTGCCGACCAAGGGAATTTTTAATTTGAACTCGTCAATTTTCCTTCGGCCGGCCGTCGTCTTTTGAAAAAGTCTGAAAAAATATAACCCGACAAAAAACAAGATTACCATCAGCGGCAAATTTTTGACAAAAAAGGCCGAAATATCCATCAGCGCCTGGGTAGCTGCCGGCATTTTTGCTCCGAACTCGGTATAAAGAGAGGTCATCTTCGGCACAACCGCCACCATCATGATAATGGCAACCCCGATCATTCCCGTAATAATAATTGTCGGATAAATCATCGCCCCTTTTACCTTCGCCTGAAACTCCCTTTGTTTTTCCAGATTGTCCGCCAATTTCTTTAAAACATCATCCAAAACACCGGCCGATTCACCCGATCGGATCAGCGCAACATAAACTTTGGAAAAGGCTTCCGGGTGGTAGCTTAAGGATTCGGCAAAAGAGGTCCCGCCCTGAACACTGGTCAAAACATCGCTGACTATCGGCGCCAGTTTCGGCGGAGCCTGTTGTTCCAAAATCGCCAAAGCCCCGGTCAAAGGCAACCCGGCGGTAATCATCGTGGAAATATTCCGGGTTAAATTAACCAGGTCGGGAAGAGAGATCTTGTTAAAAATACTGTCAAAGATATTGCCGAAAAAAGATTCGCCGATAGGCTGAATTTTTATCGGAATAAAGTTCCGGCGCCGGAGACTTCTGGCGGCCATCTCCAATCCGGGAGAATCAATAAAACCCTTGGTGACTTGACCGTCCTTTTGCCTGGCAACATAACTGAATTTCGTCATGATTAAAGCCTACTTGGTCTTCACCAACCGATAAAGCTCCTCCGGCCGAAGAGCATAAGACTGAGCGACCTCCAAAGAAATTTTTCCTTCATTAACTAGTTTTCCCAAGGCCGACTCAAAACTGATCATCCCCATAGAAGCCGATGTCTGGATGATGTTGTCAATCATGTGCGTTTTGCCTTCACGAATGGAGGTTCTGACTGCCGAAGTCCCGATCATTATTTCCGCCGCTGCCACCCGGCCGCCTTTTAAAGAAGGAATCAGCCGTTGGGACAAAACCGCTTCCAAAACCCCGGAAAGCTGCAACCTGACCTGTAACTTGGAATCTTCCGGAAAAACATCAATAATCCGGTCAATGGTTAAAGCGGCCGAATTGGTATGCAAGGTCGCAAAAACCAAATGGCCGGTTTCCGCGACGGTCAAGGCGGCGGTAATTGTCTCCAAGTCACGCATCTCCCCGATAAAAACCACATCCGGGTCTTCTCTTAAAACCGAGCGAAGGGCGATTTCCCAGGAATGAGTGTCCTGATGCAACTCCCTCTGGGAAACGATTGATTTACCTTGAGGAAAAATAAATTCAACCGGATCTTCTATGGTAACGATATGGCATTTGCGGGTTTGGTTAATCTCGTTAATGATGGCCGCCAAAGTCGTTGATTTGCCGTGGCCGGTTGGGCCGGTAACAATAATAAATCCCTGTTTTAATTGAGCGAATTTATGGCAAATTGACGGAAGACCCAATTCGTCAATACTTTTGATAACCATCGGGATCAACCGCAAAGATGAAGCGAAAGTTCCTTTTTGAACATAAGTATTAACCCGAAAACGGGCCTTTTCCGAATAGGCCAAAGAAAAATCAATTTCCTTGTTAGCCAAAAACAATTCTTTTTGCTCTTCGGTTAAAAAGGAAAAAATCATTTCCTTAACTCCCGTTTCGGTAAAAACCGGAAAGTCCGGCAGGGGATGAAGCTCGCCGTCAATCCGCAATACCGGCGGCAAACCAACCGTTAGGTGAATGTCTGAAGCATTCTTTTGACAGGCAATTTCCATTAATTCTTCTATTTTCATTTTTTTAATTTAATCCTGGGCAACCCGCAGGACTTCCTCTAAAGTAGTAACTTGTTCCAAGACTTTTAAATAACCGTCCTGCTTCATGGTCACCATTCCTTCTTCGCAGGCCTGTTTTTCAATATCAATTGCCGGCGCCCTTTCCAAAATAAGGCGGCTGATTTTCTCCGATACCGGCAAAACTTCAAAAATTCCGATCCGGCCAAGATAACCGGTGCCGTTGCAGGTTTCACAGCCTTTTCCTTTAGCCAAAACCGGCTTTTTTCCTTCGGGATAAAGTTTTCCCAAAACATTTTTAAAATCGGCTTCAACTTCGGCGGAAGGGGGAACTTCCTCTTTGCATTCCTGACAAATCCTTCGGCAAATCCTTTGCGCCATAATGCAGGTTACCGAAGAGGCGAGTAAAAAAGGTTCCGCGTTCATATCTAAAAGCCTAGGCAAAGCTTGGGCGGAACTTTTGGTATGAAGGGTTGAAAAAACCAAGTGGCCGGTTAAAGAAGCCTGAATCGCCAAATCCGTTGTTTCCCGGTCGCGGATTTCTCCGACCATAACCACATTCGGATCCTGTCTCAAAAAGGCTCTTAAACCGGCGGCAAAAGTCAGACCGGCCTGGGGATTGATTTGAACTTGGTTGACGCCGGCAATTTTATATTCCACCGGGTCTTCAATTGTCACGATATTAACCTTAACCAAATTAATTTTGGAAAGAACCGAATAAAGAGTTGTGGTCTTGCCGCTGCCGGTCGGGCCGCAAACCAAAATAATGCCGTGGGGACGCAAAATCGCATCATCCAGATTGCGCAACGCCTGGCCTCTCAAACCCAATTCCGGTAAGGTTGGAATTTTGCCCGATTTTTTCAAAAGCCGCATGACCACTTTTTCGCCGTGAACCGTCGGCAAAGTTGAAACCCGTAAATCTACCTCCATGTCGTCCGCCCGAAAGTTAAATCGGCCATCCTGGGGAATCCTTTTTTCGTCAATTTTCAAATCGGAAAGAATTTTTATCCGGGAAATCAAGGCTTCGTGCACATTTTTCGGCAAAATCAATTTTTCGTGAAGAATCCCGTCAATCCGATAACGAACCCGGGTTTTATCCTCTTCCGGCTCAATATGAATATCCGAGGCCCGCGAACGCATGGCAAATTCCAAAATTGTGGAAACAATTTTCGCAATCGGTGCTTCTCTAATAACCTCGCCCAGCCTTTTAATATCAATTGTTTTGTTTTCCAGAGTGGTTTCCTTTAGAGCTTCGGTGACTTCGGCGGAAAGATTTTGGGAATATCTTTCGGAAATGGATTTTTCAATCGCGCTTTTGGGAGCAATAAAAACTTTTATTTTACAACCGGATTTTCTTTCTGCAAATTCAATGGTTTCCAAATCCAAAGGATTGGCCATCGCCAAAGAAAGAACATTTTCTTTTTCCTCGTAAGCAAAAGGGATAATAGTAAATCTTTCCGCTACTTGTCGGGGAATAAACTTTAAAGCTTCAGGCGCAACTCCTTTTTCAAACAAGCTAATATAGGGAATGTTGTATAATTCTCCTTTTGCCTGAACCAAGTCGTCGTCGGTCGCGTAAGAGTTCTCTTCGATGATTTTCTCCGGAGCTTTTCCGGAGCTAAGGCTCTCCAGGCGGATTTTTTCAAAATTTTCCTTGGAAAGCTTTCCTTTGTCCAGTAAAATTTGGGCAAGATTTTTATTGTCGGGCATTAAAATTATTATCAACCAGGTTGTGCTAAAATGTCAATATGGCCAACAGTTACCTGGTTATCGGCGGCAACCTGGATCTTCGCTACCAAGCCGCCTTAAAAACCATCCGCAAAGAAATCAACGACAAAGAATGGGCTGCGGAAAACAATCCGGATTTTTTTTTGTTGGATTTGGCGACAACCATCGGTATTGACGAAATTCGCAATCTCCAAAACCGGCTCGGCTTAAAACCCTTTGGCTGCAGCCGTCAGGTAAGCTTGATTTTACGAGCGGAAAATCTTTCCGTTGAAGCCCAAAACAGCCTTTTAAAAACAATTGAGGAGCCGCCCGGCAAGGCCTTGATTGTTTTAACCTGTCCGGAAGCCTCTTTGCTTTTGCCCACCATTGCTTCGCGCTGTCAAATTGTCCGTTTGCCGGTTCTGCCCCAAATCAATTTGGATAAAGAAGAAGAATCCATTTATCAAAAAATGATAAAGAGAATTCTTTCCTCTCCGGTAGGGGAGAGGTGGCAAATTTTGGAAGAAGCGGAAATCGCCAACGACCGGCTTAAGGCCATTGAATGGCTTGATAAATTGACTTTTGTCGCCAGAAAATTATTAATAGAAGAGGTTGAAAAAGAAAAAAAACCGACCTCCTCCGAGTCATTATATTTTGCACTATTATCATCTCTTTCCAAAACCAAATTTTACCTTGAAGCGAATACCAACGTCCGTCTGACTTTGGAAAATTTTCTCCTTGATTTACCTCTTTTATCTTGTTAAAATTTTATGATGGAGGGTAAAAAGACCCTCTGTTTTTTCGGCGAAAAGAAATGGCAACGAAGACTAAAATTGAAGCAAAATTTGAGACCTCCTCTCAATCCGATTACACCGCCAAGAACATTCAAGTTCTTGAAGGCTTGGAGCCGGTTCGGAAAAGACCGGGAATGTATATCGGCTCAACCGACGAAAAAGGTTTTCACCATATGCTGGTGGAAATCATTGATAACTCAGTTGATGAATCTTTGGCCGGCTTTGCTAAAAACATCTGGGTAACCATAAGGGAAGACGGCAGTGTTCAGGTAACGGACAACGGCCGGGGTATTCCCTGCGATATTGTTCCCCAATACAAAAAAAGCGCCTTGGAACTTTGTATGACCAAGCTTCATGCCGGCGGCAAATTTGACGGCCGGGCCTATAAAGTTTCCGGCGGTCTTCACGGTGTCGGCGCCAGTGTTGTTAACGCCCTTTCCGAATCAATGCGGGTTGAGGTAAAAAGAAATAACGAAATCTTTTTCCAGGAATATAAAAAAGGAGAGCCGCTTTGGCCGGTAAATCCCATTTCGGAAAAAGAAAAGAAAAATTCTATTTTTGAAATTCTAAAAATTGCTTCCGGAACTTCAACCGTTTTTTTGCCGGATAAAAAAATCTTTGCCGAAACAACCTGGAACTACGACAAGATTGAGCAATCAATCAGGGAAAGAGCTTATCTTATCGCCGGCATCAAATTCCATCTTCAGGATTTAAGAACCAAGACGGAAAAAAACTTTTACTTTGAAGGCGGAATTCGCTCTTTGGTCGTTCATCTTAACCGGAATAAGAAGGCCTTAACCGACCCGATCTTTTTCTCCAAGCAAATTGAGGATACGGAAATTGGCGTTTCTTTACAATACAACGACAGTTTTAACGAAAACATCCACTCTTTTGTCAATGTCATTAATACTCTTGACGGAGGCACCCATCTCACCGGTTTCCGGATGGCCTTAACCCGCTCCATTAACGATTACGCCGCCAAAATCGGGGCCATCAAGTCCGAAAGCGACAACTTGACCGGCGAAGACGTCAAGGAAGGTTTAACCGCCGTTATCTTTGTCAAAAAGCCGGCCGACACAGTTCAATTTGAATCGCAAACAAAAGCCAAATTGAACAATCCGGAGGTTCAGGGTTATGTAGCCGCCGTTGTCAAAGAAGGATTGGATACTTATTTTGAAGAAAATCCGGCCGATGCCAGAAGAATCATTGAAAAAGTGATGCTGGCCGCCCGGGCAAGACTGGCGGCCCGCGCCGCCAAAGACGCCGTTATCAGAAAAGGCGCCCTGGAAGGAATGACCTTACCCGGAAAACTGGCGGATTGCCAGGAAAAAGACCCTTCGGTTTCCGAACTGTTTATTGTTGAAGGCGATTCGGCCGGCGGATCGGCCAAACAAGCCCGCGACCGCCGATTCCAGGCGATATTGCCCTTGGGCGGAAAAGTTTTGAATACGGAAAGAGCCCAGCTTGATAAAATCATTGAGTTTGAAGAGTTAAAAGATCTGGTTATTGCCTTGGGAATGGGAATCGGCGATACGATCAATCCGGAAAAATTAAGGTATCACCGGATAATTATTATGACCGACGCCGATGTTGACGGAGAACATATTGAAACTTTACTTTTGACTTTCTTTTTCCGTCATCTGCCCCAGGTTATTACCGAAGGCCATCTTTATATCGCCATGCCGCCGCTTTACAAGGTCCAAATCGGCCGTGAAGTCTTTTATGCCTACAGTGACGCCGAAAGAGATAAAATTATCAACCAAAACTCGGGAAAATCCGGCAGTTTGAGCGTTCAAAGATATAAAGGCTTGGGCGAAATGAATCCGGAGCAGCTTTGGGAAACAACAATGAATCCTGAAGGAAGAGTTCTAAAGCTGGTTAATATTGCCGACAGCGCCAAAGCGGACGAAACTTTTAATATGTTAATGGGCGAGGAGGTCCCTCCCCGGAAAAAATTCATCCAAACACACGCGAAACTTGCGACTTTGGATATTTAAAAAAATGAATAAAAACAATAATATTGTTGATGTCCTGATTGAAATTTCCGTCGGCGGCAGCGTTAAGTACGAATACGACGAAAAAAATAAACGCCTTAGGGTTGACCGGTTTCTGTTTACCTCAATGTATTATCCTTTTAATTACGGTTTTATCCTGGACACGGCTAGCGAGGACAACGATCCTTTAGACGTCCTGGTCTTGACCTTAAAGGAAATTCAGCCGGGAACGGTTTTGCCGACCAGAATTATCGGCATGCTGGAAACAGAAGACGAACACGGAAAAGATATCAAGATGATGGGCGTTCCCGCCGATTCGGTTGATCCCGAATCCCATAAAGTTCAGGATGCCTTAAAATTGCTAACGCCGACCAGAGAAAGAATCAGTCATTTTTTTGAATATTACAAAAGTCTGGAAAAAGGCAAATGGGTCAAGGTCGGAAAATGGAGCGGGAAAGAAGAAGCGTTAAAATATCTGGAAAGGTGCCGACAGGGAAAAAACAATAATTAACCAAATAATTATTTAGCCAAAATGGATATCGGTAAAATTCAATCAGCGGAAATAACCACGGAAATGGAGAAATCCTACCTGGATTACGCCATGAGCGTAATTGTGGCCAGGGCCCTGCCGGACGTCCGGGACGGCTTAAAGCCGGTTCACCGCCGGATTCTTTTCGCCATGCACCAATTGGGACTTTTCCATACTGCCCATTATTCCAAAAGCGCAAAAGTTGTCGGAGAAGTTTTGGGCAAATACCACCCGCATGGAGATATTGCCCTTTACGATACCTTAACCAGATTGGCCCAGAATTTCTCCATGAGATATCCCTTGGTTGACGGCCAAGGAAACTTCGGCTCTATTGACGGCGACTCTCCGGCCGCCATGCGTTACACCGAATGCCGTCTGGCCGCAATTTCTCAGGAATTATTAGCCGACATTGACAAGGAAACGGTTGATACCAATAGAAACTTTGACAACACCCTGGACGAACCGGTCTTTTTACCGGCCCGATTACCGAATTTGCTTTTGATGGGCTCGGAAGGAATCGCCGTTGGCATGGCCACCAAAATTCCGCCCCATAACTTAACCGAAGTAGTAGAGGCCATTGTTAAATTAATTGATAAAGGGAAAATCGTGCAAAGCGCCACTCCCGGACAGGAAGAAAAAGGGGAGGCGATTCTGGAAATCAAAAAGATTGAAGTTCAAAACGAAAAAGACGAACAAGGTAACCAACTTTCCCTAACTCAAAATAGCGAAGATAAAACAGCTGTTTTTGAATCGGAGGCTTCCATTGACGATCTCTTGGAACATATCAAGGGTCCGGATTTCCCAACTGCCGGCATGATTTTTGACCAAAACCAAATCCGCAACGTATATACGGACGGCCGGGGAGTGATTGTTGTCCGCGGCAGGGCGGAAATTGAAGAAACCAAAGCGGGAAAATTCCAAATTGTCATCAGTGAAATTCCGTATCAGGTTAACAAGGCAAATCTGGTCGCCAAAATTGCCCGTCTGGCCAAAGATAAAAAAATTGACGGAATTTCCGACCTCAGAGACGAATCCGACCAACACGGTATCCGCGTCGTCGTGGAATTAAAAAGAGACGCCCGGCCCAAAGCGGTCTTAAACAATTTATACAAGCACACGGAAATCCAAACCACCTTCCCGGCTAATTTTGTCGCCCTGGTAGACGGTACCCCAATGACTTTGAACCTTAAACAAATTCTGACGGAATATGTCCGTCACCGCCATCTGGTTGTCAAAAGAAGAACCGAATTTGAGCTTAAAAACGCCAAGGCCAGAGCTCATATTTTAGAAGGCCTTAAAATCGCCTTGGATCATCTGGACGAGGTTATCGAAACAATCAAAAAATCAAAGGATGCCGAAGATGCCAAACATAACCTGGTTACCAAATTCGGTTTGACGGAAATCCAGGCGACGGCGATTTTGGATATGCAATTAAGACGGTTGGCGGCCTTGGAAAGACAAAAAATTGAAGACGAATACAAAATGATTGTAGAAACGATTGCTTATCTGACCGATCTGTTGGAGCACCCGGAAAAAATACTGGCCGTCATCAAAGAAGAATTGATTAAATTAAAAGAAAAATACGGCGATCCCCGCCGGACCAAAGTTTTCAAAATGCCGATCGGCGAATTCTCCGAAGAAGATCTGGTTCCGGCCGAAGAAACCATAATCACCGTTACCCAAACCGGTTACGTCAAAAGAGTGACCAAAGACACTTATCGTTCACAAAAACGCGGCGGGAAGGGCGTTATGGGGATGAAAACCAAAGAAGAAGACGCGATTGCTTATCTTTTGTCCGCCAACACCCATGATTACATCCTCTTTTTTACGAACAAAGGCCGGGTTTTTAAGTTGAGAGTCTGGGATTTACCAGAAGGCTCACGACAAGCCAAAGGCCAGGCAATTATTAACTTAATCAATATTGATCAGGGTGAAAAAATTCAATCAATTCTCACTATTCCTAAAGATAAAGACCCCGAACGCCGATTCCTTTTCCTGGTGACCAAGAACGGAACAGTGAAAAAAACCGCCATTGAAAAATACGACAATATCCGGTCTTCGGGACTAATCGCCATTAAACTTTCCCCGGGGGATGAACTTTGCTGGGCAAAAGTCACTTCCGGCAATAACCATATCCTTTTAGTTTCCCACAACGGCAAATCCATTCGTTTCGCCGAAAAAGACGTCCGGCCAACCGCCAGAGACACGATGGGCGTCCGGGGAATTAAACTCCAAAGCGGTGACTACGCCATCGGAATGGAAATTTTGCCGGAAAAAACCGAAAAACCGAAAGACGGCCGCAAAAAGTTTTTCAATGATGTTTTAGTGGTAATGGAAAAAGGTTTGGGAAAAAGAACCGACTTCTCCGAATTTCCTTTGCAAAATAGGGGAGGCCAGGGCGTCAAAGTTGCCGAAGTGACCGAAAAAACCGGCAAAGTCATTTGTTGTCAGTTTGTTTCCGAAAGCGTTGATCAGGTAGTTTTAACTTCCAAATTTGCGCAAATAATCAAACTGCCTTTGAAAAATATTCCCCGGCTTGGTCGGGCAACCCAAGGAGTAATTCTGATGCGTTTTGCCAAAGACGCCAACGATTCGGTCGCCGCGGTCACCTATTTGGAAAAAGACGAAGAATAATCAACAATTTTCTCCTTCAATTCCGCAATTTGCCGGGCGTAAGTCTTTCCCGCATAGTTAATTCCCAGGAAAAAAAGAAGAAAAGCAATCAGGGCCAAAACAAATGAAAAACCAAAAGTCGGTTCTTCTTTTCTGACCGCCGGAAAGGGCATCCTCAAATACTTTTTAAAAACAATCTTGCCCAGATAATGGGGCAAATAAAATAAAAAGCCCAATAACAAACCATTTCTGAATCTCCGTCCGGAAGTTAAGACCCGATGGTCAAAGCTGAATTTAATCCTCCCGACGTGGCTTAATCTTTGGCAAATTTCAGCATCCTCGCCGACACTTAGCCTTACGGCAAACCCGCCTATTTGTTGAAAAGCTTTCTTTTTGACTGCCAGATTAACTCCGCCAAGAGTCCAGTGGCCGTTGATTACCCGATCCAACCGCCAAAGCAAAAAAGAAAAATTAGCTGTTATTATCCGAGCCAACCAGGAACCGGAATAAAAAGAAAAGGGTCCGCCGAAAGCAACCAAGTCCGGATTCTCGGCAAATTCCCGATAAATCCGGCTTAGCCAACCTGAAGGCAAAATCGTATCCGCATCGGTGGTCGCGATTATCTCGGCTTTCGCGGCAAAAAAACCCGCCTGACGGGCAACGGAAACTTTTTTCTCCGGCGCAAAAATTACCCTTGCGCCGAATTCTTTGGCAATAGCAGCTGTCCTGTCGGAAGAATTATTATCAACAACAATAATTTCAAAATCTTTAAAATTTTGTTTTTGAACACTAAGCAAGGTTTTCCCTAAAAATTTTTCTTCGTTATAAGCCGGGATAACCAGGGAAATTTTCGGCTTAACCAAATCTTTGGCGAAATATTTTTTTCCCATTGCTGTAATTTTATCTTAAAAGGAAAAATACTGCCATTTTTTCTTTTACAAAAGGCATTTTTTGAAGCTGAAAGGCCTTAAAATGCGGCTAAAAGGCAGGGAAAAGCAAAAGCGGGGAATTTGCCCATCCAAAAAGGGAAAAACGGCGATAGAAAAACCTTGCGGAAATTTTAACCGCTTAAACCGGATCTTTCCCGACCTCTCCCCTGAAAACAAAAATTTTCCAAAATTATCGTCTCTTAAAATCACAATTCCAACTGTTATGAATAAAAATATATCAGAAGAGCAGGACAAGACAGTGAGCAGAGTAAAAAAGGACAAGGAATAGAACAAGAAAAGAAAGAGAATAAGAGGGAAGAGGGAACAGAGAAAAAAACCCCAAGTTTGCTCCCGCCCTACCCTCTCTCCTCTCTTGCCCTGTTCCTTTTAAACCCTATAGTAATAAGTGTACAAATCCCATAGAGTATAGATAGCTAAAGGAAGTTTTTTCGCTATGTGTTTTTCTTAATTTCCGCCAGAGGATGGAATTTACGGTGGGTTTCTTCGGCAAACTTATCCGAAGCGTGAACGTAACGGGTTGTTGTATCCAAAGACTCATGGCCAAGTAAAATCTGGATGGCTGCCGGGCTGGCGCCGGATTCCGCCAGATATGTAGCAAAACCGTGCCTTAAAGAATGGGCGCTGGTCGGAACGTTAATCCCCAACTTTTCCCGATATTGTTTGATCTTCATTTGAATATAATTGGGAGAAAGCCGTTTTTGGTTTAATTTGGCGTTAACGCCGTTGTAAGGGATAAAAAGGGCTTTGGCCGTATCGGTCCGGGTGGAAAGGTATCTTTCCAAAAAGTTTTGCGCCCGGGCGGTTAAATAAACAAACCTTTCCTTTCTGCCTTTGCCCATGATAAAAATCCGGCCGCTATGATCAATATCAACACGGTTTAAATGACAAAGTTCCGAAATCCTTATTCCGGTGGAAAATAATAATTCCAAAATCGCGCGGTTTCTTAACCCGATCAAAGAATTCTTTTCAAAAACCAGCGGGGATTCTATTAACCTGACCAATTCTTCCAGTTCCGCCACCTGGCCGTGCCTTTTTTCCGTTTTAACCAACTTGATCGTTTCCGGCGGAACCGGCACTTTGTAATCCATGTCGATAAGATATTTTAAATAGCTCCTTAAGGATGACAAAGTCCTATTCAGGCTACCAGAACCAAGACCGGAGTGAATCTCGCCTTTTACGGGCGTTCTACGGTCAACTGAAGCTAAATATGCTTTATATTGATTGACTATTCTCTTGTCAACCCGGTCAAAGGGGAGAGCGGAGTCCTCAAGGAAGCGGGCGAAGGTGGTCAAATCACGTTCATAGTTATAAACCGTTTCAGGAGAATAATTATTGGTTTTCAAATTTAATAAAAAATCATCAAAGAGAGGTAACATCTTTTATATTTTACAATAAATAAAACATCCTTTTAACTCAACCCAATTAGACAGGGGACTCTAATGTCCAAGCCTCTGGAAAAAACTGAGTGTTAGAGATATTATACTCAGTATAGTCATTTAACCTTATTCCTGTCAAGAACCAAAAAAATCATTACTAAACCCTTTTGGAGAAACAAGCAAATATGATTGTTTATCTATATTGCTGTTCTCTTCGGGGACTGCTTGTTAAAAAAACTAAAAATAGCACCTTTTAAGCCCTCTCTTGTCATCAAACCAAAAGAAGAGGCCGCCTGATTTATCCACAATAAGGAAACAAGGCTAAATAAACAAGACAAGATTATCAAACTATATCATTTGAAGCTAAATTATTCATAAAAGCACGGAAAAGAAGAGAAAACGAGCCTATTTACCGCTCTTTTTTGCATTATTCCTCCACAAAACTGGCAAAGTTTATATTTAATTGCCAGAAAGAGAAAGAAGATAAATACCTATCGTGAAAACTTAAAGGACCTATTAGTGAAAATAATAACTATTATAGGATATTATTATAGGCCTCTGCCCTCTCTCCCCGACTTCGGATCTCCGGCCTAAAAATTTAACCCCAAGGAGTATAAATAATCAAAGTTAAAAAAACAATTAAGGCGACGGAAAGATATTCCACAATTGTTTTTTGAAAAAGCCGCTCGTTGAAGTATGCCTGGCCTAAGCCCAAAAAAACATAAAGACAGGTCGTTAAAAATAAAGAGCCGACCGTAACCGTTACCGGCCAAAAAGAAAGGATAACCGAAATTTCCGCCAAAAAAAGAGAAAAAAGCAAAGAAGAGGAAATCAAATCGCGATTTAGCTTTTCCTCAAGCTTTACGGTCCAAAGTCCGGCTAAATTAATCGGAAAAGAAATTAAGCCTGTGGCCAAAAAATTATAATAGAAGGGTAGTTTTAAAGAAAGAAAGGCGTTAAATAAAAAGAACGAGGTTATCAAGGAAAGAAAGAAACCGACCGCCGAAGCGGAACGGAAAAGATTAATCGTTCTGATGGCCGCCACGGAAAAAATATTTTCCGTTAATAGAAGAGCGTACATTCCAACCAAATAAACCAAAATTACCGGAACAATGGTTAAAAGCGAAGAAGGAAGCAAAAAATAAAACAAGGAAACTCCGGCCGTAAAGAATACCGGTAAAATGCAAGTCATTAAAGACGCCAAACCGGTTGCTGCCTCTCTTAACGACCAAAAAGTCAATAATCCGGCCGTCAAGGAAAGAACGGTAATTGCCTGATATTTCCATTCAAAATCAATTACTTCAAGTAAATAAAGGCCTAACGAAAGAAGAATCGCGGATAAGACGAATTTTCGCCTTTTTGTAAGAAGTTTCATCAACTTAATCGGACTTTGCCAAATCGGAATTGTTTTTGACCTGTTCTAATACTTCTTCGGGAATATCAAAATTGGCATAAACCTTTAAAACATCATCATGACTATCCAATTTTTCCATCAAATTAAGAATCTTGGCCGCCGCCTTGGCCTCGGCCACAGGAACCAAAGTTGTGGGCTTGGACACCAATTCGCTTTTAATGACCACTAAGCCCGCCTCGGAAATCTTTTTCTTCATTTCTTCAAAAATCTCCACGGCCACGTAAACCTCAATTCCGTCCTCTACTTCCTCAACGTCTTCGGCGCCCAAATCAATTAATTTTAAGGTCGTCTCTTCGGCATTAGCGCCTTTGTTAACCAAAATCAAACCTAATTTTTTAAACAAAAAAGAGACTGCCCCCGGCGAACCTAAAGAACCACCTGCCCGATCAAAAATATTTTTTATTTCCTGAACCGTTCTCTGTCGGTTGTCGGTTGCCGCCTCAACCAAAATGGCGACCCCACCCGGACCGTAACCTTCATAAACCATTTCGTCAATCGTTCCCGCTCCGGAAGCGCCGCTGGCCCGGTCAATAGCCCTTTGAACATTATCCTTAGGCATATTGACTTCCCTCGCTTTATCTAAAGCCAATCTCAGTTTAAAATTGGAATTCGGGTCCGTTATCCCGTTTGCTTCTTTAACGGCAATAATTATGGAATTGGTAATTTTGGTAAAAGCCTGACCCCGTTTTTGGTCGGTTACTTCTTTTGCCCGGTGAATTGTTGCCCATTTAGAATGTCCGCTCATATATTTATGAAGTTGGAAACCGAAAATGTGAGGCTAAAACAAATTTAAATTTCCCGCCTCCCACCTCTCGTCCTCACTTCCACACCATATTCTACCACTTTTCCCAAAGCATTTTCCAGTAGTCTTTCCCCAGGTAGATGGCCAAGTCGGCCCGTCCGGACTCAACTTCCCCTTCTTCACAGTCCGCCTGCGGAAAAAAAGTTTTTATTTTCCGAAAAGAGTAGGAGTTGGCCGCCTTCGGGTCAACCTTAATTAAAATCTTTTCTCTTAGATCGGCATTGGCGATGGTCACTACCCTACCGCCGGAATTTATTAATAGGCGCGCCGCTTGGCCGGCCAGCCCGGAAAGATCCGCCGAATTATAAACGGCCAAGGCCAGATTTTCTTCACTTAACTTTTGATCAATAAAATATTTGCCCAGAAAAGCATCGGTTTTTGCCAAATCAAATTGCTTTTCCGAATTTAAAAACTTTTCGGCGTTAAAATCAAAATAGCTAAAATCGGATTCCGGGAAAACCGCCAAGCGACGCAAAAGCCATACTCGGTCGGCCAAAGAAAAATTGGATTTATCTTTTTTAAACAATGATTTTTTTAAAAATCCTGATATTTCCGATTTTGTTTTTAAAGGAGAGGTGTTTTCTTTGTCAAAAAAATAACCGTCAAGCGAAAGGCCGAAAAAGTTTTGCAGCGACTCGCGTAAAAGAGTTTCCCCTTTTCCTTCCAACTCGCCTAAGGAATAGATTGAGCCGAGAGGATATTCGCCAAACCCTCGGGTAAGCAGAATTTTTTTGTCCTGGGGTAATTCCAAAACAATGGTTTTGTCTCCCTTAACCAAGCTTCCGAGAGAAACTATAAAAAAAGAATTTTGGTTTTTGAGAAGAAAATTTACTCGGGAATAATCCTTAATTTTTGACCGGTAAAGAACCGAAAATAATCCGAAACTTAAGGCCAAAAATAAAACAAACAAAATTAGTTTGCTTTTGTTAAGCAAATTTACGGACGAATTTCTTAAATTTGAGACCGACCTATTTTTGAAAATCGGTGTCTTTTTTGCGGGCAGCATTCTTTCTCTTTTTAAAAAGTTTATCGGCCAAGCCAGTGTTTCCTTAACTTCAAGAAACTTCCCCGGCCAAGACTCTCCCTGATTTCTTGCGTCAACCGAGCCATAAACCATAAATTATGATAGGTAGCTAAAGTATAAGCCAAAAGCTCCTTCTCCTTAAAGAGGTGGTTTAAGTAAGCCCGGCTGTGATGCAAACAAGTCTCGCAACGGCAGTCGCTTTCAATCGGGCTTTCGTCCTTTCCGTAAATCGGCTTGGTAATATCCAGGGTAAATTCTTTCCCCTTCGGCCGGTTTTTTTTTGGAGATTGGGGCTTAACCAATAAAAGCCCCATTCTGGCCAAACGCGTCGGCATAACGCAGTCAAAAGTATCAATTCCCCTGGCCACCAATTCAAAAATATCGTCAATTTCCCCTACCCCCAAAAGGTGACGGGATTTTTCTTCCGGCAAGTCGGGAATTACCCATTCCAAAACCTTTGCCATCTCTGTTTTTGACTCTCCGACCGAAACTCCGCCGATAGCCAGACCGGCGAAAGGCAAAGAACCGACAAACCGGGCCGACTTCTTTCTCAAGTCTTCAAAAACACTTCCCTGAACGATTCCATAAAGACCTTGATTAAAGCGGGATCTTTTTTTAAAAGCCTCAAGACAGCGACCGGCCCAGCGGTGAGTTCTTTCCATCGCTTTTTTCGCGTATTCGTAAGTCGCCGGATAGTAAGTACACTCGTCAAAGGCCAAAATAATATCCGCGCCCAATTTTTTTTGAATTTCAATTGATTTTTCGGGAGTAAAACGATGAACCGAACCGTCTTTGAAAGATTTAAAAGTAACCCCATCTTCGTCAATCTTGGCCAATGTCTCCGTTTCGGCGCCGGCCAACGCTCGTCGGCCGCCAAAAGAGCTGTTTCTGGCCTGGGAAAAAACCTGAAAACCACCGGAATCAGTCATCAATAATTTGTTCCAGCCGATAAAACGATGTAAACCGCCCAGATCAAAAACCCGATCCTCTCCCGGTTGTAAATGCAAATGGTAAGTATTAACAAAAAAACAATTAAGGTTAATCTTTTTTAATTGCTCAAAATCCAAAGATTTAACCGTTCCCTTGGTTCCCACCGGAATAAACTCCGGCGTTAATAGGGTTCCATGAACGGTTTTAATCTCTCCCAAACGGGCGGCCGATTTCCTGTCTTTGGCCAGAATTTTAAATTTTAATTCTTTTTCCGCCATAATATTTTTTTTAAAAACCAAATTGCGGCTGAAACAAGGGCAATATCGGCCAAATTAAAGCTGGGAAAAAACGGCAAAGTAAAATAATCAACAACCGCACCCCAAAAAAAACGATCCAATAAATTGGAAATTGCCCCAACCGCAAAAAGCCCGACAGGGACAAAACCTAATCCTCTAATTATTGATGGTTTGAGGAAAAACAGCAAAAAGATGACGAGGACTACGGAAATAGCCAAAATCAATTCGCCCGATCCGGAAAAAAGACCAAAAGCGATTCCGGAATTTAAAATTGCCCGATCTTGAAGAATAAATTGCCTTTTAACTAGCTGGTCAATTATCAGAAGAAAAAGAAGAAGAAAAAGAAAAATTTTGGACTTTTTCAAAAGAAAAAAATTCACTCTTTCTTTTTTTCGCAATTAGCACAAAGAGTCGCTTCCGGCATAACCATCAACCGATCGGTATCAATCATGTGACCGCAATGATCGCAAACCCCATACTTGCCGATTTTAATCTTGGCCATGGCTTTTCTCACTTGGATCAATTTGCGTTCAACTTCCTTTTTTAAGGCCTCCGTTGTCGCGTGGCCGAATTGCTCGTTGGCGTCCGCGTCCGGAGAAGCGTTATTTAAAAGACGGCTTTCGTCCGTGAATGGATCCTGTTTGGCCAAAGACTCCTTTCTCTTCTCCAATTCTCTTTCTTTAAGATGAAGAAAGTTCTTAATCGGTTCCAGCAGATGATCAGGAAATTGAATTTTGACCATTTTTTGTTTTTTTAAATATTTTTGAAATTTTAAGCAAAAACCCGTTTTTCTCTTTTTGGTCTTCGTTGGCCCTCAGATAAAGTAAAAACGCGGCTGTCAAAACAACTAACGCTTCAACCAATATTTGCCAGTATAAAGGCTTTCCCGTTGCGATTTCAAGCACCAAAAAAAGGCTAAAAAAGGCAATTATTGCAAAATAAAAAATAAAGCCGATCTTGCCGCTTTTATACCAGGCGACGGATCGGTAAGTTTTTTCCATCCTAACACTGCCAAGCAAAACCAAAAAAAACAAAAGGGGCGGAAACAATAAAACCCAGGAAAAATCAACCGCCAGATTCAGAAGAGCTGTTCCTAGGCCAAAGATTAAAAGTGGAAAAACCAAAGCGTCCGCTATCGGCCACCATTTTAATTTTTGAATACGGCAAAAGATCAAAGTCGTCGCCACGACAAACAAAAAGCACCCGACCAATAAACCCAAACGCAGTCCCAGATAACCAAAAAAGATAACGGCCAAAGTCAAAGATAAAATTTGTTCGTCCGGATAATCCTCTTTTAATTTACGCCAAAAAAGAAAAGCGGCCAAAAAAAGAAAAATAAACCTCCCTAAAAATAACAGCAGATTCAAGTAAAGTGACAATTGAAAATCAAAAGAAACGAATTTCATCTTGTGGCCAGGGAGGGAGTTGAACCCTCAAGTTTCTTTCGAAACATAGGTTTTTGAGACCTACGCGTCTGCCATTTCGCCACCTGGCCAAATTGTTATTTTTTTGAGGCTCCAAAGCCGGAAAAGCAATCCTCTAAGTTTACCATATTCATGCCATATTCGGAAAGAGAAAAAATTACTTTTCCCTTTTAAGATCCATTCCGTAAAAGGAAACCCTGTTGGGAACAAAGCGAAGATGAATTACGCCGGTGGGACCGTTGCGGTGCTTGGCAATTTCTAAAGTAACATTTTCCAAATTATCTTCATCTTCGCGGTATAAAAACATGACCACGTCCGCATCCTGCTCAATAGACCCCGATTCCCGCAAATCGGCCAAACGGGGGCGTTGACCTCCCCTAACCTCAACGGCGCGGGAAAGCTGGGAACAAGCAATCACCGGCACTTTTAACTCTCTGGCCAAATTTTTCAATCCCATTGAGATTTCGCCGACTTCCTGGACCCGATTCTCCAAATTCCGGCCTTTGACCAATTGTAAATAATCAACCATAATCAACTCCAGCCCTTTTTCCAATTGCAAACGTCGGGCCTTGGTCCTCATTTCCAAAACGGAGATTCCCGGCGTGTCGTCAATAAATAAAGGCGCTTCAGCCAAAATTCCCATCGCGTCGGATAGCCTGGAAAAATCTTCTTCCTCTAATTTGCCTGTTTTTAACTTCCAGGCGTCAATTTCCGCTTGCTTGACCAAAAGCCGGTCAACCAATTCCTCCTTGCTCATTTCCAAGGAAAAAATACCAACCGGGATTTTTTGTTCAACAGCCATATGGCGCGCCATATTCAATGAAAAAGCGGTTTTGCCGACTCCCGGCCGGGAAGCCAAAATAATCAAGTTTGAAGCCTGGAAACCGGCCAGCATATTGTCCAGGTCCTTAAATCCGGAAGGTACTCCTCTAAGGCCGCCGGCTCTTTTATGTAATTCGTCCAACCGGTCAAAACTTTCCGCCAGTGCTTCCTTAACCTGGATAAAAACCTGTTTCAGATAGCGCTGGGAAAGGCTGAAAACCTCCTGCTCCGCCCGGTCTAAAACCTCATTCGCGCCCTGGGATTCATCAAAAGCTTTTTCGGTAATTCTGGCCGCGGCCGAAATCAATTCTCTTTTGGTGTAATTGTCTTTAATAATTTTTCCGTATTCTTCGGTATGGGCGGAAGTCGGCACCCGGTTGGTCAATTCGGTCAGATAAGAAGCACCGCCAATTTTGGTTAGGACTTTTTGTTTTTTTAATTTCTCCGAAACCGTAATTAAGTCAATCGGCGCCCTTTCTTCGTACAAAGCCAGCATTGCTTTGAAAACCTGGCCGTTGGCGTCATGATAAAAATGTTCCGGCCTTAAAAACTCGGCGACGGAAATTATCGCGTCTTTGTCAATAAGAATTGAACCAAGAAGACACTCCTCTGCTTCTAAAGACCGGGGTGGAATTTTTGAATCAGCCATAATTTACGGAAAATTTCCGGCCTTTTTACCGAAAGTTCTTCCGCATTATTCCTTAAATTCTAAAACAACCGTTTGTCTTTCGGAGGGCAGTTTATCCCGGAAGATAACCAGTTTTGGTTGCGGCGCAATTTGGCCAACGGCCATTTCTTCCAGAAAATCTTTAATCGGCTGTAGCTTGGCAAACGATGGCCCCATGCTTGGAATTTTAAAATGCATCGGAATAACCACCGAAGGCTCAATTGCGGTAATTAATTCATTAGCTTCTTTGGAATTTAAAGTGTAGTAACCGCCGACCGGAACCAACAAAATATCAACTCCATCAATTTCTTCCAGCTTTCCTTCATCAAGTTTTTTGCCCAAATCGCCCAAATGACAAATCCTTAATCCGTCCATTTCAATTAAATAAATGGTGTTGACCATATCGGGATTGCTGACGTCTTTGGTTTCGTGAGAGGAAGAATAGCCGAAAACGGAAATACCCTTAACTTCATATTCTCCCGGTCCGTCAATTATTAAAGGATTTCCACCAACCTGGGAAACGGCATTATGGTCGGGATGAGAATGGGAAACGGTCACAATATCCGCTTCGCTTTTGGGAAATTTCAAACCCAGCTCGATTTCCTTATCCGATCCGTATGGATCGGTAATCAAGGTTGCCTGTTTCCCTTTAAGTCTAAAAGAAGAGTGGCCCAAATAACTGATTTCCATTGTTTTATTTTATCATTAAATTAATTTTCTTGACAAGAGGTCTTTTTTTGTCTATATTCTTTCCATGAAAAAAGAAATCTTCTGGGCGGTTTTTATCGGCTTTATTGTCGGCCTTTTAATTACTTTTGGCATCTGGCAGGCAAACAAAGCCATTAAAAATACTCTTCCAAAACAGGAACAAACGGAAGAACCGAATCCAACCGAAGAAGCAAACAAGCCGGTTTTAACAATTTTGTCCCCCCCCAACGAGCTTTTGAGCAAGGAAGCAAAAACGGAGATTAACGGCCACTACTTACCGGAAGCCCAAATAGCCATCGTTTATGAAAAAGGAGAAAAAATTGTCGCTTGCGATAAAGACGGCAATTTTGAAACGGAGATTGACTTAATCGCCGGAGAAAATATAATTGATATTTACGGGTTTTCCAAGGACGGTGACGAGGCCAAACAAACGCTTACCCTTGTTCATTCAACTGTAGAAATCCAATGAAAGCAAATATTTTAAAAATAAGAATAATTGGGCTTTGCGCCTTACCTTTATTGCTTGGGCTTCCGCAATTTTCAGGGGCCTTTGCGGCAACCGTTTCCACTCAGGCAACTGTCGCCAGCCCGTCCGGGACCTCGACTTCTCCGGAAGCCTCAACTTCGGCGGACGAAAAAGTTCAGGAAATCCGCGACGCCATCTCCGAAAAAGTTCAGGAAAAAATTCAGGAGATTAAAGAAAAGATGGAAAACAAAGGCTATGTCGGAACTCTGACGGAGATGACCGACTCTATTCTTACCTTGGATACTTTGACCGGCGAAAAAATGGTCAGTCTTGACGAAAAAGTGACCATTGTCGGAATCGATAAAAAAATAATCAAAGTTAAAGATTTGGAAATTGACCAAAAGATTATTTGTATGGGAACCCTTAACGATAATAAAATTCTGGTCGCCAAAAGAATCGTGGTGGTTGCTCCCCCAACGAAAGTTCCCCCAAAAAGAGAAGCTTTTGTGGCCAGAGTAACTTCTTTGGATTTAAAACAAAAAACCGTTTCCTTAAGTCATTTAAGAAAATTGAGCAAACAATATTTAATCAAAATTGACAAAAACACCAAATTTATTTCCGGCAGTTTTGAAGACTTAAAAACAGACCAAATTCTGATTGTTGTCTTTTCGGTCGTAAAAGAAAACGAAACTCCGCTCGCCCTGATCGTCAATCCTCTAAAAAACTAACTTCATTTAGAAAAACACTTTTTGACCAACAAACAATTGCCAGTAAAAATACTTCAGTGTATTATTGGTATTATGATAAAGGCACAAACCTTAAAAGGATTTCGGGATTTTCTTCCCCAAGACGCGGCTAAACGTCTCTGGTTCAAAAACAAGTTGATTGCCGTTTTTGAATCCTGGGGTTACTTGCCTTTGGAAACTCCCACTTTGGAACCGGTCGAGCTTTTTGCCGGTCAAGTCGGCGAAGGCGAAAAACTTTTCTACCGCTTTAAAGACCAAGGTGGGCGCGAGGTTGCCTTGCGCTATGACCAAACCGTTCCGGCTTGCCGAGTTGTCGGCCAATATACTGGACAGTTGGTTTTTCCTTTTAAGCGTTACCAAATTCAACCGGCTTTCCGCTCGGAAAAGCCGCAAAAAGGCCGTTACCGCGAGTTCCTCCAATGCGATGCCGACATTTTCGGCGTCAAATCGGTTTACGCGGATGCCGAAGTCTGCGGATTGGCTTTGGATATCTACCGTCAATTGGGCTTTAAGGAAGTAAGGTTATCCCTCAATGACCGTGAATTGATGAAAGAATTACCCTATGAGGCAATTGTTGTCATAGATAAACTTAAAAAAATCGGCCAGGAAAAAGTTTTAGCGGAAATGACCGAAAAAGGAATTTCTTCAGCCAAGGCGGAAGAATATTTAAAGTTGGTCCAAAATCTTAAACCCAACAAAACCGTCAAAATTATATTAAATTGTCTGGAAAAAATGGGTTTCCCGAAAAACTGGTTTAATTTTGAACCGACCCTGGCCCGTTCTTTCAGCTATTCAACCGGTCCGATCTTTGAAATTGAAATCCCCGGCTATCAGGCAGGTTCGGTTTTGGGCGGAGAAAGATTTGATAATATTGTTAAAAATATCAGCGGCTTGGATATTCCCGGAACCGGCTTTGCCGTTGGTTTTGACCGGACATTGGAAGCAGTGGAGCAATTCGGACTTCTCCCCGACTTTCAACCGATTCCTCAGGTCTTAGTCACGATTTTTTCTGCCGATCTTTTTGAAGATTCCTTAAAAATTTCTTCTTCATTAAGAAGCGAGGGTATCAAAACAGAGCTTTATCCCAATCCGGAAAACAAACTGGATAAACAATTAAAATATGCCGACCAAAAAGGCATTCCCTTTGCCGTCATCGCCGGCCCGGACGAAATCAATAAGTTTACGGTCACGGTTAAGAACCTGGTTTTGACTAAACAAGAAACCCTTCCCCGGGAAAAGCTGGCCGATTATTTTAAAAACCAAAAATGAAAAATCAAAGGAAAGTTGCCTTTTTGGTTCTGACTTTCGTATCCCTAATTTGGGGAGTTGCCTCGCCGGTCATAAAATATACCCTTAATTATCTACCCGCCTATTCTTTCCTTTACTGGCGCTTTTTAATCTCTTCGTTAATTTTTTTGCCTTTCTTTTTTTATTTTTCGAAAAAAAATCCGGTCAAAAAACAAGATTGGTTAAAAATGATTTTTTTGGGCTTTTTAAGCACTCCTTTAAATCTGATATTACTTTTTCTCGGTTACGAAAAAACGACTTCCATGGACGGAGTACTCATCTCCGCTACCACGCCGATATTCATTACTTTGGGCGGAGCTTTATTTCTTAACGAAAAAGTAAGCAAAATTGAAAGATGGGGCCTGTTGATTGCCTCTCTGGGAACCATTATCTCTGTTTCCCAACCGATTTTAGAAAAAGGATTATTTAGCGGCAGTCTTTACGGCAATTTTTTGGTTTTTGTTTCGGTCATCGCTTGGGTTTTTTATACTTTATGCGCCAAAAAAAGCAATTTCAAATACCCTCCCCTTATCCCAACCGCCATCGGATTTTTTGTCGGCTTAATCACCGTTCTTCCAATTGCTTTTATCAAGGAAGGGCCGCTTATTTTTAATCCCTCCGTCTTGGTTGCCAACCCAAATGCCTTTGCCGGCGTTCTATATATGACCGTTCTTTCTTCGGTCATCGCCTATACTCTTTACCTTTACGGCGTTAGCCTGATTGAAGCTTCGGAAGCAACGCTTTTTGCCTACTTGCAACCGATTTTCGCCGCTCCGGTGGCTTCCTGGTGGCTGGGAGAAAAAATGACGCTTCCTTTTCTTATCGGCGCCTTTTTTATTGCCTTAGGCGTTGTTCTTAGCCAAATAAAAACAAAGAGGGCTGAAAATTAAAGCTTCTTCCGCTTTCCTCTTGCTCAAAAAGAGCAATGATGGTAAAATATTTTAGTTATGAAAGCTGATATTCATCCTAAATATTATCCGGACTGCAAGGTTACTTGTGCTTGCGGTCATACTTTTATTACCGGCTCCACCGTGCCGCAAATAAAAGTGGAAATTTGCTCCAAATGTCATCCTTTCTTTACCGGAGAGATGAAATATGTTGATTCCCTTGGACGGGTGGAAAGATTTAAACAAAAACAGGCTGCTTCGGAAGGGAAAACCTATCTTAAGAAAAAAGAGAAAAAGAGCCTGGCCAAGAAAGAAGCGGAAAGAAAAGAAGCGGAAAGACCCAAGACTCTCCGCGAAATGCTCTCAAAATAACCCGGAAAATGAACACCAATACTTCTATTTTGGAAATCCGTCCCGGAGTCGGCGGAGACGAGGCTAGAATTTGGGCCAACGACCTGCTAAGGATGTATCTTAAATTTGCGGCCAAGAAAGGCTGGAAGGCAATCTTGATTGACGAAGATACCGCCAAAATAACCGGACCGGAGGTTTTTTCCCTTCTTAAAAACGAATCGGGCGTTCACCGGGTACAAAGGATTCCCCAAACCGAAAAACGCGGCCGGGTTCACACTTCAACCGCCACTATTGCGGTTTTACCGGAAGTCCAGGAAAATCTAATCCAAATTAACCCCCAGGATATTGAATGGCAATTTTACCGTGCTTCTTCTCACGGAGGCCAAAACGTCCAAAAAGTTTCTACGGCTGTCCGGCTTTTACATAAACCCTCGGGAATAGTTGTTCAAACCCAATCGGAAAGATTTCAGGAACAAAACCGCGCCAACGCTTTGACCATTTTACGGGCAAAACTTTGGCAAAATGAAGAATTAAAAAAAGAGGCGACCATCGCCGGCTATCGTTCGTCAATCGGCCGCGGCATGCGGAGCGAAAAAATCCGAACTTACAATTTTCCCCAAAACCGCCTCACCGACCACAGATTAAATCACTCCTGGCATAATCTGGAAAACATTGTTGACGGAAATTTGGACAATGTCCTGGAGGAAGTAAATAAATCTCTTATCTAAAATAAAATTATTAACGGGACTCTTCCAGGGTAACCGTTAAAGTCTTTTCTTCTTCATCCCGCCAGACAACAATACTTAGCCGATCCCCGACTTTTTTGGAGGAAATGATCTTGGCCAATTCGGCATCTTTTTCGGTTAATTTCCGGTTGTCGATTTTGGTAATAATATCGCCTACTTCAATCCCTGCTTTTTCCGCCGGCGAATCTTCAATCACTTCAACAACGCCGGCCCCCTCAACCCAATTTTTGGAAACCGCTTCTTTTTGGGAAATCATCCGGTAGCGGATACCCAAAAACGGCCGGGAAAACTGGCCGGTTTTATTGAAATTTTCAATCATTTCTTTAACCACATTTATCGGAATGGCAAAGCCGATATTTTGCGCGCCGGAAGCCATCGCCACGTTGACTCCGATAACCTGGCCGGCGCTGTTCAAAAGCGGCCCGCCGGAGTTTCCGGGGTTAATTGCTGCATCGGTCTGGATAACGTTGTCCAACTGTTCTACAAAGCCTTCAAATACCGATCCTGCGCTGATTCCCCGACCAAGACCGGAGATAATCCCCCTGGTTACCGAGTTGGGAAATTCACCCAATGGTGTTCCGATCGCAATCACCAATTGACCAACTTTTAACTTTTCCGAATCACCCAACTCCAATGTCGGAAAACCTTCCGCAGGCGAATCAACTTTTAAAATCGCCAGATCGTTTGTCGGATCGCGGTAAATCTTTTTAACTTCATACTCTTTCTTGTCGTTTAAAAGAACTTTATATTTCGCCTCCGTTTCCGAAACAACGTGTTTATTGGTAACGATAAGCCCTTCTTTGGAAACAATAAAGCCAGTGGCAATATTTTGTTCTACCTCTTTCGGTTGACGTTGATTTCGGCGGGGATAATTAAAAAAACCAAAGGGATCAAAAAAATCTTCAAAAGGATCAACTAAAGTCTGGGTTTTACTGATGCCGATGGTCACAACTGACGGTGAAGCTTTTTCCACTGCGTCAATAACCACCGACTCTTCCGAAACAATTTTTCTTTCCACAACCGACTCTCCACCGGTATTTTGACGCTTAAAATAACGGTCCAAAAGCCGGTAACCAAAAAGCCGGTCGGAAATCGCTCCCCCCAAAGAGGAAACGGCAATTACCAAAGCCAAAGCCAAAACAGTCAATATTTTTTTTGATTTGGAATTTTTTTTCATTTTAAAATTATCTTAAGACAATCTAAAATTTTAAACTGAGAAAAAGCTGAAACCAGTAATTGATATTTAATATTCTATATTTTATTTATCAAGAGTTCTACCGCCTTATCCAACTGCGGATCCCTCGTTTCGTCCTTCTCGTCCATTTTAACCTCAAAATCAGGAATAACCCCTTCTTTATCAATAGATTTACCGCTGGGCAAAAGCCAGCGGGCAATGGTCACGTGGAGTCCGGCGCCACCAAACAAATCCTGGGCCTCCTGGATAGTTCCCTTGCCGAAAGATTTCTCGCCCACCAATTTGGCTCTTTTGGTTTCCTGAAGCGCACCGGCAACAATTTCCGAGGCCGAAGCGGAACCGCCGTTAATCAAGACCACTAATGGTTGGCTTAATAATTGACCCTGGCGATTAACCGAATAGGTTTCCTTCCCCTCTTCGCCCTTATCCTGCTGAACAACGACACCTTGAGACAAAAACTCGCTGGCGATATAAACCGAGCCGGTTAAATAACCGCCCGGATTGTTTCTCAAGTCCAAAATAACACCCGCACATTTATCTTTGGAAGTATTACATTTTTCGTTTATTTTTGTCACCGCCTCCTGCCATTCCGTTTCCGTCCTGTCTCCGAATCTGGTCAACTGAAGATGAGCAACAGTTGTCCCTTCCTTTTCCAAAAAAGCCAATTCCACGCTTTTGACGACAATCGTTTCCCTTTTTAAGGGAACCTCAAAAGGTTTTTCTTTGCCTTCCCGGGAAAAAGTCAATTTGACCACCGAACCTCTTGGCCCGCGAATCAAACTAACCGCTTCCGGTAAGGACATACCGGTGGTATCTTTATCCACTTTTTTACTCTCGTCAATAATTCTTAAAATTAAATCGCCGGCTTTAATTCCCGCCAACTCGGCCGGCATACCGGCTAAAGGTGCAACCACCGCCAATCTTTCCTCTTTATAACCTAACTGAATACCAACACCCTCAAACGAGCCGTTTAAATCTTCTTTTGTTTGTTTGTTTTCCGGCGGCGGTAAAAAAACCGTATAAGCATCGCCCAGAGAATTGACCATACCAGAAATTGCGCCGTAAATCATCTTCCCCTGGTCTAGAGTTTTTCTTTGCAGATAGCTGGTGGATATCCGGTCCCAAACCTCCCAAAACAATCCGAAATCAACGTCCTGGTTTTTAGGTTGAGCTTTGCGGTCAATTTTAACCTTTAAGGAAGAATTGACCGAAGAAAAAGAGATCTCTCTTTGGCCGAACCAATAGCCGGCCGCACCGCAAAAAAGGCCAAAAATGGCAAACAAAATTATTAGCCTTACTTGCCTAAGATTAAGCTTCATATTTTCTGCTCCGTAAATTATTTTACCGAAGGAGCAAAAGGAAGTAAACCAAGAAACCGTGCCCGTTTGACTGCCTTGGTCAGCATTTTCTGGTGTTTGGAACAAAGGCCGGTTTTGGACCGAGCCAAAATCTTGCCTCTTTCGCTTAAGAATTTTTCCAAAACAGAAAACTCTTTATAGCCGGGCAGTTTCTTTTCCTTACAAAAAGAGCAATTTTTAATTTTAATGATTCTCTTCCGCGAATTAATGTTTTTTCTGATCATATGTTTTTAAAAGGGAATATCGTCCGGACTAACGGCCGTTTCCTCTTTTTTCTCGTCTTTTGGCTCAGCCGTCTCTTTCTTAAATACTTTTTTCTTTTTGGCTGCCGCTTGATCTTCTTCCGGCTTATTTTCGGGAACGACTGTCGGCTCCGCCGCAACGGTTTCGGGTTGGGGTACCGGAGAAACCGGAGCTTCGGGAAGAACTTCCGCCGGCTCGGCAACCGTTTCGCTAACCGGAGCGGCGGCAACCGGCTCGGATCCGGCATTTTCTTCGTCTCCCGATCCTCGACGGCTATCCAAAATAATCATATCCTCAATAACAATTTCGGTTGCTTGCCTTTGTGCCCCGTCCTGACCGGTCCAACTTCTGGTTTGCAAACGTCCTTCAACAAAAACCCGGCGTCCTTTAAAAAGCAATTGGGAACAAAGCTCGGCCAGTTTATTCCAGGCAACAATCCGGTGAAATTCCGTTTCTTCTTTTTTCTCTCCGTTTTCCGTCGTCCAGGAGCGATTGGTGGCCAAGCCGAAAGTGCAAACCGCGGTTCCCTGGGGAGTATATCTTAATTCCGGATCACGGGTTAAATTGCCGATTAATTGAACTTTATTCAATGATCTGGTTGACATATTTTTTCTTTCGCTTCTGTACTAGACAGAAGAAACGAGAGTCCTCCTTACTTCCGTCGCCCAAAGGCAACACAAAATTATTCCTTGGTTAATAAAAATCGGATGATTTTCTCTTCCAATTTAGTTTTTTTCTCCAAAATCTTCGGCAAATCGGATTCCGCCTCAAAAGAAAACCAACAAAAAAGCCCGCTCCGTTGTTTTTTAATCGGATAGGCCAATTCTTTTTTACCCCAATCTTCCTCTTTGAGGATTTTTCCTTTTTCGGTGATGGTTTTTTTAAGTCCGGTAAGTAGTTTTTCTTTCTCCTCGGCTTTTATCTCCGGCTCGAAGACTACTACCAATTCGTAATTACTCTTCATCTTTAGTTTCAAAAATTATTTTTTTATTCTTACATAAAGACAGTATTACTGTTCATCTTCCATACCCGAATTCTAGAAAAAATCGGCAAAAAAGTCAACTGGCAACACTCCATACCAAAGTTAAAAGTTAAAAGTAAAAGCTCTCTACCCCCTCTTGCTCTATAAATTAAACTTAAATTCCACCACGTCCCCTTCTTTCATCAAATATCCTTTCCCTTCAAGTCTTACTTTACCGGCGTCACCGGCTCCTTTCCATCCACTATATTTAACAAAATCATTATAAGAACAAACCTGGGCTTTGATAAAACCTTTCTCAAAGTCGGTATGGATTACTCCGGCGGCCTGAGGAGCCGTATCGCCCTGATGGATAGTCCAGGCCCGGACTTCTTTTTCGCCGGCAGTCAAAAAAGTCTGAAGCCCCAAAACCCCGTAGCCTTTTTTAATCAATTTTTCCAAACCGCTTTCCCTTAGCCCCAATTCCTTTAAATAATTTTTTCTCTCCTCCGGATTTAATTCGGCCAATTCCATCTCGATTTTGGCGCAAATCGGAATAATTTCTTCCGTAAAACCGAATTTTTGTTTCATTTTCTCCGGCTCGGCTATTATCTCTTCCTCGTCTATGTTTAAAACAAACAAAGCCGGCTTGGCTGTCAGTAAAAATAATGTGTTAATAATTTTTTGCTCATCTTCATCCCATTTTTCCTTTCTTACTTCTATCCCCTGTTCCAAAATTTTTCTTAATTTTAAAATTGTTTCCCATCTTTTAATATCATCTTTAGTCGCCACCGAGGGATTAACCGGCTGCTGTTTTTCCAAAGTTTGCAGATCCGCCAAACAAAGCTCGGTCTTAACGATTTCAAAATCAGCCAGAGGATTAACTTCGCTTTCCCGAGCCACATTTGGATCTTTAAACGCCCTTAAAACATGAACGATTGCCTGACATTCGCGAATATTGGCCAAAAATTTGTTGCCCAAGCCTTCGCCTTTGGAAGCGCCGGCCACCAAACCGGCAATATCTTTAAATTCTACAATGGCCGGAACAAGTTTTTCTGTATTTACAATCTTGGCCAATATCGCCAATCGTTCATCCGGCACTTCCACCACACCAATATTCGGCTCAATTGTACAAAAAGGATAAGGGGCGCAATTGGCTATCTGCCTTGAAAGCAAGGCATTAAACAAAGTGCTTTTCCCGGCATTAGGAAGACCAACGATTCCGACTGATAAAGACATAGTGAAGTTATTTTAACTCTTGGTTACTTAAATTTACAGTCTCTTATATGTTCCGCAAAAACTCCAAATTATTTTGAAGACAAAGTTGGTGGATCTCGCCCACATCTGACCAATCACTGCTTAAGATATAATCAAGCCTGTTATTGTCAAACAACCGGCTGACTCTAAAACTTGTAGAAAAAACATTTAATTTGGGAATAATCGGAACGGGTTCAGTCTGTCGACGCATTATTTGTATTGGATTTGGCTTGCCTTGGCTAATTTCTTCCTGCAAGTTCGGATCATCTTCTGTGGCAAAGCAATAGTGAGCCCCGGTCTGATCAAAAAGCGCCTGGTAATGGTCTTTTCCCGACACTTTCGGATTTCTTAAAAGAGCAACCGTTACGACATCGATCCCCCAATGTGCCCACATTGAAAGCCTGACCGGTCTGGACAGTAGGTGAAAATGTGCACATTGCTCCTATTAAATATTTTCGCAATGGGCGCCAACGGTTATGTCTCCCCGAAAATTTACTCTTGCTGCGACTCTTTCACCGTCAATACTGCAAATTGCGTGGCCATAGGTAGGAAGTTTTTGCTCCCTTCTTTTATTAACCTCATCCATCAATTGTCTGATTGAAATAAACTCGTCTCCGTAAGCAAACGATTCGGGAAGACCTCGCTTGCCTTTTTCAATAGTTGGTACCATCCTCTATATTTTATATCTATTGTACAAGCACTAGTTTAAAGTAATTAATTTACTTGTCTTTGTATCCCTTTGCCTGGATTCGGTAAAGCTTGGCGTAAGAGCCGCCTTTTTTCAATAATTCCGCGTGGGAGCCAACTTCAATGATCTTTCCCTTATCAATGACGCAAATTTTTTCCGCAATCTTAACCGTGGAAAACCGGTGGGAAATCAATAAAAGCGATTTTTCTTCGGCTATTTTTTCAATCTGGCCGTATAATTTTGCTTCCGCTTCCGCGTCCGAAGCCGAAGTCGGTTCATCAAGAATCATTAAAGGTGCATCGGCCATAAAAGCCCTGGCTAACGCCAGCCTTTGCAATTGGCCAATGGAAAGATTAATTCCTCCTTCAAACTGTTTGCCGATCAGCTGATTGTATTTTTTCGGTAATTTTTCAATAAATTCACGGGCACCCGCTTTTTGCGCTGCCGCTTCAATTTTTTTGTGGTTATTTATCTCTTCAAGGCGGCCAAAACCGATATTTTCTCCGGCGGAAAAGTTGTAGTAAGAAAAATCCTGAAAAACCACGCCGATTTTCTTGCGGTATTCTTCCAAATCAAGCAATTTCAAATCCTGTCCGTTGACCAAAATCCGACCGTCGGTCGGCTCGTAAAAACCGCAAAGTAATTTGACCAAAGTTGTTTTCCCGGCCCCGTTTTTTCCCACCAGAGCCAAGCTTTCTCCCGGACGGATTTCCAAATTGATATTTTTCAAAACATATTCTTTTGAGCCCGGATATTGAAAAGACAGATTTTCAATTTTTATTTCCAAATTGTTTCCGGCAGTAATCTTTCCCCCGGATTTCTCAAAAAACGACTCACTTAAATTTAAAAACTCAAACAAATCGTTTAAGTACAAATTTTCTTCATAAAGGGCGGATAAGTTCCGAAAAATTCTTCTGATTGAACGTTCGGACCTGGTATAGGCGCTATTGTAAAAATTAAAACTTCCCAAGCTGATGGCGCCAAAAATCGCTTTATAGGCAATATAGGCAAAAGCTATAAAGGAAGAACCCTGAGAAAGAATCTGCAAAGGAACTCTTTTGTGGGATTCCCTAAGCCAGACGCGCGCGTTTTCCCTGTTGAACTTTTCGCTGGTTTCTTCATAAAGTTTTTGAAAATGACGGTGCAAACCGAAAATCCGCAATTCTTTGGTATTAAATTCTGAAAAAAGCATGGAAGAAAGATAGTTGATCAATCTACTTTCCGGAACCCGGCTGTCGGTAATTAGATATTTTTTATGGGCGAAAAAGGAATTAAAAACAAAAAGCGGCAACACCCCGATTAAAATCAAAACCAAAATCAAGGGTTGGAAAAAAGCCAAAATTACCAAAAAAGAAACGGCGGAAATAAATTCACCGAAAGTTTCCGTAATCGAATAAAAAACCCGGATCACCCTGCCCTGGGAACTGCGCCGAACCTTTTCATACCGATCGTAAAAAGCCGGATCTTCAAAATATTTAATCTGAAGACGGTTAGCAATACGGTGTAGCCGGTAATTAATTCCGTTTATAAGCTTTTCCGTTAATAAGCCTTCTACCAAGTTCGCATAATTTCCCAAAACCGAAATGATCGTGCTGATGGAAAAATTAAGAAAAACATACAGGGTGAGATTCCTTAGCGCCTGCTGCGGCTCAATATTTTTGTTGATAAGCGCCACCACGTTATCAATCATTAATTTAAATAAATATACCGAGGTAAGCGATTCTATTTGCGAAAGCAATTGAAAGCCAAAACTGGTCAGAGTTAGTTTCTTGTCAATCGCCCAAAGTAAACTAACTGTTCTTTTGAGATTAAGAAGCAAACGGCGGAGAGTTTGCTTAGATTTTGCGAAGGTAATCCTTTTTAAATTTAGCATAAAATTATTTTTTCTCCGATAAAACTATTTAGCGAGATATTTTTTTCTTTTGGCTTCGGGAAATTTCTCAATAGCGTAGCGCAACATTGTCCGGGGCATTCCGGAAACATATTTCTGTAAAAACTTTTCTTCAGTTTTTAAATCTCTTTTGCCAACCTCTCTTAGCATCCAACCAACAGCCTTATGAATTAAATCCTGCTTATCGTTAAGTAAAATCTCGGCAATTTTTAAAGTGTCCTTAAATTGATTTTTATCAATAAAACCGGCCGTCGCCATAATGCTGATTCTTCTTTCCCAAAGATTTCCGGAAACGGCAAATTCATATAAGATTGACTTGTCTTTGTCAAAAAGATAATCGCCGAGGATTTTCGGCGCCGTCGTATCCACCAAATCCCAATTATTAAACTTCCGGGCGTTTTTTAAATAAAACCGGGCCAGTTTTTCTTTCTCTTTTTGGCCGGCTTTCTTATATTGGGAATTTAAAATCATACAAGCCGACCAACGACATTCGTGAATTTTTTGTTCAAGCAGTTTTTGAATATCCTCAAGAGAAAGTTGTAAATAATTTTTTGTTACCGATTGGGTCTGAGGAACCGTTAAGCCCCAAAAAACGTCGCCCTCGCCATACTCACCCTTGCCTGTTTTAAAAAACCTTTGAAATATTTTCGCCTTCCCGGGATTTTTTAACTTTTCCAGATCTTTAACTAATTCGCGATAGCCCATATCAAAAAATTACTTTTAATCTGGCCTCCTTAAGAAGAACCCGAGTTCCGTTGGCGGATCTTAACTGGACCGAATATTTATTATTCCCCCGCCAAATGACAATTCCGGAAGACTCAATCAACGTATAAGCGTCATTTTTTGTTTCCAGTTCCGAGTAATCAACCCCCCTTTTGTTGGTTTGGTCATAAAGACGAGCCTCAACTTTGGCCGAACCATGAAGGGCTTGCAAACTGGCGATAAACCTGACTTCTTTTGCTCCGGGATAATCGGCTAAATTAAAATAAAAATCGGAGGCGGCAATATCGGTCCAATTTGTTTCCGTGGTTGTTCCTTCAGCAATAAGAGGAAGATAGGTTACTTTTGTCGAAGCAACCGGATTGCTGGCCGGTAATTGATTGACGACTTTCACCGGCTTTTGAGTCGGAATCTTCTCTCTTGCTTCGCTAACCTTTTGGTCAATTAACTGCCGACATTCCTCGCTGCAAGTCTCTGCTTGCCCCTCCATAGTCCCAAGCGAAGTCGAGGGACGAAGGGGGGTTTCTTTTTCGGGCTCCTCTTTCCGGTGATTAATAATCCACCAGTCCAAAAATCCAATATTGACGGCGATTAAAATCAAAAATAAAACCAAAAATATTTTAGGAAGTTTTTCCTTCATTGCCTTTTAACTTTCAACTTTGAGCCTTCGCCGGTATCTTCAATCCAATAACCTTTTTCTTCAATTTGTTTCCTGACCTTGTCTGCCTCCGCCCATTTCCCTTCTTTTCTTAATAGTTCTCTTTTCCCAATCAATTCTTTTATCTCACTTCCGACTCCAACTTCCCGACTCACTTCCCATTTCTCGCTTCCTACTTCCCCCAGCTTCAATCCCAAAATCCGGTCCCAATCAAGCAACAAAGACAATTTTTGCTTATCGCTAAGGTTGCTTTTTGTCATCTCCCAAACAACCGCCAAAGCTTCCGGTAAATTCAAATCATCCTCCAGGGCGGCTATAAAATTCTTTTGCCAAATATTATCGGGTTCGTCTTTCCGGTCATCTTTATTTCGCTTTAAGCCAGCCACTATCTCGTAAAGTCTGGATAAAGATTTTTCCGCTGCCCTTAAAACTTCAAAGTCAAAATTAAGCCCTTTGCGGTAATGGGAAGTCAAAATCAAATATCTTAAAGCCAAGGGGTTTATTCCCTTGGCCAACAAGTCCTGAACCGTCACAAAGTTGCCCTTGCTCTTGCTCATTTTTTCGCCACCTTTGCCCTTTAGCCAATCGTTATGAACCCAGCAATTGGCCGTTTGCCGGCCGAAAGCGCCATAGGCTTGGGCAATCTCGTTGGTGTGATGAACCGGTACGTGCTCTTTGCCGCCGGTATGGATATCAAACTGGTTCCCCAAATTTTTGACTGACATTGCCGTGCATTCAATGTGCCAACCCGGAAATCCCTTGCCCCAGGGAGAATCCCACTGCATAACATGGTTGGGTTGGTTAGTTACCCAAAGTAAGAAGTCCCAGGGATTTTTCTTTTCCGGATCAACTTCCACCCGACTACCCGCGTTTTGTTGATCAAGATTCAATTTGGCAAATTTGGCGTAGCCGGAAAACTTTGAAGTATCAAAAACCAAACCGGTTTGGGTTTTATAGGTAAAGCCGTTGGCCTCAATCTTTTTAATTAAATCAATCTGGTCCGCGATATGCTCAGTTGCCCGGCATAAAACATCAGGTTTTTGGAGATTAAGAAGTTCCATGCTTTCAACAAATTGTTTAATGTATCTCTCGGCAATTTGCCAAACGCTGATCCCTTCCCGCTGGGCTCCTTTTTCCATTTTGTCTTCGCCGGCATCCTCATCCGAGGTCATATGACCGACGTCGGTAATATTCATTACCCACTTAACCTGAAAACCCTGATATCTTAAAAATCTGACCAAAACATCCCATTGGGTATAAGCATACATATGACCAACGTGCTGGTTCCAATAAACCGTCGGACCGCAAGAATAAATCCCTATTTGGCCTTCCTTAACGGGCTTTAATTCTTCAACTTTTCTGGTTAACGTGTTATATAGCTTTAGCATGAACAGGCGTTTTAGCAGCGATTAAATCAACTTGATGATACCATTCCCGGCGCAATAAGAGCAACACCAGCCAATACGGCAAAGGATAATTCCGGCCGACTTTTTGGCTCCGATGGGCCTTGGCGGCCCGATATTTTCTAAACCAATACCAACCGAAATTCAAAACATGAGTCGGTTGGCTGAATTTTTTTAAGATATGGGCGGTTAAATAATTTTTTGGCAGACTGACCCACAAAAGCAGAGGAATTTTTTGGCCTTCCTTTAGTTTTTTTAACAAGATTTTTTTGACAATTAAGCAAGAAGCAATATGGTCCGGGTGCCCGGAAATACCCGTGCGATCATAAGTCACTACAATTCCCGGCCGGTACTTATCAAAAAGTTTTTCTATTTCTATCTCTGTCTCTGTCTTCTTTTCTTTTAGCTTTCTGTCACCCAAATCCAACATTACCAAATCGCTTATTTTCAAATAACCGGCTGCCTTCCGTAATTCTTTTTCTCTCGCCCTGGCAAGAGGCTCTTTAATTCCCTTGACAAAAATTCTGCCGGCTTCGCCTTTGGTCAAAACGACGGCAACTGTTTGCCAACCCAAACGCCGCGCAACCAGCAACAATCCGCCGGTCGCCAAAGTTTCATCGTCCGGATGAGGAAAAATCGTCATCAAGACCTTGTTGTCCGGCCAATTTTTAAGTAATTTGTTTAAACTTTCCATTTAATTCCGTTTAAAATACTTTGCCAAGAGTATTCCTAAATTATATAATTAATCCGTGTTTAAGAAAATATTTTCCCGGTTAAATTCATATGCCAAATCGCGTTGGGGCCAAATTTTATTGGCGGGTGTTTTACTGACAATCATTTCCCTTAATCTCAAGCCCGGTTTTCTTATTTTAGGTAATGATAATTTTTCTCCCGAACTTGATCCGAAGCTTACTCTTTCCCGCTCTTTGGAATCTCCCGCCTGGAGAAGCTATCGCGTCTTGGGAATTCCTTCAGATAGCGAACAGGCTGATTTTTTCCGAACCGCTATTTTTTTAATTCTAAGCAAATTTTTACCGATTTGGGTCATCTCTCAGGGGTATTTGTTTTTTACTTTTTTTATTGCCAGTTTTAGCTTGGGTTTTTTGGCAAAATATTTTAGCCAAAAAGCCGGTCAAAAAAACGAGCAGTTATTTTTTCTAGCCGGCGGCCTTTTTTATTTAACCAACCTCTTAACCAGTTGGCTCTATTTTTACCCTCTCCATTTATTTATTGCCGCCTATGCTTTTCTGCCTTTGGTTTGCTGGCGATTGGCCGAGTATTTTCAAAAGAATTCTTTTAAAAATCGTTTTTATCTTTTAGTTTCTTCCCTTCTTCTTTCTACCTCGGCTCTAACCGCAACCATGTTTTTAGTTTGTCTCGGAGTAATTGTTGTTTTTAACATCATTTTCTTTTTTCAAAACCAAAAAAAAATTGCCTCCTTGTTTTTTGCTTTTTTGGTAACCGTTGTTCTCCAGGGTTTTTGGCTTTTTCCTTTTTTGACTTATGTCAAATCAAACAGCCGTGACTTGCAAATTTCCTCTATTAATCGGGAAATAACTTCGACGACAATTGAAAACGAAATCAAAAATAACGATTGGAAAAACAGCTTACGCTATTATTCCTCCTGGCTGGAGACAAAAGAAAACGGCAAGGATTATACTTTTCCTTATCGCGACTGGTATCGCAACTCAAAAACCGCCAACTTTTTAAGTTTCCTGCCGCCGGTTCTCGCTGCCGCCGGCCTTCTTTTCTTGCTCGCCAACAAAAACTTCGTCGGAATGTTAATTGGCCTTATGTCTTTAATCGGTTGGTTTTTGATTAAAGGCATCAATCCTCCACTGGGAATAATCTCCGATTTCCTGAGTAAAAACATTCCTTTATTCGCCCAGGTTTTTCGCTGGCAAAGCTCAAAATTCTGGCCTTTTCTGGCAATGAGCCTTCCGATTTTAGGATGCTTTGGACTGATTTTCTTTTTAAAAATTATTAAAAACAATCTTCTGAAAGTTTTGCTGGTTCTTTTTGTTTTTGGCGGAAGTTTATTTTTTGTTTTTCCCTACTTCAAAGGTCAACTTATCCGTTCTGACGTCTTCGTTAAGGTTCCCTCCCAGTACTATGGACTGGCCCGGTTTTTGAAGAAAAACGATCCGTTGTCGCGAATTTATCCGGCACCGGAAACCAACAGTCTTTACTTCCGGAATTATTGTTGGGGCTTCTGGGGGTCAACGGTTCTAAACTATTTGCTTCCCAATCCGATTGTGGAAAAGGCATTAATTATTGGCTCGGCCGAAAACGAACAGGCTTTTGATTTGCTTCACTTTGGCTATTATTCCGAAAACCCGCTTCTTTTTGCCAGAATTTTAAAAATGTATAACAGCTCTTTGATCCTTGCGGACGAAAACAACTGCGATGGAAATGTCGGTTACCGCTACGATTGGGAAATTAATAAAAAAATGGTTGACGAAAATCCCTATTTTGAAAAAATCTGGCAAGAAGATAAATTATCACTTTATAAAATTAAAGATGACTTCTTGAAAGCAAAAGATTTTGACCAAGTTGCCGCCAATCATAACTGGTTAACCCTAAATGCTCTTCTTGTTAATTCCGGGGAAAATCCCAATTATTTTTCCGGCGGAAAATTTCTTGGAAAGATATATCCTTTCGCTTTTAACTTTGATCGGGTCAAGGTGGAAAACAAAAACATTTTTGCTTCCTTTACCTACCAAAATCAATCAACAACTTATAAAGGAAGCGTTTCCCGAAATCTGATTTACAATTCTCCATTAAGGATCGAGTATTTGTTGCCGGAAAACTCAATTGTTGTCAGTCCCGCTCTTTATCATTTGGTGGTTAATAACGAGGAAAAATTCTCTCCCAATCTACCGAAACTTACAGCCAAGTTGGAAAAAGATCAGGCTTTTTTAACTTTTGAGGAAAATGTCTTCAATCTCAAAGGCAACAAACAAACCGTTTTTGACGTGCCTTTCAAAATCGCTTCCTCCTCGGGATCATTTTTCCAATGGGGACCAAAAAGCAATCCCGTTTTTTTCCCGGACGAAAGTGAATTATTGATTGAAAATGATTCAATTATTGAAGTTTCCCTAGATTTTGTTTCTCCTGACAACCTTGGCGGCTCGTTGTGCATCTGGTCCAAAAATTATCAGGAATGCCTTAATAAAAATATCAATTTTAAATTCCCCAAAGATCAAATTAAAACTTCGTTCTTTCTTCCCCGGGTAGTTGAAAAAGGTGATCACCTGAGCGTTTTTATTGAAGAAAAATCCGCCGGGCCAAAACTATCTGTCAAAGATTTAACTTTCATTATTTATCAAGATAAAAAACCTCTTAAGATTGAAGGATCGGCCGTTCCCGAAACTTTTCAGACATTTGATCTCCCCTTAAAAAAAGGTGATAATTTTGAACTGATTATTCCTTTGGCCGAAGGTCAAAATTCCTATTTGTTTAAACCGGATAAATACTTTTTTCCCAAAACCGATACGGCCACTTTTACGGAAAATATAAGCCGGACAGAAGCCCTCGTCCAAAAAAACCGCTCTCTTCTTTTAAAAGTTAAAGAAGCCAACGCCAGTGTCTATCCCCGATTGGAGAGAATTGATCCGGCCGACAATTTTGCTTTGATTGCGTTTTCCGGCGAAAATTTGCAGGCAATTCCCTCAACTATTTCTCTTAGGAATATTAAACAAGATTTCCCTTTTTACAAAAAACAGCTTTCTGCCCAAAAAGTTAATTCTTTTTTTGATCTGGTTTTTTTACCGGCCTATGTCCGCTCTTACTTTTTTGAATTCCTCTCTACGGGAATCGGGCCGCGGGAAACCGTTAACCGCATTGACAATTTGGTTTTCCAAATTATTCCTAAAGAATGGGCGCAAACCGTTCTTGTCCCCGAAAATTTTGAGCCGGAAACGAACAATAAAGATGTTTTTAAAATAAACCAGGCGGTCTCTCCCAACTGGCAATTATTGGAAGCGAAAGGAGATCCGATAAGAATCAACGGCTGGGAACAGGGCTGGTTGGTAACCAAAAATTCCGGCGAGAATTTAAAGGTTGATTTTTGGCCAAACAAACTGGCTTATCTGGGTTATTTCTTAATTTTGATAATTGCCGGAGCAACAATTATCTTTCCTTTATTAAGGCTGGCCGCAAAGTTTTGGCGGAAGAGAAATTCGCCCCCAGTTTCCTGAATCTCAAAAACTCGTAAAGATTCAAAATCGCTTCTTTGGGCAAAACGGTAATCAAAAACAATTGGGCTAAATTGACCAAAATTCCTTTTAAATTCGGTTTATAACCCCATTTTCTGACCGCTTTTATCCTTGATTTTAAAGTCAAGTAAAAAGTTTTTTTGGGATCCTTAAACGAATTGGAATTTTTTCTTATCCGGTATTGGAAAAGAACTTCTTTCGTGTTCCCGAAATCTCCGTTTTGCAGCAATTTAAAAAACATACTTACATCTTCCGCGGTTTGGTGATTTTCGTATTTATATTTCTTCATTATTTTGGCGTAAGTCATCAAAGTCGGATGTTGAATAGAAACCATTTCCAACATCATCTTGTAAAGTTTTTGGGAATCGCAGGGAAACTTTTTATAACCCAAAAAATCCCCTTTTTCGTCAATCAGCTCCGATTGGGAACCAACCGCGATAACATGGGGATTTTTAAGTAAAAATTCCAATTGTTTGGCAAATCTTTCGGGCAAGGAAATATCATCTGCATCCATCCGGGCAATAAATTCACCCTTGGCCTTTTCAAGTCCTTTATTCAAAGCAACTGCCAAACCTTGATTTTCGGAAGAATGAATAACATTTATTCTTTTATCTTTTTTGGCGAAGTCTTTTAAAATCTTTAAACTTTTGTCGGTTGAGCCATCGTCAATACAAATCATTTCCCAATTTTTATAACTTTGCCAGCGGATACTTTCAATTGCTTCCACTAAAAAATCTCCGGCATTGTAAACCGGCATTATTACAGAAATTAACGGTTTCTTTGAATTTTTCATTTTCTTTGGTTCTTCTTCGTTCCGCTTTGGGCGGAGCAAATTGAGCCTCCTCACTCCTCTGCTAATAAAAAATTATTAGTAAGGGGGTAAGGAGGGTCTAGATAAGATTCTCAATTCATCATCGCCTAAGCGAAGTGAATTATCTGAGAATCTCACCATCCATTTTCATGGATCCCTCCCTTTTGGTTCAGGAACGTGACGCCCCCACAGTGGGGCTAAGAAGGGTCCGAGAACTTAATCTCGAATCCTCCGTTAAAGGTACCGTTTTTCACCCGGTACCACCCACCCTTGGTCAAAGTGACCACAATGCCATTCTTGTTGGCAGCGATCACCTTGTCGGGGGTGCCGTCCTTATTTTCGTCCTGCTCAAGAACGGCATTGACGCCGTTGAAAATGGCGTTGCCTCCAACTGGAGCAGTGAACGAAATTTCGTACGCAACGCGCTGGGTACCCTCATCCGGCAGAGAATCTTGCCAGATTCTTCGAGAGCAATCCCACACCACGCGGAACTGGTCCTTCCGATCAGAAATTACGACCGGGCACTCGCTTGCCGGTATAGTCGTCACTCCAGAGACAGGAATGGACACCGCAGTCTGCTGTGCGATAACTTCTGGACACTCTCTCTGAATCCGGGCCAACCGATTCTGATTGACCAACAGGGCCAACAGGACCGCAATGGCAACCAGAAGCAGCAAGCCCAAAGCCCAGGCGTAACCCGGAACCCGATACACTACCCTTGGCGTCTCCGTGACATGAGCCGGTTTCGCCACGGGAACCGTAGAGACCGAAGGCGGAACAGCCTCGGACTTCTTCTCGGTAGGCGTAGCCTTCGGCGGATCCGACGGAGCAACAACGGCTACCGCCGGTTCCTTCTTTACCGGAGGCGTCTCCGTTACCTTCACGGAAGCAGCCACCGCAGGCGGCTTCTCCGCAGGCACTTTTCCCGCATCGTCGACCGTCGTTTCGGTGGTCGTCTTTCTCTCAATCGTCTTTTTCGTTGCCATCTTCCCTCCTAACTTTGCCCGTTCTCCGTTTCTAGGCTTTTGCCTCCGCCAAGCTGGGCTTGGTTTAGGCGCGCTTTTGGCGCTTTTCTCAGGAATGAGCCTCTGGCCCACAATCCATCTTCTCCAAGGATGGATTCATATTCCCAAGATGCCGGAAAGCTATGGATAAAGTCTATATCCACACTTTCCCGGCATCAAAGAAATTTTCCTAAGAAGTTTATTCCTGAACCCTATTTAAAAGAGCTTTCCTAATCAGTCCTCCAGACGCAATTCGTCTGTTCTCCTTGATCAGGAATCGAGAGGTCAACGCTCGTTTGACCTCCCGGTCCCCAACCAAGCGGCTTGGAACCAAAAATGCATAAAAAAAGACCTCTCGGTACTTCCGCCTGGTGGCGGATGGGAAACCGAGCGCTGTTTCACCTTCCCTTGAAGTCTTTTTTTGAATTGTAAATTTTTAATTTGCTTAAGCCTGTTTCCTTAAGGCCAATTTCGCTCCCAAAATAGTCGTTACCAATAATCCGGCTACCAAAAACCAAAGGTTTTCAACGCCGGTAGGCGGCAAAGAGGTAATTCCCAAAACTTTGTATTCAAAACAAATTTGAGCTTGATCTTCGTCCGATTTGCCGTCCGCCTCAACCTTGCCCGTATTGACCGTGCAAATTAAACTTCTGTCTGAAGGCAAATTCTCTTTCCCAAAGACTCTGGTCATCACTTCATATTGACGGGATTCGCCCGCTTTAAGGTTATAAACATCAAATTGAAGAGTTCGGGTATTGGCATCCCAGCCTAAAGGACCCCAAACAAAATCCAGATAAGACGGAAAAACATCTTTAACCGTCACTTTGGAGAATTCGGAAGAACCGACGTTTTTGACTTCCAAACGGTATAAAACCTCCTGTCCCGGAGTATATTTGGGATCATTAACGCCCAAATTATCCACAAAAAGACCGGTATCGGGGTTTTTAACGGTTTTGTCAATCAGAAGTTCTCCTGTGCCCCAGCAGCGTTCACCGCCACCATAAATCGGTTCACAATTCCATCCCGCTAGAACAGGTTTACTGAAGACTGAAAGCTGAAAGCTTAAAGCCAAAACAAGCAACGCAAGTTTAATTAGTTTCCTGTCCATTTTTGTTTTTTCCCTCCCTTGTCCTTCGTCATACTCAGAGCAAAGGCGGGGTCCTTTCTTTTACAAAATTATTCTAACTGGCGGGATTTTATCATCCTATAAGTCTTTTGTCAAGGAGTAATTATAGGACGGTTTTGAGATAGATATCAAATCTTTTACCTCCCGCTTCATTTCTAGCTTCTCACTTCATGATTCCCGCTTCCGGCATATTAATAGGCCTCGCAAAGACCAATAACCTCTCCTTGGTCGTTCCCGGGGGCCAACAGGTCTGTAAAACCAAAAGCCGACCGATAGTTTGTTCTTTCAAAAAGGAGGTTTCCTGCGAACCGACCGTCCTTTTTTCCGTTACTTTGTAAAAATAGCGCTGGCCGTTATAAAAAAGGTTAATTTCGTCTCCGATTTCCAAATCTTTAATCTGATAAAAAATCGCGTTAAAACGAGTCACGTTCCAGCTATAATCGGTGGAGTGACCAAAGATATAAGTTAAACCCTCTTCATTGGGCAGGGCGGTTCCGGCCGCGTGGGCAACGCCTCTTTTTAAGGCTTCGCCAAAAATTTTGGCCGTATTCGGATCAACATTGGGAACAACCTTCGCATTTACGCCGATTTTGGGAATGACAATGCCGAAATTAGTATCAACCGGATCGGGAATTTTTTCAAAATTAACTTCGCCCAAAAGGTCGCTAAAAGAAATTTTTTTCTCCTTAACCGGTTCGTTATTGATCACCCTGGTGATTTCCTTTTTCCCTTGATTTAAACGGTAAGAAATTTCACTGAAAACAACCGGACCGGCAAATAAAAATAATCCGGCTAAAGAAACAACAAAAATAATCATGCCCAAAAACTGGCTTATCTTTGGCCGATCAATTTTTTGAGCCACTTTGGCAAAGGAAGGAATTATTCGCTGACCAGAGTCAGCCTGAAGAAGATTAATTTGTTTTTCTTCTCGCTTCCTCTCGTAAAGAATAATTGAGTGGGAATCTTCGTAAAAAATCATGGCGGAAGTTTATCATAAAATGAGGCTTTTGTCAATATTATAGGCTACCGTTTAGTGCCCAGAGAAAGCTGGACGCTGAAATTACCCCGCTGCACCGCGGTGCATTTCCGCTTTTCTCTTTTCCCTTTGCATGGGAATCGGCTCTTTCTCCATTTGCTCTCTTTTTCTTTCCGCTTCGGGTTTTTTTTCTTCCTCCAGTTGTTTTACCATTTTATCTTCCGAAAAACCGGGCTTGCCGGATACTTGTTTGGGTAATTCCTGCTGTCTTTTGTTGGCAATCGCCAAAATCTGCTCTTGAATTTGTTTATATCTTTGAGCTGCCTTTTGTTTGGCTACCTGCTCCATCTTTTGAATCGGCAGCTGGGACTTTGGGGATTGTTGAGATTGTTGAGGATTGGTACCGCTGCCGCCTTCAATCGCTTGCCCCTGCTGGTCTTTCGGCTCTAAACCCAGGGATTTTTTCCCTTCATTAACAATCGTCTTGGCCGCTTGTTTGGTTTGCTGTTGCATCTGGCCGCCAAGTTGTTCCAAGGCTTCAAAAGTATCCGATATTATTGGTGGTGGCATAAACCAAATTAAAAATTAAAAGTGAAAAATTGAAAAATTACAATTTAAAACATTAAAACTTAAGATTTTTCATTAACGTTTTTCATTTTTATATTTCCATTTTTCATTTAACATTCTCTTCTTCCTTCAAAAGCTCTTTGTAGGGTTACTTCGTCGGCATATTCCAAATCGCCGCCGGTCGGCAATCCCTGCCCCAACCTTGTAATTCGTAATTCGTTAATCTCTAATTTTTTAATTTCGTTTGTAATATACATCGCCGTCGCTTCTCCTTCCATATTGGGATTGGTAGCCAGAATTACCTCTTTGACTCTCTCGCTTTCCTGCTCTCTTACTCTATCAAGCAATTGTCTGATGCTAAGCTCGTCCGGGCCGATGTTGTTTAAAGGCGAAATGGCTCCACCAAGAACATGATACACTCCCTTGAATCGACCGGTTTTTTCCAGCGCCAAAATATCCAAGGCTTGCTCTACCACACAAATAACCGAATGGTCGCGGTTTTGGCTGGCGCAAATCGGACAGGGATCAGATTCGGAAACATTAAAACAAATTGAACAGATAACCGTATCTTTCTTTAGGTTTTTCAGAGAATCGCCAAATTCGTCCAGCATCTCCTGGGGAACATGAAGCAAATAAAAAGCCAGTCTTTGAGCGGTTTTCGGCCCAATTCCCGGCAATCGCTCAAATGAATCAATTAAGTTTTTAATGGGTTTGGGAAGGTTCATGAAGTAATTTTAAATTAAAAAGCCTAGAAAAAGAAGAACTATTTGAAAATAGGGAACAATGGTGAGATAATACGAGCCATCGCACCTTGAATTAAATCCCAAATCAAAACAGGAGGAAGAAAGATGTCTGAGTGTCCGCCGATCGTGATCGTAATGTTTGGATTCAACAAGAACGGCCCCCAAACAAGTTTTATTAAGTGGCTGAAAGAGATGATTGACTGGAACAGGGTCAGTTATCATAATATCGTCGGCACTTCGCCTTTCGAGGAACCCGAAAGTTGGATATGCTCATTAGATTCCCCTCAGGGAAACGACAAGATTGTCATGATTATCGGCCCAGAGTATGATATCTTTCCCTCGATTAGCACCCGGGGGAAGTTAATGGAATGGGAGAATTGGTTGGAACGCGGAAAAAAGGAATTCCCGAAGATAACCATCATCTTTTCTTATGTCCGAGGTTTTTACCTGCACAAAGGTCAGATGTTTGAAAGCTCTCCAGCCCCTCCGGTTCAAGGTCATACCTGTTAACAACCCTGCCTTATGGCGGTGATTGGATCAGCGTAAAACGCTTTTCCGAAAGCCGCCTTTTTCTTTAACCTTGCCCCAACAGTCCTTGAAGCCCTCCGCTCATTTCGGCCAGTTTTTTGGCCGCCATTTCCTGGGACATCTTGATCGCCTTGTTCACTTTTTCCCGAACTTTATCATTGGCGATACCTTCAATCTCAAAAGAAAGAATCTTTTGGTCGCCGGTAATAACCAAATGGACTCCGTCTTCGTTCAACTCAATTGTTTCCGCAGACAATTTTCTTTGCATTTCCATCGCCTGATCCCGCATCTGTTTCAAATCGCCCAATTGTTTAAAGGGATTTAGCATTGTAACCTCCTTCTTCCAAAATATTAATGAATCGTTTCTTTTTCGTTATTGAAAATTTCTTCCGCTAGTTTAACTAAATCTTCGCCGCTTGGCAAATCCTCAACCGTCTTTTTAATTTCTTCGGCCATAGGGGAAATCATTTCCGCTTTCGCGGGAGCGACCACATTTTTCGGTTTTTCTCCCAAAATCAATTTTACTTTAACCGGCGAGCAATAGACTTCACCGCAAACATCTTCCACAATCCGGCGGCATTTATCCGATTCCAGTTGGTCTTTATGAAATTTGTAAAAAACTTCCAGGGTAAGAAAGCCTTCTTCCAGCCCCAACGGCCTGGTTGCTTTTAAAAATGCCTGAACCGAGTGGTTAAGCGGCTTAACCTTTTCCAAAACCTCGGGCCATTTGGCCAGTATTTCCGCTAATTGAAGCGGGGACGCAAGGTGAGAAACGGGGCAAGAAACCTCGGGCGACAATTTAGATTCTTTCAACTCCTCTTTAACTTCCCGCTTTCCTCCTTCTGTTGCTTCTTCCGTTCTCTGTTTCCCGCTTCCCGACTCGCTTCCCGCCTCCTGCTTCCCGCCTCCCCACAAACTCCACTCAATCACTGCCATTTCCAAGGGCAATTGGGGAATAACCGCGTTTCTTAAATCCAAAGTCGCCCGGGAAAAAAGTTCAATCAGTTTCTTTAATTGAATCTCGTCAAGATTTTTAAGCAACTGGTCGCTTTTAATCTCCGTCTCCACTCCGTAAGAAGAAAGCAAGCAATCGCGTAAAATTCCCAACAAGTTTTCCGAAAAAATCCGTAAATTTATCCCCGACTCAACCGCCCCGGACAACCATTCAATTGATTGTTTGATCTTTTTTTCTGCCAATAAATTCAAAAAAACTTCCGGCTGAAATTCGCCCAAAGTCTCAACGACTTCGTCAACCGAGGAATTGGCCGCCTGTTCCAAAATCTTAACGGCATCCCGGAAACTGCCGGCCGCCGCCCGGCTGATTTTTTTAAAATCTTCCTCGGTCAACTTAAATTTCTCTTCGGCGCTGATAAATTGCAATTTTTTAACAATCTCCTCCTGGCTGGCTTTTTTAAAATTTACCCGGGTGCAACGGGAAATTATCGTTTCCGGTAATTTTTCCGGAGCGGTGGTGCAAAGAATAAAAATGGCGTGTTCCGGCGGCTCTTCCAAGGTTTTTAATAAGGCGTTAAAGGCTTCATTGGTCAACATATGAACTTCGTCAATAATGTAAACTTTGTACTTCGCTGCCGAAGGCGCCAAGCGAATTTTATCCCTTAATTCCCTAATGTCATCTATTCCCCGATTTGAAGCCGCGTCAATTTCCAAGACATCTAAATTTGCCCCATTGGTTATAGAGTGACAGGTAGAGCATTCCCCACACGGCTCAAAATCCTTTTCTCCTGCTTTTTTACTCTCCTGCTCTTTTACTCTTTCCTGACAATTGACCGCTTTCGCCACAATTCTCGCCGCCGAAGTTTTCCCGATCCCTTTTGGCCCGGAAAACAAAAAGGCCTGGGGAATTTTTCCCGAAGCAAAAATTTTTATTAAACTTTCCCGTGCCGACTTATGGTCCAACTCGGAAATCTTTTGCGGCCGGTATTTTAAATTCAACGCCGTTATCATGTTCAAAACCTAAGAGATGGAGTAACCCGTGTTCTATTAATTCTAAAATAACTTCTTCCACAAATTTGTTTCTTTCCCTTGCCCAATCCTGGGCAGCCGGATAAGAAACAACAATATCGCCCAATCTCAGGATTCCTTCGCTGTCCCGGGGCTCTTCCAAAGGAAAAGACAAAACGTCAGTCGGCTCGTCAATTTTTCGGTAAAGCCGATTTAGTTCTCTGATTTTCCGGTTGCCGACAATTGATAAAGAAACCTCGGCATCGTCCAGATTAAACCTCTTTAAGACTTCCGCAATTCTTTCTTTAATTTTTTTTCGGCTGACCGGATAACGCGATTCTGAAGATATTAAAACGGAAAGCATCAAATTATGTCAACTACCACTTAATAATTACAAAATATATCAATATTCGTTTTTCTCACTTCCCGCTTCCGGATAAAGTTTTTTTCACTACCTCCGCTACCTGATTCCCGTCTGCCTTTCCTTTGACTTTTCCCATTACCGCTCCCATTATTTTTCCAAAATCCGCCGGGCCTCCGCCAATCTCCTTTATGGTTTCCTCAATAATCTTTTTCAGTTCGTCCGTTGTTAATTGCTGGGGCAAATACTTATTCAATACCTCCAATTCGGCCCCTTCTTTTTCCGCCATCTCCTTGCGGCCGGCGCCATTGAAAGCCTCAATTGATTCCCGATGCGACTTGGCCTGCTTTTGCAAAACCGCAATTGTTTCTTCCTCGGTTAGATCACCCTGTTTTTCAATCTCGCGGTTCTTAATTGCCGCCAACAAAAAACGCAAAACAGAAACCGTCAACTCGTCTTTTTGTTTCATGGCGGCAAACAAATCGGTTTCAATCCTTTTTTTTAGCTCCATTTAAATTAATCCTCTTTTGCCTTTTTTAAGGGCCTTCATTTTTTCGTATTTTACCCGAGAAGGCTTAACGTAAAATTCCCGTTTTTTGATTTCGGTAATAATATCTTCCGCCAGCATTTTCTTGCGAAAAGCGGCGATAAGTTGATCGTCAGTCTGGCCCGGTTGTTTTTTAACAATTGTTGCCATGGAAACATGGACACCCCCTTTCGGAATCAATCTAAAACGTTAAATCTTAAAACTATAATTTAAAACTGAAAACCATTTTAAGATTTAAGATTTGCGCTATAAATTTAACGTTTATTATTTAAAATTTAAGCCGATTAATTTAACTACTTCTTCCAACTTCAATTTTGTTGGTTTCATCCCCGGATTACTGGTTGATCCGTTGAGAACCATAAATCCCGAGATATGAAAATACCAATCAGCGTCCGGATCGGCTTTAATTAGAGCCCGATAAATCTTCTTTAAGTTTACACCCTTTTGCCAGTTGGCGTAAATACCCAAATGGCCGGTTTGAGGCCTTTTTTTAACTACCAAAACATAACCGAGCTTTAAGGCCAATTGCCGGAATTCGGCGTTTTCCGTTTCGGCCGCGATTCCCTTTCCCCAAGGAGTTGCAAACTCCCTACCGTTTTTGATAATTTCTTCCGCTTCAATTTTACCGGTCATAATTTTTAAAAGACTGTCAAGCAAGGGCAAAAAATATTCAACAAATTCCGCCTGTTTTTTAAAACTGTTGACCAAGCCGCCGGCAATTTGATTCAAGTTGAACTCCCAGCGGTCGGAAGCGGGTTCCGGCCAATCCAAAAAACCGGCATGGTCATCTTCGTTAACAATTTTTAAAATTCTTTTTAAGGCTTCTTTTTGCCAATCCTTGATTTTTTCCTTCGTTTCGCTGACGGAATCAATGGCTAAAATCTCTTCTAAAACCAAAGCCGCGGCACAAATATCTTCTTTGGTCTGGTGATGGTCATATTTACCCAAGCCGGTATCAACATGAATGACATCAGGATCGTTGTCTACCGGCTTGCCCTGAAAGGTTTGACCGGCAGGAACAAATTCCAACTTTGCTTTTTCCCAACCCGGGAAAAAACGCCGGATTAGCCAAATCGCCGTCAAGGCATCCAGGTCAGGACTGATATGAGTGACAATCGTTTTCATTTGTCTGTTAGAGTAAAAGGGATACTTCTCTTGCTCTACTCTCTGTTCTCTATTCTCTATTTTTAATTATAATTTAAAATCTTAATGATTTCTCCGGCCAGTTTTTGGGGATCATGCCTTAACAGACTTCTTTTTATTTTATCGCCGGCAACCTTTTTTACTTCAACCGGAGAAAGCAAATCGGCCCGGACAACTTGATAGCCGTCCTCTTTTAAATCGTCTTTGACAATCGCCGCTTTCTCTTCTTTGTATCTTTTGTTGACGGAAACCGGAATCCGCCAATTATTATTAACCAAGAGATAATCCAAAACTTTTCCGCCTAAGTATTTTTCCAAAGTCTCCACAAATTCGCTCGCCTTAAATCCGTAGGTTTGACCGTATTTTGTCATTAAATTTAAGATAAAAAGCTTTTTCGCTTTTGATTTCTTAACCGCTTCTCTAACTCCCCTTACTACTAAATTGGGAATAAGACTGGTAAACAAATCACCGGGACCCAAAACAATTAAGTCGGCCGTCAAAATTTCCTTTTTTGCTTCCCGGTAAATAGCGGCTTCGGGAATAGTTTCCATTTCTACAATCCGCCAACTGCCGTCGTGTTTCGGCTCGTCTATCGCATGCTCTCCGATTACCTGGTGGCCGTTTTCGTAACGTGCCAAGAGTTGGACATCATCCAAAGTCACCGGCAAAATTTTGCCTTTGGTATGCAATAATCGCTGGACTTCAGCCAGAGCTTTCAGCTGGTCTTTGTAAATATCCGCCAAAGCGGCCATAAAAAGATTACCAAAGGTCATTCCGCTAATACCAACGCCCTGATGGAAACGATAAGTGAAAAGTTGGCGGAGAATTTTTTGATCCGGTAAGTCTTCCGCCAAGGCAACCAGACATTGGCGGATATCCGAAGTCGGCAAAAGACCAAATTCGTCTCTTAAAATCCGGTTGGAGCCGCCGGAATCCATCATGGAAATAATGGCCACCAAGTCAACTGGTTTATCTTTCAATCCGGAGAGAACCACAAAAGTTCCTGTTCCGCCACCCAAAACCACAATTTTAGGATTCTTTTTCATCAAAAAAATTTATCTGGAAATATTGAATAATTTTTCCAGAATCTGATTCGCGTTAAAAATTCTGGCCAGATCATTAATGGTTATCAGTAATGCCAGAAGCAAAAGGAAAACCATTCCCAAACTATTAACCGCTGCTTCAATTTTGGGAGTAATTTTCCGGCCGGCGAAAGCTTCAACTCCTAAAAAAAGCAAGCGGCCGCCGTCGAGTGCCGGAAAAGGCAAAATATTTATTATCGCCAAATTGATGGATAAAATTCCCAGAAATTGCAGGATGGCCAAAAATCCCGACTGGGCGACCATACCGGTCGCCTGGTAAATTCCGATCGGTCCGGCAACGTCGCGCGGAACTTGGCCTTTCAACAAACCACTCACCATCCCCGCCAAGGAAACAAAAATTGTTTTTCCCCAGGAAAAAGACTCCTTCAGGCCTTCCCGAATTCCGTAATAAAACATTAACCAAGGAGAATATCTTTTCATCTCCACATCGGAGATAATCACTCCCAAAGGACCCTCACCCTCGGGTGGATTTTCCCGCGGAATAAGGGAAAGCAAAAGATTGCCGTTCCGGCAATTGGCCTGAAAATTCGGTCCGACAGCGCCGCCGAAAACAGGCTGATCCGGTTGACAGGGATGGGCTTTGGCGCGTTTTATTTCCAAGCTTATTACCCGACCGGCCATTGATTTTGTCAAATCGATAAAGTTCTCAACCTTGTTTAATTTTTCTTCGTTGAGTGCCAAAATTTCATCATCAACCTCAATCCCGGCAATTTCCGCCGGCGAACCCTCAACCAAACCGACAACTTTAATATTACCGGTCCGGGTCGGAATACCGGAAACATAATAAACCACAGAAAAAACCAAAATCGCCAAAAGAAAATTCATCGTTACTCCGGCCAAAATCACGGAAATCCTTCGCGGAATGCTCTTCTCGTAAAATGCTCTTCCGATTATTTTTATTTTTTCATTTTTCATTTTTATTTTTTTTATTTCTTTTATTTCTTCCCTTTTTTCACCATCTTCACCATACAACTTTACAAAACCACCGATAGGGAGAGCGTTTATTGAGTAAGTCGTCTCTCCCACCTTTTTTCCCCAAATCCGCGGCGGCAAGCCAAAACCGAATTCCTCCACCAAAATTCCCGCTTTTTTGGCCATAATAAAATGACCGAATTCGTGAACGAAAACCAAGAGAGAAAGAATCAGTAAAAATAATAGTAAAGTCATTGCGTCTCTCAAGTTTAAGCAAAAATCTCTTTTCCTTCAAGTCCTAATTGTTGTTGCTTAAGAAAATCGCCGATGATATGATAAAAATAATCTATGGATCAAGAAACGGTTTTATACGAGGTAAAAATTCCCCGGACTTCGGAAAAAACACCCGAAGCCGCCTTACAATTTTTTGCCGGGCTTTCCATCCTGCCGAAAAAAAAATTTCTTTCTTTTCAAAAACCGCCCTGTCTGACTTTTGAAATCGCTTCGGTCCAACAAACCATTCATTTTTTATTAGCCTCACCTAAGGAATTTGCTTCCCATCTGGAAAGCCAACTGACCGCCCAATATCCGGAATCGGTTCTGGTAAAATTGCCCAAGGATTATTTGCCCGCTTATTTAGCCGCTCATCCGGAATCAAAAGTCGGCCAAATAGTTTTGGGTGCTCCCTTTTATCTGCCCTTAAGAAGTTACAAAGATTTTAAGGAAGTTGATCCTTTGTCCGGAATTTTGGGAACCATGTCAAAAGCAGGACCGGAAGACTTTCTTTTGGTCCAAATCGTGATCGCCCAGGCCGGCAGCTGGCAAAGTTATGGCCGATCCTTGATTGAAAAAGGGATTGTTGTTGACGAAACTCATTCCAAAGCTCATCCTTTTGCCAAACAAATTCAGGATAAAATTCAAATGGCCGGTTATTGGACCGGCATTCGTCTGGTCTCTTCCAATCCGCAACTATTGGCCAATCTGGCCGGCTCGTTTGGAACTTTTGCTTCCGGTGAAGGCAATTATTTTCGTTTCCAAAAACCCTCATTCCTTAACCAAAAAAAGCTTTTAAAATCCATAAGCGAAAGAAATTTTGATCAGGTTCCTTCTAACCAGGTTTTAAACCTTGAAGAATTGGCTTCCATCTGGCACTTGCCCGGAAAAAGCCTTTCCGGAATCAGAAATATTTCCTGGGGAACGACTTTAACCGGCGAACCGCCGCCAAATCTGCCGGTTGCCGAAGGCCTTGAAGAAGCGGACAAGATGGAAATTAATTTTATCGCCCGGACGGAATTCAAAAACCGGATTGCGACTTTTGGCGTCAAGAAAAAAGACCGGCGCCGTCACCTTTATGTCATCGGAAAATCCGGCACCGGAAAATCCTGGCTGATTGCCAATATGGCGATCAACGATATGCGCAACCGTGAAGGCATGGCCGTAATTGATCCTCACGGCGACCTTTCGGAAATATTGCTTGATTACGTTCCCTCTTACCGGATGAACGATATTTGTTTTTTGGACCCTTCGGACGCAAATTATCCATTTCACCTTAATCCGCTGGAGATAAAAAACGAAAGCAATTCGCGGGCCCAAAAAGATTTGGTTGCTTCCGGAATTGTTTCCATTTTTCAAAAACTATACGGCCATTCCTGGGGACCTAGATTGGAATATATCCTGCGCAATACCATTTTGACTTTGACCGACGTCCCCAATTCCACTTTTTTGGACGTTCCCCGGATTTTGACCGATAAGATTTTCCGGAAAAACGCCATTGATAAATGCCAAGACCAGGTAATGAAAGATTTTTGGCTTAATGAATTTGAAAAAATGGGTGACAACCAGCGCAACGAGGCCATCTCGCCGATTTTGAATAAGGTCGGCCAATTTATTTCCTCCCACGTTATCCGCCAAATTATCGGCAATCCCCACTCCACTCTTGATATTGAAGAGATGATGAACACCGGTAAAATTCTGATTCTTAATCTGCCTCAGGGAAAAATCGGTGAAGATAACGCCGCTTTGTTGGGCGCCATGTTTATTACCAAAATCCAGCTGGCGGCAATGAACCGCGCCAAATTGGCCGAAGAGGAAAGAAAAGATTTTTATCTTTATGTTGATGAGTTTCAAAACTTTGCCACCTCCTCGTTTATCAAAATTTTGGCGGAAGCCAGAAAATACCGGCTTTGTTTAACAATGGCCAACCAATATATCGGCCAATTGCGCAGCGCGGAAATTAAAGACGATCTTTCGCGGGCGATTTTCGGCAATGTGGGGACTTTGATTTCCTTTGTTGTCGGCTCGGAAGACGCCGAAATTCTGGCGAAAGAATTTGGCCAGATTTATACCGAAGCGCAATTGGTTTCCCTGGGAAAATACCAGATTATCTGCAAACTTTGCATTGATTCATTAACTTCCTCTCCTTTTTACGCCACCACCCTGCCTCTGCCAAGGTGCCGTAACCAAAACCGGGAAAAAGTAATCCGTTTATCGAGAGAAAAATTTACCAGACCGATAAAATAACTTTTTTACGAAGCAACTTTTTTATACCTGAAGCAATTCTTCTTCTTTTTTCTTTTCCGCTTCCTGGATTTTCGCGATAAAACCATCGGTGATTTTTTGCAACTCCGCTTCGGCGCGAAATTTCTCATCCTCGCTTAAACTTTTTCCCTCAAAACTTTCTTTAATAGACTCCATCTGGTCGCGTCGGATATTGCGAACCGCAATCCGCGCTTCCTCGGATTTTTGCCCCAAAAGCTTAATATATTCCTGCCTTCTTTCGCCGGTTAAGGGCGGAACGGCAATCCTGACAGCCGAGCCTTCAACCACCGGCGTTAAGCCGATATTGGCCGCCAAAATAGATTGTTTGACCTCACCGATTACCGAACCGTCCCAGGGTTGGATCAAGAGACTTTGCGGATCGGGGGAAGTAATGGACGCCAATTCCTTTAAACGCAAATTTTGAGATCCCTGGTAGACGGAGCAAAGAAGATTTTCCACCAAAGACGCCGAAGCCCGACCGGTCCTAATCCCGCCGATTTCGTCACGGAATTTTTCAAGGGATTTCTCCATCTTTTCTTTTGTCAAAACAAAATCAATCATCTTCTTAGGTTTCTTTCTAAAGCCATTATTTAAAAAGAAAGGTCTTCTGTCAAGTAGTTAATCTTTTCTGTCGTCTTAACCTATAATATTGACAAGTCGCTGTTTTTGTGGTATCTTTATTAAAGTTCTTTAACATTGAGCCTAGCAAACAGGCTGTCAAACATATGTTTGCCCCGTCCATTCGGACGCAGTAATTGGAGGGATACACATGATGCCAGTTAAATTTCACCTCTCGTGTCTTGGCCGAACAGATGATCCGAAGTCGCTTCTCATAGGCGGTGGCTTTGCCATGATATTCAAATTGGTCATTGCCACCAAAGACGTTAACCTCCTTCATTTGGAAGAAGGGAAGAGAAATGTTCTTTGGCAGACCTTTGGGGCCTCTCGCGAAGATATAACCAGAATAGATCCTCTCGATAAGAACAAGGCGGTCTTTCTCATTAGATCGCCTTGCGGATCAGTCCAAAACGATGCGAATTTGGCGAGAAGAGCCAGGAGGCGAATGGAAAAGGCAATTCTTTCTTCCTCCATGGACAGTGGAGGCGATTTTCCCTTCCAATAGTCTGTTTTTCTTTAGCCCCAAGGGCCAAAAACCTGCGGGGCTTTTTTTTGGAAGAAATTTTCTCTATCTCTGTCTCTTGTTTATCTAAACTTACAGAAGAACTTGTCCCGAGTGAATGGTGAGTGAAATCGAGCCAGAGTCAAAGAACTCTTAATTATTCACCCAATTCAAATCTTTGGAAGCGGTTAATTTTGATATTTTCCCTTATTTTACCAATCAGCTCGTTAACCAAATCAGTAATTGTTTTGGAGGCGTCGCGAATATATTCCTGTTTAAGTAATTCTTCCGTATTTTTCGGATTCATGGAAGCAACCTGCATCGCGATTTCGTGGGCCAGAGCTTTAAATTCCTCATTGCGGGCAACAAAATCGGTTTCGCACAAAAGTTCAACCACGGCCACTACTTTTCCGCCGTTATGAACATAGGCCTCCAATAAACCGGCGCCGGTTGCCCTTTCTTTTTTCTTTTCCGCAACCTCGGCCCCTTTCTTTTTCAAAGCCTGTAAAGCTTTCTTCTGATCCCCGTCGCTTTCTTCAAGAGCCTTGCGGACATCCATAATGCCCGCTCCCGTCAACTCTCTCAGTTCTTTAATTTGATTTAAATCAATTTTCATTTTTTTATTTTTTTTCTTCTTTTTCCTTTGCTTCTTTTATTTTTTCTGTCTCTTTCTCAGTTTTAATTATTGTCTTTTCCTTCTTCACTTTTTTAATTTTTGATTTTTCCTCAGGTTTTTCCTCTTTCTCTATCAAAGCCGATTCGGGCTCGCTGGAAGGAACTGCTTTTTTCCCTTTCTTGCCCGCTTCCAAAACCGCCTCTTTAATCGCTCCGACAATAAATTGAACGGATTTAACCGCGTCGTCATTGGCCGGGATAACAAAATCCGCCAAATCCGGATCGGAGTTGGAATCAACCAAAGCAATAACCTTAACGCCGACTGCCCGGGCTTCCTTGGCCGCTCCGCTTTCTTTTTTCAAATCGACAATAAAAAGCGCGGCCGGCAAACCCTTAAGTTCGGCCAACCCGCCGAAAACATGTTCCAAGCGGCTAATTTTCCGGTCAATTAAAAGATTCTCTTTTTTGGTGTAATCCTGATATTTACCCTGGGCCTTGTTTAATTTCAATTCCGCCAAGGTATCAATATTTTTCTTGATTCTTTCCCAATTGGTCAGCGTTCCGCCAATCCAGCGCTCGCTGACATAAGGCATTTTGGCTTGAATCGCCGCTTCTTTAATAATTTCCTGGGCCTGGCGTTTGGTTCCGACAAAAACGATTTTCCCGTCTTTCGCCGTTACTTCACGGACAAAATCCATTGCCCGATCCAGACCTTCTTTTGTTTTGGCCAGATCAAAAATATGAATCCTGTCCCTGGCCGCAAAAAGATAGGGCTTCATTTTGGGATTCCAACGGGTAACCTGATGTCCAAAATGACATCCCGCTTCAAGTAAATCTTTAAGCTTAATTTCCATTTGAGATTTGTCCTTTAAACCACCCCGGAGCCGGAGAAACAAGGACAATTTCTAAACCCTCCGGGTGAGTAATGGGATTATTTTAAGAGAAAATCTTCTTTTTTGCAAGAAGGAAAATTGGCCATAAAAAAAGCGGCGGGGAAATTCGACTCACGCAAATGAGTCATTCCTCGCCGCTTTCGCGACTAGCTTAAATGAGTGTGGGGCTCACTCAAGCCATTTTGATCTCTAGTACCGAGGGATTTCGTGATCGAGCATCAGATAACATGACTTTATCAGTTTCTGTTTCTGGGAATGCTCCCCCTTCTGGCGAGCTATTCGCTTGCTAACGAGAGCGAGTGATTCGCTTACTTCCTTGATCTGATTCATCTGAGCCTCGGAGGTGCATCCCTTCCGAAAGGCGTCCTTCAGAACATCAAGGCGGTTTCGTTCCCTTTGCTGAATCTGGAAATCCTCCTTGAGCGAGATTACCAACTCGTCCATGTTTCGATAAGCCTTTGCCCATCGAACTTCAAACGAGTCCTTGGGGAAAATACGGAAGGCAACCCGCAAATGGATTGCTTTCCACCCGCTCTTAAGCAGTTCCCAGATTTCCATAATAATTACTTTTTACGACAGATAAAAACTTATTCCTGACTCCTTCTGCACAAGTTCCGATACCTATTGGACTCATTAAAGGGTAAAAGATGAGTCATTTTTGTTCCAATACACACTTTCT
>MWCH01000004.1 GCA_002069945.1 Microgenomates group bacterium ADurb.Bin219
CTTTGTTACCACTAATCGCTAATTGCCAATCGCTAATCACTCTTAAAAAGTAGTACATCGACAAACAGGTAAAAAAAGTCACCATTGAATACATTCTCGCTTCCTGTGAGTAATAAACATGATAGGGCGCCGTGGCAAGTAAAAGTGATGCAACCGGTCCACTAATTTTTGAGTCAGTTAATTCTTTAATTAAAAGGTAAACTACCCAAACTGTTCCTATGCCGAATAAAACCGACGGCATTCTCAAACTGATCTCACTCGAGCCAAAAATCCTTACCCAAAAATGCATTAGCAGGTGAAATAATGGCGGATGAAAATCACCCCTAAGCTCTTCAAAAGCAAAAGCCAAAGAATTTTTGGCTACGACTGCTTGAACCGCTTCGTCAAGCCAAAGTGACTGATTAAGATTAATCAATCTCAAAGCTAAAGCGACCAATAAAATACCGATAATCATAAAAAATTTTTTTGTTTACCGTCGTTCTTTATAAACTGCCAAGCTAATTTTGGTTTTAAGGTTAAGAAAAAATTTATTATGATTAACCACTTAAAAATCGTCGCGTTAAATTTTCCGTAATTTTTTCTGAAGAATAACAACATAGAAGCAAAAAATTGATAATAAAATCCAAAAGAATTTTCCTTAAGACTTTGTTTCCAGCTTGCCCCCCCAATATGAGTAATCTTCGCTCCGGAAACCACTATTCTCCCAATACCCAACCGCTTTGCTCTCCAGCACCAATCGACATCTTCAAACAAAAAATGATAATCTTCGTCCAAAAAACCGACCTTGCCCCAAACCTCCCTTGAGGCCAATAAAACGGCTCCGGGCAGTTGATCAACCTTAAAAGGTTTATCGCCGGCTTTTCGAGCGATAAGCAAACGTAAAAACGAAATCCTCATTACCATTGGCCGCAAAATTGGATTGTGATACAAAAATATCTGCCAGAAATTCGGAAAACGCATATAATAATCAGTTTGCAGCCGACCGCTAGGAAGAATCAAAAGTGGAGAAACGGCAACCGAGGGATTGTTTTCTAAAAATCCCAATAGTTTTTTTATCGCTCCCGGCTCGACAACAGTATCTGAATTTAAAAGCATGATATATTCTCCCCCAGCCTCTTTGATGCCTTGATTGTTCCCTTTTGCAAATCCTACATTTTTTTTGTTTTCAATAACGATTAATCTTAAATCTTTATTTTTAATTTTTAATTTTTCGTTTTTAATTTCTTCCACCGAACCGTCAGTTGATCCATTGTCCACCACGATAATCTCGGTGATTGGTGGCTGGTGATTGGTGATTGGTGGCGTATCAAAACCTCTTCCCTTCTCTCTAACCGCTAATTGCAAATCACTAATCACCGAGCCAAGGCACTTTTTCAAAAGCTCCCTGGTATTATAAGAAAGGACGATAATTGATAGTTGGATATTGTCTCTGGCCATAAATCCGGTTAATTTTCCCAATTGTTCACTAATCACTAGTCACTAATTACTAATCACTAATTGCCAATCACTAACTACTAGTCACTCTCCCTAAGTATTTTCCAAACAAAAGCATTATTAATAACGAAGCCTAATATTTCTGCCAATAAAACCGCCCAAGCGGCTCCCTCAATTGAATATCGGGGAATTAACATTATTCCAAAAATAAAAACCAAAACTAAGTTTAAAAGGGCGTAAACCAAAAAATTCTTTACCTTCGTTGAATTTTGAATTACATTCCCCGGTAAGACGTTCAAAAAAAAGAAAATGCTGGCAAAAGCAAGTATTTTCATTCCCGGAACCGCCCCAAGATAATCAGGTCCATAGGCAATCTTTATAATTAGCGGTGAAAAAAAGTAAAAGAACAGTGCATAAATTATTGAAAAACCAAAAATTATCGCCAAAGAATTAAAATAATTTCCCAATAACTTTTTTTTATCGGAAACCAAAAGTCTCGCGGTTTGCGGAAAAAGAGCCAGGGCAAAACTTTGGGGAATTAAAATTGAAGCTTCAACAAATTTAAAGGCCGATGAATAAAGACCGGTAAAATATGCGCCTTTTATATAATTTACCATCATAACCGAGGAGCGAAGATAAATAACCGCCAAGATCATAATTGAAGCAAAAACCCACGACTCGGAAAGGACTTTTTTCCAAAAACGAAGGTCGACCTCAATTTTAAACTTTAAATTGATTTTTTGGCTAAGCCTTAAGGCAACCAATAAAACCAAAATACTGCCGATAACATCTCCGACTAAAACCAAAGAAACATTCCGCCAATAAAAGGCGATAAATATTTCAAAAATCATCTTTAAAACGGACAAGAGAACAGCCAAAAAACTTTGGATCTCCATTTTTTCAAAAGCGTTCCCTATTCCGGCAACCAATTGAGTTATATTCCAGGAAAACAAACAAAAACCAAAAATAAAAACATTTAAACTATCAATGCCGTTTTTTCCCAAAACAAAACCCAAAACAATAGCTAGTATCAAGGAAGCAAAAGCCATTAAAAAACGGAGGGGAAGCAATTTTTGGAAGTATTCCTGGGCCCGCGCGCTGTCTTTCGCCAAATCCCGTAAAATTACCCGTTCAATTCCAAAATCGGCCACCGGATAAAAATTATAAACCAAGGCCAAGGCGAAATTATAGTGGCCAAAGGCAGTTACTCCCAAAATTCTGCCTAAAAAAATGAAAGAGAGGAAACCTATTGCCCGGGCCAAAAGATTAGCCGAAGTCAGAAAAAGCGTATTTCTGACAACTTTTTTTTCCATACCTCATATTTTATCCTGCTTCGGCTAAAACCTCAAACCTTACCTCGCAAATCACCCGAAGAAATACTATTTGCGAAAGGGAAAAGTAACCCCGTTAATAAGAAAGTTAAAACTCCAATATTTACCCAAACAATCTGTAAAATGTTTTGGTGGAAAAAGACGATCAAGAAAACCTGTAAAATCGCGGCTATCGCTCCCAACTTAATCATAACTATTTGTGAAATTGCTAAATAGAAATTTATCATCAAGGACACTAAAGAATACAAGATCATAAAAACAGAAAAGATGCCCATTAACGGCGCCACCGTTAAATATTGGCGACCATAAAGAGCAATTATTACCTGTTTTGGAAAAACGAAAAATAAAACTGATAGCGAAAGGGAAATACCCAAAACCCCGATAAAACTTAAAAGTAGTGGTCGAAAAGAATCTTCACCTTTCGCTTGTCGACCGGAAACAGTCGGAAGCATTACCAAGCCAACCGAATTTGATGCAAAAAAGATTATTTTTCCCAAATTAGCTAAAGAAGCGTAAAGTCCGGCTTCATAAGCAGGTAAAAAATGCCTTACCAACAAAATATCGGTGGTATAAAAAGAAGTTAAAGCTAAGGTAGAAACCAAAATCGGCCAACAATTCTTCAGAATCACCTTTACTTCAGGTTGTTTCCGGGGAATCTCAACTCTCTGTTTTTTAACTAACTTTTGAATCAGTAAAAAACTTAGAAAGTAGGTGGCCGCCATACTGATCGGTAAAGAGAAAACTGCACCCGTTACTCCAAATCCTAAAAAAAGGAAAATAACCCCAATTATTAATTTTCCCAGTGATTGAAAAACAACAACTAAGGAAAATGCACCAAAAGCCGAGAATCCCTGAAGGGTTGAAGTATTAATACTGGCAAAAAGGCTAATTAAACTGAAAATCCCGACAAGAACAACCAGAAGAACCGAGGAATAATGAAAAAAGTTGGTAATTAATGGCGAAACTAGCAGTAAAAATAATAAGCCCAAAACGCCAAAATTTTTTATTTTTTGATTCAGCCAATAATAAAATCCAATCGCCGCCTCAAAACCTTTACCTTCTTTTAAGGCAGAGGTATATTTAACAATGAGCACATTTACAACAGTAGTCGGTAAAACTAAAAAATAAGTTAGGGAAATTAGCGAAGAAAGGATTCCGTAATCATCTGGGCCAAGTATTCTTCCTGTGAGAAAATGATAAAAATAACTGCCGATATTTGCCACCATACTACCAACAAACATAATCAAGTTGCCCTTTAATAGGTCACTTTGAAGCAGTTTAGAAAAATAGCGTTTCATTTCCACTTTCACAGCAATAATTATATCCCCCATGAATAGACTGTCACCGGCCAATATCTGGGCTGAGTCGGATAAAGCCGGTCAACCTCCAATTCTTTTTTAAGATTATCCTGAGAATACTCTCTCACGCCATCGGGAACAAAATTATCCCAACTATCTATAACAAATATTCCCTTACTGTTTTCCTTAACCATTTTTTTAAAGCCTTCCAGAGATTTAATAATTTTGGCCGAAGAAAGAGGATCAACATTCCACTCTTCCAACCTTACCAAATATTGTGGATAACCTTCTCCTAAATACCAGACGGGTAAGTCATTCCAATTAGTAACAAGAATCGTACTCGAATCCTCACTTAAATATTGTTTAACAAATCCATAAATATTTTTCCAGTCAATTTCGGGAATCTCCTGCATGTCCTCATTTAGAGAGTAAACTTTTTGGGGAAACAAAGATAGTTTATTTGATTTCGATAAAAATAATATAATAATTAAGGTTAAAACACACGATATCAAAATCTGTATATTTTTCTCATTTGTTAAATTAATTTTATTATTATCTTTCCGCTTCCAAACATCCAATATCCTACTTTCAACACCGACGATTCCGTAACTTGCAAGCAAAATAATAAATGGAAAAACCGGATATAAATAACGGACAAATGGTTGTCTAAGAAACGTAGATATAAATATAATTTGAATTCCTAAAAAAACAGTGAATAAAATAAACTCTTGATATTTCTTTTCTCTAATTAAAAAAAATAACCCGAATAAAGCTAACAGGAATATTGGTAAATAATTATGAGTTAAAAACACTCGATAATAGTAAGAATTATTAAATTCCCCAACATTTGAAAATGAAGGCTTAATAACAATGTATAATAGAATGAAGGGAATCAATACAGTAATAAAAAGAAGAAATAATTTTTTCTTTGTTAATTTTTTATATTGTAAAATAGGAAAAAGAACAAATAGATTTATAAGAAACATCACTCCCATAAAATGAAATAATGTCGCTAAGATACCGCATAATACCAACCATAGTACATTCTTTATCCCCCCGATATTTTTAAAAGTTTTAACAAGTAAATATGCCCCTAGAATCCAGAAGAATTGAATAGCTTGATACGGTCGCAGTTGTCTAGAATAAAGAATTTCAATATTTAGAAACGTCGTTAAGAATGCTGTAAGTAGGCCCACCTCGGCTACAAATAATTCTTTGCCTAATTTATAAACTACTAAAATCGTTAATACTCCAAAAATGGCAGTCGGTAATCGCAAAGAAAATTCGCTTAAACCAAATAATTTCGCTGAAACCGCACTAGTCCAATATTCCAACCACTGGTAAATACCGGTTGAATAACCGTTAATTAAAACAGGTCTTCCTCTTTCTATAATTGCTCTTGAAAAAATCGCGACATGCCCTTCGTCTGTCCAAAAAGAATAATTAACTTCCTGCCCGTTAACTCGATAAAGAAAACCGATCAACAACAGAATGGATAAAACCAATTTTTCCCATCGGTTATTTTTTTGCTTGAGCATCTTGCCTTTCTTCGTCAAATATCTCCACAAACATCTGAATTACCCCTATGGCTAAAAACAAGTACGCCCAATTAGCGGTTTTTTCCGCCCATAAATCTTTTTTATAAATAAGCAAAAATGGGCAAATTGACAGATAACACAACGAACCAATCATTGAAATTTTAGCTTTAAATCTAAACATTCGAACTACTATCACCCACATTCCGGTTAAGAACAAAATTATTGAATCTAATGTCGAAGTGATGATAAAAATCTCCAACAAAATTCCGAGAAAACAGTAAAAAAGAAAAATATATTTTGAAAAAAAGTATCTTTTAATAAAATCAACTAATTCGAAAGTAAAAGCAACAAGGTATGCGATCGCTAGGACTAAATCCCTACCTAAATCACTCGAAAAAAGAGAAGATAAACCAACAATTTTAGGTTGGATGTTCTTAGCTCGACCTTCAATCTCTGTTTTTTTCTTTTTTGATTCCGAACTTAATATCTTCCAAACGAATTTCCGGTTAGCGATTACTTCCAAAAAAAAATAAATCCAAAAGGGAATCAAAAAGGCTAAAAAAAACAAGCGAAGGTCTAAGCCAAAATCAAAATTTATAAGTTTGGCTAGAGTTAATCCAACCAAGACAAAAAAAAGCGTGATAACGACTTTAAAGTACTTAGGAAAATAAATTTTCATTTAATTAAGTTTATAAAGTCCATTAAGTTATTCGGTTCAATCTTCAGTATTTATTTCTCTACCTGATTTAGTGTCGCTGGATTTCTTATTTCAAACTGAACCGGATTGCTATTCTTTCCTTCTTTGGTTATTACTTTAAGTTTCATCATCCCAAATTTTCTCGGAACAGGAATCTCCAACAGTAACGACTTGTCGTCCCAATTAACAACTCCCATCCTTTCTTCTCCCAAATAAACTTCTCCTCCCTTCCAAACCGGACCAAAATTCACTCCTCCGATCTTCACTAACTCTGCCTGAATTCCCCGTTTGGGAGAGTAACTATAAATCTTCGGTAAATATTCTCGGGCAAGTTTTTCCTCACGATACTTAAGGTAGACCAATCCGCAAACCGAAAAAAAAAGGAGTAACATCAGGTAATATTTTATCGTTTTTAGGCGGGATTGCCAGTTAACCAGACTAAAAATGACAACCAAAAGTATGATAAAGACGATCGCAATCTGAGAAGGAAGCTTGGGAGTAATAAACAAAATCTCGGTTATTACAAACTCAACCGGCAAAAACAATAAAGAATAAAAAGAAAGGGAGAGAATCGCCGAAGAAGAAATATTTATAACCGGATTAATGATGGCTAAAAATAATGGTGAGTTATGATGCTCCCAAATAAACTCTACGATTAACGAACCCACCAAAAAAATTAAAACCGCTCCTAAGGCATAAATAATTACCTTAAATAAGACCAGGGTAAGCAAAAAAATCAAACATGAATAGATAAAAGTTGATAATTGCTTCATCAGCTAAAAGTCTACAGGTTGAATTGAAAATCGTCAACCAGGTACATTGAATTAGCCGTAAAAATACCTGCCCCTCCTGAAGAAAAGCTTCGGTCATCAGTTTCTCCGATTTTGATAAAATTTTCTCCGTCAACCGAGAGCAAGAAAGTTAAATGAGTTCCTTTTAATTCTGCCTTTAGCCAAAAAGGGGTTCCTAACGTTAATTCAAAGTTTTGAATAATTCCTTTAGCTAAAGAAATATTCGCAACCTTGTTATCAAACTGGCCAATTTTATAAATCTCCCAACTTCCGGCGCCAACCCCGTCCATCATAAAATAATAACCAAAGCCGTTCTGATAATTTCCTCTTAAAAAGAGGCCAAAATTTCCTAATTTTAAGGCAATAAATTTAGCTGAAAATGAGAAATTTTTAGCCGAACTTATCTCCCTAAGATTAGCAAGATTGCCACCTATCCCACTAACTAAAAGTCCAAACGAGGAACCTGTTTTCCCTAAAGATAATATTTTTGGAGTATCGGTATTCCAATCCTCAATATAATTGTCCTCTTTTTCAATCCACATCAAATCAAGATTAACAGAAGCCGAAGTTTTTGGTCGAGAGATTAGCTCAAAAGAAACTCTTTTAACCTCTCCTTCCTTAAAACCTGATCCTTTTTTTGAATACGGCCCGTTTGTGTAATCCTCGGAGAAATCTTTTTGGGGAACCGTCAATAAATTCCAGCCGGCTTGCAACTCGCGTATTGGGTAACGAGCGGCTTCTTGGCCATTTCCTTGAAAAAGAACTATCACCAGATCCTCGATTTTATCTGTTCCCGAACGAACGTCTAAAAATAATTTCAATTTGGAAAAGTCGCTAAAGTTTAAGCTTTGGGGTAACTCCAAAATCGCTTTTGACCTCGAATGGTTCTGGCTACTTAAAGAAAGAGAGCTTTTCCCTTCAACAAAGTCGGTATAATCAAACTCACCATCTCCTTGCCATTTCTCCACATCCTCAAAATGAGATAAATATTCAACTTTATCCAAGGATCGATCGGAATAAGTCAACCGGTACTCTTTCTTCATATAAGGAATTTCTGTCATCGTGTTTTTTAATTCGGAAAGATCATTCTTTTTCGGCAGAAAAAAAATTTTTCCCTGCAGATAAAGATAACCACAAACTAAAAAAACAACAAAAACAATAAAAAAAGCTAGCCTTTTTTCATTAAAATATTTTTTCATCGATATGAGTATGCTAAGTTCTAAACTAGTTTATTTTACAAAAAGAGTTACATCTTGTAAATCTTCAATTTATCAGTTTTTAGCTTTAATTAAACCCCAAACTAAGCATCCCAAGCAACCAGATAAAGTTAGCCCCGATATCCCTAACCCAAGATAAAACCACCTTTGCGGCCTAAATTCAATTATTAGTTCATAATTTTCCGCTCCTTCTACGTCGTCAGGGCTAATTCTCCAAGAGTTTGCATACCCATTAACTAAAAAATGTTTGTCTTCCGATAATGGTTTCTTGCTCCAGGTTCCAAAAGTGCTTCTATCTAAAAAGATATTTTTATGCGTCCCCTCTTTTATCTCCCCGTCAAAATAACTTGCCACAATCTCTCCATACTGATCACTAGTCACCAATCGCTGACCACTAATAAACGCTTTCCACCCCTGATGAAAACTTTCGGAAAACACTAAGGTATATGGTTCTCTCGCTCCTTCTACCTTTACCTTGTATTTTGTCGGGTTAATTTTAACAAAAGTTATCTTTGATACCTGCTTTCCGGTATTCAGTATTTTATCTTCAGTAGTTTTGTATTTTAACATTATCTCCGGCTGATAAATCCTTTCTATTTTCAAATCCTTATATTCAGTCACTGAAAGGAAAATAAAAGCTTTGTTAGCTTTACTGGAAGAACGAAAAAACATCTCGAAATTTTCAAATTTATTGTTAGTGGGTAAAAGAACTTTTTCAAAGAGTTTTTCTGCACCAGATTCATTAACCGAAAGAAACGGCAATTTATCAGAGTTAACTCTAGGAGCCTTGTAGCTGAAAGAAATTTTATAAATCGAACTGGGTGAATAGTCATTAATCTTTAGATTATCACTAACTAAATTTTTGTAAGGAATCCCATTTGGTAAAACATACTTATGACTCCCTTGAGAAAAATATTTAGATTCCAGAAGTTTCCAGCTGGGAGAAGCAACAGACTCGGAAGTATCTAACAAGTTAGCCAAATCAGACGACTCGAAACTTGGTTTTTCAGTATTTAATAGTTTATCTTCAGCATTATCTCGGACGAATATCTCGTATTCTCCTTCCTTCGGCGTCTCCAGTTTGTAAACAAACTTTGTAAAATCCCGCTTGATTTTAAGTCCATTAATTTTATCGCTCAAGTTGATAAAAACATCTTTTGACTTCTTTTCTAGCTCTTTATCAAGATTAGCTTCATAAATTTTTTTTTGGTGAAACCAAAAGGTTTCTTCCAACTTTGTCAAAAGTGTTAAAAAATCTTGTGGATTATCATTTTTTAATTTTTCCAAAATTTTAATAGCTTTTACCATCTCATTTTCATAATTTGCCAATCTATCAATATTAAAAGTAATGATCTCATTAATTCTTTTTCCAGCATAAAATAGGTGTTTCCCTAACAGGCTTTTAGGGTCCTTTCTGGACATCCACTTATCGTATTCTTCCTTTTTTAGTACCAAGAAATAAAATAAGCTCCCGGGTTTTTGTCGAACAGAAGGTAAAATCATTTCCTCTGATAATATTTCCAGTTCGTCCTCGGGAATCGCATTTTCTAATTTTCCCCGCACAAAAATTTCATCCATTTGATTAATCAGGTCTTTTGATCTAGATGAATCTAAAATATTTTCTGGATATAAGACCGATCGGTTGTTAAAACTAGTCAAGTGAACAATATCATTTAAGCCAGAAAACTCATCATTTAAATAAATTGATTGTCTAGGAATATAAAATCGGGGTATGTAATATTTACTATTCAGTTCATACAAATTAATTTTTTCGCCAAATTTCATAATTTGGCTAATATAAAAATTGTTGTTCAAAAATGATTCAATCTCTTCGGACTTGTAATCGGGATAAATTTTATTTAAATAGCTCCAATCAGAATCTTTATAATAGATAATGTTTTTTGCATTTGTATATTGTAAAACTCTTAACCAAGCTTCCGGAGAAATGGAACTCTCTCGTGGATGAAGAGCCTCGGTAATTAACCGGTTTTCTCCTCCTTCGACAAAAGAATTAATCAAAAATTTATTTGTCCAAGAAGAAAGTAGTGGGGCTCCAGAATAAGTCCTTCCCCAAGAGTAGGCCGTAAAAAAGTATTGTTGTGTAAAAACGGGTATTTCAAGAAAACTTGAAATAATCTTCTGATCATTAATAAACTGACTTAGCTCAATAAATGATTTTGGAACTTTTATTGTTTGTGAAAGACCTGTTTCTTTTTGTGAACTTACGGAGCTGCCATTCATATAAGGCCAACCGTATATCATCAATAGAGATAAAGTTATTAAAATTAAAAAGTGTTTTAAAGGAAAATCTTGTCTTAATTTTATAGACAACAACCTTACTAACTCCCCTAATCCCAATCCAATCAATAATGAAAAAGAAAAAATAACCAGTAAATTAAAATAGGTTAAATTTCTAAACAATCTCGTCACATAAGGAAACGATAAAAATATTATTTTCCCAACAACTCCAAATGGCGCTTTGATTCCCTTTTCTAAAAACAAACTGACAATAAATAAAATAAGTGGAAAAAATGCGAGTTTCCTGGTTTTTTTAAATATCAAGGTCATTATCGCAAAAACTACAAAAGCGAAAGTCAAAAAAATAATGAACGGAGAATAATAAAATTTAAGCCAAGGAGATGAATAAACCTGAGTCTTATAAGGCAAAAGCCTTAGGGAATCAATAATTTTTGAGCTCGTGGTATTTACCATTTGAAAATCATGATCTTCTTCAAAACCCATTTCTTTTCGACCGGCATAAGCAATCCCAAGATTCCCAACCATAGGAAACAACCAATAAAAATTAGAGAAAATAATTAATATTATTCCCAATATGACTTTACCGAAATATAAAAAATGTCGTTTCTTATCCCTTTTGGTAATAACAAAATCGACAAATGCATAAATTGCAATCATTAGAAGATGCAAAACAAAATATTGTAAAGACGAATATGCGGGAGAGCAAATAAAAATTGTTACTGTTCCTAACCAGAACAAATTCTTAAAATAATCTTTTTCAGAAATGAGCTTAATAAAAATATATAAAAGAATTGGACAGGAAACATAAAAAGGCAAAACTCTTAAGTTAACTGGCTCAAGCGGCATCCCCGACATAACAGCCGGCGTAAAAATGTAAAAAATTCCCGATATCATTGAAGCAGTTAGACTAAAACCAAGTTTTTGAGCGAGAACAAACATTCCCACAAAACAGGCAAGAAAACCAAAATACAAGAACAATAACTGACCAGTATGTGCATTCCCTCCTAAAAAAGTAGCTGTCGCTGAGTAAAAATAAAAAAGTGAGCTGGTAAAATCAAAGTTCTGCCCAAGAGGATTCCAAGAAAAGAGGTGGTGTCCGACAATCCTTAAAAGACCCGATACTGAAGGCCAAGGATAAACTGGCCCATGGGCAAGAACCTCGTCTTTAGGCAGCCAGAACAAAACAGGTAATGGAACTGAAAAGGCTATTAAAATGATTGGTAAAATATTTTTTATTTTCTTTATCACATCATCATTCCAACTCTAATTGTTGTTCTTCACTACATAAAAACACATCGTGTCTGATTTTTTAACCAGTGCTAAAACTATTGTCAATGGTAAAAAGAAAATTTTAACTGACATCCAAAACTTATTTACGTTCTTTCCGTTCCCAAATAAATAAGCTAAACTCCGACCAAGCGAATATGTTGAAATATCATATTTGACTTTCCTTATTCTAAATCCTCCGATAGAGAAAAGTAATTTTTTAAAAGTTTCAGAAGTAAAAAGATATAAATGCCTAGGGGTTTCTAGAGGAAACCAATAACTTCGAAAAATTATTGAATTTACACTCTCGAAGTTTGGTGTAGTAATTAATAATAATCCCTTATATTTAAGTATTTTTTTTATCTTCTTCAATATCACCTTAGGGTCCGGCAAGTGCTCTATAACATGATTTAAAACCACCACGTCGAAAAAATTATTCGGATAATTGTTATTTACTAACGAACCATATTTTACATTTTTTAGACCTAGTTCTCTTTGGGCAAATTCGACTGCCATTTTGGAGATATCCAATCCGTAAACTTCCCAACCGCAATTTTGGAGATTATAGAGACCCAATCCATTACCACAACCTAAGTCTAAAATTCGACCGTTTTTTTTAAAAGGTATCGGATTATATACCTTCTCAAAAATAAAAGAGAGAAAATAGTCCCATCTTGATTTGTTTTTTTCATAGTATTTATTCAAAAGTTGATTATATAAATTTTGATGAAAATCTTTGTTTGAAATATTGTAAGGCTCATAGGATGGTGGATAAAAATCAGATATATTTGTTGGCTTTGGATTTACAAAAATTAATCCACACTTACAACACTGGACAATCTTGAACTTTCCTCCAAGATGGGTTAGAAAATCGTAACTCTCCCTTATCAATCTATTTTCCGAACTTCCACAGAGGTTACATTTTTGATTATATTTTATTTTTTTCATATCTATCCTTAATTGGCATTAAAAGATTTTGGAAGTTTTAATTCAACTAAATATTTCTAATTAATATAATAGAGAATCGTTTCGTTAAGCATATAAATTCCACCAAACTATACGAAGAAGGACGATGTTGGCTCTCGCTATTCCTCACTAGAATTAATAAATTTATTTATAAAATTATTAATATCGTAAAAATAATGAGCGTTTTTAATAACTTTTTCATTAGGCCAATTCCACCATTTAATCTTCAATAATTTTTCTATAATGTCTTTGGGAAATCTCATTTTAACCACTCTCGCCGGATTTCCAGCTGCTACCGAATAGGGCGGTATATCTTTAGTCACTACTGCTCCCGCTCCAATTACAGCTCCGTCGCCGATGGTTACACCAGACAAGATATAAGCGCCTTCGCCAATCCATACGTCATTACCAATCTCAATTGGACCTTTAGTGAAAAGGTCATTTTCCTTGTTAGTTTTATTGATCAAAGAGATCGGAAAAGATGTTACTCTCTTATAATTATGCTCACTCACTCCGAATATCTTTACTCCTTCAGCAAAAGAACAGTATTTCCCAATTTTTATATTTCCACTTTCCCCGAACATTAGAAATGTTTTATATCTATACCCATAAGTAAACGCTCCTATACAAATTTTTGGATGGAGACTGATAGCATAATTCTCTAACAATGAAATAATTTTACTCTTTAAGTATAAGATTCGGAATAGAACTCCAGATATTGGAAAAAATAGCTTCTTTCTAATCATTTTTAATTACTGTCCATTTATTCAAGAATTTCCGTATGATTTCACAAGCTAATCTCTCTTCTTATTATACCTCAAATTTTTGAAGATAGATTTCTGAGTTTTTCTAGAATTTAAGATTCTGGCAACTTCATAAGCTGGCTTCCACGCTAGTTTTTTGGCTCTAGCCATTTTTGTTTTCAATTTAGTTTTTATACTACCCGATTCTAGTAAAACTTTTTCAATTTTATTTCTGATTCCCAAATCTAAATCTTTGATATCAACTACCAAATCAGAAATACCCATGCCTTTAAAAATCCCTAACATTTTATGAGAATAGGCAATCCCAATAACTGGAACGTTAGTTGATAAGGCGGCAATAGCCGCATGCATTCTGGAAGCAATCACTAAATCACAACAAGAAATCGCTTTCTTGAATTCAGAAGCTTTAAAATCTCTATTTAAAATTTCTACATTATTTTTGTTCTTTATTTTTTTAAAGATATCCCTGGCCGTTTGATAATCATCCCTAGTAATCTGAACTACATGAGGAATCATAATAACCTTAGCGTTAAGATTTACAATCATCCAATCAATTAATTTTGCCATAAAGTCAACAAAAGATTTATATCCAACTTTCCCTTTTTTACCTTGAAACCCGTATTTTGCAGCTAATTTGCTAACCGCAACTCCCACTAATCTCTTATCGTTTTCTCTAAAGCTCAAATATTTTTTTGAAGAATTTAGTAAAAAGGCTGAATCCATTACTAAGTTTACCTTCCTCTTTTCTATGCCAAGTTTAACTAAATGGTTACGAGAAATTTCATCTCTAACAGAAATATAAGCACATTTATCAAAAAGATACTTTGCAATAATTCTCCCTAATCTACTGTTAAAAGGGCCCGTTCCCTCAGCATAAATAACTATGGGAATTTTCATTATTATTCCAAGAGCCAAATAATATGTTCGCCACAGTAAAGGAAAAAATCCATAGTTCTCACCAAGAGTATCTCCATCGGTAGAAACAAAGACGTCAGAAGAAGCAATCTTTTTAATATCGTTATTTCTACAATGACCGGTTAATCTAAAAATAAAAGCATTTCCTGTCCACACGATCGCCTTGTAAACAGATAGAAAAAGATATTTTATAGACCTTAATTTTTCAGCTCTTCCACCAAAAGTGTCTATATATTCAACATCTTTAAGAGACACACAAGTTTCCGTGTAAATTGACAAGACGTAGAATTTCACATCGGGAACTAGTTTTCTTATTGATTCAATCCTGGTTAATAGTAAAGCTTCCGCCCCTCGATTACAAAATCCTACAAAAGTACCAATTGTAATTGTTTCCATTTTTTCGAATAAATTATTAAGGCTTAATTATCATTTTTTTGTAAATATTTAGTGACTTTCTGTAAGTTAAGAGTGGTAATTTCCAAATAAAGAGGGGGATTTTAAGAAAAAAGTCCGGGTATTTATTTGAAAGAACCGAATTTAAATACGTAAAAATCACAAAAACTGATAAGGGAGTAATTCTGCTTTTTATATTATTACCCGACGTACCAAAACCCAAAACTCTCGCGATTATTGCCAGCAATTGGTGAGAGTCCTTCTTAAAAAATAGCCTAATTTTTTTTGATTCTATAACTAGATTTGGGCTCGCCGGCCGGTAACAAATATCTTTTTTAACTTTATTTATCAATTCTTGTCCTACTTGGGTTCTAGTTATAATAAAATTCACACCATTATTATTCTTCATGAGCTTTGGAATCCATGAGTCGCCAAAAGAAATGTCCGCTAATTCATTAGTCAAATCCGTGCATAAAAAACATCTTTCAGGAGTAAAAAACCCCAATGTAAAAGTTTTGAACGCTTCAAGATAGGGAGTTATCTTAATCTGGCCGTTTTTTTTAATTGCCTTTATATACCCTGGCCAACCCTCACCTCGATACTGGATATTTTTAACTTCGCTTGCCTTGACTTTTAATTGTTTTAAAATAAATCTTGTTCCGGAAATGTTTACTCCCTGTCCACACATCAAGCCCAAGCAAACAATAATTTTTCTTTTTAATATTGGGTTTATTTGTTGGAACTTTCTTATACCATGAATATGACAAGGCAAGCCAACGACGGCAAATTTCTTATTTTTTGATTTTATAATTTCAGCGAGGCACTCATTTAGTGCGACCGGCGTATATTTTGACCCTTTCGCTTTAATAACATCTTTTTCATTATAAGCAATAAATGATTTAGCAATTAAAGGTTCCCGAGAATCCATTGTGGTTACTAAAGCTCCATCAATAATTTTATATTTCAAAAGATAAATCAAAATAGAAGTAACTGCTCCTCCTGAAGAACATTGAAAACGTAGTTTTTTATCTTTCGAATAGCCCAGATAGCAATTTATAAAATAGCCTAAATTTGAGTCGTATCTTTTATTTTTGTCTTTTCCAAAAATGTCTTTGTTCAAATTTTCAAAGTCTACTCCCAAACCAGGGCAAACTTTTAGACATAAACCACATTTGTTACATTTATCCCTATCTACCCTCATCTCAAAATTATTTTTCCTCCGCTGATAAGAAATGGCTCTCGTGGGACAAATTGGAATACAAGTTCCACAATTTGTGCAAAGTTTTTGTCTGACAACTTTATCAATCACCTTATAAAAAAACTGAAAGAGGGGGATAAAAAAAATTGCCAAAATAGAAATTAACCATTATTAAAACCTGATTAGAATAATTGCTTTAAATTGTCGTGAATTCGATTAAATGTCTTTCGAGACATTGATTGTTAATTTTCTCTTTATAAAAATTAAATTTTAAACAATTGATCATTGGTCTGAATCAAATAAAAAAAATTGCGGGAGAGCTAATTCGACTTCACAGCCGGAATTTAGTCGATAGATAGCTTGCCCGTTTAGAGTGTAAGGTTTATCAAACTCACCGTCATAACTTAAAAGTTCATATTTATTATTCAGCACTCCTAACAGATTACTATCTCCCCAAGCAGAAGCGGTGACATTCCCCTTATAAAAACCTAAAGCAACGCAATCAGGTTTATTGGCTTTTATCCAAGTAGTGAATAAAAGCTCCTTCCCTTCATAACGTTTATCAGCAAAACCATAGCCTAAATCAACTCCATTTTTATCTAAGCCAAGATATGGCTGAAAGATGTTAATCGGATTGTTAGAATTGTTTGAAACAAATAAAGCAACTGCTTCTACTCCATCCTCTAATTTTATTGTTCTTTGTTCGGTTGTCTTCCAATTAACCGGATCAATTTGAACCTCCTTGCCGTTTTCGCCCAATGTCGAGATTACAAACTTATCTAAGGTGATAATTATTTCCTTACCTTGTTTCTGACTAATTTTATAGGGAAGTTCAGATTCCCGATAGACAATTTCTTTTGTAGAAGTATTGTTAGTCCGATAAAGGTATAAAGGAGGATTATGTATTCCGTATAAAGAAGAGGAAACACTAAACGGCCCAAAAGGCTTTTGCTGGTAATTAATCTTATCAAAATATTCGACTTGCTCACTCCTTTCTAAAAGTTCTTTTAAAGCACCATACTGTTCGGAATAATAACTCGTTTCTTTAAAATCATCTAGAATATCATAATCTATAGCAGATAATATAAAATATCCCGTTAAATTCGAAAGTAGATCATTCGCTTTTTCTTTTTCGTCAATGTAAATCACTTTTATTTTGTATTCCTTTCCCGTTGTAACCAGTCTTTGAGAAACGGAGGTCGCGCCAGCAGTAGTAAGATGAATAAAGGAGATCTCCGATCTTCTTAAGATATGTTTATATATATACTCAAAAATCGCTTGCCTTGTGTCTTTCGACGCGAGAGCATTCGCCAACAAAGAAGTTTTAGACAGTATTGAATAAGTAAATAATATTGTAAGAAAAATAACAAAAGACTTTAATATATTCCCACGTAACTTCTCATACAAAAAATAAAGTAAGTAAATTACTAAAAAAAGGAAGAAAATATAAATAGGTAAAAAGATCCTGTCGGTGCGATAGGCAGATAAAGATAAATGGGTAAAAAAGATTCCAAAGACAACCGTAACAATCTTAAAGTAGGTATATTTAGTTTTAAAAATAAATAGCCCGAGTGCAATTAGTATAATTATTGGATTGGCAATGTTTGCTTTTATAAGTTCAGTGTAAAAATTAAAAGAAGATACTCCATTAGCACCTATCATAAAGGGAGAACTATTTAATCTACCGTACATCCCCCTCATAGAATTTAAAAATCCCAAGACTCCGCCCTTTGTAAACATTTCAAAATTCGCAAAAATCCAAATTAACGGAGTACAAATAAAACCTAAAAAAATAAACAATATTTTATGATAAAAAAGGTCTTTCTTAATTACGAACAAAGAAACAAAAATAAAATTTAAAAAATACAAATAACCATTGTAGGCAAAAAGCAATGGCAAGATAGATGTTACGTAAAACTTTTTATAATTTGAGAGGTTTTTCTCTCTCCAAAAGATTAATCCGTAGTAAAGGCTTATTATTCCCAGTGCCCAAACGATTTCGTCAGCTTTAATAAAAGTCGAGTAAAGAAAAAATAACGGACTCAAGTTTATCAAAATCAGCAAGAGACTTTGAAAAAATTTCGACTTAATTAATTCATCAAAAAGTTTTACAAAAAAATAGCTTCCAATAGTTGCAATAATTAAAACAAAAAAACGGCAATTATAGTAAATGATTTCATATACTGTTAATAAATCTAGTTTTACATTAAAAAACAGTAAGATTTTGAACAAGCCTACGAAATACGGAAGAAGTAAATGTAAAAAAAAAGGTGGGTAAGCACAATGACTCATCCAATCGTTAATATTCACCTTACCAGAGGCTATTAGAGAGTGAATTGGAGACGAATAGCAATTTTCGTCGGTCATGTAAGGCAGAAAAAAGTCTTTATCCCATTTCCCATGAAAAATAAAGGGTAATTTAATTGCAAAAATTATCAGGATTAAAACAAGAAGTAAATTATTACTTTTCAGCAACCAAGATTTTAAAAAAAAATATAACTTACAGGAAGAGATTCTCCATCTATTTGTTAGATAGTCTTTTTTTATGCTGCTCACGTTTTTTATCCTCCAATATTACATTTTTCCAGAACTCTCTGGTAATAATATCCCATGACATCTTTTCCTCTGCTACTTGACGATTGTTCTGCCCAAATTTCTCTCTTAATTTCCTGTCGTCAATTAATTTGATGATATTTTTAGAGAAGTCGGCAGGTTCGCCGCTTTTAGACAACAATCCGCATCTAAATTTCCTGATCACTTTTTCTGCTTCATCACCAATAGCAGTTGAGACTATTGGTCTACCAGCAGCTAAATAATCACCTAAACGACCAGGATAGTTAGCCTTTTCATTAATACTTTCTATTCTTGGTAACAATAAAATATCAGCCGCTCTCAAATACTTTTGCATTCTAGCGTTAGATTGGGTACCTAAGCAAATTATATTGTTTAAGATGCCTGATCTCCTAAGTTTTTCTATTTGTTCTTTCCCTAAAGGGGAAATATAAATTATCATTGTCTCGGGTCTTTCTCTAACCACCAATTTCAAACCTTCTAATAAATAATCAAACGTCCATAGGGCACGGCCGACAAAACACAGAAAGATCTTGTCTGTCGGCAAATTTAGCTCTAAACGATAAGAAATCGTACTGGTAGAATAAGAACCATTAATTTCTGCTCCATTCGGCAAATAATAAATCTTTTCGGCGGGAATTCCGGAACTAATAAGTTTATTTTTAATCATTCCACTCACAACCGTCACTTTCTCCGCTAATTTCGGTAATTTTGTTTCTAAAAGCGTCGCTGTTGTCACTATCAGCCTACCCTTCCTGTTTAAAGATGTTAAACCATCCTTTCCCCACCAATCATCACAATCAACTAAAAACCTTCCTTTGATAACTCCTAGCGTTCTTAAAAGGTATAGAAAAATAAGTGGCAAGCCTGTTGTTAACGAAGCGACATTAAAAAAGTAGATGACATCAAACCTTCCTGCTAATGCAATTTTAATGTTCTCAAAAACTCTAATTATGTGGAATGGAAACTCAGAAAAACTGGAATTGCCGTGTTGCCCGGTCAAAAGAAAAAGATTAACTCCCTCAATAGTTTCATTTTTTACTTTTTTTGAAAAATGCTTTGGATTTAAGCAGCTTAAAGAAACTTCGTTCCCAAGCTTTGATAGACTCTTCCCTAGAAATAAGCAACGAAAATACGTCCCGGCTCCTTGGTCATTATGATTTAAAATTAATATTTTCATTCAAATTTATAAATCTCCTATGTTTCTGAGTATATAGTTATTATGATGGGCGAAAATATTGAAAGGAGTAAGCTCTAAAAAAGAATTTGCTTTCTTAAGGAGAAAATAAAACCGATTTGTAATCTTCCCGGGAAATTCAAAAACCATATCGGATTTCCAACACTTTTCTATGCGAAACCCATTTTCTGCAAAAATTTTTTGAGCCTCTTCATCCGAAAACAAGATTTCATGACAGCCTATACCTAACAATCTGGCAAAAAACTCTGCGTAAGACAATTTTCTCGGTAATTTTAATATGAACAAAAAACAATTTGGTTTCAAGACTCTTTTTAACTCTTTCAATACTATTCTTACGCTTTTAGGGTCAATATGTTCAATAACCGCACACGCCGTAATAATGTCAAAAGAACTATCCGGGTAGGGTAAATAAAGACCATCAAAATGACAAAATTCAATTTTGTATTTCTTGCTAAACTCAGCCCAAATTTTCACCTGTTGAGTTCTTGTATCCTTAAAGTTGGGATCTTTTTGACTTTGGTCATATGTCGTATCGACTCCAAAAATTTGGAGATCGCGAAATATGTCCTGAAGAATTAACGCAAAAACCCCCGAACCAGTACCAAAATCTAAAATTTTCTGCCCCTTGCACAAATTACCAGACACGTCCCCTGCGGCTTGGTACAACGAATCAACATATAATCTACTGCTCAACATATACTCAATAGAAGTCAAATACGACATCACTTCTTTTCTGTCGTTATTCGTTGATACTATTCTAATCATTTCAGAAATTCTTTTTCGCATTTTTACCTTGATCTATGTGTTACAAGACTATATATCTTAAAACCCAATCGGTTCCCCAACGCAAATCTTATCCCCTTTGTATATAAACTTTTATTCCTGGAAAGTATATATAAAAGTCCTCCTACTATTTTCCCGAATCTAAATCTCAAGATCGTTTTGTCATAAAGAGCGAATCCTTTCTTTAAAACGTCTCTTCTCTCTCCTTCTCTAAATTGAGGGGTTTCAAAAACTGGTTTCAGATCCCGACTCCCGATATTTTTCACAACATAATCTGGGTGGTAAATCCATGCCTCATTTTTTTCTATCCATTCGTAAAGTTCGGTGCCAGGATAAGGAATTACGTTATAAAAATTTACGAAATTTGTTGGTAATTTTTCTGCAAATTTAATACTTTCCATCGCCGTTTTATAAGTTTCCCCGGGGTGACCTATTATAAAATTGACAGAGTTTTTTATTCCAACCAAATTTGTTAGCTTAACTGCTTTACTAACCTGGCTTAGTTTTATCTTCTTCCCAATTCGATCAATAATGCGCTGATTCCCGGATTCGCACCCATAAGACAAAAAAATACAACCTGAAGCTTTCATCTTCCTTAGGAGTTTTAAAGTCACTCTATCAACTCTTATACCGTTGTATAGTTGATAAGTAATTTTTAACTTTTTCTTAATTATCAAGTCACAAATATTCTCAGCTCTCTTCAAATCCAAAGTGAAACAGTCATCATTGATCTCAAAATTTTTGAATCCTTTTTTACACCATTTATCTATTTCGTTCACCACATTCTCTGGACTTCTTGCTCTAAAACCTCTACCCATAGAAAGTCTCACTGAACAATAATTACAACCATACGGACAACCTCGAGAGGTAATAATCGGAATCGTTTGTGTTTCATAATTGGGGTATTTTTTGAATTTAAATTCAGAATAGTCAGGAAAAGGAAGTTTGTCCAAATCCATAATAAATGGAGCATCCAGATTTTCGACAATTTCTCCGTCTTCGTTTCTCCAAATCAAATTTGGAACACTTTTATAATCTGTCTTTTTTTTCTTTAGTTCATTAATAAAGGTTAAAAAACTTTCTTCCGCCTCGAGTTTCATTGCATAATCAGCCTTGCTATCTCTTAAAACTTCCGTTCTTACAGCTGATACATGAGGACCACCAATTATTATTGGAACTTTAGATCTACTCTTGATTTTTTCAATAAGCTCTAAAACATATTTATAACAATAACTGAAAGCGGTAATGCCTATTATGTCCGGGTTAAATTTTTTAATCAAAAGAAACAGCTTTAAATCGTTGTTTTCTATCGCCTGGTCGAAAATTTTCACCTTATGATTGTTCTTCTTTAACACTGCGCATAAATATGCAATTCCCATATGGGGGTGTCCTGGAATAACCCTTTCATCACCAAATAAAGATTTTGTCCAAGGGGAAATAAAAATAACTTTCATAAATTTGTGATCTAAATCCTTTTAACAGTCCTAATGAACTTTAGTCCATCAAAATAACCTCTAAAATAACCCGAAACTAAATCAAATCTTTTATATTTTATGAAACTAAGAATATAAAATAATAAAAACAAATTGTTAAATAATATTAAAAAAAGTAGGTATTTCAAACTTGGAGAATAATTTTTCATAAATATTATTCTGTTGCGAGCAAAATAATATTGTCGATAAGGAGTATCCCGGGTCAATATATTTTCTCCAATATTTTTCGACACTGGAACATCGTGATAGACAATTGATTTTGGACAGAAGATAATTTTATAACCCACTTTCCTTGCTCTCATTGACCAATCAGATTCTTCATAGTGCATCACGTAATTCGCATCCATTTCGCCGATTTTCTTTACCACCTCACGTTTAACCATCCAAACGTTCGGTATGTGATCTGTCTCTCTCAACTGATCATATTGTCCATAATCAATTTCGTTCATACCAATGTATTTTGTCCTACTTGTTAATAAGTTTATCGTAGCCCCGGCAAATATAATTCTTTTTGGGTCTTTAAGGTAATACATCTTCGGACCTGCAAACCCAATATTTTTATCACTCTCCATAACCTTAATTAACTCAATTAAAAAGTTTTTATCAACAATATTATCGCTATCAACAAAGCAGTAATAAGCACCTTTCGCTTTTCTCATTCCTTCATTTCTCGCCTTAACTACCCCCTTGTTCTTCGAAAAAGTTATGAGCTTAGTAAATGAAAACTCATTTTCTATAATTTCTATGGTATTATCGGTTGATCCGTCATCAATTACAATTACTTCATAGTTCTTATAATTATTTTCTAATATAGATCTAAGACAATTCTTCAATTCTTTTGCCCGGTTAAAAGTTGGAATTATTATAGAGACTAAGGGTTTTTCTATTTTTTGGCCAGAGATAATCATCGGTTTATTTTTTTTTACAAACAATTTCCCAATTATAATATCCAATGATTGGTATTTTTACTTTCCTCAAAAGCCTTAACTGTAAACTTCTTTCATATGCATCATTCCTAAAGCCGATCCTTTTTAAAAAAAAATCAGTAATGGGAAACCATTGTAAAGACTTATTATTTTTTAAAATTTCCAGATCAAATTTTTTGAATTTTCCAATTAATTGCTTATCGTATGAATATTCTCTTTCGTGTGTTGGATCTATCACCCAATTATTATTTTTATCTTTATAAAAAAACCAGCCATACCACTTTTTAAACACAGTTGAAATATAAGCAATTCCACCTTTCTTTAATATTCTTTCGATCTCTTTTATCATTAACTCGTCATCTTGCACATGTTCTATTACCTGATTTAAGATGATTAAATCAATTTCTGAATTTTTAATTTTAGAAATATTGCAGACATCAGAGACCATACACTTAATTCTACCGTCAATACGTTTAACATTTGCAATACGATCCTTTGAAATGTCGATCGCATATATCTTGCTAAATTGACCCAACAATTTTTTCTTACCTAAAGCATATAGAATAGACCCATCCCCACAACCTAGATCTGCCAAACTATTAAAACTCTTATTGTTAAGAACTAATTTCACTATTGTAGAAGGCAAATCGTCGGTATAATAGTGAATAAATTTTTTTGAATATTGATCTATCTCCATAATATTTTTCTGATAGAGTAATAACTGTAGATAAATAAAGTGAGAATAGTAATGAGAGGGTGGAAAACCCAATTAATGTTTTTTTTATTTTTATAGCCAATTAGAGAATCTATAAAAAGCGGTAATATCAATAACGATTTCACAATTAATATTAATAATTTAGCTTCGTTTACCTTAAAATAGTACTTACGCTCAAACTCTTCTCCTTTAAATCTTCTTGCTCTTCTGGCTTTTTTCATTAAGAAAGTTTTTATAGAACCATCCTGCTTATGTATTACTCCACAATGTACCTTCGCATATAAGTTTTTTTTATTTTTAAAAATTTCAGCAATAATGTCTGTGTGTAAAAATTTTTCATATTTTATCCGAAGGAGAACTTTCTTTCGTATAAATGAACTATTGGCACCCAAAGGAGGAACATTCTCATCCTTAAACTGAATAACTTCATAACTATCATTTCCCTCTTTTATGCTGTACCGAGAATCGGTCCATGAACCCTTAAAAAAACACCAACGATCATATACTCCCAAATATATTGACACTGGATCATCTCCTCCTATTAGAGAAATGTACTGAGTTATCTTGTCATCGGTTATTCTCGACTCATAAAATAGTGGCTCAGAAACACAAACATCCTGATATTCCATGAACGGCCTAACTACTTTAATCAGAAACTTTTTATCAATTAAAAAATTATCCGCATCTACAAATCCTAAAACATCTCCACTTGATTTTTCTATCCCTATTACCCTTCCGACTTCTTCAACCTTATCAGGATTCATATACACCTTTCCTGTATAGTTTTTGGCGATTTTTAAGGAATTGTCCTTTGAAAATCCATCAACAATTATTATTTCAATTTTACTTTTAGGATAATCTTGCTGCGTTAAATACCTTAAACACTCTTCTAGCGTTGCGGCATTATTATAAGTGGGTATGACTATCGATACCGAGGGTAAATTTTTAGTGGCCATTAAAAGCAGATATATTAAAATTGTAAATAAATCTACGAATAAGAAAATATGCTAACGGAGCACGAACAAAAGGCGACTGATCAATTATTAGATGACAAAAATATGGCAAAATTAATGCCCAAAAAATTCCTGGTATTCTTTTGAAAAACTTCCTTGCGAATAACCCTAAAATCAATAAATATTCCCAACCATGAAATAAAACAAATACTTTATTTGTCGCCTTGACATAAACATCCGGCTTAAAAAAATCCAGTAAATTTAATTTTCCCTGTACCGCAGTAATTGAATAATAAAAAAAATCAAAAAAATGATCAACGTCAATTAAAATTCCCGTTAAATAAGAAATCATTACTAACCGAAGATCGTGATATTTCCGCCAAAGGCAAACAGTAATTAAGGAAGTCACCAATAGATGCTTTGATAAATCAACAATTGTGTTTTGGGGCATTTTATCTTATTTAATTATTTAAACTCCAATAACTTACCGAAATATTTCAAAGCCTGAAAACCAACGTATTTGACTCCATCAATCGTCCTTAATTGGCTAAGAGTATTAATTATAAATCTCGGCGTCCAAATTGAACGGTTGTAAAGACCGCGTACTGCTGCCATTAAATCACTCTCCTCTATTTTTGTTTTCATAATCGGCTCGCGCATATCGTAACGGTTCCAATCTGTCGTTTTTAAAAGATTATTTTTCCGGCAATATTCAAATAAAGGAGTTCCCGGATAAGGAATCACCACTGTCGCCTGAAGAGAATCCGCTAATCCTTTCTTAAAAAAATCGGAAGCTAAAGCAAGAGTCTTTTCAATATCATGCCGATTCTCCCAGGGATACCCAACCATCACGGTTAGATGGGGCATTAAATCGGCTTTTTTTGCGTGTTTTAAAACCTGTTCAATCTGCCCAATTTTAAGATTTTTGTTAATTTTATCAAGGGTTCTTTGATTTGCCGATTCCAGCCCGTAAAGAATAAAACGAAAACCGGCCTTGCCCATCAATCGGTAATCTTCCTCTTTTAATCCGGAATTAAAACGTTGGTTGCAATTAAACCTTATCTTTTTGTGGTAACCCCGTTTAATCATTCCCAAACAAAATTCTCTTAGCCAATCTCCGACCGGAAAGCTGCCGCTGTCGTCCATAATCTCCCGAACTTGATATTTTTCAATTAACTCCCCAATCTCGTCTAAAGCCTTTTCAACTTTAACTGAACGGAAACAGGCCCCCGGAAATAGCGTTGTCCAGGAACAAAAGGTGCATTTGCCCCACCAACAATCCCGCCCAAACATTGTATAAGCACCCGGCGCCCGGTAAAAATTGGAATTTTTGTATGCATAAAGCTCCCATCTTGTTAATTCCCTGTCAATCATCGGCAAACTGTTTAAATCATGATTTAGTTGAAATTTCCCTGTACTTGAATAATTTACACTTTTTATATTTTTTCTTTGTAATTTTTCCTTTTTAATTTTTAATTTTTCATTTTGACGGTACCAAATTCCGGGATCCAGTTTTTCCCCTTTTGAAAGATGATTGGCTATGCTTAAAAGCAGAAAATCGTAATCTCCACCGGTGATAATAAAATCAACCGGACAATTTTCCATAGATTCTTCCGGCAAAGCAGTTACATGGTCGCCCATCAAGATAGTGATTGGAGGTTGGCAATTAGTAACTAGTGATTTGAGATCTCTAACAATTTTCCAATACTCTTTAATTACCGGAGTTTTGGATTCTAAGGCGATGATATCCGGCTTGATTTTTTTAATCTCCGCCAACCATTTTTCATAAGTCCATTTTTCCGCTAAGCCATCCAACCATTTAACTTCATAGCCATTTTTTTGCAATAAAGTTGCCGCCGAAGCCGGAATCACCGGATAAATAAAATAAGACAAAGGTCCGGAAGTAGTCCATTGGAATTGGCGATTTTGGGAAATTTGCGGTACTCCCTTTTTGGTATTTAACGGCGGATATCCAATAACAATTTTCATAAACTTGAGTATAACATAACAAATGCCGGCGAAGAATAAATATTTTTCTATCCGCCAAGATATTTTCTTTTAGCAAAATCAACCTTATGAGGATGAGTTTTAAGATCTTTTTGAAAAAAACCAAAAGGAAATAAAAATCCATAAGTTAGATGAGTAGCCAGAATTGAAGCCATAACCAATATTAATAAATATAAATTTTTCTCTTTTAAAAAAACTTCTAAGCCGGAAAGAAATAAAAGTAAAAAGTAAAAAGTAAAAAGTAAAAAGTAAATAAAACGAATAGCTGGGGAAAAAAAAGAAAATATTCCCCCGATGATTAACCCATAAACACCGATGCTGGGCAAAAAATAACCGATCCTAAATGATGTCTCGGGAAATTTTTTGGCAAAAAAACCTCGACGGAGAGCATATCGGCTGATTTGTTTCAAATGAGATACTAAAACCGGCCGGCGATGGTGGTAAACCAAGACTTTGGGATCATAAATAATTTTTTTGCCCAATTTCTTGGTTAAGTCCAAACAAAGTTTGGTATCTTCTCCAGGCCAATGATTAATATCAAAACCTCCTATTTCTTCAAAATCTTTTTTTCTGACCAAAAGATTGACAGAGGGAAAATCGTCAACTTCCCTTCGGGACATAATTCGATTTCGATAAACTCCGGCGCCACCGCTGCCCAAATAGGATGCCCAAACCCAACCGGATGCCTTTTGGTAGACATTGTCTGTCGGAGGCGTTAGGGTCGGACCACAGACGGCAGCGATTGGTGATTGGTGATTGGCGATTGGTGATTGGAAAATTTCAAATGCGTTTTTTAGCCAATTTTTAGAGGGATAAGAATCGTCGTCAAGAAAGGCTAAAATTTCTCCCTTGGCCATTTTAGCCCCCAAATTTCTTTTATAAGCCGGCGTTGGCTTGCCGCTGGCAATTACTTTTGTTCCGGCCAGTTTTTCCTGCTTATCGGTAATAATGATTATTTCAAATCTGTTTTCTGATTGATTTAAAAGATACCTAACGGTTTCTTTAACGTAAGGGGTTATCGTTCTGACAGGAATAATAATAGAAGCCAGTATCTTCTCCTGTTTTTTCATTTTTTAAAAATTAGCCTCGGATCGGAATACCATCTTTTTTTGTTTTTATCGTCATAATAGTGTAAAAAATTAAGTCTATAGATAATGGCGAGTGTATCAATAAAAGCATTAAGCATCCACTTCGGAGTTCCGGCGTGAGTTAAATCAGTAAAATTATAATTCAATTTTATCGGTGCTTCATAAATCTTTTTAAAGCCAAGATGGTTAGCTACCGCCAACATTTCTAAATCAAAAGCATACCTTTTAACCGCCAAGCGCGGCAAAACAGCTTCTAGAACTCGCCTCTTGTAAATCTTTAAACCGGCTTGAGTATCACGAACGTTAAGGCCGGTAAAAAAACGAACAAAAAGCTGGTAGAGCCAACTGATAATCTTTCGGCTTCTTGGGTAATTAACTTGTGAAGCAGGATGTCTTTTCGACCCGACAATAATATCCGCGTTATACCACTCCATGTGTTCCAAAATCATACTGATACCGTTCGGGTCAATCTCCATCCCGGCGTCAATAAAAGCAATCAGATCTCCCCTTGTCCTCGCCATGCCGTAACGAACAGCATAACCCTTGCCTCGATTTTTTTTATAACTAATTACCTTAACCTTTTTTGATTTAATTTTTTTCGCTTCTTCATAAGTCCGATCTTCTCTGCCGTCAACCACAACAACAATTTCATAATCATATCTAATCCTATCTAAAACTTCTATCACTCTTTCAATATCTTGAGTTATTGTTTTCTCTTTAAGATAGGCAGGAATTACAACGGAAAGAAAATGAATATGATTTTTCATCAAAATTGAGCACCAATAAGCGCTTTTTGACAATTACAAACCGATTCTAACGGCCAATTTTTAATCATCTCTAAAATAATCTTTTTTGTCTTCACTATATTTTTTTTGAACTCGTTAATAATTGTTTCAACCGAGACCGCTTTAACTTTACCGCTGGCAACCAAGCCAGCGTCATAATCGGTAACTACTGCAATTCCGCAATAACAAATTTCTTTTTCTCTTGCCAAAACTACCTCGGGGTATTCGGTCATATTTATAGTCTCCCAACCCATATTTGTATACCACGATGACTCAGCAGCGGTAGAAAAACGCGGTCCTTGAATAATAACCACTGTTCCTTTGGGATGAAAAGGCAATTTTAATATTTCGGCCGTTTCAATCGCTAATTTTCTCAACTGGGGACAATACGGAAAAGCGGTTGAAACATGAGTCGCAACCGGACCATCATAATAGGTATCAATTCTTCCTTTGGTTCTGTCCACAAATTGGTCCAAAATCACAAAATCTCCCGGCTTGATTTTCTTTTGCAACGACCCAACCGCGTGAGAAGTAATTATTCTCCTTACCCCTAATTCTTTTAATGCCCAAATGTTAGCTCGGTAGTTAATTTGATGAGGAGGAATATTGTGAGTCTTTCCGTGTCTTGGCAAAAACGCCACTTTTCTTCCGGCGATTTCTCCCAAAGCGATCTGATCGGAAGGCGAACCGTAAGGAGTTTCAATCTTTACTTCCTTTAAATTTGACGCCAAATCATAAAATCCCGATCCTCCGATTATCCCGATTTCCGCCTTATTATCCATAATCCGTTAATTCTTTAATATTTTAATCTTTTAATTCGCCTGTCCCTCCGAAGCCCCGAAGGGGCGAAGGGGAATTAAATTACTTATAGTTTACCAATGTAAATAATTTATATTTCTTTAACCTTTCCCTCCCGTGAAGATAATCCAAAATGATCAAAAAAGCCGCTCCTATTACTTTTCCTCCCAACTTCTCCACTAATTTAGCGGTCGCTTCCATCGTCCCTCCTGTCGCCAAAACATCATCAACCAACAAAACTTTCTCATTCTTTTGAATTGAATCCCGATGAATTTCCAAGATTGACTTTCCGTATTCCAAATCGTATTCAACCGATTCGGTTTTATAAGGAAGCTTTCCTTTTTTCCTGACCATAACCATCCCGGCGCCCAATCGATTGGCCAAAATTCCCGCCAGAATAAATCCCCGGGCATCAACTCCGACAACCTTATCTATTTTTAAACCTTTTAATTTCTTAAGAAGCTCATTAATCGCTTCCTTAAACATTAATTTATCTTCCAAAAGCGGGCAAATATCCCTGAAAACGACACCTTTCTGGGGAAAATCAGGAATATCTCTAATCTTACTTTTAAAGTCCATCATAACAATATAAAACATTAAGATTAAAAAATAAAATATTTAAGCTATCCAATATCCGTTTAAAAAGAAAGCAATTGAAACCAACCATAAAATTCCGCATAAAATTATTAAAGAATTGCTGACAACTTTATCCTTAATCAACCCTAATAAAATAAAGCAAGGAAACAAAGATAAAGCAAATCTGGGCATTGATAAAAATGTCCCGGACAATGTCGGAATTAAGTAGGCCAAAAAGGAAAAAATTAAATAAGAGCTTCTTACCCCATTTTTGTAAGCCAAAAACAACAACGTCAGAAATCCAACGGCAGTCAATAATTCCAACCAAACGGCAAAATATAAAGGATCCCATTTGGTCGTAAAGATCATTTTCAGATAACGCCAAAAAACCTGATAAATCAAAATTATTTTGCCTCCCGACCTTTCTGCGCCAAAAAAAGGTTGGACATGCAAAAACATCAATGGATCTTGATAATTTTTCCATAAAAAATGCATATAACCAAGAAGCCCGAGAGGAACAACAAATAAAGGAATCAAATTTTTAATTTTTAATTTTAAATTTTTAATTTTATTTTGTTGCCACCATTCCCAAATCAAAGCCGGAAAAAGACAGACGCCGACAATTCTGGTATTTGAGGCAAGGGCTCCAAAAATTCCCGCCCAAAACCATTTCTCCTTTCTGGCCGAATAAAAACTGGCCAAAACGAAAAACAAAAAAAGACTTTCCGTGTAAACCATCCCCAAAAAAAACGATGCCGGAAAAACGAGATAAAAAATCAAGGATCGAAAAGCAGATTTTGAATCATAATCTATCCGGGTTAATTTATAGAAAAACCATAAAGCTCCCAACATCGCCAAATTGGAAATAAAAACGGCAGCCACCAAGTCTTTTCCGCCGAAAACAGGAGCTAACAACCTAATTAGATTCGGATAAAGAGGAAAAAAAGCCTGCTCATAAAGGCCGTAACCATTTCTGGCAATCTCCAAATAATGAACGCCATCGAAATTCGCCCTCGGCCACAGTAATTTTGGATTAGACATCCTTGGGCCGTCGTTATACATAAAGCGCAACCGAGGAGCTATCATCCTGCCGGAAATCAAAGCAACCACCAAAACAATTACCTGCCAAAAAAGAAACAACCGAATAATAGCCACTAGACTATTTTTATCGTTATCGGTTATGTTTTTCCAAAACTTTTTCATAGACTTTTATTGTTTCCCGAGCTGTTTTCTGCCAGGAAAACTTTTTAACTTGTGTAAAGCCGGCCTTTATAATTTTATCTCTAAATTCTTGGTCTTCAATTGTTTTCTTTATTCCTTCGGCTATATTCTCAATCGAATCGGGGTTAACCAAAGTTGCCGCTTTACCGGCAACTTCCGGAAACGATGAAGTCTCGGAAGCAACGACTGGACAACCGCATCCCATCGCTTCTAAAACCTGCATTCCAAAGCCTTCATAAAACGAAGGCTGACAATAACATGCCGCCAAAGAATAAAGACCGGCTAATTCTTCTTCTTTAACAAAACCCAATCGGAAAACATCCTTGCTCTCATCAACCAACTTAAGAAAGTCAATCAAGGGTTTATTCTCAATGTTCCCTCGGTCAAAATTTTCGCTGACTGCCTGTTTGCCGACTACCGCTAAAGAGATCCCGATTTTACGGCAAGCCTTAACCAAACCGGGCAAGTTTTTATTATAATTGACATCTCCTACATACAAAACGAATTTTCCCGGCAAAAGATATTTTCTTTTGATCGCCTCCAAGGTTTTAAAATCCGTTATCTTTTTCAATTCGTTCCCGGCGGCCAAAGGAACGACATCAATTCTATCTTCCGGATAATTCAAAAAATGAACAATATCCTTTTTTGAATTTTGGGAATCGGTAATTACTCTTTTAACTCCTTTTAAAGAAAATTTTTGTATTTGATATTTGAGACTGCCCTTCAATCCCGGCGGATAATTCTCGGGAAAAACCAACGGCGTGCAATCATGAATTGTTACTATTGTCGGCTTAGCTTTTAATAACGGTAGGCTTAAAAAAAAGAAATCAAAGAAAGGATGATGAACCAAATCGCTTTCTGATGGGATATTGTTCCCTTCAAACTCAACTAGCGAAAAACCGGCAAAACTATTTTTCTTTAACGCTTCCGTCAGCCTCCGTGTATATATCCCGACTCCTCGGAATTGGTGGCCGGTCTTTAACCCGGAAACGTCAACGGCAACCCTCATTTCCATTCCTCCTCAATATTGTCCGTGCCGTAAATTTTCATTTTGAGATATTTTAAAAACGCCCACTGGAAATGGAAGCCTGAAAAAAAAGCAAAAACAAATCCCTGCCAGGAATCAACAAACCCTTTATGAAAAATATAAATATTTAAAAAGGTAAAAAGCGGTTTAATCAATAAATATTTAAGCCAATTGAGAGGATTAAATAAGTTTAAATTATCTTTAAATAATTTTTCCGCTTCCAAGGAAGAATAACGGTTTTCCCTCAGCCAATAACGGGAAAATTTTGGGGTAGCCCAGTGCAATAAATCATTCTCAAGCCAACCGATCTTTCCCTCAACTTTCATTTGCTCATGAACGCTTTTCTCCGGTAATCGGGCCTTGCCCTTTTTGAATAATCTGATTACCGGATCCGGATATTGTCCCCCTTTTGTCAGATAGCGCCCTAAAAAATAATTTTTTCTTTTAAGCCAATAGGCATTGGGCAAGTGATTGAAATTGCTAACGATTTGCTTAATTTCCCTGGCCAATTCAGGAGAAACGATTTCGTCTGCATCCAACTGAAGAATCCATTTACCATGGCAATTATCGATTGCCAAATTTTTATTGGTATGAAACATTGGTTTATTGGAAGTGGCGATAACTATTGCTCCCAGCTTTTCGGCAATATCTTTAGTTTTGTCTGTTGAACTGCCATCAACAACAACCACTTCGTCCGCCAGCCGGCGGACCGAATCCAAACATCTCTTGATATTTTCTTCCTCGTTAAAGGTGGCTACGGCTACAGATAAATTTAGTTTGTCTTTAATCATTGCTCAACAATTCTAAAGGCGTCTCCGAGATTTCCGGGATTAGAAATTCTCGCTATTATTCTACCCGACTCCGGAATTTCCTCCGGACTGCCGATGATTAAAACATGGCTTTTCCTCTGTATCTTTTCTAAATCAATCGGCCCAAAAAAATATTTATCAAAATTGGCAACGGTAGAAAAACCATACCTATCTTTTGGGGTTAATTTCGCTTCTGTCTGAAATTTTTCCGGCGGGTACTTCAAATAAAAAGCAAGTAGAATATACGGCTGATCATACTTGTCGGTTATAAAAATTTTATCGTATTTGGATTCGTTTTCTCTAACATAATCGGCTAAATCTTTAAAACCATATTCCCAGGCAGCCGGATAAATTTTTGGGTAATGAACATAGTATTGGTGCAAATAAAAAGCCATGTTCCATAAATAAAGAATAAAGAATAAAAAACAAAGAATAAAAAGAATTTTTAAAGAAAAGGTCTTCTTAATCCAACTGATTAAGTTAACCAATCCGTACGCGACAATAATAATTAACGGGATTACCATATTTAAAGACCTAATGGCGTGGGGAGATTGGAAAGTCAACGCTGAAGCCAAAGGAGCTATCGCTAACCACCAAAGCAAAAAAAGCCAATTCTTCGGTTTGTTCTTTATTAAAGAATATAAACCTAAAAGCAATAAGGGAATCTCCATCAAATACATCTGCCCCATTTCAGGAACTCTATTCCTTTGAATTTCATCTCCGGAAATAAAAAGAAAGTCTCCGGATAAGTGAGAAAAATAATTATCAAAAAAATTAATTCCGTAATTGATAATTTTGTTGTGAAGAATTTTTGGAATTAAAGAAAAAGGGTCGGAATGTTGTCCGCGTAACTCATTCACCCGCCAAATTGGGCCGGTATCGGCAAATATTCCCACTCCGGAAAAGCGGGAGGCTCCGGCGGGACCAAAAAAGGAAACGATCAAAGGAGCAGCAAGAATTAGTCCAATAATAAAAGAACCGATTAGCCAACTTGAGTTTGCTCTTTTAAAAATTTCTTTCCTGTAATAAAATCCCAAACCAAAAATTAGCAAAGGAGTAATAATCCGGGCGCTGTGGTAAGTATATAAAGATAAAATAAAAATTAAAAATGAAAAAATAAAATAGATTGGTCTTTTTAGTGCCCTAAGGAACAGGTAAACAGCAAGGGTGATAAAGAAGGTCGCCGCATTGGTTTCCCAACCGCCTCGGGAAAAATGAAGATGCCAGGGAGAAACGGCAAGTAAGAGCGAAGAACTTAAAGCTAACAGCCTTGAGCCGAACAACTCAATCACCAATAAATACAAGATTAATACGGTTAATGACCCAAGGATTACCGAAGGCAATCTGACGGCAAGCTCGCTTAGCCCAAAAATTTTAACAAACGGCAATACCAAATAAAAATATAGTCCCGGTTTGTAATCGTTAAAGGATTGGAAACTAATTGGCCAAGGATGGCCAAACTCGTCTTTTCCGGTTTTTAAAAGCGAATAGGCGTTATAGCCGATAGCCGCCTCGTCGGCATTTAACCCGACAGGAAACTCACCTATTTTCCATGCTCGCAAAAATAAAGCCAGCAATAATATCAAAAATATCAAATACTTTTTAATCGTTTTTCTCATCTTTCGGTTTTTTTACCTTAAAACTTCTACCTTTATAAACTTTCAAATTATTGACTCATCTAGTTTCAACAATTCTAAAGGCTAAACCTCCATCGGGAAATTTAACTTCTTTTAATATTTGAAATTTTTCCTGATCAACAAGATCATGGAGTGGTAATTCGAATTCGTTCCCCACAAATAAACTCTTCGAGATTCCCCGATCGGCGGGCCAATAAATATTTCTGAACTCAACTTTATCAATCTTCTCTATTTCTCCGACATCGCCGTAAGGATTTTCCTTTAAATAAGCTTGTTTTTGATACATTTCAGGGGGATAGCGATTGTAAAAAAGATAATATATATATGGTTGGCCATATTTTTGGGTAATGACTACCTTTTGATAATTTTCTTGAACCTTGGCTACATAACCAACCATATCCTTATAACCATAAAGCCAATCCTTAGCTGAATTGATCGGGAAATGAATATAATATAAATCTAAGTACATAATTATGTTAAATAAATAACCACTAATTAAAAATAGATACAGAAGCGTCCTAATTTTTTTAAATTTTATACTTGCTTCTAAAACCACAGTTAGGCCAACCGCCTCAAAATAAACTAAAGGAACCGCCATCGGTAAAGATCTCACCCCTTGAATCGAATCACGGGTAATTGCCGCCGGAACAGGCGCCATTAATAACCAAAAGAGAAATAAATAATCATGTTTTTTTGGTTTTCTGCCTAAAGTTATAATTAAACCAAGAATTAAAAAGGGTAAACTAGCCAAATACATCATTCCGAAGTAGGTCGTGTTGTGTCGCCGACTACTCCAATCTCCTTCAAAAAATAAAAATTTGGCAGAAAGATGATTAAAGTATCTCCCTAAAATTCCCCGCAAAAAAGAAAGGCCTTCGCTGTGAAAAAGCGGGAAGAAAAGACTTTCAGAAACGCCCCCTTCTTTTTTGATTTGCTGTATAACCTCTATTGGTCGAGAATATGAAAAAACACTCATCACTTTTAACCTTCCCGCTGTTTCTCCGGCCACTAAGCCCCAACTCACAACAAGGAAAGAAGCAACTAACGGCAAGGCAAGCAAAAATATCTTTCTAGTCGATAATTTTGGCATTTCTCTTCGCCAAATAGCCACCAAACCAAAAACAACCAACCAGGTAAAAACTTTGGCACCTTGATAAGTAATAAAGGTCAACCCGAATAAGACGGAAGAAAAAAAGAGCAAAAGATTATTCTTATTTTTTATCCCGTTAATAAATAGGTAAAAGGCCAAAAAAATCTCAAAAACTGTGACATTAGCTTCCCAAGCCCCTCTTGAAAAATGGATAAGCCAAGGGTTAATCGCCAGTAAAATGGAAAAAATTATCCCAAATCTTTCTGAAGAAGTTAATCTTTTGGCTAAACAATAACCGACAATGGCTAACAGGCTTCCCAATAAAGCGCTCGGGAATCTCACTGCCAACTCGTTAAGACCTATCAGCCAAACAAAAGGAACCGCTAAATAAACATATAGCCCCGGCTTGTAATCACCAAATGATTTAAAAATTAAGGGTAACACATTACCATATTCGTCTTTTCCAGTCTTTAAAATTGAATAAGCATTATAACCCAAAGCAGCTTCATCCCACGTCAAGCTAACCGGATAAGAACCAAGCTTATAAGTTCTAAGAAATAGGGCGAGCAAAAATATTAATATCACCAAGAACTTTCTTTTCATTTTTATCCTTTATGAACTTTTAAATTTACAGGCTTTCCAAAATCTCAAATGCCGCTTTCCCGTCCAAAAAGTTGATTGTTTTAATTTTATTCCATCCCTCTGGATAATTATTTGGGCTGGTTACCAGTAAGCACTTCTTGTCCAGACCACCGCACTTTGCACTTTGCATTTTTAACTTTAAACTCTCGCCAATCTCCCAATCGTTTACAAAGACAATCTTATCTAAAGCATTAACCCAATACCAATTGGCATGATAATCCCCTTCTTTTTGACTTTGAAAGTCGGCCGGTTCCCAAGGAAAATAAAAAGCGATGAATTCATGCGGCTCACCGTATTTTTTTGTAAAAAATATTTTTTCGTATTTTTCGTAATTTTCTTTGACAAAAGAAACGGCGTCTTTATATCCATACTGCCAAGCCCAGGAATAAGTTTTGGGATAAACCGCAAAATAGTCTCGCCACCAACGAGAAAAACTGACCGTAACCGCTAAGATAAAAACTCCGGTAACTAATTTGCCGCGGAAAAGTGACCTGCCGGCTAAAAAATCATCAATTTCTTTTAGTCCCAATGTAATCAATATCATCGGCAAGGGCAATATTAAAATGGTTCTTAAAACATGAGGAGAATCCCGAGTAATTGCCGCCGGTAAAAATGCCAATAACAACCAAGGTAAAATAATCCTTGAATATTCTTTTCTTTTCAAGACAAATCCGACCCCCAATAACAAAAACGGGGCCGATACCAAGTACAAAAGCTCGTGATCCGGCAAAGAAAACTGGTAATGACTGCCACCGCGGAAGAATAGGTAACGGGGTGAAAAATTAGCCAGATAATTTCGAACGACAAAGTAACCCAAAAAAGTAACTTTATTAAAAAGGATTTTCGGTAAAAGTACCGGCAATTTTGAATTGACCCTTTTTTCTACAATCCGATTAATTGCACCCTGATCAAGCAAAGTCACCCAATCAAACCTCGCTTTGGCAGATTGGTCAAACCACTGAAAAATAATCGGCAAAAAAAAGATCAATAAAACTAAACCGGGAACAATCAGTTGACTCGCTTTTTTTCTTTTTAATCCAAAAATTAAAATCAAAACCGCAAAAATCGGAACCAAAATTCGCGCCGAATTATAGCTGTGAAGAGAAAGCCCCCAAAATAAAGCCGTCAAAACTAAATTTTTGGTCTTCGGCTTATCTTGCTGCCAGCAAAAAAGGAAATACAGACCGAAGGCGAAGAAAAAGGCGCCTAAATTGGCCTCCACCGCTATTCTGGAAAGAAACAACGACCAAGGGCTAACCGCCGTCAGCAAAGCAGCCAAAATTCCCCACCCACGGCTCTTGGCAATCTTCGCCGTAATCAGGTAAGCTAAAAAAACCAATCCCAATCCCGAAAACACCGAAACAAGCCTGACCGAATAGGTGTTCAAGCCAAAAAGGCCAACAAAAGGAACCGTCAGATAAATATACAAAGGTAACTTAAAATCTCCATAAGCCCTAAAAATCAACGGAAACCTTATTCCCCATTCGTCCCTCCCGGTCTTTAAAATTGAATAAGCGTTGTAACCATGGGAAACTTCATCCCAGTTTGGCGATGGAGGATTTGTATTTAATCTAAAAAATCTCAAAAAACAAGCCAAAAGTAATATTAAAATTAATGAAAAAAAATTTAATCGTAAGGTTTTAGTGTTTTTCATTCCTCTTTAAATTTTACGATTTTAAAAGCAATTTTCTGTTGGGGTCCTGGATAGCGAATTATAGCAAGAATTTCTCCGTCTAGAACGCCGGCAAAATCTTCCTCTTTTCCGACAAAAAGTGCTCCTTTAATTTTTTTATCTTCCGGAAAATGAAAATTCCTAAATTCAAATTGGCCCAAACGATATTCTGGCAACTGATCAACAAACAATAAACCTTTTTTTTCATACTCCAGCCAATTATTAGCTTCTTTTTGAACAAATAGAGGATCTGTTTTAAGATAAAAGGAAACTGCTATTTGCGGTTCAGAAAAATTTTTACTGATAATTATTTTACCCGGGTAATTAACAAGGAATTTGCTTGCTTGACTCCATCCATAAGCCATATTAATAGCATTAACTACCGGCGCATGGAACAAATAATCTTCAAGAAAAATGCCCAAAAAGAAAAAAACCGTAAGTAAGTAAAACACCAGGAAATATCTACTAAACTGACCAAGTTTATTCTTAGTTATTTCGATTAACTCAATTCCACCGTAAGCGGAAATAATTTGCCAAAAAGGCAACATTGTCGCCGCTCGATTGCCGGCGGCTTCCCCTTTGGCTAAAGCAGCCGCCAAAGGAGAAAATAATAACAAAACTATAATTAAAGTTAATGATTTTTCTCTCTTCTTAAAAATCTGGGTAATAGCCAGAAGGACTAGGGGGAGCTCAAAAAAATAAAGAACGCCCCTGCCGGGGATCATTCCGTAAGTTGCCTCGCTGACTCCTTTAGTAAAAAGAAACTCCAAAGAAAAGTAACCAAGATAATTTTTAGCAAAACGATTAACTATAAATGAAAGCTTATTGTTAAAAATTCTTTCTCTTTCGTAGGGTAACCCCAGAGTGACCGCTTCATATTGGCGCTCCGACAAACTTTGCCAATTTTTAGTTTGATTTAAAATGGAAGTATCTGCCACCCTTGTTTTTCCTCCCCACAAGAGAGTCAAAAAAGCCAAGAATAAAAAAACAGCAAAAACCGATAAGAACGAAAAATATCTCTTCGCTTTTAAAAAATCTTTTCTGAAGAAAAAAACCAAAATAAAAACCACTAAAGGAATGTAAAAACGCGGAGAATAATAAGTAAATAAATCTAACCCAAAAACAATTGCCGCCCAAAAAAAATACGGCCAATTTTTAAGACCTTTTAGAAATAACCATATCCCCAAAGAAAGGAAAAAAGTGTTTAAAGAAGCTTCAAATGCCCCGCGAGAAAGACTAATATGCCAAGGGCTAATCGCCAAAAAAAAGGCTGTGATATAAGCAAAATTATTATTTTCAACCTTCTCTTTTCCATAAAACTCTAACTCTTTAACTAATAAATAAACAGCCAATACGGCTAAACTGCCAAAAATAGCGCTGGGCAACCTCACCGCCAGTTCATTCAAACCAAAAATCGCAATAAAAGGAATCACTAAATAGGTATAAAGTGGTGAGCGAAAATCGCCAAAAGCCCGAGGAGTTATGGGCAATTTCTCTCCCCATTCATCTCTGCTAGTTTTCAATATTGAATAAGCAGTATAACCTTGAGAAATTTCATCCAAACTAAAACCGGCCGGAAACGAAGTTATCCGATAAACTCTGAGAAAAAATGAAAAAAGAAAAATAAGAGTCAAAATGACTCCGGTTGAGAAACGATTATTTCGTTGCCACCACATAAAAAGCCTCCTTCCCGTCTGGAAAATAAATTGTTGTTAAAAGTTCTGATTGTTTTGGATCAATGTCTTTTTTTGATATTCGTTCTGGAGGACCGGCAAATAGTGTTTTAGGTAGACTTCTATCCCTTGGCCAGTATATATCCCTGAATTGGTAATTATCATAACCCCTACCCTCCCCTAATGACCATTCATCCTTTTTAACTAAAAAAGCCTGGGGCTGATACTTTGCCGGATCATACTTTTCATAAAATAAGAAAAAAAGATAGGGACCCTGGTATGTTGTATCAATCACTACCTGATTATATTTATCTTTTAACGGAGAAACAAATTCAACCAATTGTTTATAACCATATTGCCATCCCGATGGGCCCTGGTAAGTTCTTAGAGGGGTGAGAAGATAATAACTTAACAGGTAATACCCAAAGGACCAAAAGAAAATGGTTAAAAATACGGCAATCGGGATAATTCTAAATTTAGACTTGCATCGACTATACCATTTGTTAATTCCTAAAATTCCTAAGGCGAGAATTACCATCAGGGGATAAACCATTTCAAAAGCTCTTCTGGCATGAACCGGATCGCGAGTAATCACTGCCGGCAAGGGGGCCACCGCTAACCAGGAAAAGAGTAAGGCGGTTTCTTTCTTTTTTGATTTGATTAGCCAAATATTTGCCATCCCAACAACCAAAAGAATAACATCGGACCAAAACATCATCCCCATTCCGTAAATTTTCTGTCTGTCATCCGGCGGGCCTTTTACAAATAAAAACGAAGGTGAAAATTGATTAAAATAATGATCAATTACCATAAGGCCGTATTCGACCAGTTGATTATGATAAAGATTAAAGATGCCGGAAAAGATATCTTCTCTTTTCATCTTCTGTAAATATTCATCCGGTCTTTGATAGCCAAAGATGGTTGTCATTAGAATCTTCCCTTTCTGGCCCGAAGAAAGCATCGAAAAAACAAGTGGTAAACAGAGTAAAAAACCCAGTAAAAACGCTTTAATGGTTGGCTTTAATCTTTTTTTAATTTCTTTTTGATAAATAGCGGCGATTGCCAAAAGCAAAACCGGGACAAATAGCCTTTCCGAAAAGTAACTGTACAATGCCAGGCTGAAAGAAAATGACGATAGATAGATCTGCCACCTGCCTCCTTTTAACCATTTGTTAAAAGACCATAAACCAAGAATTACAAAAAATGATCCGAGAGCGACATCCCCTTGAGCACGAGTAAATTGTAAATGCCAGGGAGAAATCGCCAAAAGCATTCCGGACAGAATACTTAAAGAAATATTCCCGAACAAATCATTAACTAGAAGAGAAAAAAGAACTACTGACATTGCTCCGAAAAGTGAGGGTAACAATCTGATGCTGAATTCATTCAGTCCAAAAATCTTAATTACCGGAACCAGGAAATAAACGAATAGGGGGCATTTATAATCTCCCACCGACTTAAATTCCAAAGGAAGCTTCGTACCATACTCATCCTTTCCCGTTTGAATAACGGAATAGGCATTATAACCAAAAGCAGTTTCGTCCCAATTTAAGGATAAAGGGACTTGAGTAATTTTGTAAAATCTAAAAAAGAGGGCAACAACAAAAATTAATAAAAATATTATTTTTTTCATCCCCTAGTATCTACCAACTAAATATGGGTAGTGCAATAGCAAATAATGGAGAAAACGGGAATATTCAAAAACTAGCAAAATCAAGACTAACGCTTTCGTCCAATAATATTTTTTTTTATTGAAAAACTCAGTCACGCCCAAACCAACGATATAATACATCCCGATGATAAAGGGTAAGCGGGAAAATGTCTCATATTCTTCCCGAATTAAAATTCCTAATATTGGAAGCAATAAAACGAAAACCAAGATCTTGGAGCGATTTTTATAGCATAGATAAAAACCATAACCCAAAAAAGGCAACCATATCCAATAAATCGGTCCTGAATTCCTAGTTGATTTCTCGATGCTTAAATCTCCTTGGGTGAACAAAAAATGTGAGTCAAAAGATTCTAAATATCGTTGTCCAGCATCTTTCATAAAATAGGTAAACTTATTGATAAATATTTTTCCATAAATAGCTATTCCTGCCTCTTTGATCTGACCCCTAGTGAAATTTATCTCTGAAATAAAAACCGGAGAGTTAAACTTATAAAAATTTATTTCTGCTTTACTTAATCTTGAAAAATTAAAAAGTAAAGTCCATGGGGTCGGCGACATCAAAAACAGAAGAATAAAAATAATAATAGATAAATTCATCCGTCTAGCTTTCACCGTAAACCTCCAAGTAAATAAATATAGGGGTCCTTGTTACCTGGGGCTTTAACTAATCCCAATACTTTGATTCCTCTAATGGGTTCTTTTTCAATATTCCAATCTCCCGGAATCTCGTCTTTTTGAAAAGCTAAATAACAATTCCCCGGTTCAGCCAAGATTCTTTTTACCCCTTCAAGCCTATTCTCTTCTATAAGATGGCCAAAAAAGACATTCCCTAAACTAAAATTGCTAAAACCATTAGTAGTTTGGTTTTCTTTATCATCCTTAAAATTATTCAAAAACCAATTCGGGTCGGTTCCTGTCCAAAACAAATATCTTATTAGAATTGGCTCGTGAGAATTATTCAAAAAATAATTTCGACATATGGATTCGTTTTCATTGACTAAATTAATAGCTTCCTTATATCCAAAGTGCCAATAGCGAAACTGCTCTTGCGGATAGTGTTTAGTCAGCTCATGAAAATAACCGACCAGAGAATAAGTTAGAATCATAATGACTATAACCAAAAATATTCCTTTGATTTTCGCTGAAATCTTCTCAATTCCTATCGCGATTAAAACAACCAAAGGTGGAACCATTAAAAATAACCTGGTTGCTTGTTCACCTCCTCCAACTGTCAAAGCAGAGGCAATAGGAGCAATTAGTAACCAATTCAACCATATATTTGGTTTCTTCGACTCCTTTTCCAAGGAAACCAAAATCCCTGACAGTAAAAAAAATAATAAAATGATATAAATTTCTCCAAACCCTGGAACGGTATGCCTTGGATTGGGATCTCCGTTAAAAAATAAAAATTGAGGAGAGAAAGCAGTCAAATAATTTTTTAAGACAACTTTTGACCAGACAAAAAGTTTGTTATGAAAGAACCTTTCGGTTAAATTTTGAGGGTCAGCGCTTCTTTTAAGGATTATTTGCTCAATTAATTTTTGATCAGAAAAAATACTGATAAGTTTAAATCGAGAAACAGCTGGGCCTCGAAAAATTGAAAACGAAAAGGGAATTAAAATTAATATAAAAATTGCCAATGCGGGGACCAGCCGAACAAGTTGCGTCTTTAACTCAAATCTAAAAACAAAAAGTAAAATAATAATCCAGATTGAAGTAAAAACATTGGCCGTATTATAAGTATAAAAACTTAAGGCAAAACAAATGGCCGCACCCGAAAACCATATTGTTTTTTTCATCAATCCCTTAATAAAAGCGTATGTTCCAGCTAATATTAAAAAAAGCAGTAAGGTTACTTCAAACCCGGCTCTGGAATAATGCAAATGCCAGGGAATTATTGTCATAATTAGGGCTGCCCACATAGCTACTTTCTTATCTTTTTCAATTAATCTTACCAGGAGATATAAAAAAACAATATCCAATATTCCCCAAAAAGCGCTGGTTAGCCTAATCCCCCATTCATTCAAACCAAAAATAGCCACGAAAGGAATAGCGCTGTATATAAAAAAAGGGGCCCGTGATTCGGAAAAAGATTCAAGATAGACCGGCAAAAAATTGCCCCGGTAATCCTTTCTTGTTTTGAGCAAGGAATAAGCCTGATAACCAACGTCTAGTTCGTCTCCAAAAAGCTCAAGCTGATTAAGCCGATAGATCCGGAGACAGATGGCCAAAACTAAAACTACCAAAAAAAATAAGGTTTCTGGGGAAAAAACCTTCCTTAGGCTGAATTTATTGCTCATCTTTATAATTATACCTTTTGCGTCAGTTTTTGGCTTGAGTCGTTTCTCAAGAAATTCAAAAAAAATATTAAAAATAATAAAAGTAACAATGCCGAAAATATTCTTGTGAAAATAAGATCATTAGACTCAATAACCGACCTTAGCAAGGGCCAATCGGGATAATACCAAAGATGATATAAATTAAGCCAATGTAAAAGACTTACCAAATTATAAAATAAGAAAGGAAGTCCGGAAAGAGCAACTAAAACCGCCATATACGGAAAAGCAGGGTATAAATAGCGCTCATGCATATTGGTCATGAATAAGAATGAGGCAAAAGAAATAAGAACAAAACTTGCCATAATACTATTAATCGAAAATTTTGTTTTAATTAACTTGATTAAAATTGTTAGATAGAAAAAAGCAAAAAAAAGATACCCCCAATTTCGATAGCTTAAACCAATAAACCATCCCTCGTCTGTCCGAGAGAAATCAATTCCAAAAATTAATCCCCAAAAATTAAAAGCATTAGCAGTTAACATGTTTCCTTGTCCTCCTAAAATTCTAGTCCTGTACAGATCAATCAACCATTTAATTGGACTTTTATAGCTAAACGGTAAGCTTAAGATAACAAAAAGTAAAAAAACAGAAATAAGGCTTAGGATAGCTTTTGGTTGAGTTCTAAATTTCTTCCAAAGAACAACTAACATCAAAGGAATAAAGATTAGTAAAGAAACCTTAAAATAAAAAGAAAATAATATCCAAAAAACTCCCCAAAAAACATTTTTTTTAATCAATAATAAATAAACCCCTAATAAAAAAAGAAAGTTGATTAGGCTATCGGTTTGCCCCCAAATGCTGGAATTATAAATTACAACCGGATTAAAAAGAAATAGGCTGGCAGCTAAAAGCGGCTTTCCCCATATTTTTTTCTTTTTAAACTTTAAGTTACCAATGAAAAGATAAATTAAATATCCAATTCCCAGATCTGTTAAAATTGACGGAAGCTTAACCAAAGCCGGAGGCAAATTCTTTTGTACAAAAGGGATTATGTTTGAGGGAAAAAACTGAACCGCCAAATTAATCTTCCAAAAAGTATCCTGCAACCAGAAGTTTATTTTACTCATAATTGCCCAAAGGTACATTGTTCCCGGTGGTTGATTTGGCCAAGATACGCCCCAAAAAGTAGCACCGTAAAACCTTTTTGGCCCGTATTCCCAAAATTTTTTTCCCCAATCAAGATGATTGCCTAAGTCTGGATGATAAGCTCCAAAAGAAAAATAAATTCTTATAATAAATGACAATATTAAGATCAATAATATTTTTTTATTCATCTGAAAATTTTTAAAAGATTTATTTTCTCCGGCAGTGGACAGGAGGTATTATTGCAAAGAATATTAAAACGATTTACGACTACCCAGATATTAAAAATAAAGGAAAATAATAGACAAACAACAATCATCGCTTTAGTCAATTTAATTAATCGTTCATCTTTAAAAATCATCAGCAAGATTGAAGGCAGAAGAAAGATAAATAAAACCGGCCGGAAAACTTTTGACTGAACTAAATAATTTAGTTTCCAAAAAGGGTTCTCTAAAAGATCAATATTAGCAAGGCTTAAAGGGACAAAGATAGCTATTTGAAAAAATGAAGGATTGTTAATAATTTCCTTTATCAAAAGGGCAAGAGAAATTGCCATAAAAGGATAAATCGGATAGCGATACCAAGTCAATTGATCATGCTTTCCTCCCGAAATTACTGCTATTAGTAAAGTAAAAATAAAAGAAAAAACAACTATTTCCTCCCCTTCGGATCTATTTTTTTTAAAAGCCAAGCTCCATAATGATAAAAACCCAAGAACAATCATTCCGTCTAAAAATATCTCGACGCTGAACCCGGGATTTGTCAGTATATAGGCCAGAGAACTCCAGCCAGCCGGTCTTGAAGACTGATATAAAAATACTTTTAAAAATAAAGACCAGTCCCATAAATGTCCATAGGCAAAGAAAGACGCCAAAAATATTAAACTACCACAAATTAGACTGATAATCCCCTCTTGCCATCTTTTCCGCCAAATCAGCAAAAAGAAAAGAAAGAAAACCAATAAATATCCGGTAGGCTTCGCTAATCCGGCAATAGAAGCTAAAAAAATTGATAGAATTAAATACCTTATTTTCCACCGTTCAAAATATTTAAGATATAGCCATAAGATAAGAAGAGAAAGCATGGCAATCAAATTTTCCGGAACCGCCAGGCGGGAACCGAAAACTACCGTCGGTATTGTTGCGTAAATTAAGAGTGATATAACTCCCAATCCATACCCAAAAAGTTTTTTAGCCACCAGGAAAGTGAGAATCATTGTCACTAAGGAAAAAAACAATGAAGGAAGTCTAATTACGAGAGGAGAAATTACCGTAAAGTTCGGCTGTTTGTAAAGTTTGGCTATCCCTCCGACAATCAAACTGAATAATGGCGGCTCATCTAGCCAAGGCTTGATTAACCTGACACCAATACCGCCGCCGCTTGGTCCCGGATTGGGGGCTACTCCACGCCAATAAACATTATTTTCGCCGTAGACCGGAATATCGTTCCAGGAAATCGGTACTCCTTCCTCAATCAAAGAAAGACCCGACCAAACAAAAAGATATTCCTCTGCGTGGCCGGTGAAAGGGTAATACTGATATTTCCACAATCTCAGAAAAAATCCGATCGAAAGAACAATAACAAAAACGCCTGTCTTTGCCCATCGATTTAATAGCAAACTACGCCAAGCACAAACAAAAGACAACTTTTTTTTAAAAAAAATATATTTGTTTTTCATTAACGGTACTTGTTTTGATTAATTAGAGTTCCTCATTACTTAAACTTCTCAAAAGATAAAAAACAGGTTCGTGTGAATTAAGATAAACCTTATCAATAACCTTTAACCCAAAAGGTTCACTCTTTTCCAAATCACCTCCGAAGTCGTTCCTTCCTGCAAGAACAAGAATCTTCTCGCTATTCCCCTTTGCTCTCGCCCCTAAAAGAATCGATTTTAAGTAAGAGTCGGTTAGACCGGTCCCGATTTGTCCAAAATAAAATTTATTTAACCTTTTCCCGTCAAACCATTCATTACTGATATCCTGAAGTTCTCTGGGATTAAACTTTTCCGGATTGTATTTCGTCCAGAATAAAAAGAAAATTAATGGCGGTTCGTAAGAGTTGCTAATGATCACCTTATCGTAACCGGATTCATTCTTGGCCACCAAATTAATTGCCTCCTTAAAACCAACTTGCCAAAATTTTTCTGCATCAATTGGAAAATGGTAAAAATAAATATGTAGGTAATAAACAAAATTCAGACAAACAAGAGTTAAAACAAAACCGGCCGAAATTACTTTTAATTTTATGCTTTTGAACCAATCCATCACTTCAAAAAAACCCAGACTGATGAAAAAAGTTAAGGGAATTATGCATAAAAAAAGACGGGTCGCGTGAGTTCCGCCGTCAAAAGTAATCGAGGAAGGCAAGGGGGCAATGATAAAGTAGGTCAGCAATAAAAGCGCCTCCTTAGGTTGAATTATTTTCTTTTCCTTATTTTTGATGATTAGGTAAGATTTAACAACGCCCAAAATCAGCAATGGAGCCGTAACTACTAAGAGATTGCCCATTCTCCCGACACCTTGTCTTAAATTCGGATCGCCTGAAATAAAAAGAAAGTTCGAAGAGTATCCGGAGAAATAATTAGCAATAATCTCCCAAAACCAAAAGAGAGGTTTGTTATGAAAAAGGTATGAGATAGCTGCCGGACTCATCCCGACTTTCTGAACCCGATCATGAGTACTGTCAATTAACCTTTGCCTGTCTATCTCATATTTTAAATTAGAATCATAAAAAATATTGATGTAGGAAAAACGAAACATACTTCTCCCGGCTAAAGAATCTCTGATAAAAGGAAAAACCATTAACAAAACAAAAACTCCGCTTAAGGCAAATTTTCTCCAACCAAAATTTAGTATCTCTTTTCGGTATATTAAAAAGGAAAAAAAACCAAGAAGGGGAACAAACATTCTGGCCGTAGCGTATGCATAAAACGTTAAAGAAAAACATAATAAAGACAATATATAATCTAGATATGACTTTTTTCTTGTAGAAAGCAAAAATAGCCAGAGACCCAAAGTTAGGAGGAAGAAAAAAAGTGAAACTTCAAAACCTGCCCGACTATAAAAAAAATGCCAGGGTAAGATAGTTAAAAAGAGAGTTGCAATAATTGAAAAGTAGTCATTTTTGCTGATTTCTTTTGCCAAAAGAAAAAAAGAGAATAACCCCAATATTCCAAAAATTACCGCCGGCAATCTTACCCCCCATTCATTCATTCCAAATAACTTAACTGTGAAAGCCGCTGAATAAATATATAATGAAGCCCTAAAATCGGCAAACGAATGAAAGGAAACCGGAAATTTACCGCCGAAATAATCTCTCCCTGTCTTTAGAAATGAATACGCCTGATAACCAAGATCGGCTTCGTCAAAAAAAAGTGAAGGTGGAATCCTGTCAACCTTGTAAGCCCTTAAAAGAAACCCCAAAATAAATACTAAACAAAAAATAATTTTTTTCATCTTCATTTTTTCATCTTTAATCTCTGCCCAATCAAAGTAATAAAAAAAATTAAGTAATGTCTCAGCCTCCCATAATATATTTTACTTGAAGGAATAAGCCGTTTCCATTGGTCATCCTTCTCGGCTAAATTTCTCCCGCTTGCACCATGCTCGTGAATGACCTGAGCCTGAGGAAAATAGAATATTTTAAATCCGGCTTTCCGCGCCCGGCGGCAATAATCCAAATCCTCAAAATACATAAAATACCTTTCGTCCAAAAGCCCAATTTTATCAACTACTTCCCTGGAAATTGCCATCGCTCCTCCGCTGACCGCCTCCACCACCATTGGCATTCCCGAATTTGGAGTAAATTTGGAAAAGCTGCCTTTTCTTCCTAACCAAAATTCCTCAACCGCTCTTTTTGCAGTGGGTAAGTTAAAAACCGAACCCTGAACCGAACCATCTGGATTAAGCATTTTTAAACCGATGATTGCCGGTCTAACTTTCTTTTCAAACTCCAGTAGTTTTTCTAAAGCCCCCGGTTTAACTTGAGTATCCGAATTAAGCAATAACACTACTCCGCCCTCGAACTGCCGAAGTCCCTGATTAACCGCTTTCGCAAACCCCAAGTTCTCCTTATTTTCAATCAAAGACAATTTTATTTTACTGTCTTTATTCTTTGACTTTATGAACTTTATAAACTTCCTAACCTCCTCCGCCGAGCCTTCATCTGAAGCATTATCTACAACAACTATCTCTTTCCTAATTTTTTGAGATTCCTCAGTAATGGAAGATAAACACTTTTTAAGCTGTTTTTTGGTATTAAAACTAACAATAACAATTGTTAAATCCATTGTTGCTTCTCAGAAGTTAATTATTAAATATCTTTTTTTATCGATGCGCCTTTTTAAAATAAATTCCTGGAAAAAATCTAGAAATTCTAGCTAAATTTGTTTCCGAAATAATCACCAGCCCAAAAAGAAAAAATAAAATATTTTTTTGGGCAAACCAAAAAGTCTCCCCCCCCAATAACCTAATTTAATAAAAGAAAAATAATTTACTGCTAGGATAAAACCAATTAAATATATTACTACCAAAGTTCTTCCTTTCAGTTCTAAAAATGGTAAAAAAAGAAATACCCAGGAATAATACCAGCTCTGAACCAATCTTATGCGCTGAATGGACAACAGCAGAGGCACAACTAAGGCCAACATTTTTAAGAATAACTTTCTTTTATCTTTGCTTAGGAAAAGTAATGGAAGAGCGATAACCGAAAAATATTTTACTAAAACAGAGGCCGCAAAAGCAAAAAAAGCTTTTACCGGATGGCGACCTTGCAGAAAATAAATAAAAATAACAAACAAAAAAATCATCAAAAGATCATTGTGGGCATTCATTAATAGTTCTAATACCAAAAAAGGGTTAAAGAACCAAAGACTGAAAGTATTTTTGTCTTTGGTAATTTTAAAAATCAAACTCCCTGTCAAATAAAATACAACTGCATTCATTAGCTTTAGGCCAAAAAAATTTAGCAAGAATCTTCCTCCGGAAAATAAAATTACCGGAATAAGCGAGTAAGAAAGGGCGACTGGACCATAGGTATAAGTAAACTCAATATTACGCATGAAACCCAACCAAAGATCTGAAGACATAAATTTTTCCGGTGGTATTTTATAAGGATTGGCGTGATAAGCCATAATCATCTTTGCCGAAAAAATATAGGTAAAAAAATCAGCAAACAAAAAAGGATAAGAAAAAGAAAAAGCTAATGTCGTTAATACCGCGATTACAAAAAGTGATTTTATTGACAATCTTTTAACCAATCTAGAGAAGAGAGTTGCAAGTTGAAGAATAAAAAGTGCAAAAATTAAAAAAATATAAATTTCGGCAAGCATTCCCCTATTGGCGCTACAAAAGTCAATCAACCACTTAAGCTCCATTAAGAAAGGGCGTGTTTGGGCTAACATCAACAAAAGAGCGTAGTCAAGCCAAAAATAGGAATAAAGACAAAAAACAATTGATAAAAGTACCAAGAGGCTTTTATAAAGCAAAGCTGCCCCTTTTCCTAAAATAAGACTAAAGACAATTTTTCTTTTATCATCTTTATCTTCCTTGCGAATAGTCCTTAAGAAAGATTCAGTTTTAGATAGGTTCAGTTTTCTATTCATTTCTCTCCAACTATAAAAAAGGTTTTTTGCCCTGATTGAAGACTGGGAATTTCGGCCAAATTGGCTACCTGACCGCTTCCACCGATGGAGGTTAAAACTAATCCGTTTTCAGGAAAAGGTTCTTTTTCCCTCACCCAAAACTCTGGCTTCTCATGGGTAAAGTATACCTCTTTAAAAAACTGCATCTCGGATTTATACGACCGAAAATCATTATCCTCAATAAAAGCAGACTTCCCCGTTTCTTTTGCAAGATCAGCCAAGATTTTAAAAGCTGAGTCAAAGTTTGGCGAAAAATCGCCGCTGATTCTTTTCGGGTAAGGATTGAAATACCAGCTGGCAAAGTCGTAGTAGGTAGCCAAAAGAGCTGCGCCAAAAAAAATCATAATGAAACCTCTCAAAATAATCGGCTTAATCTCGGAAAGTTTTTTAACTCCCAAGGTAAAAATAATCGTTGCCAGGGGAATATAAACCATCAGCCGACTGGCCCGGTAAATTGACCCAACGGTCATTAATAAAAATGGCGTTAATGCCAAAGAAATCAAAACAAAATAATATTCAGGTCTTTTTTCTTTAACCATCTGAAAAAGACCTAAGAAAAATAAAAAAAATGTCGGAGCTAAAAATATTCCATGCCTTGTAGTAGAGTGAGTCAACATTGAATCACCTTTTACAAATAGGAAAGAAAAATCAAAGGAAGAAAAGTAGATCAAAGCCGATTCATAAAAAGATGCAAATTTATTGGAAATAACCGCCGGATCATAAATCGCTCCTAAATAATGAATATTAAGCCATTTTAACGGTAGTACAAAAGGCATTATCCCAAGTAAAAACAACATCATTGGCTTAAAAATATCCTTAAATTGCTTCAGATTTCCAGTTACTGCATTTTTTCTTTTTCTAAGAGTATAGGAGCGAAAAAACAAAAAAAGTAAAGAAAGACCAAGATAAACAGGAATCAAAGCCCTTGCCCCTTTATATGCATATATATCGATACCCAAAAAAATACCGGAAAGGAAAACTTTATAAATTTTAGGTCTTTGGCTGAAGGCAAAAAGAAAATACAACCAAAGAATAAAAAACGGTAAAATGGCGATGTTTTCAAGAACAAGATGGCTTTGAATTAAGATTGAAGGTGAGCTAAAAAAAAGAAGTAGTCCTGCTAAACTCAAAAGTTCGGAGAAAAACAAACGCAAAAGCCGCCAAAAAACCAAACCGCTTACCAAAGCAAAAATTACACTTACTAATCGTAAATTAAAATACGATTTACCGAAAATTTTAAAAAGAAAGGCGGCAGCATAAACATTAACCGGCTGCTTCCAGTCTTTTCCGTCCAAAGTTAAAATAAAAACAGGAAGAAACCGACCCGTTTCGTCACGAAGATTATCCGAAATTAAACAAGCGTTATACCCAATTGACGCTTCGTCAAAATTAATACCCGGAGGTATTCGGGTAAGTTGCCAACTCAGCCAGAAATAAAGACCAACAAAGAGGAAAAAATAAAAAGCTACTTTAAAAAAAGTTATTCGTCTAAGCTTTTTCAATTTTATTCTCCTTAAATAACTTTTTCAGATTAATTAGAAATATCACTAAGTTAACTAATATTATACCGCTAACGATCATCTTATTACTAAGCAAATCAATTAAAAATGAAATCCTGGGTCTTTACCAAAGATGGTAAAGATTTAAAAAGTAAATAACCGAAGGAATAATAAAAATTTTAAGCCATGATTATCCCAATCCCGCCAATACTGCCAAAAAGATTAAAGCTACGAAAAAATATCGCTCATGCATTTTAGGTAAAAATAAAAAAGCGGAGGAAGAAAACAGATAGGCTGCCAAAATAATCTTCTGTTTACTGAGTTTTCGCCATATCCCAACAGCTACTATTAGAGAGAATACAAGACAAAAGTTAATCCCCCAGAAAGAAGCGCTAATTCAAAAAAAAGGCTGAGTGGACGGCCTTGGTTCAAAATCGTAAATTAATGCCCAAAAATTGAATGCATTAGCCACTAAATCTGTCAGTTCGCCCCGGAAATTACCCATATACGTCCCGATCGCTTCGCTAAAAGTCGCCAAAGGTAAAAATGGAAAATACAGAATCAACGCAATTATTGTGGACAAAAATAAACCAACAACCAAATCGGTAATTTTCTTTTCCTTAAAACATAAAAGAAGAAAAGCTGGCGCGGCAAAAAGACTAATAGGTTTGATCAAGGCTGACAAACCTAAACAGACAGTTCCCAATAAATAATAATTTTTAAAAGACAGAAAAAAGGCCAATAAAATGAAAAGACAATATAAGCTTTCATCTTGACCCCAAAAAGCGCTGTTGTACCAGGTAGAAGGCAACAATAAAAAGAAAGCTGTCGCGATTTTTGCCGGTTTATCTCTCCCACCAAGAAATTTAATTATTTTAAAAATGATCCAAGCACAACCGATATCAGATAAACTGGCTAAAATTTTATTGAAAGCAATCCCTCCGCGCAATGATTGATACCAAAAAATTAAATTTGAGGGAAAAAAAGAAATCTTAAGATTTATAAACCTCAAAAGCCGGCCGATTAGTTCATAAAAACCCCTCCATATAAAAATAAGGTAATAAAAAAAGCGGCGGGTAATTTGCCCGTACGGCATCGGGAACCGATTTTCCTAAAAAAAACAAAAAATCATTCGTTTCCCAAAGATATTTTGCCCAATTAATAATACTAACGGCATCGCTGTGGTGATCTAAGGGGGCGACAATAGGACGAATAACAAATGACAAAAAGAAAATAAAAAAAACTATTCTTCCCAATCTTAGCTTTAAATTTTTTCATTCATCTTCAAAATCTCTACCGTAGACAGACCGGACCGAGCGCGGTTTTTAGCAACAAGGATAAGGTCCGTCCATCTGCATAGCGCGGCTATTGTTATCTTAATATAAGTTGGATGAAGAAAAATTCTCCTAATAATAAAAAACAGATGGGAAAATAATAGCTTAAAGCTGTCTATGTGCTTCCAGGTTAAAAGAAGATGATTCCTTTGTTTAATTAAGTCAAGGTAACTTTGATTGAAAGATATTGTATTAATCGTCGCCTCGTGTTGGTGATAAACTTTGGCCTTCGGTTCAAGTAAACACCTCCAGCCTGCCTTATAAGCCCTGATGCCCAAATCTAAGTCTTCAAAATAAAAAGGAAGAAAAAGTTCATCCATGCCCCTAAGTTCCTGCCAATATTTTTTTCGAAATACAGAACTTCCACCATTCGGCCATCCTGTTAAACAGGTCTTCGATACCTGCTCCGTCGGTTGGATATTTAACCACCCGTCTTTCCAAATAAGCTTTCCCGGCCCAAACTTTCCGACATCAAACGAAACAGCAAAAACACTTGGATCCTTAAAGTGGGGCAAAACTTGCTTCAGAAAATCCGGCCGGGGAGCAACGTCATTGTTCAAAATTACAACTAAATCACCTTTCGCTTCCTTAACCCCAGTATTGCAGGTAACCGAATAGCCAAAATTCTTCTTATGTTTGAATACTTTTACCTGGGGAAAATTTTTTCTTAAATAATCCGGCGAATCGTCGCTTGAAAAGTCGTCAATCACTAAAATTTCTTCAATCTTGTTTTCGGGATTTCTCACCGCTTCCAAAACTTGCGGTAGGTTTTTCTCAAGAAGTTTTCTTCCATTCCAATTAGTAACTAATACGGATACGCCCATGACTGAATTCTATCACCAAATTTAAGTTTCTCCAAAAAAATTACAAATTATTCGGGCAATGAAAGCAAGGATTCATCTCCCTTGGTTAGAATGACCTGACCTTTAGTAAAAGGAGGGATTTGTGTAAGTTCATCAATTTCCGTTTTCTTTCCAACTATCCATTTAATTTCTTTTTTTTTGACTTTTTCCGCTAAATCTTGTCTGCTTAAGAAAAATAAGCCCGTGCCAGCACTTTTGTCCGAGGAATAAACATAGCGATCTGTATAATAAATTGTTGTTGGATAAAGATGATCTAATCTGACAACCAAATCATCTTCTTTCGAAATTCTTCGAAGATAAAGGCTAACCTCTGCTTGATTAGCTGTCGTTTGGCTGGTCATAACCGAACGAATGTTGACAATATAAGTCTTATACGAAACATAAGAAGACAAAGCTAAAACCATAAAAACTACCAAATACTTAATTATTCTTCTCTTTTCGAATATCTTTAAAAATTTGTTGGTCCCACAGGCAACGGTTATTGCCCAAAAAGGCATAGAAGGAATTAAATACCAGTTATTATCTCTTTGGCCAAAACCGACTAAAATCAGCAAAAAGGTAGAAAAAGCCACCATTAAAAAGTTCTTTGCTTCTTTTATCTTAGTAATCAAAAAAAATAATCCCATCACAAAAACCCAAAAAAATCTTCTTTGTAAGCTGTAATAGCAATACCTAATATAATTAAAATTGAAGTGGGAAAGAACAAAATTTGCGGCACCCTGGTCCGATTGAAAAAGATAGTATTGGGCGAAATGCCAACCTTGCTTTATGCTCCCTAAAAAAAGCCAGCTACAGGAAATTGAAACAAAGATTAATAAAAGTAATAAATAACTTTCTTTCTTTTTCTTTAGATCGTTTCTCCGAAAGAAAAGTTCGTGAAGGACAAAAATTCCTAAGGGAAAAAAGACCAAGGAGGCTTTCGTCAAATAAATAAGAGCAAACATTATTCCAAGCAAATAATTTCTTTCTTTCCTTCTTGATAAAATCAAAAAATAAATTAAAAAAATCTCCAACGAGACAAGTGCATCGAGATTTCCCGTCCTGGCTCTCCAAATAAAAACATTATTCAGCGCTAAGGAGGAAAAACCTAAGAGAGAAGGTACTAAACCATAACTCCGATAACAATAGTAAGTCGTAGCAGTAATAATAACCAAAGCACTGAAGGCTGACGGAAGCCTAATCGAAAACTCGGAGAGCCCGATTACGCTTGAGATTAACGCTCCTACCCACATAAAAAAGGGTGGCTTATCCAAAAGAACACTCCTATTCCAATACAAAACAATAAATTCTTTTTTTCGCATCATGTTCCTTATAATATCCCCATACCAAGCTTCATCCCAATTTTCTAAATAAAATCCACCTAATTTATAAAAAACAATATAGGCGGCAAAAGCCCCTAATGCTACCAATACGAGCTTTTTCCCAATTTTTATAAAATCTTTAAATATCACCGATTTTCCCTCCGTTGAAATTTCAATAACAAAAATATTGCCACTGTCAAAGAGAAAACAGAAACTAAACTTCCTAAAATTACTGTTTTTGGCCGGTAAACAAAATGAATTTGATGTTCTCCTTTAGGAACAGCTACAGAACGAAAATTAAAATTTGCCCTATAAATTGGCGTTCTCGTGCCGTCGATATAAGCTTCCCATCCCGGAAAATACGAATCGGAAACAAACAAAAAGGAAGGCCTATCAACTGCTACACTAATTTTCTCTTCGTTAGGTTGATAGGTAAGCCATTCCAGGCGGTTCTCCTTCTTTTGAGTTTTATCGTCTTCAGAGATATCAAAACTGACATCCGGTTCAGTTTCTAAAACAATAGTCTTTTTAATATTAAATTGAGGTTCGGAAATTAACTTAATAATTTCCCTGTTATTCTTTGCCACCTTAAAGTCATTAACCAAAATCGCTCTCGGTAAACAATCTACGTTCTTTAAAACAACAACTCTTTTATCTTCAAAAACTTTCTCAAATTTTTTATCTCTAAATTTCCAACCAGGAATCCCTGCTGGGTCAGGAACAGAAATTTCGTTACGTTTGACGGCTAAAAGATAGCAAATATTCGCTAGGTCAAAAAATTTATTATCGTATTTCTCTACCCCTCCAAATCTGCCTTGGGCAGAAATTCCGTCACCACCATTAATTACCGACATAAATTGAGTCGATCTCAGGGTTCCGAAAGCATCGTATCCAGAAAATGATTCTAGACCGTATGGCATCAACATATTCATCGGGACAGCGTCTCCTCCTTCAACCCGAAAGACCCCTTTTTGGCTCTTTAGATAATTAAGTACTGGAGTAGTCGGAAAAATTAACTTTCTGTCAGAAAAAGGAGTATATTTCCAGCCAAATCTCACCAGCTCAAAATAAACCAAGAAGAGAAAGGAAATTCTTACTAGTCTTGACAGACTATTTCTTAAAACCCCCAGAATTAATAATAAACAGGAAGCAAGAATAAAACCAAGCGGTAAAACCAAATTTCTCATTCCTACGTTTAAATTTCTTAGCCAACCTTCTAATACCTCCCGAGAAAACGAATCGGTTGCTACTCCTGAAAAGGATCTAAATGATTGCCGGGACAAAAAAGAGCCTGTCAAAACCCCGAAGACAACGATTGTCGGCAAATATAAACTTCTAATTACCTTAAAATCATATTTTTGTTTTAGAAAATCAAGACCGAACGCTGCTAAGGCGGCTAAAGAAAAATTTGCCAGAAAAAGTACTCTATCTCCCGCGGCTCCACCCAATCCTAAAAATTTTAATTTATTAAGAAAAATCGCCGCCGGTGAAGGAAAAGCAAAAGAAAGAGAAAAGACAAAAAGCAACAACAAAAACAAAATCTCTTTCTTCTTAATAAAAATAACTGCTAGCGAAGCCAAAATAACTACCACTATTCCAGAATAGCCGCTATTCCTAGTGTAATTCCCTTCTCCCCAATAATTTCCTGTGGTAATGTTACCAAAATAATCCGGAGCGAAAAAAGAAATTAGATTATTGTTTTTTAGGTAGGCTTCGTTTCTATTAATCGTTTCAATTTGCCGACGAGAATTAATCAAAAGCTCAAACGAAGGAAAAAGTTGAATACCAGAAAGGGTAATACCTAAAATAAAAAATAAAATTAAATCGATTGCCCTTTTCTGCCAAAACTTCTCAACTATCATAACAAAAAGTATTTCTGCAAAAACAGAATAAACTATTACCTGTGGATAACCGGAAAAAATTTGCAAAGCTAATGTAAGGCTAAAAAGAACACCAAAACGTATTTTTCCCGATCTTAAATATTTGCTGGAAAATAGCAATAGAAGCGGTAAAAAAGAAGCAGTAAAGACATGGGAACCCCATTGAGACCATATTATGGAAAAGCCAGAAAAGGAATAAACAATTCCGCCTAAAAGACTACTGAGCTTGCTTATTTTCAAATATCTTAGTAACCAATAAATAAACAGCCCGCAAAATAAAGTCTGAAAGAAAATTTGCATCCCCCAGGCGACAGGAACAGGGGAAACGAAGTAGAATAGATTGGTTGGATTAAAAATTCCTAATTGAATATTCCCCAAAAAAGGATAACCGCCAAACATATAAGGATTCCAAAGAGGTAATCTTCCATTCTTCAGTGAACTGATTAAATAGCTTTTCATTGGAAAGAAAAGAGAGACCACGTCGGAAATCAAAGAATTTTTTACAGGAACCCCAACTGTATATCCCCATTTATAATCGAGCCACGGAAAATACATTCCTACAATAATATCAGCCGGGATAGGAATTGATCCTTTAAAGAAAAATCTCCAAAAAAAAATGATTACCAGAAAAACAAGTACGGAAAATGGCCAAATCCGAGAAAAGCATCTCTTAAAATCCATGTTCTTTGTTCGCTGCAAAAAGTTTAAAAATTAAAAAAGCGCTGGTTCCTGCTAAAAAACTCCTAATTAAACTTTTTAACTGAAAAACATCCGTATAGCGACCAAGAATTTCGGAAAAGCCAACTGCTTTTTCTAATTGAGGATTAATTGGGTTAAACAGACCAAAAGATAATGACGGCTCAAACAATAATGTCAAAGCCAACCAACAACTGGAAATGGCTAACGTTAAGACAAGATGTCTGTAATCATTTTCCACTAGCTCCCAAATTAAAAATGGAGTCACCCATAAAAACCATTGCGGGTGAAAGTGGGTAACCGAAAAAGTTAAAAGTAACACCGCTAGGAAATAAATACTGGGACTAAGTTTCTTTTTAGTATAAAAGGCTAAAAAATGAATAATCGTCAAAAATAAAACAAATGGGTAAACTACCTCCGCTCCAGAAAGAGCCCAGCCCATAAAAAGCATTTTTTGACTTTTAGGAGAAAAGACCATTGCTCGGAAAGCAGAGGAACCTAAGTAGGGAGCAATAAAAAGAAGAAAAGGAAAAATTCCAATTATGGCTAATTTAATTCTTTCGCGAAATTTATCGGTTAATAAAAAAACTAAAGGCAACAATAAAAAAAGCGGATACATTTTATAGGAAGCAGCAACCCCCATCATAAAAACCGACAAATTAAATCTTTTCTTTTGAAAAAAGTACAAAGACAGAACCGTAAAAAACGTCGGTAAAAGATCCAGCTGCCCCATCATAAAGGAAGTGTAAATTGCCAAAGGATTAAATAGCCAAAGAAGAAAAGCCGCATTTTTCTTTTTTTCTTCCCGGAATAACCCCGCCAACAGAAAAGCTACCCCGATATCAAAAAAGAGATACGGGAGTTTAAAGAAAAAAAGGTGCTTGCCTAAATTCGGATAGGAGTGAATCAAACTTAAGTTCTCCATTAACCAGGGAATAAAGTTAGGATCAGTAAAAGGCTTAACTAAAATCCTGAAAATACCCAAAGTGTAGTAGGTCAATGGCGGATAAATAAAAATATCGCTAATCCCGAAATTTTTTACCAGAGGATGGGTTGGAGAAAGATTAGCTAAGGTATCATAAAGGTTGAACTTGCCTTCGTAAGCAAAAAAATAAGCACTAAAGGAATGGCCGAGCAAATCCGGATGAAGAGTAATTGGCATCAGAATCATCCGTACGACAACCGCTATCGCAAGCAAGAAAAGTGTTTTTTTATTTAAAAATCTAAAGGACGATCCTTTTAACATTTTCGATGAAGTTCTCCTTTGAAAAGATTTTACTCCTTTTAGCTGCCTGATTGCCAATCAAAATAATTTTTCCTTCATCTTTAATAAGTTCAGTAGTTTTTTCTTCTAACTCTGATTCTGTTTCCCAAAAATAGCCGCTTTTGCCCTCCTCGACAATTTCTTTAAAGCCACCTTTCTTTAGTAAAAACGGCACTGCTCCGGCAGACATGGCCTCAACTGCAGTCATCCCAAAATGCTCAACTCTCTCCGGCTGGGATTCTTCGTCCACATCAAAACCGCTAGCTGACCAAAATATTTTCGCCTTTGAATAAAGATTGACCAAATCGGCAAACGGAATATTTTCTTCAATTTTAATAGGATAGCCAGAAACAATCTTTTTCAAGTAACTAACGAACTCCTTACCACCAACGTCGCTTCCACCGGCGATAACCAATCGCCATCCTTTTAATCCATTATTACATAGCCTTTTAAAAACCTTTATCAAAATATCCTGTTTTTTTGCCTGAAGCAGTTGGGAAAATCTGGCGACAGAGATAATTAAATTTTCTTTTTTCTCCGGCTTAAAATTTTCAAGGTTAATCGGCGGATGAATTACTTTGCTGGAGATTCCAAATGTTTTATCGATAAAATTCTTAGTAAAATATGAATTACAAACAACTTCGGAAATCATCAACAATTTGATTTTATTTAACAATGAATTACCCCCGATTCTTTTAAATGGAACCTGAACATGAAGAATATTTTTTTTACCGAACATCAAAGGAATGCTGCCGTCACCCATAAAAAACAACAAATCATACTTACGTAAGGTAATAAATTTTTCAATAATCCCCTTGGGGGCTGGAATAAAATTTGCCTTCCCAATATCCAATCCTAATCTTTCCTCGATTTTTTTCTTTAAATTTTCTCCATCCCAAAAAATATCAACCTCAAAATCATTTTTCAGAAGTAATTCGGCCAATGTCAAACAATATTTTTCTCCCCCGCCGAGTGTATCCAAATATGGATCGTAAATTCCCGCTTTCATAAGTTTTTAGCTTTGAACTTTTCGCTTTTAACAAAATTTTGCATTTCCCAAAGTCTTGCATAAGTAATAAACACGCTGAAAACCTGGTAAATCGCTTCCAATACTCCTTCCGTCCCGTCACGCCACGCTTGTAGTTTTATCATTCGTTTATAAAATTCTCTGCCCATTGCTCCGAAAAATCTTTTGGTATTCATCGGCGGATGGTTGGCTTTAAAAAGCATTTCCGCTTCCAAACCTGACCATTGAATAGTATTACTTAATTTATGTTCAAATGAACCGCGATGACTATAATGAATTAAAGATTCTTCCAATTTGCCGACTCGACCTTCTATCTGCGGTTGCTCGTGCAGTTTTCCTTCCCATTTTACAAGTTTATCTTTTTTTATCAGTCTCAGAACATAATCCGGCCACCAGCCGCCAAATCTCATTTCCTTCCCTAGCCGAATATTTCTCCTTGGAATCGCAAACCCCACTTCTCCTGTCCTTTTATTCTCCTGCTCTTTTACTTTAATAAGAATTTCTTCTCTCAAAAGCGATGTCACCCTTTCGTCCGCGTCCAAATACAAAACCCAATTTCCGGTTATTTTTTTTAAGGCAAAGTTTCTCCACGCCGAATAATCAATTTCTTTCGGCCCTTCATATTTATATACTTTTGCACCATACTTTTCCGCCACTTCCGTTGTTTTATCAATTGATCCGGTATCTAAAATTACTACTTCATCCGCCCACTCAACCGACTCCAAACACTCACCAATCACTTCCTCCTCATTCTTGGCGATTACGATAACAGAGATTAACGTCTTGTTTTTTATTATTTTTTCTTTGTCTTTTTTCATTTTTGATTATTCCAGCTTCCTTTTCCGAATTTTCCTAAATAAAAATCCCTCACTCCGATTTTTTGCCATTTTCTTCCTTTGATAATCATTGTAAGGCTCTCTCTAACTAAGGCTATTTTTGACCTCAATGGCGCCCATCTTATCCCAAACAAGAGCCGATTCCTAGTTAAAAAATAATCGTGCAGGTTGCTTCCCGATCCGGAAGAAGCAGCGTTCAGATGCCAAATAATTGATTTTGGCGTATAAAAAAGTTTATAACCGGACTTTAATGCCTTTTGGCAAAAATCCGTTTCTTCAAAATAAGCAAAATATTTTTTATCAAGCAAGCCGGCTTTCTCAAAAACTTCTTTTTTAACCAACATTAAGCAACCGTTCACATACTCTGTCTCTATTTCAGTCTCATATCTTCCGTCGTCCACTTCGTCAACCCCCCGATGTTTGGCGTAAACATTTTTCCAGTCAATAATTCCCCCGGCATACCAGATAACCTTTCCCCGGTCTGCCGGTTTATATCTTTCTTTATGAAATTCGTAGCCTTTCTCAAAATAAATTTTGCCGCCGACAACTCCGATTTTTTCATCCGATTCGGCCGCTTTGATCAACTCCGTTAAAAAATTTGGCGAAACCCGGGTATCATTATTTAAAAGACAAATATAATCAGCCCCATTTTCAAGCGCATACTTTATTCCTATGTTATTTCCTTCCGCGTACCCTAAATTTTCTTTGTTTTCAATTAGTTTAATTGTTAAAGAATTAGCGGATTTTTCTTTTAAATTTTTTAATTTCCTAAATTCGTTAATTTTTTTAATCGAATCGTCGTTCGACCTGTTGTCCACCACAACAATTTCCCGTTTTTCATTTCCTGACCCTGCTTCCAACGCTTTCATTACCGATTCCAGACACCTTAAGGTCATTTCTCCCTGATTCCAATTGAGAATAATCAAAAATGTCTTTTTTGTCCTCATGCTATTGATTGTATATCATTTTTCAAAAAACTACCCTCGGTTCCGATCCGGCCACTTTGTAAAGATAAAGACAAAAGAAAATAACCATTATTGTTAAAATGATTCTGCGCATTTTTCCGGAAAGTTTAATTAAAATGGAATAAATCAAAATACCCAAGAAAATATGAATTAGAGGATAAACAAATAGACTTTTCAAGCTGCTTTCCCAAATCCAATTAAAATCAAATTTCAACAAAGCGCCGGCAATTAACGAGGAAAGGTCTTGATTTACCAGAGAAACAGATCCGGGCGCAATTTTAAGACCAAAAAACCTTAAAGGATCCCAAACAAACCCAAAATAATGGATCCCCTGTAGTCTGGTATATCTCAATGCTCCAACAATAAAATCGGCTCCGTAAGTAAGCGGGAAAATTTGCATTAGCAATTTTAGATTTTTTACTTTATTAAAAAAAAGTTTTATCGCCAGGAAAAAAAAGCTGTAGGAAACAATAACCGCCAAAAACTGAATTAAAGAAAGATTTTTAAACATCGGGCCAAAATAAATAAACCTTCCAAACTTGGTATAACTTAAGAAAATATTTAAAAAGGAGGCAAAGATAAAAACGGAAACCGGAAAATAGTGCCAAACAAGCTTATATCTAACGTAAAACACCAACCCTAGAAAAAATGCAAATAATGCCGGTAGAGGAGAAAAAATATAACCTTCCGCTTCGGTAATAGGCAACCTCCGATTCAAAAAACTGCTTTTATCGGCGATAAAGTAATCCTTAAAAGCCAAATTTTGTTTATAAAAAGTTTTTTCTCCCAAGAAATCGTTTTCTCTGGCTTGGGGATTAAGAATCCACTGGCTGTGGCTGTCTTTTAAAACCAGCTCTGAAGGATTTAGGGGATAAATATTTTTATAAATGTCGGCAAATTCCGCCATCGTTACGCTTTGTAAATTTTTTATTTTTGATAAAACCGACAATTGATTCGCAAATTCAGGGAACACCTTAACACTTTCTATACCCGTCTCCAAACCGACGGTTATTTGACCAATCGACAATTGACAATCCAGGTAACGACTTACCAATTCTTTAAAATATGAGGTATTAAGCCTTCTTTCAAGATAATCGTTTGCCTGTAACGAATAGTTGGAAAAACTGGTCCCCTCTCCGTAAGCCTTGGAGAGATCTCTTTGCGCCCACTGAAGAACTACCGGTCCCAAAATATCTTCTTTGCTTTTGGCAGGAACCAAAACATTGGCGAGAGAAGGATAATACGGCACGCCCCACCACTGCCCCCAAACTCCATAGCTGTCGGTCGTCCGCTGGTCTGCCACTATCAACACGGTTGCCAAACCGTATTTGTTTTTTATGTATTCCAAAGAATAAGAGTCTATCCACCAGGCGCCTACGGAAACCGGATATCTTCCGAATTTTTCCTTGAACCCGGAAAATACAGTATCGATCAATTTCCTTCTCTCGCTTTGGGTATAGCCGGAAAGAAAAATTACACCTGGATCGCTCCAGGGAATTAATGGCGGATAAATCACCCGAGCGGCCGAAGCCAAATCGGGAGAGATTTCCAAGAAAAGACCAAGTTCCTGGTTGGGAGAGAAATTATTATTTATATAAGCAATAATTTCTTTATCTTCCAAGGCGTCATATTGCAAAAGCCAAGTGGCAGAAAAGTTATATTTCCGGATTTCTCGATATTGGTTTTCCACCGGTTTTAAAGAATTGTCCAACCAATGATTTCTGCCCCTAACCGGATTTATAATCGTCAAGTAACGGTTGGGGCAATTAACATTTTCTTCCGATAAAACATTCTTTTTAACCAAAAAAAAGGAAAAAAAGATAATCAAAAACAAGAAGATTTTTTTAATTCTCATAATATAACCCGACAAAGGCTACAATATTATTATAAAGTCTTTACGCGGCTATTATAAAGTATTCAACAATAGATAAAAGAAGCGGTTGAAAAATAAAAAGCTATCTGTCAAAATAATCAATCAGTTCTTATAAAAATAGTTTTTAAAGAAATGTTCAAAAAAGCTCTGAGTCTATCGGCTATTTTAACGATTGTATGTTTCCTGGCGCCTCTTCCCGTTTATGCTTATCTTGACCCCGGAAGCGGAAGCTATCTTATCCAAATTATTGTGGCCTCTCTGGCCGGTTTCGGTTATTTGGTAAGAGCAAATTGGAAACAAATTAAAACCCGATTCTTCAAAAAAGCCAAAAATGAGGCAGAAAGAGAAAAAAATAAGAGCGCGTCTTGAAACATCTTCCTTTAGGGACCCGGGCGGATTTGTTTTTTACCTGGACGGACAACCTTACCGCCAAATCAACCAAAAAAGCAAACAAAATTTTGATCTCCTTACTAATTCAGGGCTTTATCAAGACCTTGCCGGAAAAGGTCTTATCGCTTCACACGCTGAAGTATCCAATAAATTTGCCGTTACCAAAGACGCTTACAAAATAATTAAACCTCAAATTATTCCTTTTATTTCCTATCCCTATGAATGGTCTTTCGACCAGCTAAAAGACGCAGCCTTAACCACACTTGAAATCCAAGAAATTGCCCTGTCTTACAATATGAGCCTGAAAGACGCCAGCGCTTATAATATTCAATTTATCGGCTACAGACCTATATTCATTGATACCCTGTCTTTTGAAAAATATCGGGAAGGACAAACCTGGACGGGTTATCGACAATTCTGCCAACATTTTTTAGCTCCGCTTGCGCTGATGTCCAAAAAAGATCCCCGAACAAATTTAATACTTCGCGATTTCATTGACGGAATTCCTCTGGATTTAACCAGCCAACTATTACCAAACGCAACCAAGTTCGATTTATCCCTGTTAACCCACCTTCACCTTCATTCTTTAAACCAAAAAAGAATGGCCGAGAAAAAAATTAACAAAAGTAAATATCGGATGACAAGATTTCAGATGCTTTCCCTAATCGGTAATCTTAAGTCAACAATTGAAAAATTAAAAATGAATCATTTCAAAACCGAGTGGCAGGAATATTACAGTTTTACCAATTATTCGGACAAAGCCACCGAGCAAAAAGAGCTACTCTTAAAAAACTTTCTTAACCAACCTAGACCAAAATTTGTGCTCGATCTCGGCGCCAATGACGGCAGGTTTTCCCAAATAGCCTGTCAAAATGGCGCATATACGATTGCTTGTGATATTGATCCTTTGGCAATTGAAAAATCGTATCTGGAAGCAAAGAGAAATAAAAATTCCCGACTGCTCCCGTTAATAATTGACTTGACAAACCCCTCTCCCTCTCTCGGTTGGGCCAGCGTTGAACGAAAATCTTTTAATCAAAGAGCAAAAGTTGACTGTGTTGTCGCACTTGCTTTGATCCACCACTTGGCGATATCAAACAATCTGCCTTTACCCATGATAGCCGAATACTTTGCCGGACTTGGCGACAATCTGATTATTGAATTTGTCCCCAAGGAAGATTCCAACGTTAAAATCCTTCTTCAAAACAGGGAGGATATTTTTACGGAATACTCAAAAGAAGGCTTTGAAAAAGCATTTCAATTGTTTTTTAATATTCTCGGGAGAGAAAATATAAACGAATCAAAAAGAATCCTATATTTAATGAAACGAAAATGATTGAGCCGAAGAAGAAAAATCCCAAAAACACATTCTCCCTCTCTTTTATTTTTACCCCTATTTTAATGGTAATTTTTCCGATTCTATCCTTTTATCAAAAAAATATTTCCGAACTCTCGTTGAAATTTTTGGTGGAACCTCTTTTCTATTCAATAAGTTTGGGCATTACTATGACTTTCATTATTTTGGCCCTAACCAAAAATAAAAATAAATCGGCTCTTATTTCTTCCTTATTTATTTTTATTTTCTTTACCTATGGTCACATCAGTAATTCACTTAACAACATCGTTTTTATTCAATTGCCGAATAAAGTTGTTCTCGGACCGGACAAAATACTGCTTCCGATTATTACCGTTCTCTTTATTCTAATTAATATCAAAATCCTAAAAACCGCCAGAAAATTGGAGCAGGTAATTATCTTTCTTAACGTTTCTCTTTTTGTTTTAACGGGTGCGCTGGGAATAACAATTGCCAGAACCGAATATTATAAAAAATCCGCTTCGGAAATTAAATCAACTCTTCCTCAAAATCAAATAATTAACAGACAATTGGAGTTACCGGATATTTATTACATTATTCTTGATGGTTATGCCAGACGGGATATTCTGAATGAAATTTATAATTATGATAATTCTTGGTTTATTGATGGTTTAGAAAAAATGGGTTTTTATGTTGCAGGTTCAGCCAGAAGTAATTACATGCACACTTTTTTATCGCTGCCCTCGACTTTAAATATGAAATATTTAGATGAACTTCCGCAAAAATTTGGGGTTAATCCGGTAAACGAATTAGCTGCCCGACAACTAATTTCCGAAAACAAAGTAACTCAAATGCTAAAAAGCCAAAAATATACAATTATTAATTTTGCCTCCACTTGGGAAGAAACAAACGAAAGTTTTAAGGCCGATATTATTTACAAGGGAGATGAATATTATAAGATACTCAACAAAAACATAACTATTAACGAAGCTAACATCATCTTTTTAAAAACCACTCTCCTGTCGCCATTGATAAATAAGGTATGGGGCGATATCTATCGCGAAAGAATTCAATTTACCCTCCAGAAACTTCCTACTATCCCCTATATGCAAGGAAATAAATTTGTCATGGCTCATATTATTGCTCCCCATCCCCCTTATGTCTTCACTGTCAATGGAGATCCAATCCAAAAAACTGAATTTACTTTTTCGGATGAAGGTCCCGAGCAAAGAGACAAGTATCTGGGGCAGTTAATATTTATTTCACACCAAATCCTTAAGGTTTTAAAAGAGATTATTAAAAATTCAACTATTCCTCCAGTAATTATTCTTCAATCAGACCACGGTCCGGCTTCCATATTTGGAAGACCAGAAGATTGGTTAAAAAATTATTCGGAAGAAGGATTAAAGGAAAGAAGCGGAATTCTCTACGCTATTTATTTTCCGGACCGGAATTACCAACAACTATACAATTCAATAACGCCCGTTAATACTTTTAGGATAATCTTTAATAAATATTTCGGCGAAAACCTGGAGTTGCTTCCGGACAAAACTTTCTATACCAGCTACGAAAAGATTTATAAATTCAAAGACGTAACGAACATTAAATAAATTACTTAAATACTCCGCAAATTTTGAAATAAGTCAAAATTTGCTTTTTAGTTTAAAGTAAATTTTTTTAAGTAAATTCTTGTTCCCAACCGATTGCCAGAAATAGAAATCGGAAATCGCCTTTCCCATGACCTTGCCCGCTTCGGCAACTTCTACTTGTTTAAATTCCTGCTTCTCCCAAACCTTGACCAACATTACAAATTCTTCAAAAGCCTGAAGAGCGGCTAAAATTAACCCGTGGATGCCGTCCAGATATCCTTTCCCGGCAAAATAACGGCCCAAGAACTCATTCGCCGGTTTTCCAATCAAATCGGTGAGATTAAAGTCATAACCATTCCTCACCAACTCGCTTGCCATTATCTCCGAATAGCGGTTATTTCTTTCCAGGTATTGGCCTATTGAAGAATAGTTGTGATGAATCAAGGCATTTTCTTCCTTCGCTTCAATATCTGTTCCTTTGCCGGTTGTTTCCGGGATTGAGTGAATTTTTTCGTCCCATTTAACTTTCCCTTTTTTGAAAAAACGGACTTGATAATCCGGCCACCAGCGTGAATGTTTAATCCATTTGCCAAAGATAATATTTTTCCGGGGAATAACTACATAATCGGCTCTGTCTTCGGCAACTATCTTTTTTAACTCTCTTGCTAAAGAATCGGGCAATTCCTCATCCGCATCAATAATTAAAATCCAATCTCCGGTCGCTTTTTTAAGGGCAAAGTTCCTCGCCGGTTCAACATACCCAACATAATCGTGTTCAAATACTTTAGCACCAAATTTTTTGGCGATCTCTACCGTCTGATCAGTAGAATGCATATCCACCACAACTATTTTATCTGCTAGTTGTCTAGCTGATTTTAAGCAATGACTTATGTTCTGTTCTTCGTTGTAGGTATTGACTACCGCTGTAATCTTCATTATGTCAATATTTTACTTCAAACTCTTTCTTCACTCAATCAATTTATAAATTTTAATTTCCAAGTTATCAAAAATTTTCTTAAAACCAATATCCCCCTCGCCAAATTCCATTTTCTGGCCTTTAACTAAATAAATATAGCTGATATTGTTTATTTTAATAAATTCCCTACCCCAATTTTGATCTTTTGATAGAAAAAAGCGGGCAATTTCATCCTTTCTTTTTTCTAAAGGATATTGGGAGATTATCAAATTCATCTCATCGGCCAAAAAAGAAGATTTTTCGGTAATAGCGGAGATATAAGCTGTTGTTTCATAAGCAAAAATAGGCTTGGGAATTGAATAAAAATCTTTCATTTTTTCATCAAAAGGATAACTAAGAACAATTCCTTCCGGTTGCTTTTTTAAAAAATTTAACGCTTCCAATTCGGCGATACTTATTCTTGCCGGAGGCCTGGCCGGAAGATAATCATTTTTCAAAGAAATTATCGTTGTCGGAACGGTCAATATAACCAAAATTGCCGCCGATAAAACTCTCAATTTTAATTTCTTGTTTTTATTTTCATCAATAAAACTACTGATAGCCACTCCTGCCAAAATTGAAAAAAGAAATTGAGTATAATAAAAAAATTGAATTGTATTCCATGGATTTCCTTTCTGAACAAAAAATAAAGTCCCTACCAAGCTGATTAAAATCATCAATACCATCATCAAATGCAATTTATCGGTTTTTTTATCTTTAAAAGCCGTAAAAAAATATCTAATTCCTATAACTCTTGTTCCCAAATTCCCGACTAAAAATATAATTAATCCAAGAAATTCTGCCATTAGCCATTTAAGCCAATACCTGTTAGCCCAATAAACTTGCCTGGCTTCCTCTAGCTTAGGAAAAAAGAAGCGATCCCGCGCGAAAAGCATTGATCTGATAAACCAAAAGGGTTTAAAAACCAGTAATCCTTTGGCTTCTGGGTTAAAAGGAAAAAAAACAAATACGGCAATTAACAAACTTAAAAGAAAAGTTAAAATCAGCTCTCTTCTTCTTTCTTTTTTTAAAATTAAATAAAGGGGCAAAATTGACAAACTGCCCAAAGTAATTATTCCGGCGTAAACCTTTACTTGCACCAAAATTCCGAAAAGCAGAGAGGTAAAAAACAGGTTCTTTCCGGTAGGCTCTTTTAAATAATCCAATAATTTGATCAGGCCGGCAAGAATGATTACTAAGGAAAGCGCGTAAGGAGGATTAATCAAAGACGAAACCGCCTGATTGGCCCAAAACATCGACTCGCCGCCCCAAGTTTTATTTCTGATGAAACTTACCAGCCACCCCCAGCTGCCGCCAAAATAGACAAAAAAAACCGACCACCAGGCCGATCTCTCGGATTTAGTCCATTTTATTACAAATTTATAAGTTAACAGACCTGTTAGAACTGCCAAAACCGGAGGGATAACCTGGAAATAGAGATTGACGACCGGCACTCCGGTCAATAAATTAATAATTGCCGCTAAAAAATCAAAACCAAAATGATAATTGGTAATTTGAGCTCCGGCAAAAGTAGGGTGATTTAAAGAAAATTTTCTTAATTGGTTTATTAGGGCAATGTGCCATAACCCGTCGTGGCCGTTTGGCCCCCAAAATCCCATTCCGTAACGATAAATCCAACCCGACTTGATCATGGTTAAAGACCAGGACAAGCTTCCCAAAAATATCAGCAACAAAATACCCCAGCCAAGAAAATTATTTTTTCTTTTTA
>MWCH01000005.1 GCA_002069945.1 Microgenomates group bacterium ADurb.Bin219
TCGGTGGAAGAAATTAAAAACGAAAAATTAAAAATTAAAAATAAAGATTTAAGATTAATCGTTATTGAAAACAAAGAAAATGTGGGATTTGCGAGAGGGAACAATCAGGGAATAAAGGAAGCGAAAGGTGAATATATTATGCTTTTGAATTCTGATACCGTTGTTAAAAAAGGGTCAATTACCAAATTAATAGAATATTTAGATACCCATCAGGAGATTGCCGTAGTCGGTCCAAGGCTTTTAAACGAAGACGGTTCAGCCCAAGCCAGTTGTGGTCGTTCCCCGAATATGAAAGTAGTAGCACTGATGTTGTTTAAAGAGCATTTCGGCGGCAGCCGCTTTGTCCGTTGGTCGCCGGAGGAATCCACTGGGGTTGATTGGCTGATGGGAGCGGCTTTCATGGCCAGAAAAGAAGTTTTTCAAAAAATCGGCGGCCTTGACGAAAAACTGTTTATGTATATGGAAGAAGTAGAATGGTTTTACCGGGCAAAACAGGCAGGATTTAAAGCCTATTTTCTAAAAGAGGCGGAAATTGTTCATTTGGGCAGGGGAAGCTCAGTTTCGGGCAAAAAAGAACCGATTTTAAATATTTACAAAGGAATTCTTTATTTTTACCGCAAACACAAAAGCCCCATCGAGTTATTCATTTTACGGACAATGTTAAAATTAAAAGCACTTTTGGCTTTAATCTTAGGATGGTTAAAGAACGATAAATATCTAAAGGAGACTTATGGCCAAGCTATTAAAATTTCTTAAAAACGAGCAAATTTTATTTTTGGGAATCGGATTCCTTTTGTTCTTTATTCCGATATATCCCAAATTTCCTTTAATCGCGATTAGAGAAACATATGTCAATATCAGGCTGGAGGATATCTTTTTTTCTTTATTGGTCGGAATTTTTTTGATTCAGGTTGTCCTAAAAAAGGATTTTTCTTTGTTAAATAAATTTTTGACTAGGCTGATACTTTTTTTCTTTTGGACAGGTGCTCTTTCGGCGGTCAGTGGAATTCTTATCACCAAGAATGTAACTGCCCATTTGGTTTTTCTTCACTGGCTTAGAAGAGTTGAATACATTTTGCTTTTTTTTATTGCATATTCCAGTTTTAAAGATATTAAAAAATTAAAAACTTTTGGCTGGCTTCTTTTAATTTCTACTTTCGGAGTGATTATTTACGGACTTGGCCAAAAATTTTTTGGTTGGCCGGTAGTTTCAACTATGAATAAAGAATTTTCCAAGGGAATGATCTTGCGATTGACATGGTGGGCAAGAGTTAACTCCACTTTTGCCGGCCACTATGATTTAGCCGCCTATATGGTTATGATATTGCCCTTGGCAACGATAGCCTTGATGATTAGCAAAAAAATAAAAGTTAAAATATTGATTTTAATTTTAGGTTTGCTTTGTTTTTACATTTTGCTTTTAACAGCCTCAAGAATTTCTTATGCGGCGTATTTGGCAGCGGTTTTGCTTGTTCTTCTTTTGGCAAATAAAAAATGGTGGATTATTCCCTTTTTGACCATTTCTCTTTTGGGAATGGTTTTTTCCCAGGACTTGGGTCAAAGGTATGCGGCAACCTTCAAAATAAATCTCTCCTTTTTGTCGGCGGATATCAAATTACCCAAATCAAAAGTCGCCATGGCGCCGACACCGACTCCGACAATGGTTCCGCTTGTTGTTTTGACCGAGGGACCGAAAAAGCCGGGAACACCAAAGCCGACATCAACTTTAACGCCGACGCCGACGCCAGAATCGGAGGCAACAGCTTCAGCCGAATATTTTGAACCAACCGAATTAGCAGTGGGACGATCAACGGATATTCGTTTAAAGGTTGAGTGGCCAAGGGCGATAAGAGCCTTTTTAAAAAATCCGCTTTTGGGAACAGGATATTCTTCAATTACTTTAGCTACTGATAACGATTATTTAAGGATACTGGGAGAAACGGGACTGTTGGGAGCAATAGTTTTTTTGGCGGTAATTCTTGAAATCGTCAGGGAGATCTTTTTCTTTTTGAGAGAAGGAAAAGGAAGCAAGGAAGCAAGGCTAATTGTGATTGGGGTTTGCGGAGCCGGTGTCGGCTATTTTTTAAATGCCGGTTTTATAGACGTTTTTGAAGCCTCAAAAATTGCTTTTTTCTTTTGGATATTAATGGGAATTGCTCTTAAAATTATTGACATTGAAAGTTCAAAGTTCAAAGTTCAAAATTCAAAATGAAAGGAAAAGTATTTTTGTTTTTTATATTGGCTTTAGGATTTTGTTCGCGATTGTATAAGATAAATATTCCTCTGGCCGATCACCATTCCTGGCGGCAAGCAGATACGGCGGCAGTAGCGAGAAATTATATTAAAGAAGGCTGGAATTTCTTTTTTCCGAAAGCGTGGATGAAATTGTTTTTTTATACGTGAATGATCCCTGTGTAATAATTGGTTCCAAGGAGTCTATAAATTAATCGGTGTTCGGGAAAAATGGGCGAGACTGGTTTCAATTATCTTTTCCCTGGGTTCAACCGTTTTTCTTTATTTTATTGCCAAAAATTTCTTTGGAGAAAAAACCGGTTTATTGTCAGCCTTTTTTTTCGCGATTTTGCCTTACAATATTTTTTATTCGCGGGTTGTCCTTCCCGAGCCGATGATAATTTTCCTAACCTTGGGGATGTTTTATTATTTGATTAAGTGGCTTGATACCGATTCTTCAGTCTACTATTTACCGTTTATTGTTTTCTCGTTGTTGTCGTTTTCCCAGAAAAGTTTTCCGCTGTTTTTTCTTTTGCCGCTGGCCTATCTTTTTTGGCAAAAGTTTGGCTTTAATTTGATTAAACAAAAGAAAATCTTTTTTTGGCTAATTGCTTCCTTTTTACCATTGATTTTGTGGCGTTGGTGGATAAGCCGCTTTCCCGAAGGTATTCCGGCAAATTTGTGGCTGTTTAATCAAGGGAATATCCGTTTCAAGGGCGCTTTTTTTTGGTGGTTGTTTGCGGAAAGGATAGGGAAGTTGATTTTGGGTTATTGGGGTTTGCCTCTTTTGCTTTTGGGGGTTGTTTTAAAACCAAAAAAAGAGGGTTGGTTTTTCCATTTTTGGCTTTTAAGTCTTTTAATCTATTTGGCCGTTTTTGCCGCCGGAAATGTGACTCATGATTATTATCAAATTCCTTTAATCCCGATCTTTTGTATTTTTTTGGCGAAAGGCGCCAATTTTTTGCTTTTTGAAGTTAACAATAATTTTAATCGGTTTCTTTGCTCTTTGTGCTTTGTGCTTTGTACTGGTTTTATGGTGGCTTTTTCCTGGTATCAGGTTCGCGACTTTTATAATATTCAAAGCGGGGTCGATCTGGCGGGCCGCTGGATAGACGAGAATACCGACCAAAAGGCGCTAATTGTTACCGGAGACAGCAATGATGCGACCCTTTTATATAATTGCAACCGTTGGGGCTGGACCGCCGGCTATGCTTCTTCCTATCCCAACGAACCCCATGCCATTGAAGAATTAAGATCCAAAGGCGCCTCTTTTTATGTATCAACCAAATTTGATAAAAACTCCGATTTCGGAAAATATATGTTCAAAAATTATCAGCTTTTAAAGGAAACCGATCAGTTTGTTGCTTTTTCTTTAATAAACAATTACCAATTACCAATCACCAATCGCTAATCTCTATTATGAAAATTTTAATGTTGACTCCTTATCTTCCTTTTCCGCCTTCTTCCGGCGGCCAGGTTCGCTCATATAATTTAATAAAGAATTTGGCCCAAAAGCACGAAATAACTTTGTTTTCTTTGATCAAAAAAGAAGAAGAGAAAAAATACGTTCTTGAATTGGAAAAATATTGTAAAAAGGTAAAAGTTTTTAAAAGATCTCCCCGGCCATGGACACTAAGAAATATTCTTAAAACCGGTTTCAGCTCTTACCCGTTTTTAGTGATTAGAAATTCTTCGGACGAAGAGAAAGAGGCTTTAATTAACGAACTTAACGGTAATCTGTTCGACTTGATTCATGCGGAAACTTTTTATGTTATGCCTCATTTGCCGGAAACAAAAACACCGATATTGTTAGTCGATCAAACGATTGAGTTTCAGGTATATCAGCATTTTGTGGAAAAAAGCAAGCTTTTTTTCCTTAAGCCTTTGTTATACCTCGATGTTCTTAAAATTAGATATTGGGAGTTAAAATTTTGGAAAAAAGCGAATAAAGTAGTTGCAGTATCGGAAGCCGATAAACAAAAAATGCTTTATTTGGAAAAAAATCTAGATGTCGGGGTTGTTCCCAACGGTGCCGGAGAAGATTTGATGAAGATTGGTAATTTCTCCAAAAACATTAAAGAGCCGGTAATTCTTTTTCAGGCAAATTTTTCCTGGTTGCAGAATATTGAAGCGGCTGCCAATCTCGCCAAGAAGGTTTTTCCCCTAATCAAGAAAACGATTCCTCAAGCTAAATGCCGGATAGTTGGCCAGGGAGCGAGAGAAAAATTAAAAAAACTTTCCTCAGAAGACGTTCAGATAGTTGACCTGGAAACCGACGATACGGAAGGGGTTATGAAAGCTTATCGCCAGGCGAGTGTCTTTGTTGCTCCACTAGAGGGTCCGGGCGGCACCAGATTAAAGATTTTAGGAGCTATGGCTGCGAGTGTGCCGGTGATTACCACGACGGTTGGGATTGAAGGAATTGACGCCCATAATAATAAGGAAGTTCTAATCGCTGACTCCTGGAGTCTGATGGCAAAAAATTCCATTAAGCTGATTAGAAATCCGGATTTTTATCGGAGAATGACCAGTTCGGCCAGAAAATTAATTGAGGACAAGTATAGTTATCAGAAGATTTCTTTAATTTTGGATAAATTTTATCGGGAGGTGGCCGGTGGAAGAAAAAATTGACCTTTCCATAATTATCCTTTCCTACAATACCAGAGAGCTTTTGAAAAAGTGCCTTGACTCGGTGATTAGTGATTTGCAATTAGCGGTTAGAGAGAAGGGAAGAGGTTTTGATACGCCACCAATCACCAATCACCAGCCACCAATCACCGAGATTATCGTGGTGGACAATGGATCAACTGACGGTTCGGTGGAAGAAATTAAAAACGAAAAATTAAAAATTAAAAATAAAGATTTAAGATTAATCGTTATTGAAAACAAAGAAAATGTGGGCTTTGCGAGAGGAAATAATGTCGGCCTTAAAATCGCCAATGGCCGCTATATTTTGTTTTTAAATTCGGATACGGAGATTTTCCCGGGTTCTTTAAAAGAGGCGATTGATTTTATGGATTCGGATAAAACTATTGGCGCGATGACTCCCAAAACCGTCCTTTATTCCGGGAAAATAGATCCCGATTGTCATCGCGGCTTTCCGACTCCATGGGCGTCTTTGACTTACTTTCTCGGATTGGAGAAACTTTTTCCCAAGAGCCGCCTTTTCGGCCAATACCATAAATTTTATCAAGATTTGGACAAACCCCACGAAATTGATGCCGGATTCGGAACGTTTTTGCTGATAAGAAAAGAGGTATATAAAGCAATCGGCGGCTGGGACGAGAGTTATTTTTTTTACGGTGAGGATTTGGATTATTTTTATCGCGTTAAACAAGCCGGCTGGAAAGTGATGTTTTATCCGAAGATTCTTTTAAAGCACCATAAAGGAGGAAGTTCTGGACTAAGAAAAGAATCAAAAAAAATTACTTTGGCCAGCCGGGAAACCAGGATTAAAACCGCCCGCGCCTCAATTCGGGCGATGGAAATTTTTTACAAGAAGTTTTATAAAGACAAATATCCCAATTGGCTGACTTTTCTCGTATTGTCAGCTATCAAAGTAAAAGGCGTATTTAGATTATTGAAACACTATATTAATAAATAAATTGGAAGTTCGTTACAAGCTATCCCGATCTTAAACGAGATTGCAATATTACGAAATAAAAGAAAAAATGAAAATCGGAATTGATTGCCGGATGATTGGATTGGAAAATGCCGGGATTGGACGTTATGTCCAGAATCTTGTAAATGAGTTATCGAAGATTGACAAGAATAACGTTTATGTTTTATTTGTTCGGAAAAATTTCTTAACGAAAATAAGTTCCAATTCCCAATCTCCCAGCCTGTGCCAAAGCTTCGGCGGGCAGGCAGTATCAAATATCAAATATGTAGCGGCAGAAGCAAGGCATTACTCCTTAAAAGAACAGGTTTTAATGCCCTATTTAATTCGGAAAGAGAAAATTGATTTAATGCATTTTCCTCATTTTAACGTGCCGGTTTTTTATTTTGGCGATTATGTTTTGACCATTCACGATTTAATCAAACACTTTTCCCGCGGCCGGTCGACGACGACCAAAAACTACTTGTTTTATTGGCTGAAGTATTTGGGTTATTTAATTGTTTTTCGACTGGCGGTTAAAAGAGCCAAAAATATTCTGGTTCCGTCAAAAACCGTCTCGCTTCAGTTGAGAAAAGCATATGGAATACCGGAAAGTAAAGTGGTAGTGACATATGAGGGAGCGGAAAGCAAGCAAAAAGCTACATCCTTAAAGGATTCCCCGAAGGGAGCAAATGAAAAGTTAAAAGTTGAAGAAGTATTGGAGAAATATAAAATCAAAAAACCATATTTATTATATGTCGGCAGCGTCTATCCCCATAAAAATATCCCCAATCTCATAAGGGCAGTTACTATTCTTAACGAGTCAGCGACTAGCGATCGGCGGTTAGCGGTTAGTGGTCAATCGTTTGCCTCGTCGGAAGCGTTGAGTCAAGACGGTCCAACCACCAACCACCAACCACCAATCACCAATCACCAGCCATCGGTGAACCTTGTCATTGTTTGCGCCAGGAATATTTTTTGGGAAAGATTACAAAAAGAAGTTAAAAACCAAAAGGCAGAAAATTTTGTTAAGATGGTGGGTTTTGTTCCGGATGAGGAATTGAAATTATTATATAGGGAGGCGGAAGTTTTTGTTTTTCCTTCTTTATCGGAGGGCTTTGGTTTGCCTGGCTTGGAGGCGATGGCAGCCGGGGTTCCGGTTTTGGCTTCGGACATTCCGGTTTTCAGAGAAATTTATCGGGAAGCAGCCAGTTATTTTAACCCCATCGATTCTCAAGAAATGGCAGAAAAAATTAAAGATCTGCTTATTGATAAGAAAAAACAAAATACTCTAAGAAAAGAAGGCTTTAAGATTTGCGATAAATACTCCTGGAAAAAGATGGCTGAGCAGACACTGAAAATATATCAAAGTATATAAAAAACCGAAAAAACTTCGTTCGTAATATTTTTATTCAAAATTTTTGACAATTAAGTCCTGTTGTGCTATTTATGAGGTATTCTGTTGGCAAGAGAGGGTCAAATAAAAAGAAAGGAGAGAAGGAATGGACGAGTGTAAGTGTCATTTGACTGGGTTGGCTAAGGACTGGGTTTTTTGCCCCGAATGTGGAGAAAGGCTGAAGGAAGAAAAGCCTGCTTGTCGGCCGGTAACCGTTGAGGGCAAGATCAGTCGGTATTGCCCCGTTTGCCGAAAGAATCGCTCGGTTATCCACTATGCAGACGGGCAACCTTTACACAATCCGAACTTCTGTCCGGAATGTGGATCGACTTTGTTGAAATAAGAAAAAAGAAGGGGGAGAGAATGAGGAAGGGAATAGGGAAGAAAACAAGGGACAAGAAGGTTTGCCGGGGCTGCTTACTTAAAGTTAAGGAGGAGTGGAAATATTGCCCCCGGTGCGGGAGCGATCTCGTTATCCAAGGCCATATTTTAAAAGAGTTATTGGAGAAGACTCAGTCGGGAAAGTGGTTTTGCCCGCATTGCCTGAATATCAAAGACGCGATCAAAACACCCAGGGGGAAGTTTGTCCCGAAGTATTGTACCGATTGCGGTATTCAGCTTCAATATCGTGTTTGATTAAGAGAAACAAAGGCTGACAACTTGCCTGGTCGAAAGACAAAAAGTTGCTTTTTTTATGGTAAAATCGCTTCAATAGATGAATATTTTCCGTTGTGATCTTTGTCCGAGAAATTGCAGAATTAACCGGAAAAAAGGAATCGGTTTTTGTAAAGCTGACGATAAAATTAAGATTTCCTGGTTTGGACATCATTTTGGCGAGGAACCTCCTATCTCCGGTCCATCTCGTCTTCGGCGAAGTCGAGGCGGTTCGGGAACAATTTTTTTCAGCAATTGCAATTTAAAGTGTGTTTTTTGTCAAAATTGGCAGATCTCACAGCCCTCCTTCGCCCTCCGATTCGGAGGGCTTCGGAAGGGTAAAGAACTAAATCAAGATAAAAGTTATGATGTGAATGGGATAGTAGAGATGATGCTGAAACTTCAAGAGGAAGGCAGCCTGAATATTAATTTAGTCTCGCCCACGGTTTGGTCATATTGGCTAGAAAAGGTAATTATTACGGCCAAAAGGAAAGGATTGAAGATCCCCATTGTTTGGAATACAAACGGTTATGAGAAAACGAAAACTTTAAAAGAATTTGAAGGCTTGGTGGATATTTATTTACCCGATTATAAATACGATAACGAAAAACTGGCCATCAAATATTCTTCGGCTCCCGGATATCCCGAAGTTGCCCGAAAAGCAATTTTGGAAATGCAAAGGCAGGTTGGCGATTTACAAATTGACCAGAAAGGCAAGGCGATCAGGGGATTGATCGTCCGGCATTTGATTTTACCCGGGCAAATAGAAAATACCAAAAATTGCCTCCGTTTCGTTAAAACAATTTCCGATCGGGTTCACCTTTCCCTAATGACACAATATAATCCTCTTTATCGGGCAAGAGAGTTTGCCGAAATTAACCGGCCGATTGGCAAACAAGAGTTTGAGGCGGCCAATAAACTTGTTGAAGGATTAGGTATAAAATACGGTTGGGTTCAAGAATTTGGGGGAGCAGTCAAATGCTTTAGCCCGGATTTTGAAAAAGAAAATCCGTTCGGTTAAGATGGTTATTATTAAGAGATTAACGAATTGAAAGATGAAAGTGGCTTTGGTTTACGACCGGGTTAACAAATGGGGAGGAGCAGAGCGATTATTGCTGGCCTTGCACCAAATTTGGCCCGAAGCTCCGCTTTATACCTCTGTTTATGATTCGGAAAGGGCTCCCTGGGCTAAGGTTTTTGAGGTGAGGACCTCTTTTTTACAAAGAATTCCCTTGGCCAAAGAAAAACATGAATTCTTTGCCCCGTTAATGCCCTTGGCTTTTGAGTCTTTTAATTTTGACGAATTTGATTTGGTAATTTCCATAACCAGCGAGGCGGCCAAGGGGATAATTACTAGACCGAAAACAAAGCATCTTTGTTATTGCTTGACGCCGACCCGGTATTTATGGAGCGGGTATAAAGAATATTTTAGAACCAGCACTCAGCGTATAGCGTCTAGCTCGTTAGTCAAATATTTAAGAAAATGGGATTTAGTTGCGGCCCAAAGGCCGGATGCTTATTTTGCCATTTCCCAGACCGTTCAAAAAAGGATCAAAAAATACTATGGCAGGGAAAGTGATGTGATTTATCCACCAGTCGATTTGGATAAATTTAGAACAAATATCAAATATCAAATATCAAATATCAAATATTATTTAGTAGTATCGAGGTTGGTGCCGTATAAAAAGGCAGACCTGGTGGTGAAAGTTTTTAATAAGTTGGGTTGGAATCTAAAGATAATTGGCGTAGGGAGCGAATTAAGGAAGCTAAAAAGAATGGCCAATAGCAATATTGATTTTTTGGGCCAGTTGACAGACGAGCAGCTGATTAGTTACTATCAAAATTGTCGGGCGGTTGTCTTTGCCCAGGAAGAAGATTTTGGTTTGGTCCCGCTTGAGGCTCAGGCTTGCGGAAAACCGGTAATCGCTTTTAGGGCCGGAGGAGCAGCGGAAACAATTAAAGATCGGATAACCGGAGTTTTTTTTGATCAACAAACTCCCGAATCGCTGATTGAAGCGGTAAAAAAAGCCGACCTGATGATTAAAAATTCAAAATTAAAACCCGAAGACTGTCGCAAACAGGCAGAAAAATTCGGGATGAAAGAATTTTTGGCAAGGTTTAAACAAATTGCCGAGGAAAATGGCAGATAATAATCATCTTTACGCGCTCGTTATTTGCGGCGGAGCCGGAACTCGGCTTTGGCCTCGCTCCAGACGGAAAACACCGAAGCAGTTTCTGGAAAATTTTTTCGGGAAAACGACCTTGTTCCGGCAGACAATTGACCGCGCCCTTCTTTTAACCGAGAGCAACAGAATCATTATTGTTACCATTGGCGATTATGTTGACGAAATAATTAAATACGCTCCGGAAATTCTACCCCGAAATATTATTGCCGAGCCCATTGGCAGAAACACTGCTTTGGCGGTCGGCTTGGGAACTGCTTATATTAAGAAGGCCGATCCGGAAGCGATTGTGATGACTTTCTGGTCGGACGCGGCGGTAACCGAAAACGAGAGTTTTGCCGAGAGATTGAAGCTCGCCGCGGAGGCAGCCTGTAGGGGTAATTATTTGGTAACGGTTGGCATAAAACCAACCTTTGCCCATACGGGATTGGGCTATATTGAAACCGGAAATCAACTTGATCAAAATACAGGAGAAATTTACAAAGTAATTTCTTTTAAGGAAAAACCGGAGCTGAAGTTGGCCCAGGAATTTTTGGAGAAAGGAAATTTCTATTGGAATACGGGAATTTTTACCTGTTCGGTCAAAAGTCTTTGGGAAGCCTTCGGCAAATATTCTCCCAAGCTTTTTAACGGTCTGGAAAAAATTTATCTTGCCTTGTCCGGCCCCGCGGAGCAACAGACGATAAAGGAAATCTACGAATCAGCTGAGGATTTGGCGATTGATAACGCCGTTTGGGAAAAGGCGGACAATTTATTGTTGGTGCCCGCGACTTTTGGCTGGAGCGACATTGGCGATTGGCAGGTAGCTTACGACTTGGGCGAGAAAGACGCGGAAGGCAATGCCGTGACGATTTTCGGCGGAAAGGGAAAACATTTTGGTTTGGAAACCAAAAATTGCCTTATCCAAGCTGAAAATCGGACGATTGCGACCATTGGTTTATCCGATTTGGTAATCATTGAAACAGAAGATACGGTTTTAATTTGCCCGAGACAAAGGGCCCAAGAGGTTAAAAAAATCGTTACTCTCTTGAAGGAAAAGGAAGAAAAAGACCTGTTGTGATTTAAATTATGTATGCGATTTTAAAAAGAGCAATTGACATTGTCGGCTCTTTGGTGGGAATCATTATTTTTTTCCCGGTTTGTTTTTTGTTTTCCCTGGCAATGCAGATTGAGTCTCCCGGTTCGGTTTTTGCCGATACTCCCAAGAGGATCGGCAAGGATGGCCGGCTTTTCCATTTATATAAATTAAGATCGATGATTCCCAACGCCCACCGGCTTTTGCATGAAGACAAGCGGTTCCGAAAGCTTTTGCAGGAGTATAAAAAATCAAGCTATAAGTTGCATGAAGATCCCCGGGTTACCCGGGTAGGCAAATTTATCAGGAAACATTCAATTGACGAATTACCTCAATTCATCAATATTCTTAAAGGGGAGATGAGCTTGGTCGGGCCACGGCCGTATTATCAGGATGAGCTGGCGGAACAGCAGGAAAAATACCCGGAAACAAAGCCCTTGGTTGATGAAGTTTTGAAAATAAAGCCCGGTCTTACCGGCGAATGGCAGGTTTCCGGACGTTCCGAAGTCAATTTTGACAAGAGAATTAAAATGGATGCCGATTACGCCAAAAGGCAATCAATTATTTATGATATTATTATTTTATTGAAGTCTCCCTTGGCCATGATTACCGGCAAGGGAGCAGTTTAAACAATAAATTAATATTTTTTAAGGAGAAAAATGAAAAAAATTAATTTGGACGATCTTCCGATTAAAGGGAAAGAACCTGAAGTAAAAAATAAGCCTGCCCAAGAAATTGAAAAGAAAAAGTGTTGTTCTTTTGGGAAAATAAAAATCGGCAAAAAGACAAAGATTCTTTTTTCTTTCTTAGCGGTAATCTTTATTATTTTGGCGGCCTTTGGCGGGTTTTTATATATTTCCGGCCGGGATCTGTTGGCGGAAAAAGAGCCGCTTTTGGCCAGTTTTAATCAGGTTAAGGAAGCGGTAAAACAGCAGGATTTGGCAAAGGTCAAGGAAGGCGTTTTGGCGACTAAAAATTCTTTGGCTAAGGTAGAGAATAAAGTGGAAAAAATCGGTTGGATGAAAAAACTGCCTTTTTTGGGATCTTATTTCAGCGATTTGGATCACGGTTTTAAAGCCGGTTCGGCCGGATTGGAAGCGGTTGACTTGGCCGTTGAAGCCCTAATTCCTTACGCCGATATTTTGGGCTTTTCCGGTGCCGCCAGCGCTACCCAAAGCGGAAAAACAACCATGGACAGGATTACTTTTATTATGACTACCCTGGACAAAATCAGCCCGCAGTTTGACCAAATCAGCGAAAAACTCTTAACGGTTAAATCCGAGGTTGATCAAATTGACGAGGTTCGCTATCCCGAGGACTTTCAGGGCAAGAAAGTGAGAGAAATTATTAAGGCGGCAAAATTGGCGGTTGACCAGGGCGCCAATTTAATGAACGACGCCAAGCCTCTTTTGGAACAATTACCGAAACTTTTGGGAATGGAAAAAGACCAGTTCTACTTGATAATTTTTCAAAACGACGCGGAATTAAGGCCCACCGGCGGTTTTATGACCGCCTACGGGATTTTAAAAGTCTCCAAAGGAAAAATCAGTCCTTTGCTTTCCCAGGATATTTATTCTCTGGATGCCAGACTTAGCCGGACGGAAGCGGCGCCCGAAGCCCTGGTTAAATATCTGAAGCTTCCTTACGGCGATGAAGCCAGATCGGGAAGGACGCCGCAATGGCGGATTAGAGATATGAACCTTTCTCCCGACTTCGCCTTGGCAATGGAAAAATTTTATACCTATTACGTCCGGGCAGCCGGCAACCAAACCTTAACGGGTATTTTGGCCATTGATACCAAGGTTTTGACGGCTCTTTTAAAAATCATCGGCACGGTTGGCGTTCCGGAATGGGGAAATTTTTCGGCGGAAAACGACAAAAGGTGCGATTGTCCTCAGGTTGTTTATCGGTTGGAGGAACTGGCGGATAAACCCATAAGCGGAGTAAATTTATCGCGGAAAGCGGTCATTACTCCGTTGATGCATTCAATCTTGCTTAATGCCTTTCAGTCTCCAAAAGCAAAATTGCCTTTGTTGATGGAGGCAACCTTAAAATCGGTTTACGAAAAACACTTTTTGGTTTATCTCTTTGACAAAGAAGCGCAAAAAGCGATTGAAGCCTTTAACCTGGCCGGCCGGATTAAGGAATATTCGGGAGACTATTTGCACCTTAACGACACCAGTTTTACCGGCGCCAAATCCAATTTGTTTATCAAACAGGCAGTAGAACAAAAAATTGAGTTTGATAATGACGGTGGCTTAATCAAAACCGTTTCCGTTAATTATAAAAATTCGTTCCCTGCCTCAAATTGTAATTTGGAAAAAGGCGGTCTTTGCTTAAACGCGCCTTACCGTGACTGGGTTAGGCTTTATGTTCCCAAGGGTTCAACTTTGATTTCCAGCAACGGTTTTGAAACGGAAATCAAAACTTATGAGGAATTGGGGAAAACGGTTTTTGAAGGATTTTTCGGGGACAAATATCCTTTAAGGCCCCAAAGTTCGGCCAAGATTGTCTTTAAATACAAACTGCCGGCCGAGTTTAACCGGAACAATTCATATAGCCTGATGATCCAAAAGCAACCCGGGATAGAAGCCTACGATTATGTTGTTGACTATAACGGACAAAAGCAGGAATTTGAGTTAAGAACGGACAAAGAAATTAAGTTTTGATATTGGCTATTGGAGATCAGATATTAAGTGACGTTAGGTAAGACTTTTAAAACCGAAGGCATAATTTTAAAAAGAAGTAACTTCGGTGAGGCAGACAGGATTTTAACTGTTTTCACCAAACACTTCGGGAAAATTTCCATTTTGGCAAAAGGAATAAGAAGAACCACTTCCCGCAAAGGCGGAAATTTGGAACTTTTCAACCAGGTTGTAATTTTTGCGGCCAAGGGAAAAAATTTGGATATTGTCACCGAAGTGGAAGTCATTAATTCGTTTAAAGACTGGCGAGTGGATTTAAAAAAGGTCGCGGCGGCGTATCAATTGTGCGAATTGGTAGATAAATTAAGTGCGGAAGGAGTGGAAAACAATGAGGTTTACGATCTGCTCGTCAATAGTTTTATAAATTTATCACCAATCACTAATTACCAATCACTAATCACTAACTTTGAAGTCTCCCTTCTTCAAAGTTTGGGTTTCTGGCCGAAAGGAAGACCGGTCGGCAATACCAACCTTGATCTTTACATTGAAGATTTGATCAACCGCAAACTTAAAGCCAAAAATTTTTTTAACCAAGTTTCCGTTTCTCAGAGTTAGAAGATTTCTGGCTTGAATATTTATTAAACCTAATCTAGAATTCAATTTAATGACAAGCGATTTAATGGAAAAAGTTGTCTCTTTGTGCAAGAGAAGAGGATTTGTTTATCCGGGGAGTGAAATTTATGGAGGGCTTGCCAATACTTGGGATTACGGTCCTTTAGGAGTTGAGTTGAAAAACAACATCCGTGATTTTTGGTGGAAAACTTTTATCCACGGTCGGGAGGAGATGTTTGGGATTGACGGAAGCATTATTTCTCACCCGCGGGTTTGGGAAGCTTCCGGCCATGTTGAGAATTTTAAAGAGCCGTTAGTGGAATGCAAATCCTGTCATAAACGCTTCAAGGCGGAAAACGCCACTTCCAACAAATGTCCGGAATGTAAAGGAGAACTAACCGAAGAAAAGATGTTTAACGGTCTTTTTAAGACCTTTTTGGGAGCAACAGAAGATAGCTCCTCTATCGCTTATTTACGTCCGGAAACTGCCCAGGCAATTTTTATCAATTATAAAAATATTCTTGACAGTTTTCATCCGAAATTGCCGTTTGGCATAGGCCAAATCGGCCGTTCCTTCAGGAATGAAGTTACTGCCGGTAATTTTATTTTCCGGGATTTGGAATTTGACCAGATGGAAATAGAATATTTTATTGATCCGCAATCGGATTGGCAAAAGTATTTTGATCAATGGCAGGAAGAAATGAAGAAGTGGTTGGTGGCGGTTACCGGAGCGCCCGAAGCAAAAATCAGTATTCGGGAGCACGGCGATAAAGAAAGATCCCACTATTCAAAAAAGACGGTTGATATTGAATACGAATATCCTTTCGGTAAAAAAGAAGTTTGGGGTCTGGCGTACCGGACTGATTTTGATTTGGCCCAGCACCAAAAATTCAGCGGAGTTAATTTGCAGTATCGAACCGAAGACGGCCGGGATTTTATTCCTCATGTGATCGAGCCTTCTTTCGGAATGCCCAGAACTCTTTTGATTACTCTCTTGGAAGCTTACAAAGAGGAAGACAAGAGAGTAGTTTTAAAGCTGAATCCCAAACTTTCTCCTTATAAAGTGGCGGTTTTTCCGCTTTTGGCCAATAAACCGGAATTAGTCAAAGTGGCCAGACAGATCTTCGATATGCTCAGACCGGAGCTTCGCACCGCTTGGGATGACAGGGGAAATATCGGCAAAAGATATCTTTCCCAGGATGAAATTGGCACTCCTTGGTGTATTACCGTTGATTTTCAGACGCTGGAAGACAATACGGTAACAGTGAGAGACCGCGATATCACCAAGCAGGAGAGGGTGGGGATTGACAAATTAATAGAATATTTTCAAAATAAAATGAAATGAAAAAGAATTCCGTCTTCAGCTTTCGGTTTCCTGTCTTCTGTTTTTGGCTGATTCTGGCCACTTTTGTCTTATCCGGCTGTTCTTTAAAGCAGGCGGAAAAACCAGCCGGCAGTCAAGGACAACCTTCACCGATGCCGACCAAACCCCTTGAGGAAACTATTTTTGATCGGCCTTTTGTCAGTCTTGAACCGACGGCTGACGGTCATTGGGTTAACTTACAGGTCAACAAGATTAAAGAAGGCACCAAGTCAATTGATTATGAATTGATTTACTTTGCCGGCGATATTGGCAACCAGGTCGAAAGGGGAGTGGCCGGCTCGGTTGAACTTAAGGGAGAAAAAAGTTTTACCCGGAAAATCTTATTCGGTTCGGAGAGCTGCACGGTTAAATGCAAGTATAAATTTGACGAGAATATCAGCGAAGGGGTTTTAACTTTGAAACTAAGGAGCGAAACCGGAACGGAGAAATTTGAATCGGCATTCAGGTTGCAAAAAGGCAGCGAAGCCGCCGAAGGATTAAGCATTGGCGATGGCAATTTTAAGTTTGTTGCCAAGAATCTGGACAAGAATTCCTACTTTTTAACGATTTCCACCATCGGCGTTCCCAAGGAATTTGAAGGGAAAATCGGCGCCGTGCCTTACGGAATTTTTCCCAGCTCTTCGGCCAAAGGTGAAGTATTTTTTAAATCCAATGAAGAAGCCGCGATTCTTGTTTGGGACGGAACAAAGTGGTTGGAGACGGAATCAAGTCTGGTTGACGGTTGGCTGAGAACCTCGGTTCAAAAAACCGGTATCTTCGTTTTAACCAAGTAACTTCTTTTTCTGCCAGTTGGTTTTAATTATCTTCCTTTCTAAAATTCTTTCTTTTGATGTTTTGCCCCTTGACAAGTATTTATAAAATAGCTCAAAATGGAAAAAAGTGGCATAAAGTGGTGATTAGTGTCACAAACAAAATATGTTGATCGGCCAATATCACTCCAAAGTCAGTCTTAAAGGAAGAATTGCTTTTCCGAAAAAATTCCGCGACGTTTTGGGCGATCAATTGGTTTTGACTTTGGGTTACGAAGGCTCCTTGATTATTGTTTCCAACGACAATTGGAAATCTCTTATCAGCGGAACGGAAGACAAACCGTTTTTCATGGGCTCGGCCCGGGACACCAACCGTTTCTTGCTGGGTAGCGCTTCGGAAGTAAATCTGGACGAACAGGGCCGATTCGTTATCCCGCCGTATTTAAGGGATTACGCCAAGATTGTTTCCGAGGTAGTTTTTCTGGGACTTAACCAATATGTTGAGGTTTGGGAAAAAGGCCGTTGGCTGGAACATCAAAAATATTTAAGTGAGCATATCGAAGAAATAGCCGAAAAGTTGGGAGAAATTGATTTAAGCAAGGATAGAGCGAGACAGGGTAGGGGGTAGAGCAAGAGAACACGGGAGACGGGGAGTTTGATTTAAACTTGGCACCTTAAACTTTGAACTTGCTAAAAATGACTAACGAATACCATACGCCGGTTCTTTTAAAAGAAGCAATTGAACTTTTAAATGTTAAAAAGGGGGAACGCTACATAGATGCCACTTTGGGTGGCGGCGGTCATTCTGAAGCGATTATAAAGGCCGGAGGAGAGGTCTTGGGAATTGACCGTGATCCCGAAGCTTTAGAGTTTAGCGGGAAGCGCCTAAGTCAAGCCTGCCCTTTAGGCGCTTTCAGGTGGACTTTAATTGAAGGCAATTTCGGCCAGATTGGCGATTTGGCCGGAAAGGCGGGGTTTGATCAGGTTAAAGGAATCCTTTTTGATTTGGGAGTTTCCAGCCATCAACTGGAAACAGGAGAAAGGGGCTTTTCTTTTAACAAAGAAGCAGATTTGGATATGAGGATGTCGCCGGGATTAAAAGTCACGGCCAGGGATCTGATTAACGGTTTAAACGAAGGGGAATTGATTGAGCTCTTTACCAAACTGGGCGGTGAACACCGCTCCCGGTCGATTGCGGCCGCAATTTGTCGGGCCAGAACAACGTCGCCAATAGAAAAATGCGATCAATTGGCGACCATTATTCTAAAGTCCGTTCCGGCCAGAGGAAAATATGACCGGACTCATCCGGCAACCAGAGTATTCCAGGCTTTGCGCATTGCCGTTAACGACGAATTGAATAATTTAAAAGAAGCTTTGCCGTCAGCTTTAGGTCTTTTAAAACCCGGGGGTCGACTGGTTGCGATCAGTTTTCATTCGCTGGAAGATCGGATCGTAAAGGACTTTATCAAAGAAAAAGAAAATTCGGGAGAAATAAATAATTTAACCGGCTCGCCGATTACTCCTTCCCGAGAGGAGGTTGAGGCAAATCCGCGGGCCAGAAGCGCAAAAATGAGAGGAGCGGAAAAAAAATGATGAAAAAAATCTTAAATATCTCAATCGTAATCGTCATTTTATTGGTGGCTTTTCAATTTTTGATAGGGGGATCGGTTTGTGCCGATGGCGATAAATTTGCTTTTCTGGAAGAGAAAAAAGCCTTTCTTTTAAAAGAAAACCGGATTTATGACCAAAAGATTGCCGAACTTTCTTCTTTAATTAGAATTAAAACCCAGGCAGAACTTCTTGGTTTTAAAGATAATTCTATTATGGTCGGTTATTCTTCTGCCGATTCGGTGGCGTTAAGACCGTGATTTTGAAAAATTATTAAAACCTGACAAAAACATGCGGATAAAGGTTTTGTTCGTTTTTTTTCTAATGGCTTGGTTTTTAATCTTGGCAAAACTTTTTTATTGGCAGGTAATTAAGTCCGAAGAGCTGGCAGCGGCTGCCAGGAATCAGCAGGAAAGTGAAGAAAAAATTTTTTCTCCCAGGGGCTCGATTTATTCTGCGGACGGTTTTCCTCTTTCTTTCAGCCGGAAAAGTTATTTGTTGTTTCTGGAACCGGAAAAAGTTTCCGGATCCGACCAAACAGTTTCAGCTTCGGCAGCCCGGGAAAAAAAGCAAGATCTGGTAAATTATTTAAAGGATTTTTTAGCATACAATGAAGACAAACTGAATTCTGTTTTAAACAATCCTAAAATTAAGTGGTTTTCTTTAGGAAAGATTTTAAACGAAGAGGAAAAAGTAGATTTGGAAAGCAAATCTTTTTCCGGCTTGGGTTTTGAGGAACAATGGGAACGCTATTATCCGGAAGCCTCAATGGCGGCTCACCTTTTGGGTTTTGTCGCTGCGGACGAAAAAGACAAAGAAAGAGGCTATTTTGGCTTGGAGGGTTTTTATAATCAGGAATTAAAAGGAATACCGGGGATTAAATTTGAAGAAAAGGATCTTTTCGGCCGGGAAATTATTATTGGTCAAGAAAGAGAGAAAAAATCGGTTCCCGGCCGGGATTTATATCTTTCATTGGATCGTTCGGTTCAGTTTTTGGCGGAAAGAAAATTAAAGGATAAAATGGAAAAATACGGAGCGGTTTCCGGTTCGGTAATCGTTATGGATCCTTTTTCCGGCGCCATAATTGCAATGGCCTCTTTTCCCTCTTTTGATCAGGCGCATTTTTCCTCTTTTCCCGGCGAACTTTTTCCCAATCCGGCTATTTCTTTTACTTTTGAACCCGGTTCTATTATTAAGCCGCTGGTGATGGCCGCTGCATTTGATACTGGCGCGGTTAACCGGGAATCGCGTTGCGATATTTGCACGGGGCCGGTTACAATCGGCCAATACAGTATCAAGACCTGGAACGAAAAATATTATCCCGATTCCCTGCCGATAGAAATTATTCAGCATTCGGACAACGTCGGTATGGTTTATACGGCCAGACGCTTGGGAATAGCAAAAATTTATGACTATTTTAAAAAATTCGGTTTTGACGAGAGAACCGGAATTGATCTTGAAGGCGAAGCCAAAACAAAGTTAAAAGATGAGAATAATTGGCAGGAAATTGATTTGGCTACTGCCAGTTTTGGCCAGGGGATTGCCGTCACTCCCCTTCAAATGGTCAGGGCGATCAGCGTTCTGGCTAACGGAGGCAATCTGGTGAAGCCTTGGGTGGTGGCCAGGATTAAAGAAGGCGACCGGATTGTTTTTACCAGCAAGCCTGAATTCTCACCGGTGATCAAACCGGCAACGGCGAAAATTATTAAAGAGATGATGGTTAATGCGGTTGAGAACGGCGAGTCAAAATGGGCCAAGCCAAAAGGTTATCGTATTGCCGGTAAAACAGGCACGGCTCAGATCCCGGTTGCCGGTCATTATGACCAGGAAAAAACCATTGCTTCGTTTATCGGTTTTGCTCCGGCGGAGCAACCCAGATTTGCCATGCTGGTCACTCTCAGGGAGCCTAAAACTTCGCCCTGGGGATCGGAAACCGCGGCTCCGCTTTGGTTTGAAATAGCCAAGGGAATTTTTGAAATCTGGGGCATCCCTCCGGGCTAAAATTTAATTCTCTGGTGTATAATTGTTTAAGTTTATCAAGGTGAATAAAATTTGGTTAAAACTGAGAAGTAACGGTCTGGTTGGAAAAATCCGCTTTTTAATTCCTCAAAAAGCGGTTAATTTGCTTATCCATTTGCCTTTGGCCGTCCTGGCCTGTCTTTTTTATCGGTTTCCATCACGAAAAATGAAAGTTATTGGCATTACGGGAACCGACGGCAAAACGACGACCGTCAATTTGATTTACGAAATAATAAAAGCTTCCGGAGAAAAAACGGCCGAGGTCTCTACTCTTTCCGCCAGAATCGGCCACGAAGAAATTGATACCGGTTTCCATGTCACGTCTCCGAACTCATGGCAATTGCAAAAATTACTTAGAAAAATGGTGGATCAAAAGGTAAAATTTGCGGTTTTGGAAGTAACCTCGCACGGGTTAGACCAATTCCGTTTTTGGGGAGTTAATTTTTTTCTTTCCGTGCTGACGAACGTTACCCATGAACATCTTGATTATCATAAAACCTACGAAAGATATCTGGCGACAAAGACAAAGCTTCTTCTTAAATCAAAAACAGCGATTATTAACAAAGACGATGAATCATATGATTTTGTCAGCACAAAGTGCAAAGAGCAAAGCATAAAGGTGGTTACCTACGGAATTAAAAACAAAGCGGATTTTACGCCGGAAAACTTCCGTTTCAAAACTTTGTTGCCCGGGGAATACAATCAATATAATTGTTTGGCGGCAATAGCAGCAACGTCCGAGCTTCGGGTATCGGAAAAAACGATCAGGAAAACGGTTGGCGATTTTAAGGGAGTTGCCGGCAGGATGGAAGAAATCAAGTTGGGCCAGGATTTTAAGGTTTTTGTTGATTTTGCCCATACGCCTAATGCCTTAAAACAGGCATTAATAACACTTAAAGAGCAAAACGCAAAAGAGAATAACGGCCACGGAAAGACAATCGTGGTTTTCGGATGCGCCGGATTAAGGGATAAAACCAAAAGACCTTTGATGGGCGAAATAGCTTGCCGCTTGGCTGATTTTACCGTCTTGACCACCGAAGATCCCCGGACGGAGAAAGCAACCGATATTATTGAAGAAATCGCTTCCGGCTGTCGGGCCGGCGCCGGAAAAGAAGGAAAAACTTTTTACAAGATTAGCGATCGCCAGGAAGCCATCAATTTTGCCGTCCGCAAGTTGGCAAGAAAGAGAGATTATGTTCTTATCGCCGGAAAAGGTCATGAAAAATCAATGTGTTTCGATCAGACCGAATTTCCCTGGTCGGATAAAGAGGCGGCCAAAAAAGCAATCAATTTATTATTAAAAAACAAAGATTTTAAAAAGGGAGAGAAACAATTATGAAAATTTTCTTTGCCGAATATAAAGCCGATTACCCCCATTATCGTTTTCCTTATCAGGTATGGTTATTGAAAGAGGAAGGTGATTCTCCGGAGAATATTTACGGAGCCGGTTTTTTGCCGATAAGAAGCCTTCCGGAAATTTATTACCTTAGCCGTTCTTTAAGAATAAATCTAGCCGCTTTTGAACTTTCTTCCGAAAATCGGCGGATTTTAAAAAAAACGGATTGCTTTGAATCTGATTTGATTCCCTTGTCCGAATTTGTTTACCAGCCAAAAATCCAGAAGTTTTGTAAAGATTATATGCGGCAAAGATTTGGAAAAGACAGTATGACGGCTGCCGGAATCAGGAAAATTTTTTCCGGAAATACTTTTAATTATGTTTTTGTTTGGAAAGAAAGAGAAACCCAAAAGGAAATTGGCTATGCCGTTTGTTTTGTTTCCTCAAAGATTGTTCAATATGCCCACGCGTTTTATGACTTGAAATATTTTCAACAATCTCTCGGCGGCCGGATGATGTTGGAGGCGGTTAATTGGGCCAAGGAAAGCAAAAAGGAATATCTTTACCTGGGAACGTGTTATGAAGAAAGCGCTCTTTATAAAACGGAGTTTAAAGGGGTTGAATTTTTTAACGGTTTCAGGTGGAGCGATAACCTGGAAGAACTGAAAGGGCTGATACTGAGAAATAAAAATAGGGAAGCGGGAAGCGGGGACAAAGAAGGGAAAAAGGAGGAGGAATATACCTTAAAAAATAAAGATTTTTTGGAAAAGTATTATCAGGGCGACTTAAGATCAATTCTTGACCGGTTCGGAATTAAAGTCAGCTTTTAATTATTTTTTTAACTAATTATTACGAAAAGTAAAAAAGTTCATTTTATCGGAATTGCCGGAAAAGCGATGGCGCCGCTGGCCAAGGCTTTTAAAGACAAAGGCTGGCAGGTTTCCGGATCCGATCACTGTGGGGTTTATCCGCCAATGTCGGACTATTTAAAGAATAATAATCTTCAGTATGTTGAAGGATATTCGGAAAATAATCTTAAAAAGGAAACCGACCTGGTGATTGTCGGCAGAAGCGCCTTGATGGTTGATCCCCGCAATCCGGAATATTTTCGCGCCCGTTTCTTAAAGATTCCGACAATATCCTATCCCGAAGCCATCGCTAAATATCTCATTAAAAAGGAATCAATAGTGGTTGCCGGAACTTACGGAAAGACGACCGTAACCGCTTTAGTAAGCTGGATTTTAAAAAAAGCAGGCAAAGACCCTTCTTTTATGATCGGCGGCCAACCTTTAAATTTTCCGGACGGAGTCTGTCTTAACGATTCTCCTTTTTCCGTTGTCGAAGGAGACGAAACCCCGGATCTTTTCCCGAGCGATCCGCCGAAATTTCTGTTTTATCGGCCTAAATATTTGCTTTTAACCGCCACCCATTGGGATCATCCGGAAATTTTTTCCTCTAAAGAAGAATATTTGTCCGCCTTTTCAAAGCTGGGGAAGTTGATTCCCAAAGACGGAAAATTAATTTACAACCTGGACAATGTTGATCCGAAACTGGTTAAAGAATTTAAAGGAAAAAAAATAAGCTATTCCTTTTCCCACCATAAAGCCGATTGGTTCATTACCGATTTTCTTAAAAAAAGCGAAAAAACAGAATTACATTTCAATAAATTATTAAAAATAAAGACGGTTTTATTGGGAAGAGCGAATTGGGAAAACATTTGCGGAGCCTTGGCGCTTTGTTCTTCTTTAGGGGTAGATCAAAAGAGCCTGATTTCCGGGGTTGAAACTTTTTTGGGAGTAAAAACCAGGCTTGAGTTTTTGGGACGGCACGCGGATAAATATTTTTATTGGGATTTTGCCCAACATCCGGAAAAAGTTAAAGCCAGTTTGGAAGCCTTAAGAGATCATTATTCAAAAAACCGGATTATTTGTGTTTTTGACCCGTCCGCTTCAATATTGAAATATAAAGAAAGCCTTAATTGGTTTACGGCGGCTTTTTCCGCCGCAAATATGGTTTTGATTAACCGGATTAGCTTTATAAAAGAAATAAAGAAAAACGATCGGGTAAAAGGGCAGGATTTGGTTGAGGCAATCAGTAAAGGAAACCCCGAAGTTTCTTTAGTAGTTTATTGTCCGCTTAAAAGCCAGATTAATGATTTTTTGAGAGCTAAAACTTCCAAAGACGACGTCATTGTTTTTATGTCTTCCGGCGGAATTGAATTTACCAAGTTAATTGAAGAAAACGTGAGCGATTTTAAAAATTTTAAATATTAACGGATTAACAAATTAAAATATTAAAAAATAATAATAAAATAATACAAAACTTATGACACAAATGATACAAAAAATAATTTCTTCTTTGGGTAAGGGAAGGGTTGCTCTAAACGAGCCGATGGCAAAACACACGACTTTTAAAATCGGCGGCCCGGCTGATTTATTTTATTCGGCTCGAACTCAAGAAGAATTGATAAAGGCCGTAAAATTGGCCAGAGAAAATAATTTTCCCTACTTTATTTTAGGAAACGGCTCAAATCTTTTGGTTAAAGATAAGGGATATCGCGGTTTGGTTATTAAGTATCAGGCGGCAAAGGTATTTAAAGAAAAAGAAAAAATAATTGTTGAAGCGGGAATGCTTTTGAGTCAATTGATTAAGGAAAGTGTAAAAAACGGCTGGGGCGGTCTGGAGTTTTTAGCCGGCATTCCGGGAAGTCTTGGCGGCGCAATCCGCGGTAACGCCGGAGCCTGGCAAAAGAGCATCGGCGATTTAGTTTCCCGAGTTAAAGTTTTAGATAAAAACGGAAAAACTCTCTGGTTAAATAAAAATGATTGCCGTTTTTCTTATCGGCAAAGCCGGTTTAAAATATCCGGGGAGATAATTTTGGCGGCGGAGTTTTGTTTACCGAAAAAAGAAAAAAAAGAGATTTTGAAGTTGATTGAAGAATATACACTTAAAAGAAGTAACCAGCCCAAAGAGCCGTCGGCCGGGTGCGTTTTTATTAATCCGAAACCTTTTTCGGCCGGAGAAATGATTGAAGATTGCGGCCTAAAGGGGAAGAAGAGCCGTCAAGCTCAAATTGCCAAATCTCATGCTAACTTTATTATTAATTTAAACCAGGCTAAAGCCAAAGACGTCCTGACCTTGATGGACCAGATAAAAGAAAAAGTCAAAACAAAATTTGGTGTTGACCTTAAGGAGGAAATTGTTATCCTGGGAGAGTGATAACAACTATCTATGAACAAAAGAGAAAAATTTGTTATTGAGGGCGGTAAACCGCTAAAAGGGGAAGTTACTCTTTGTGGCGCAAAGAATTCCGGTTTTAAGCTGATGATCGCTTCGCTTTATGCGGACGGACGATCGGAAATAAGAAATTTTTCCAAAATCACCGACACTTTTTCAACCGGAGAAATTATTCGAAATTTGGGCGGTGAAGTTATTTTTGGAGAAAACCATATCGTCACGGTTTCGGGAAAAAGTTTAAGTAATTGGGTGATTTCGTCCGGACAGGGTAAGCTTTCCCGAGCCGCTACTTATTTCATCGGTCCTTTTTTGTCTCGTTTCGGAAAAGCGGTTGTTTCCAATCCCGGAGGATGCAAAATCGGCCGCCGGCCTTTGGACCGGCATTTTGAAGGAATAAAAGCGTTGGGCGCAAAAATTAAGGGCCAAGACGGTCATTATTTAATTTCCGCCAAGGAGTTGAAAGGTACCCGTTATCGCTTTCCCAAGGTCACCCACGGTGGAACCGACGTGATGGTCATTACTTCGGTTTTAGCTAAAGGAAAAACGGTTTTGGAAAATGCGGCTTTGGAGCCGGAGATTGACGATTTGATTGCCTTTTTAAATAAGATGGGCGCCAAAATTGAAAGAAAACCCGGTCGGATTATTACGATCGAAGGCGTGAAGGAATTAAAAAGCGCTTCCCATTCGGTTATGCCTGACAGAAACGAGGCAGTAACCTTTGCTTGCGCTGCTTTGGCAACAAAAGGTGATGTTTTGGTTAAGGGCGCTGACAAAAAAGTCCTAGGAGCCTTTTTGGAGCAATTGGATAAAGTCGGCGGCGGTTATGAAATCGACGGCAAAGATATTCGTTTTTATTATAAAAAACAACTTAGCCCCTGCAATATCCTAACCCATCCTTATCCGGGATTTATGACCGATTGGATGGCGGTTTGGTCGGTGTTGATGACCCAGGCAAAAGGAGAATCGGTAATTCACGAGACAATTTTTGAAAACCGTTTTGCCTTTTTTGAACAATTGATAAAGATGGGAGTAAAAGTGAAACTTTTTAATCCCCGGGTACCCCGGCCGGAAGAAGTATACAGCTTTAATCTCAAAGACGACCGGCCGGAATATTTCCATGCGGCCAGAATTTTTGGCCCGGCGACCTTAAAACCAGCCAGATTGGAGATTGCCGATTTAAGGGCCGGTGCAACCTTGATTTTAGCTTCATTGATTGCCAAAGGTAAAAGCGAACTGACGGGTGCAGAATTAGTCGATCGGGGTTATGAAAATTTAGACGAAAAATTGAGAGGATTGAAGGCAAATATCAAAAGGACAGAATAAAGATTGGAGAAAATGAACAAGATAAAAATTGTTGTTTTAATGGGAGGGAAGAGTGCTGAACGGGAAGTTTCTCTTTCAAGCGGCAGGGAAGTAGTTCGTCATCTAAACAAGAATAAATATGATATTCTACCGGTTGTAATTTCCAAAGATGGTTTGAGATGGGAATTAAAAGATCTCGGACAATTGCTTCTTTGCGATCCTCTTTTAAAAAAAGAAAACTGCGAAAACCTTGTGTCTACAAAAGAAAATATTCGAATTGAATCTTTGCCCCAAAAAGCTAAGGTTGTTTTTATTGCGATGCATGGTAATTACGGGGAGGACGGTTCGATTCAGGGATTATTAGAAATGGCGGGGGTTCCTTATACAGGGGCGGGAGTTTTAGCCTCAGCTTTAGGGATGAATAAAATTATGTTTAGAAAAGTAATGCAAGCGGAAAAGATTCCGATGGCCAGGGCTCTTGTCTTATCTAAAAAAGATAATCCCCAAGTAATTTTAAAAGAGTTTAAGTTCCCTTTTGTAATTAAACCTTTTTCGCAAGGATCAAGCGTGGGTATAACTATCATAAAAGAGGAACGGCAGTTGAAAGATGGTTTAAAATTAGCTTTTGAATACGGTTCTAAAATCATTGTTGAAGAATATCTTTCCGGAGTTGAAGTTACTTGCGGAGTTATCGGGAATAGTAACCCTCTCGCTTTACCCATAGCGGAAATAGTTTCCAAAAATGAGTTTTTTGATTATGAGGCTAAATACACTCCTGACAAATCGGAGGAAATCGTGCCGGCAAGACTAACGGCGAATCTAGCCAAAAAGGTTCAAAATTTAGCGATAAAAGTTTACAATGCTGTTGATTGTCAAGGATTTGGAAGGGTTGATATGATTATCAGAGAAAACAAAATTTTCATTTTGGAGATAAATACGATTCCCGGGTTAACGCCTAACTCTTTATTGCCCAAAGAAGCTGCCGCTGCGGGAATTTCCTTCCCACAATTATTGGATAAAATTATTAATTTGGCTTTAGAATAATGATTAAATCATATTTCCATCGGGCAAGAAGATCGTTGGCCAAGTTTTGGCTTGAGGTTAATCCCCAATTAAGAATTGTCGGGATCACCGGCAGCTTCGGTAAAACCAATACGGCTCGGGCAGTTGCGTCCGTATTGAGTAAAATGTTTCCGACCGTTCAAACCGATTTAAATCTGGACACGGTTTATAATTTGCCGATAACGATTTTAAAGGTGAAGCCATGGACGGAAGCGTTGGTTTTGGAAATGGGGGTTGATCACCTTGGAGAAATGGATTTCCATCTTTCTTTGGTCAAGCCGCAGATCGGGATTGTCACCGGGATTACGCCGGTTCATAGCGACAAAGAACATTTTGGCTCGCTGGAAAATATTATTAAGGAGAAAGCCAAATTGCTTCAGTCTTTGCCGGCTGACGGGTTGGCGATTTTAAACTACGAAGACGAAGCGGTTAGAAAGATGGCCGGTTTGACCAAGGCAAAAGTGGTCTTTTACGGCAGGAATCAGGATAAAAAGAACAATTGCGATGTTTGGGCGGAGACAATTAAAGTTGACCGCGAAGGAACAAGATTTACCATTCGGGAAAAAAACGGAAGGATTAATGTTTCTACCGGCTTAATCGGCGATCATTTGGTTGACGGCTGTTTGGCGGCTTACTTGGTCGGCCGCTATTTCCAAATAGAAAAAAATTTGATTATCAATTCTTTCAGCGAGCTAAAACCTTTAAAAGGAAGGCTGAATTATGAACCGGGTCCGAGGGGAACTTATTTGTTGAACGATGCTTTGCGGTCCAACCCGGCCTCCGCCATGGCCGGATTAACCGTTTTAACGGAATTGAAAGGCAAAAGGAAGATTGCTGTTTTGGGAGAGATGGGCGAGCTGGGCGATTTTGAAGAAGAAGGTCATCGTCTGGTCGGCCGGCATTTGGCCAAGCAAAAAATTGATTTGGCGGTCGGAATCGGACCTTTGACCAAATTTATTTTAACTGAAGCAATCAAAGAGGGAATGGACAAAAAGAAAACTTTTTGGGCCAAAGACGTAATTCAAGCGGCTGATTTTTTAAGAAAGGAATTGAGAAAAGAGGATTTTGTTTATTTAAAAGGTTCTTTGCTTCGTCATCTGGAAAGAATATTGATTTTATTGAAAGAGGAGAAAGTTGATTGCCGGTTGGTTTCCTGCAATCGCTATTTGCCCTGTTGGACTTGCCCCTATCGGTTTAATAAAGTAAAATCTTCCTAATGATGGCTTTGTACTTGGGACTATTGCTTTTTTCTTTCAGCCTGACCAGTATTCTGATTGTTCCCTATATCAATCTTCTTTACCGCTTAAAATTCCTCAGGAAAATTCAGAAAACCAAAGACTTTTTAGGGAATCGGACTCCGATTTTTGATCGTCTTCACCAGGTGAAGGCGGGAACGCCGGTCGGCGGCGGCGTTTTAACCATATTTTTGGTTTTTTTTCTTTACTTGATTCTTTTCCCGGCCTTAAAAATTTTAGGTGTTTATATTACAGCACTTTACCCGATCAATGAAGAATTGAACATTATTTTCTTTACTTTCATTTCCTTTGGTCTGTTGGGACTTTATGATGATTTGATGAAATTTTTCGGCCTGGCAAAGATCGGGGTTTTTGGCTTAAGAATGAGGCATAAATTTATTATTCAATGGATTTTGGCTTTAATCATCGGCCTTTTGCTTTATCAGAATTTAAAAATTGATTTTATTTACATTCCTTTTTTGAACGTTATCAATTTAGGCTGGCTTTTTATTCCTTTTTCCGCTTTGGTAATCGTTTCTTTTACCAACGCTTTTAATATTACTGACGGTCTTGACGGATTGGCCGCCGGCTTGAATTTAATCTGTCTATTCGCCTTTTGGCTTCTTTCGTATACGACTTTGGACACGCCGCTTTCGGTTTTTTTGGCGCTTTGGATCGGCTCATTGATTGCTTTTTTATACTTTAATGTTTATCCGGCCAGAATATTTTTGGGCGACGGCGGCGCTTTGTCCTTTGGTGCCACCATGGCGGTTGTCGGTTTATTGATCGGCAAATTGGCTCCCTTGATAGTTATCGGCGGAATTTTTGTCATAGAAGCTTTTTCAAGCATGGTTCAAATTTTGGCCAAAAAGTTTTTAGGCAGGAAAATTTTTAAGGTCGCTCCTTTTCATCTCTGGCTTCAAAATGAGGGTTGGGAAGAACCAAAAATTGTCATGCGCGCCTGGCTGGCCGGAATTATTTTGGCAATTTTCGGAATTTGGCTGGCGGTTATTTAGAGATTGGATATTAGAAACGAGAGATGATAGAAAAATCAGAAGTTTTGGAAAGACTTTATTTTGAATATACCCATTTATTTTTGGGCGGTAAAGCCGTTCGTTGCCCTTATTGGTCAAACGACAAAAAGAATTTAATCCCCGGCCCTTTTAAAGGCAAGGGAACACCGAGGCAAATTATCGAGGCTACGATCAAGAGGGCTTTGGATTTGGGTTTGGATTTGGAGAAGATGTCTTCCGCCGAGATCCGAAGTTTTATGGTCCGGGAAAAAATCGGGGTTGATTGCTCCGGTTTTGTCTATCATTTGGCGAATGGTCTTGATAAAGAAAAAGGCGGTTCGGGTATCTTGGAAAAAGTGGCGGGCATTAACGGAAACGGACCTCTTAGGGTAAACGCCTTTTGCCTAACCAATGATAGAAATTCGCTGCCGGTTGAATCTGTCGCCGAAATAAGAATAGGCGATTTTATCCGCCTTAACGCCGGAAAACACATTGCGATTGTTTTAAGAATTAATAAAGATCGCCAAAAAACAATCAAGGAAGTGATTTATGCCCACTCTGCATTTTTTACAAAAACGACCGGTGTTCATACTGCCAAGTTTTTAGTTAAAGAAATTTCGGCGGGATTGGAGAAACAGTTGTGGTTTGAAAAAGACCGGCAGGGAAAGGACTATTTTTCCGCTAGCTTCAATAAACAAACCGGAGACGGAATTAGAAGATTAAAAATCTGGGCTTAACGGAAGTGCAAAACTATCCTGACCACAAAGTGTCTGATTTTTCCAAACGAAGATTTTAAGCAAGGACTGTTAACAAGCAAAAAAGTTTGAGAATATTTAGACAGGATAGCGCGGTTAGGCTTTAGAGATTTCGGCCTTCGTTTCTGGCGACTTAAAGACTCCGTAGGATTGCTGAAAATAGTTAAAAACAGCATTCCTTAATTTTTCCCAAAGTTTGCCTTGATCATTGGCGTTTGGTAGATTTCCAAGGATTTTTTCCCTGATTGTACTTTCTTCTTCTCCGGATAATTTTTTATCTTCTTCTTTTCCTTTTTTTATTATTTTTCCGCTTTTAAGACATTCTTCAAGGCTAAATATTGGCAAAACTTCCTCTTCGTTCGCCGAATAAATTCGGTTTCTTATTGAAACCGACAAACCATCCCAGATATTTTCGACAGTCTCTTGAGGTAGTTTGGTGAGCCGAGTATTAAATTTCTTATATATTCTTTGAAGTTCTGGTATTTGTTGTTCAGCAATATCTTCAATATATTTACTAACAGATTGGCCAAAAGAGTCTAGTGTTTGCGACAAATCAATCGTTTGAAGAAAGAAATCCGGGTTTTCTCTTTGAGTTTTAAAGCTAATAAAATCCAGTCCTTCAATCAAAATCTCAGGAGGAACGACTAACATTTCCCTAAGTGCTTGTCTTACCAAATTTCTAGTAGAAACTGATGTTATTTCAACAAGAGTTGGCAGATGCTCACTCATTTTTCTTCCTCAATTAAGGAAACAGAAAGCGGCTCCAGACTGGTGATTTCAATTTCCGCACCGCAATTTTCACACTCGATTATTTCGCCGACTTTCGGGTCTTTTTCTTTAATTTCTACCGGCTCATGACAATCCGGACAAATTACTTTTTTCATTCTTCCTCCTCCTTACTAATTGTAAGATTAATGTATAATTTATCCTAAAGATGATTAATCTTCAAGAGGATGTTTCCCAGAGAGGAATTTGGCGGTATCACCGCGATTTATTACCTATCGGAGAAGAGTCCCGTTTAAGCCTGGGGGAAGGAGCGACCCCAACTACACAAATTGACGGAATTTTTTTCAAAAGGGAGGATCTAAACCCGAACGGCTCGCTTAAAGATCGGGGAATGGCCTTTCAAGTTAGTTCTGCTTACGGCTCAGGCGAAAAGAATTTGGTCATTTCTTCTTCGGGGAATGCCGCGATTTCCGCTTCCGCCTATTGCCGCTTGGCGGATATCAATCTTACCGTTTTTGTTGCCGAAAGCATTAACCAAAAAAAACTGGCAATGGTAAAAAATTCAAAAGCAAAAGTTAAAATCGGCAAAAGACCGGTTAGCGAAGCGATTAAATGGGCAAAAAGAAACAATTTTCCCAATTTAAGACCGTCAACCGATCCGGCGGGCAGTATCGGCTATCAAACAATCGCGTATGAACTTTATCGGGAGCTGGGCCGAATTGAAGAGCTTTTTTTGCCGGTTTCTTCGGGAACAGCCCTAAAAGGAATTGCTGGCGGATTTAAAAGACTGGGTTTTTTACCCAGGATTTATGCTTGTCAGTCAACAAGAACTTTTTCTTTGGCCAAAAACTTTGATGCGGATTTTGTTGTTTCCAAGACCAGTCTGGCGGATGCGCTGGTCGCAAAAATTGTTCCGGACAGAGATCAGATTTTAAATATAATAAGAGAGTCCGGCGGCGGCGGTTGGGTAATTTCTGATGAAGAGATTGTCAAAGCCGGCGATTGGTTGGAGAAAAACGGAATTTTAACTTCGGCTGAAGGTGCCTTGGCTTTGGCGGCGGTTTGGAAAGCAAAAGCCAAGGAGCAAAAACTCGGGAAAACCGTTTGTCTGTTAACGGGAAAAAAATATTAGAGATTGGAAAAAATGGAAAAAATAAATTTTTTGGAAAAGATTAAAGAACCGATTTTTTATATTACCAATGATGTAGCCAAAGGAATCGGCCTGGAAAATCTTTTACCCGACTATCACATTATCTGTCTTGATGATCATCCTTTGGTTGATTATTTGGAAAAGGCCGGTGTTAAAGTATTTTGCCTGGAAAGAGTTTTAAAGCAGAAGAACCGGATTTTCAGGAGTACCGGTAAAATTATTGACCATCCTTTGGTTTTGGAATACATTAAAAAAGAAAGTTCGGGAGAGACGCCCCAAATTCTTTTTTTTAAGCCTTCGTCAAAAATAGACTTAATTTGCAAAAAATTCGGCTTTAACCGCCTGGGAAACCCGAGCCCTTTAAACCGGATTTTTGAAGATAAAATCAGTTTTTACGATCTGTGCCGGCAAGAAGGTTTGCCGGTTCCCGAGGGAGAATTGACGAAATTGGCGCAAGCAGAAAACTTTGAGGAAACGGCAAAAAAATATGGCCTTCCTTTTGTTGTCCAATTCGGTCGGGGATGGGCGGGGAGCACTACTTTTTTTGTCAATAACGAAAACGAATTTGCGGAATTGAGAAGAAAATATCCCGATATTCCGGTAAAAATTACCGAATTTATCAAGGGAATTACATTATTAAACAATGCCTGTATTTTTGCCGGCAAAGTCTTGACCAGTCCCCCGGCAATGCAGATTCCCTCTTTCCCGAATTGGACTTCTTTGGCGGCGGCGACTTGCGGTCGGCAGTGGCCGGCGGAGATTGGTCCGGCCAAAACAAAGGAGATTGACGCGCTAACCGAAAAAGTCGGTAGATTGATGGCCGAAAAGGGCTACCGGGGCTTTTTCGGGCTTGATTTTCTTTTGGAAGACAAGACCGGCCGGATTTTTCTTTCGGAAAATAATGCCCGGCTGACCGCTTCCGCGCCTTTTTTTACTAAACTGGAAATAGAAGCTTTAAATAACCGGAAAGCGGAAAGATTGCCTTTAACGGCTTTTCATTTGCTGTCGTTTTTGGATCTTAAAGAGGCGGAAAGTTTATCCTATCTGAAGACAGAAGTTTGCGGCAGCGAAATTGTTTTCCGAAACAAGGAAAAGTCAGCGCTTTTGGTTAAGGGCTCTTTTGCCCCCGGCGTTTATACTTTTTCTCAAGAAAAATTGACCCTTAAAAGAAAAGATTATTCCTTTTTTCCTTTGGCCGACAAAGAAGTTTGGCTGACCGCGGCCGCTTCGGGCCGATTAATCAATCCGGAAGTAGAAATCGGCAGAATTATTCTAAACCGGAAGATTTTGGCCGACAGGTCCATTAATGATCCTTCCGTTTTTGTAATGGTCAAACAGGTTAAAAGTTTATTAATGTTGGAAAAATGTTGAAGCCTTTTTCCGGAAAAGCCAAAATTGACCGGGGATTGTTGACCGCGGTTATTTTGTTGGGTTTTTTCGGAATTCTTATGGTTTTTGATTCCTCTTCGGTAATGGCAGCCCAAAATTTTAACGACAAATTCCATTTTGTTAAATTGCATGGGGTTTGGGCTTTCTTGGGGATGATAATTATGCTTTTAGCTTCGTTGATAGACTTTCGTTTTTGGAAAAAAACCGCGGTAATTTTTTTTGCCGCTTCGCTGGCAAGCTTGGTTTTGGTTTTAATTCCCGGAATCGGCTTAAAGCTCTTGGGAGGTAGAAGATGGTTAGGGATCGGCGAGTTGACCTTTCAGCCGTCCGAAGTCGCCAAATTGGCGACGATAATTTATCTGGCTTCATTTTTGGAAAAAAAGAAGAGTTTTTTTCACTTTTCCATTATTTTGGCGGTAGTTGCCGGATTATTGATGTTGGAGCCGGATTTGGGAACAACCGTAATCTTGATTTTTTCTTCATTGGTGGTTTATTTTCTTTCCGGCGCCAGTTTAAAAGAATTTTTTTTCCTGGCCCTGGCCGGGATTGCCGCCGGATCTTTACTGATTTTGATTTCCCCTTACCGTATGGCCAGAATGAAGGTTTTTTTAAATCCCGATTTGGATCCCCAGGGCTCATCGTATCATTTAAGGCAGATTCTTTTGGCTTTGGGTTCGGGCGGATTTTTTGGCCGGGGGATTGGTCAGTCTAGACAAAAATTTCTTTTTTTGCCGGAAACGGCGACCGATTCGATTTTCGCGGTTATTGCCGAGGAAACCGGTTTTGCCGGCGCTTTTTTGGTTCTCGGCTGTTTTTTTTACATTATTTCCCGAAGCTTGAGAATTTCGCGTTTTTCCACGGATAAATTCGGTCAGCTTTTGGCGGGCGGAATTACCGGATTGTTTTTTATTCAGGCTTTTTTGAATTTAGGCTCAATGGTTTCTTTGGTCCCTTTAACCGGGGTTCCTTTGCCGTTGATTTCTTACGGTCGCTCCTCAATGGTGGTGACTTTTTTTTATTTCGGGATTTTGCTTAATATTTCCCGAAACGTGTTAATTGTTAAAAAGGAGAAAACACGATGAGAAAAATTGTTATTACCGGCGGCCACTTGACCCCCGCGATTGCGACAATTCAGGAGTTGAAAAGCAAAAAAGAAAATCCCTGGAAGATTTATTACTTTGGTCGTAAGGTTTCTTTGGAGGGAACCAAAATCGCTTCCGTTGAGGCTAAAATTATTCCCGGTTTGGGCGTAATTTTTGTCCCCATCAATCCCGGCCGCTGGCAAAGGCGTTTTTCCGTTTATACACTGGCCAGCTTATTAAGGGTTCCTTGGGGTTTTTTTCAGGCAACAGTAAATTTGTTCAGGATTAAACCCGATCTGATTTTATCTTTTGGCAGTTACGTTTCCACCCCGGTCGTTATTGCCGGCTGGTTAATGGGAATACCCATCGTCAGTCACGAGCAAACACCGACTGCCGGTTTGGCCAACGCAATTAATTCCCGCTTTTCGGTCAAAATTGCCGTAACTTTTAAGGAAAGCTTAAATAATTTTCCTTCGGGAAAAGCGGTTTTTACCGGCAATCCCTTAAGAAAAGAAATTTTTATTGACCGGACAGACGAATTTACCCAAAAGATAAAAAAAATGATGGCCCGAAAGAACCTTCCTTTACTTTATATAACCGGAGGTAATCAGGGTTCGGCGCCTATTAACAAATTTATCGCCGATCATCTTCCCTGCTTTCTTGATAATTTTATTATTCTTCACCAAACCGGTAGTTTGGACTATCCCAATTTAATTAAATTAAAAATGAAATTAATAAACAATCTTCGGGAAAATTATTTTCTTAAAGATTTTATTTCTTTAAAGGAAATCGGCTGGGTTTTTAAAAATGCTCTTCTTGTTGTTTCCCGTTCCGGAGCCAATATTTGTTATGAGCTGGGTTGCTTGGGGAAGCCGGCTATTTTAATACCTTTGCCTTTTTCTTTTCGCAACGAACAGTTTAAAAATGCCGCCAGGCTTAAGGATCTTGGTTTGGCGGAAATACTGGAAGAAGACCGGTTAAATCTTAAAAACTTTAATTTAGCCATTTCCCGATTAACGGATAAAGATTTTTTGGCAAAGAATTTAACCAAATTAGCCGATTTTTATCCTAGAGACGGAGCGGAAAAATTAGTGAAAATAATTGAGGAGATTTATAAAGAAAAAATTAAAAAAACTAACGGATTAAAAGATTAAAAGATTAACAAATTAAAAAATTAGAAATTGAGAAAGAGAAATAAAAAAAGCAAAAAAAGTTTTCTTGTATTTTTGACGGCAATGATTATTTTCTTGGCCGCATTTTTTATAAGAAAGGCAGGGATTGATTCTTCAGCCAAAGATATTCCTTTATTAAGTCCGGTTTCGGAATCTTTTTTTAACAAAAACGGTTCGGAAATATTAAAGCAGGCCGGAATTGAGATTTCCGGTTCTTTAATAGAGGAGGAAAACGCGCTTGTTGCGACTTTATCTTCCGGAACGACTGTTTTCTTTAAAAAAGGAGAAAAAATTGAACAAAAACTTCCCTCTTTACAATTAATTTTAAAAAACATTAAAATGGAGGGAAGGTGGCCGGTGAAAATTGATTTGCGTTTCACCCGGCCTGTGATAGGATATTAAATTAAATGGTTAATCGACCTAAGATAGTTGCCGGAATTGATGTCGGCAGCTCAAAAATTGCCACAATTATTGCCCAAATAAACCAGGAGAAAGAAGCAATAAATATTGTGGGGACTTCTTCCGTTCCTTCATTGGGTATCCGAAAAGGCCAAATTGTCAACATTGAAGAAGCGTCGGCCGCAATTGTCAACAGCGTTGAAGCGGCGGAAAGAATGGCCGGTTATTCTCTCAGTCGCTTGATTTTATCAGTCGGCGGAGCGCATATCGCTTCCCAAAATTCTCACGGTGTAGTTGCCGTCGCCGAACCGGAAGGAGAAATTAATAGTGAAGACATCCGCCGGGTAATTGAAGCGGCCAAGGCGGTTTCCATTCCTTCTTCAAGAGAAATAATCCATGTTTTACCGCGCACCTATACGGTTGATTCCCAGGAAGGAGTAGCCGATCCGATCGGAATGAGCGGAGTTCGTTTGGAAGTAGAGACCCACATTATTACCGGTTCAACCACGGCGATCAGGAATTTGACCAAATGCGTGGCTGAAGTTGGCGCCAATATTGAAAATCTGGTTTTCTCCGGTATTGCGGCGGCGGAAGCGGTTTTAACCGAAACGGAAAAAGAATTGGGCGTTGTTTTGGTGGATATCGGCGGCGGGACGACCAATGTTTTGATTTATATTGAAGGTTCTCCGGTTTATACCTCGGTTTTGCCGATTGGAGCCAAGAATGTGACCAACGACTTGGCGATCGGTTTGCGGTTATCTTTGGAATCGGCAGAAAAATTAAAATTGTCTTTGGCAGAAAAAGAAGCTAAGGAAAAGGTTGTCGAGGAAGCTGCAGAGGAAGAGAAAAAACCGGAGACAAAAGATAAAGACGAGATTGATCTTTCCCGGTTGGGAATAGAAGAAGCCAAATCGGTTTCCCGCAAAACGGTGGTTGAGGGTATTATTAAGCCCCGCTTGAACGAAATTTTTTCCATGGTCGGCCAGGAGTTGCAAAAAAGCGGGTTTGCCGGAATGACGCCTTCGGGAATCGTTCTTTCCGGCGGCGGAGCTTTAACGGTAAGCGCCGTGGAAACCTGCAAAAGAAATCTGGCCCTGCCGGTCAGGGTTGGTTTTCCTTCTTTGGCGACCGGGTTGATTGATGATATCTTAACTCCTGCTTTTGCGACCGCCATCGGCTTAATTCAATTTGCCGGAAAAGAAAGCGCTTTCGTTTCCAAAATGAGCAGTCCGCCGATTGGCCGATTAATGGACAAACTTCCCGGCAGGGGTTCGTTGGGAAAATTGGTGGATATGGTAAAGTCCTTTTTACCATAAATTCAATTGGAAATTTGTGATATAATTATTACTATCATTAAAACTGCCCCGAGTTTCTTCGTTAGTAGAAAGGATTAAATGGCATTAGTTAAACCAGATGTTGGTCGATTTGCCCGCATTAAAGTTTTGGGAGTTGGCGGCGGCGGCGGCAACGCGGTTAATTCCATGATTGCTTCAAACACGATTGCCGGTGTTGATTTTGTGGTTCTAAATACGGACGCCCAGGCTTTGTTGGCCAACCAGTCCCCGGTCAAAATTCAATTGGGAGAAAATCTCAGCCGCGGTTTGGGAGTTGGCGGCAATCCGGAACTGGGAGCGAAGGCGACCGAGGAATCCCGAGAAAAAATCAAAGAGATTTTAACGGATACGGATATGGTTTTTATCACCGGCGGGATGGGCGGCGGGACCTGTACCGGAGGTGCCCCGATTATTGCCGAGATTGCCAAAGAGCAAGGTGCTTTAACGGTTGCCGTGGTTACCAAGCCTTTTGCTTTTGAGGGAACCAAAAGAATGGTGGTTGCCGAAGACGGAATAAGCAATTTAAAAGAAAAGGTTGACGCCCTGATTGTTATTCCCAACCAAAGGCTGATGGATACGATTGACCGGAAAATGACTTTGGTGGAAGCATTCAAAATTGCGGATTCGGTTCTTTCTTCCGGAGTGCAGGGTATTTCCGACTTAATTACCTTGCCCGGCTTGATCAACCGGGATTTTGCCGATGTCAGGACGATTATGAAAGATGCCGGCAGTTGTTTTATGGGAATCGGAACCGGAGTCGGCGATAACCGGGCCCAGGCCGCGGCCAGAAGCGCCATTGCTTCTCCGCTCTTGGAAATTTCCATTGACGGAGCAAAAGGAATCCTTTTTAACATTACCGGCGGACCGGATTTGACGATGGCCGAAGTGGAAGAGATCGCCAAGGTAATTTCCGAACATGCCGATGCCGACGCCAACATTATCTTCGGCGCGACAATTTCCGAGACTATGGTTGACCAAGTTAAAGTGACGGTTATTGCGACCGGCTTTGACGAAACAAGAATGAGATTACAAAGGATGGTAATAAAACCGAAAGTAGAAGAAAAACCAATGACGGTAAAGCAGGTTATCCAGGAAAGAATAGAAAAAATTAAAGATAAAGAAGAAGAGTTGCCGGCGGAAATTCCTCCGGAAGAAATGGGCGAAGAGTTCGAGATCCCCGCATTTTTAAGGCAAGGCCATTAAGTTCATCCTGAGCACTTAATCCCTCTTTAACATTTTCGGGCAGTTAAAATCTCCAAATATATTAATAGTTCCTTTTGTTTTAAATTATCCGGAAATCTAGTATAATTTTGGCTATGTTTAAACCGGTTGATTTAAAAATTGATTTTCCGGCAATGGAGCGCCGGATATTAGACTGGTGGTATTCTTCAGGATTGGTCAATAAATATCTTCACCGCAACGATTCTTCAAAGAAAAAATTTTCTTTTTTTGACGGTCCGATTACGGCCAATAATCCCATGGGTGTTCACCACGCTTGGGGCCGAACCTATAAAGATCTTTGGCAGAGATATAAAAATATGAACGGATTTCGCCAAAGGTTTCAAAACGGATTTGACAACCAGGGCCTTTGGGTAGAGGTTGAGGTGGAAAAAGAAAAAGGCTTCCGCTCCAAAAAAGAAATTGAAAAGTACGGAATAGAAAAATTTGTTAACGATTGCCGCGAAAGAACCTTAAAGTGCGCCAAAGAGCAGACTGAGCAATCAAAGAGGTTGGGCTATTTTATGGATTGGGAGAACTCCTATTACACCTTAAGCGAAGAAAACAACTACATGATTTGGCATTTTTTAAAAAAATGCTGGCAGACCGATTGGCAGGGTGGTCCGGGATTATATAAAGGTCGCGATTCGGTTCCCTGGTGCCCCCGTTGCGGAACCGCCATTTCCCAACACGAAATTTTAACCGAAGAATATAAAGAATTAACCCACGAGTCGGTTTATTTCCGTTTGCCTTTGGTTGATCGGGAAAATGAATACTTTCTGGTTTGGACAACCACCCCCTGGACAATTCCGGCCAATGTCGGCTTGGCCGTCAATCCGAAATTGGAATATTGGTTAGTTGAAGGAGAAGACAAAAAAAGATATTGGCTTGTCGCCGATTTGGCAAAAACGGTTTTCGGCGAAAAAGCAAAACCAGTTAAAAAAACAAAAGGGAATTCTTTGGTCGGTTTAAAGTATCTTGGTCCTTTTGACGAACTTTTGGCGGTTCAGGAAGCCAAAAAAGAAAAACCGGAAACTTTTCATACGGTTTTGGCTTCCGAAGAGCTGGTAACGGCGACCGAAGGGACCGGCATCGTTCATCTTGCTACCGGCTGCGGTCAGGAAGATTTCGCTTTAGGTAAGGAAAATAATTTGCCGGTAATCGCGGCAATTGACGAATCGGCCAATTATTTTGAGAATTTCGGGGATTTGTCCGGCAAGAACGCCAAAAAAGATCCGGATTTAATTTTAAAACACACCTTGCTGAAAGACTTCCTTTTTAAAATTACACCTTACACCCACCGCTATCCGACTTGCTGGAGATGTAAAACGGAATTGGTTTGGCGGGTAGTTGACGAATGGTATATTGCCATGGATACGGTTCGGGAAAAAATGATGGCGATAACCAAAAAAATTAATTGGCTGCCGGCCTGGGGGAAAGATCAAGAGCTGGATTGGCTTAAAAATATGCACGATTGGTTGATTTCCAAAAAAAGATATTGGGGTCTGGCTTTACCGATTTGGGAATGCCAATGCGGATATTTTGAAGTGATTGGCTCAAAAGAAGAGTTAAAGGAAAAAGCGGTTGAGGGTTGGAAGAAATTTCAGGGTCATACGCCTCACCGGCCTTGGATTGATGAAGTAAAAATTCTTTGTCCAAAATGCGGGGAAAAAGCCTCGCGAATAAAAGATGTCGGAAACCCCTGGCTGGACGCGGGGATTATCTCTTTCTCAACCCTGGTTGCTCCGGAAACCAAAAAAGTGAGCTACTTAACCGATAAAAAATATTGGCAAGAGTGGTATCCGGCCGATTTTATTACCGAAAGTTTTCCTGGCCAGTTCAAAAACTGGTTTTACTCTCTTTTGGCGATGGCAACGGTTTTGGAAAATGAAGCGCCTTTTAAAAACGTTTTGGCTTACGCTTTGGTCAGGGACGAAAAAGGGGAAGAGATGCATAAAAGCAAGGGAAACGCGATTTGGTTTGATGATGCGGCGGAAAAGATGGGGGTTGACGTGATGCGCTGGATGTATGTTTTACAAAATCCGGAAGCAAATCTTAATTTCGGTTTTCAGGTTGCGGACGAAGTCAGGCGCCGTTTCCACCTGATGATTTGGAATGTCTATAACTTTTTTGTCACTTATGCGAATATTGCGGAAACTCAAAACCTAAATTTTAAAACTAATAACGAAAATTTAAAACTTAAATCTGTTTTGGACAAGTGGATTATTTCTAAACTTAACGGATTAATAAAAATTGTTACCGAAGCTTTGGATAAATACGATCCGTTTTTAGCCAGCCATGCCATTGAGGAGTTTGTCGTTAACGATCTTTCCGCCTGGTATGTCCGCCGTTCGCGGGATCGGGTTTCTCCTTCTTCGGCCGACCGCCAAGACCAGGAAGATTGTTTCCGGACGCTGTTTCTCGTTTTAAATAATTTGGTCAAGATTTTGGCGCCCTTTACTCCTTTTATTGCGGAAGAGATTTATCAGAATCTCGCAACGAAAAAAGAAGGAGAATTAAAAAGTGTCCATCTGGAAGGCTGGCCCAGTCCGGAAGAAAATTTGATTGATTTGGAATTGGAAGAAAAAATGGTTTTGGCAAGGAAAATTTGCGAGATGGGCCACGCCGCCAGAAAAAGTGCCGGCATTAAAGTTCGTCAGCCTCTTTCAAAGTTATCTATCAAGAATCTTCCTTTAAATATTGACGAGGTGGCAGACTTAATCAAAGACGAGTTGAACGTCAAAGAATTGCTGGGCAATATCGGGAAAGGGGAGTTAACGGTTGAGTTGGATACCGAGATTACCGCCGGACTTAAAGAAGAAGGAGAAGCCAGGGATATTATCAGGCAAATCCAAGAGGCCAGAAAAAATGTTGGTTGTCGGCTGGACGAAAAAGTTGAAGTATATTTTCCTAATTGGCCGGAAAAATTTACCGAATTAATCAAAAAAGAAACCTTGGCCATTAAAATTGAGAAAAAAGAAACCTTGGAAATTATCAGAAACCAATGAAAGTTTTCCGGAATTTTGACTGGTTATTTTTTCTGGTCATTTTTTTGCTTCTTACCTTTGGCTCCGTCACCATTTTAAGCGTTAATCCCGGGATTTTCAGCGATCAAATAGCCTATGCTCTTCTTTCGCTTGGAATTTTTTTTCTGTTTTCCTACCTAGACTTAAAAATATTTGAAAGTTTTGCCAAAGTTTTATATTTTGCTTCTTTGTTTTTCTTGACAACACCATTGTTTTTAGGTGTTTTATCAAGGGGAGCGACCCGGTGGGTGGAAATTGCCGGAAAAACCTTTCAGCCTTCCGAGGCAGCAAAACTTTTTTTAATTGTTTTTTTGGCCCGCTATTGGGCTTACCGCCGGGTGAATCTCAGTAGTTTCTCGAGAGCCTTGTTTTTAATTTTGCCTCAGTTTTTTTTGGTTTTCAGACAGCCGGATTTGGGTAGCTCCCTGGTAATTATGGCGATTTTTTTCGGAATGATTTTATTAACCGAGATCCGGTGGCGTCAGATTTTTGTTCTTTTGGCCGGTTTTTTGCTTATTTTACCGATAAGCTGGTTTTTTCTTCACGATTATCAGAAAGAAAGAATTACCCATTTTTTAAATCCTTCCCTAGATCCCTTGGGAGCCGGTTATAACGTCATCCAGTCTATTTTAACGGTCGGCTCAGGAGGTTTGACGGGGAAGGGCTTGGGAAAGGGTTCCCAAAGCCAGCTGGCATTTTTACCGGAAAAACACACCGACTTTATTTTCAGTTCTTTCGCGGAAGCTTTTGGTTTTTTGGGATCTGTTTTGGTTATCTTTTTGTATTTTTTACTTTGCCGTCGGATAATTTACGCGATGAGAAAAACTGAAAGTGATTTTTCCAAATATCTTTGCGCCGGAGTTTTTTGGCTGGTTTTCTTTCAGTCAAGCGTTAATATCGGCATGAATTTGGGAATTTTGCCGATAACAGGTATTACTTTACCTTTGTTTTCCTACGGAGGCAGCTCCTTGCTTTCCACGATGGCCTGTTTGGGCTTGGTGGAAAACGTCATCCATTCCAATTTTGGCAAAGAGGCAATTGAAATCGGATTTAAAAGAGACTAGATCGGATTTTTGGACTCTGGACATTTTAGCTAATTACGTTTATAATTTCCTTCATGAAATACGCAGTCGTTAAGATCAGCAATAAACAATATTTGGCTAGCGAAGGCGATACTCTTAGGGTAAACAAGCTTTCTTTGGAAAAGGGAAAAAAGTTTGTTTCCGAAGAAATTTTGCTTTTGGTTGACGGAGATAAAGTGACTCTCGGCAAGCCTTTGGTTGAAGGAATTAAAATGGAAGCGGAAGTTATCGGAGAGGAAAAAGGGGAGAAGGTCAGAGTAGCCAAGTTTAAGGCCAAAACCGGTTATCGTCGGGTTACCGGATTCAGGCCGCAATTTACTCTTCTTAAAATTAATAAAATTGCTTAATTGACCCTTGATTTTCGTGAAAACAAATATTATTCTTTAATACGAAATGGCAAAAGCATCAGGAAAAGTAAATCAAAAACCTCCTCGGGTCGGAAAAAGATTGGGAATTAAGAAAACTGGCGGTGAAGAAGTTGCTTCCGGAAATATCATCATCAGACAAAGGGGTTCAACTTTCCATCCTGGAAAAGGTACATTGATGGCTAAAGATTTTACCATTCAGGCTACCGAGAAAGGAAAAGTTAATTTTAAAACCTTAAAAGGAAAAAAAATAGTGGAGGTGATCTAAAATGGCCGACGAAGGCAGACAGGTTATCCAGATGCCCATTGATGAGCTTCAGGCGAATCCCCTTCAGCCAAGAGGCGTTATCACTCCGGAATCCTTGGTTGATTTGGTTGACTCCATTAGGGAACACGGTATTTTAGAGCCGTTGGTGGCGGCAAAAACTCCTGCAGGTTACCAGATTATTGCCGGAGAAAGACGTTGGCGGGCGGCCAAGGTTGTTGGCCTGGATACTGTTCCGGTTGTGGTAAAAGAAACAACTCCCAGGGGAATGTTAGAGATGGCGATTGTGGAGAATGTCCAAAGGGTTGATTTAAATCCATTGGAAAGAGCCAAGGCTTTTCAAAGATTGATTGAGGAATTCGGTCTCGACGTTTCGGAAATTAGCCAGAGAATCGGCAAAAGTCCGGCTTATGTTTCCAATTCCTTAAGATTATTGACCTTACCCGACGCTTTAAAAGACGGTCTTTTGGGCGGTTTGATTACCGAAGGCCACGCCAGAGCTTTGGCGGCGATTCCCGACCAAAAAGTGATGATTGAGTCGTATAAAATCATCCTTAAGGAATCCGGATCGGTCAGAAGAGCGGAGGATTTGGCCAGAAGAATGAAAAGTCAGGCGGGGATTGCTTCTAGAAAAAATCCTTCGGTGAAATTAGTCCACGAGGATATTGACCGGATGAGAGACGAGATTGAAGCCGCCTTGGGCGGAAAAGAATTAACGAACGTCAAATTGACTCGTTCCCGAAAAGAAACCAGGTTAGTTTTGATTATGGAAGGAAATCTGGAAGCAACCGAAGAAAGACTGCAAAAAGTTTACAAAGGTATCTGTAGTAAATCTTAAATTCTTAATACTCAACTCCCTTAATTGCCCCGAACCGATTAAAAGGCCAATATCTGACCCAGGCTTTACCGATGATATCTTCTTTAGAAATCGGTCCGAATTCTCTGCCGTCACGCGATTGGCTTCGGTTGTCGCCCAAGGCCAGATATTCGTTTTCCGGAATTTCCTTTTCCAAATTTTCCAAAAGGTAACTTCCGGGAGAGACATAGATGCCGTTAGCCAAATAGGATTCATTGAGTTTAGAGCCGTTGATAAAAACACTGCCCCCTTGAACCTTAACCCGATCGCCCGGAAGGCCGATAATCCGTTTAATATACTCGCATTCGATTTCGGCGCAAGGTTCGCCTGCCGGAGCTTTGAAAATAATGACGTCACCTCTTTTGGGAGAGCCGAGGCGGTAAGAAACTTTATTGGTTAAAATAAATTCGCCGTCGTGGAAATTCGGATACATAGAGCTTCCTTTAACTTGATGAGGCTGAACCAAAAAAAGATAAATAATGATAAAAACCGAAAGCGCCAAGACAATAGTTTGGATAATATCCAAAAAAAAAGCGCCGATGGCTTTAAAAACACGAACCATAATGGAAATAGTTTAGCTTTATTTGTATAATCAAATCAAGTCCCATTTTGTTCGTTAAGAAAAGGGAAAAAAATTCAAAAACACGCTCGCGTAGCTCAGTTGGTTAGAGCGTTCGGTTCACATCCGAAAGGTCCCCGGTTCGATTCCAGGCGCGAGCACAAAAAGAAAAAACCCTCTTAAATTAACACGAGAATTTAAGAGGGTTAATCGTCAAGCGGGGAAGACAAAAGGAGCGCCCCAGTAAATTACCAACCAGACGATAAACGTTACAATGATCTTATCGAAGTCGAGGTTGGCGGGGCCGGGAATGATGATTATCAACCAGAAAGAAACAAGCCAGAGAATGGGATATAAAAGAGTTGAAAGGTCTTCTCCGATAAATTCTTCCAAAAAGCTGATGACTAATATGCGTAAGAATAAACTAACCGTAATAATCACCATTATCTTGTCAGCTGAATCTAAGTTATTCATTTTTCCCTTCTCCTTTTTTAGGGTGCACTTGACTAGTCTTATAGTATCATAAACAAGGAAATAGCTCAATATATTTTTGTGATAGAATGAATCTCGTTGAAAATTATATGAAGGAAAAACTAGAACAAGAGAATGATAAAAGATGGGTGAATTTTGTCAGACCGCCAAGTTTTTGGCAAGTTGTCAGAGATGTTTGGCAGGGCGAAGGGGATTTGTGCAGAAAGATCACCCAATCAATGGAAGGTTTGGACGCCGCCGGCGCAACGGGTGTTTTGGCGAAAAAAGAGGGAAAGGACAAACCGGTCGAATAGTTACTTAATTTTCAAAGACTCTTGAAGTAAAGATTGAGTGACGGAAATCAATATTCGGGAAAGATAAAGATTATTTTGGGAAAAAGCTTCCTTTGCTTTCAAAAAATTAATTTGTGCCAACTCAAAAGAAACACCATTAGTTTCTTTAATAATTTTAATTTTTTGAAAAAAAGCCAATTTAGACTCGGTTAATTTAAAAAACTTTTCCAGGTTGCTTATTTCAGCTTCGATTGATTTGCCTGACGGAGAATACTTAAGACCTGCGGAAACAATTTCATAACTTTTAACTAAAAATTCTATTGCCTCGAAGGAAATATTCCTGACCAATGATGAAGAGTTACTTGCTCTTAGGGTAAAAAATTCTTTGATTATAACCTCTATTGAGTTTGATGCTTCCAAATATCTTTGGGATTCAATTAATTTTTTGGTAAAGTCAATTTTTTTAAGGATGTTATTTAAAAAATTGTTTTTAGACTGTTTTTTTAAAAGATTTAGTTTATCTTTGGCTAGATTAAGATATAAATTACCTGAAGGATCGAGAAAAGTGCTTTTTTTTGGGTGATATTTATTAAAATTAAATTGAATTGAGATCGGTAGGACGGTTAATTCACCGTCCAGGGTTAGCCAATGACTACTTTCATCTGTTTCTTGCCCGACAAAGAGTTTATAAGAACCATTAATTATTGGGTTTATATTTATTTGATAATTACCGGAAACAACTGGCGAGAGAAATACCATTTTTTCCGCTCCTCCTGAATAGCTAAAGCCGTTTGGGTCGGTAACGGTAATTGATCCGGGTGAACCGAGAATAAAAAGAAGGGAAGGAAAAGCTAGTAGGGTTTGGCTTTCTTCAATTACATTTTCATTTTCGGGAATTTCCAGCATTTGAAGAATCTTTCTGATTCCCGCTTCTTTTTTAACAAGATTTCCGTGGTTCAAAGATAAAACTTCCGGATTTTCTCCCGGAATTCTGCTGCTATCTTCCCAAACAGTAGAATCGCCATTAGCATGAATTGGTTCTGTTGGTTTGCCGTCCTGCCATTTACCCAATAGCGCATCAAGCCAACTTCTTTCCTCGATCCAGTAACCTCTGGGAGTATCAATACCTTGACCAGAAATAGCTTTGATTTTGGCTAACAATTCTGATCCCGGGAGAGAATTATTAAGATTATTCAACCAATTGTTAAACCAATTCATATCTTGAAAAACTTTTTCCGAATAGTCTTGGTTGACAAGGAAATTATATGTCGGAAAAAGATCTAAAGTAGAGGGAGCAATGTTTCTGATAGTTTCAACATTAGTTGCAAAATTTCTTTTTTGTGTTTGAATTAAAATCTGCCAGGCCAGCCAGCCAAGATTTTTTTCTCCAGGAGGTTCACCACCTTCCCAAGCATAATATACTTGGGGAACTCCCGAATGGGGAGAGCCGACGGTGATTAGTTTTTCAAGAAAAGCTCCTTGATATTTTTGGGCAAAACTGCGGCCTACCAGGCCACCGAGGGAATGGCCAACAATTTTAATTCGATCAACGTCGGTTCTGTCTTTTAAGACTTTATTGACGATAAAATCATTTAAGACATCGGCAGTTTGATCAATTTTCTTTCTCCAGTCATAGCAAAAAAGAAAAAGATCTTTGTTTTCTTCATATCCTGAATTTTCAATAGATTTCAACAGGCCGTCGTAATCGTGAACAAAAGACCAAAGACCCCATTCTTCCTGGGGGACATTTTCTTTTCCGTCAATTATTGCTTCGTGGTTATAGCAGGCGCCATGTCCAGGGATCACGACGATAGGAATTTTAGATGAAGGCATTGGCGTTAATGTTGGAGTCGGAATTAGAGTGGGAGTTTGAGTTGGGATAGGAGTAGGGGTGGAAGTTGGTGTTGGTGTCGGAATTTCTTCATCGATACTGGTAACTACAATATTATCAAACCAAGTTTCAGAAATCGGATCTGATCCAGTTGTGGCCCTCAAAGCTATCTTGCCGCTCGGAAATATATCAACATAAGACGTGTAATCTTTAACAAGAACGTTTTCGACATATACTTTAATATTGTTATAAAAAATAACAATTTTTATATGATACGTTTGCCCATTTTGGTAAGAACCAACAATATTTTTATTGTATTCTCCATTTGGATTAAGTCTTTCAATAATAAAGTCTCCTGGACACTGGAAATGCAAATCGTACCAGTTATTGCTTGGACTAGACGGAGAAAATCTGAAAGCAACATTGTGGTCAGTTCCACGAACAAATTTCATATCAAATTCGAAGGTGTAATTGTTTCCAATTGATCCCCATAAATAATCGTTAGGGACAATATTTGTAGTACATTGATATTGATTTAAAACTTGAATTCCTAACATTTTATCTGAATTGACAATCCATTGAGCGGAGCAAGGGGTTCTATCTGGGTCGTCAACTCTGACCCATCCGTCAAGATTTCCATCTTCAAAGTTATCGGTAAAAGAATAGGCAAATAATATTTTTTTAGAAGATACAAAGAAGGTAATAAGTGATAAAATGAAGAGTATCTTTTTCTTCATAATTTAAAGTTAAGACAAACAATTGACAATGTCAATATAATTCAATTTAAAAACGAATGAGAGAATATTTTTATAACATTTTCCATTTAAATAGTTCGTTATCAAAAAAAATTATAACAAGGTTAAATTTTACTTATGTATTAATTTATCCAATCTTAAAGAAACAAATAAAAAGTAAAAATATGTCAGATATTTTGGATATTGGGTGTGGGGTAGGGACAATTAGTTTATTATTGGCAAGCTGGGGAAACAAAGTAGAAGGAATTGATATTTCGTCAATAGCGATTGATTCATGTAAAAATAGTGCAAAATTATTAAATCTAGAAAAAAATATAAATTTTAAACAGTTTGATTTTAAAGACTATAAAGAAAATAAAAAGTTTGATTTTATTATTTGTCTTGAGGTTATAGAACACCTAGAAAATGACAGAGAAGCCCTACAAAAGATGTTTACTTTTTTAAAACCCTCAGGAAAGCTAATTGTTTCCACTCCTTCAAAAAACGCTCCTCTTTTTAGACTAGGTTACACAAGGAATTTTGATAAAAGAGTTGGGCACTTGAGAAGGTATAATCTAGAGGAATTACAAAAAAAAATAGAAGACGCTGGGTTTAAAATACTGGAAAGTTATAAAAAAGAAGGAATTATCAGGAATTTTCTTTTTCTTAACCCGGTTGTTGGAAAATTTATTAGATTTATTCGTGGCCCAATTACTTACTTTGTTACTTTTATTGATAACATTGCCGTAAAAATATTTGGGGAATCGGATCTTATTTTGGTGGCGGAGAAATAAAACTTTTTTAATTTTTCTTCTTAACCCTTAACACAAAAAAGATTTGCCTTTGGTTTGAATTAAAGCTAAAATGGCTTTAAATGAAAGTATTGTTTTTGGTCAAGAGATTTTATCCCTCTATCGGGGGAGTAGAAAAACACGCTTTTGAGGTCGCCAAAGAATTGGCCGATAGGGGAGACGAGATAACAATAGTAACGGAGGAAAATTCTATTGATTCAAAATTGAATTTTGATAATCATAAATTGAGAGCCAAGATTTACAGAATTCCGGCTGGGGAGAGCGAAAAATTGAAAAAATTCCGGATTTGGAAATGGTTTTGGAAAAACAGACAATTGATTAAGGAGGCAGAAATAATTCATTGCCACGACGTTTTTTATTGGTATTTGCCTTTCAGATTTTTATTTCCCAATAAACCTGTATTTATTACTTTCCATGGTTGGGAAGGAAAATTCCCGATTCCCCAAAAAAATCTTTTTATGAGAAAGATTGGGGAAAAATTAAGTAACGGAAATATTTGTATCGGCGAATATTTAAAAAAGTGGTATGGAACAAAAACGGACTTTATCAGTTACGGCGGCGTTCGTTTGGAAAAGGAAAAATCAAACCGAAAGGAAGAAAACAAGATTGTTTTTGTCGGCAGACTGGAAAAAGATACAGGTTTACCTATTTACTTAAAGCTGTTAAAGATATTGAAAAAGAAAAAAGTTAATTTTGTGATTGAATTTTACGGTGACGGCTCTTTGAGAAAAGAAGCGGAGAAATACGGAAAAGTCTTTGGTTTTACGGACAATGCTTATTCCAAAATATCTTCTGCCGGAATTGTATTTGCTTCATCGTATTTGGCAATTTTAGAAGCGCTTTCTTTAAAAAAAGCGGTGATTTCGGTTTACGACAATCCTTTAAAAAGAGATTATCTATTTGACTCCCCTTTTAAAAATTATCTTGTTTTGAATTCCAATCCGGTAAAACTAGCCGAAGAAACGATTAGCTTATTAAAAACTGATAAAGAAAATTTAAAAGGTTATGATTGGGCCAGAAAACAATCTTGGGAAAAAGTAACGGATTTATATTTAAAACTTTGGGGTCGGAATACTTAATCAAAATAAACAATAATGATGAAGATTTCATTTATTGCAACCGTTTTAAACGAAGAAAAGACAATTGATTCTTTTTTGGCTTCATTGGCTAACCAGTCAAAATTGCCGAATGAAATTATCATTGTTGATGCTGGATCTGTTGATAAAACAATAACAAAAATTAAAAAAGAAAAATTAAAAATGAAAAAAAATAAGATTATAATTGAGCTTTTGGAAAGAAAAGGTTTTAATCGGTCACAAGGAAGGAACGAAGCGATTAAAAAAGCAAAAGGAGAAATTATTGTAACTTCAGACGCAGGTTGTCTTTTGGATAAAGAGTGGCTTAAGGAAATAACCAAACCCTTTTTAAAAGAAGACGGACCGGCAGTGGTTTCCGGATTTTATTTGCCGACCGGCGAATCGCTTTTCCAAAAAGTTTTAGGCCAATTGACTTCGGTTTCTTTGAAAAATATTGATCAAAAAAATTTTTTACCCTCTTCACGCTCTCTCGCTTTTAAAAAAAATGCCTGGACTAAAGTTGGCGGTTATCCGGAAGAATTAAATTATTGTGAAGATCTTGTTTTTGATTTAAGGCTTAAAAATGCCGGTTTAGAATTTATTTTTGCTTCTAAGGCCATAGTTTTTTGGCCCCAAAGAAAAAATTTTTTTCAGGCCATTCGCCAATTTTTTAATTATAGCGTTGGTGACGGAATGGCAGGGGAACAAGGGCCACATTATAAAAAACTGCGGTGGCAATTGTTACTGCTGGTAGGGTTGGGAATATTGGGAGCGCTGGGATGGTGGCAGGAATTGGGTATCGCTTTTTTTATATTTTTTGTTTTTAAAGCCCTGAGATTAACCTCCGGCTTTATCGGTAACTCTTCTTTTGGTTTTAACCATCTTTTGTTTTTTCTGTCTTCCTTTTTTTTGATCCCCTTTTTAAATCTGGCGGTTATGTTAGGATTTTTGGCGGGTATATTTAAAAAATCATTAATAAAAGACAAAAAATGAAGAATAAATCAAAAATATTTAATAAAATCTGTCTTTCGATAATTATTGTTAATTATAAAGCCAACAGATATTTAAAAAAATGTTTGCAGTCTATAGGAAAAAATAATCATTGGGAGACAATTGTTGTGGACAACAGTCAAAATAATATTGGCTATGCTGGCGGTTGTAACTTGGGGGCTAAAAAGGCAAGAGGCAAATATTTTCTTTTTTTAAATTCCGATACTATTCTTTTAGGCGAGAGTTTGAATATGATGGTAAATTTTTTTGAAAAAAATAACGAAATTGGAATTCTAGGCCCAAGAATTTATAAAAACAGACAAAAGGAAAAACAGTTAAGTTTTTGCCGTTTTCCGTCTCTTTGGGAGTCGGTTTTTGTATACAGCCCTCTCAAACAGTTAGGATTTGCTGAACCAATTTGGAATAATTTTATTTACCAAAACAGGTTAAATCTTGATCAAGAACTGGAAGTTGATGCGGTTTCTGGTGCCGCATTAATGATTGAAAGAGACGTTTTTTTTAAGGTCGGCGGTTTCGACGAAAATTTTTTCCTTTATTTTGAAGATAACGATCTTTGCCGGAGAGTTCAAAAAGCAGGTAAAAAAATAGTATTTTTTCCAAAGGCCGAAATTATTCATTTTGGCGGGAAAAGTTCATTTGATTTAGATAAAGTCAATGTTTTATTTAAAAAAAGCAGATATTATTTTTTTTGTAAATATAATTCATTTATTTTTGCGGCGATTGCAGAATTAATTATAAGATTTTTGGAAGAAATCGCCCGACGAATACGATGAACGAGCTGGAAAGAAATATATTTTTTAATACCGGTTATCAGATTATCGGTAAGATATTAACCTCTTTGCTTGGTTTTATTTCTTTGTCATTAATTGCCAGGAGTTTGGGAATATTACTTTTTGGGCAGTACAGCTTAATTTTTGTATATTTAAGTTTGAGTGGAATATTTGCTGATTTTGGATTAGTCACTTTGTTGATTCGTGAGATAGCATCAAAAAGAGGAAGCAAAAAATATTTAAAGGGAATTTTCAGTTTGAGATTATTGTTAAACCTGCTAATTTTTTTGGTTGCCGGAGTTTTTACTTACTTTTTACCCTTTCAGCAGACATTTAAATTGTCATTGATTCTTGGTTTTGCCAGTAATGTTATTCTATCGCTTTCTTCTGTCTTTTTGGGGGTTTTTCAAGCAGGGCTTAGGTTTAAATTGGTAGCGTCGAGCCAAATTATCACTAACTTAATAATATTAATTTTTGTTTTTTGGGGCTATTGGCAAGGGAAAGATCTGTTGTATTTTATTATGGCGACGTTGCTGGGTAATTTATTCGGGTTTTTATTTATTCTCAAAAAGGGTTATTTTTCACCATTTAAATTATTTATTTTAGATAAAAAACTTTTTTTTCGAATAATCAAGGATGCATGGCCTATCGGATTGGGGGCAATCGTTACCACTTTTTATTTAAAAATTGATTCTATTGTTTTGTCTTTTTTTTACAATCCTTCTTTTAATCAGGATTTGGGAATCTATTCTTCGGCTTATAAAATTTTTGAAGTTATTGGTGTCTTTATCGGTTTTTTCCAAACAACAACTTTTCCGGTAATTGCCTCAAAACTAAACAAAAAGAATTTTTATTTAATTTATCAAAAGTTAATCAGAGATTCGCTTTTAATTGGTTTATTGGCTACGGGATGTTTATTTTTGATGTCAGAGATGTTAATTAATATTTTCAGCCGGGATTTTGTGGTTGCAACTTCTTCTTTGAAGATATTATCTTTGGCCTTAAGCACAAGGGTTGTTTCGGGAATTTGGCTTTCGGTTGGAGTGGCCGGAGGGAAACAAAAAGAACTGTTTTTCGTTTCAATTGCCGCCTTTATATTTAATTTGCTTTTGAATTTACTGATTATTCCAAGATATTCGTTTATTGGTGCTAGCTGGGTCACGGTATTTACTCAAGGATTTATTACTTTAGCAAACTTATGGGTTGCTTCTATGGTTATAAAATAACAAAACCAATAGTTAGACTTTAAATAAGAAATTTTTATCAAAATTAATATTTAATACCTATTTGATTACAAAGAGTGAAAGGACTATTTAATTTATTTCTTGACACGGTGTCGTCAACTTCTCTTCTTGCCAGAAGCAGGATAAGATTGTCCTCTAAAGGAAGAATATTTATTAATTATTGCCGGATAAGCTTTAAACTTTTCACCATTAACCGTCTTTTTAAAATATCGACCGAAAAGATAATGGGATTTAAGGTCAAGACTTTTGATTATGGTGCGTTACACTTTCTTTTTAGAGAAATTTTTGTTGAAAATGAATATTTCTTTCTTTCTGGCAAAAAAAGACCGTTAATCATCGACGGAGGATCAAACATAGGTCTGGCCACTCTTTATTTCAAGTGGCTTTATCCGCAAAGTCAAATATATTGTTTCGAACCCGATCCGGAAACTTTTAAAATTCTTTTGATAAACATTAAGCAAAATCACCTTAAAGACATATCCGCCTACAATGTTGCACTTTGGGAGAAAAAAGGAAGGATTGATTTTTTCGTTGATTTGCTTAATCCGGGGTGGCTCACAATGAGCGCCTTTTATAATAGACTACCAAAGAATAAAATCAAGGTGAAGTCCGTTTGTCTTTCGCAATATTTAAAGAAAAAAAAGATTGATTTTTTGAAGTTGGACATAGAAGGAGCCGAGAACAAAGTAATAGAAGAATTATTGAGAAATAACGTATTGGGCAGTATTGATCAAATGCAGATTGAGTATCACTACGATATTGAATCAGACTCCGGAGGGCTGTCTTTACTTATTCAAAGTTTACTTAAAGCCGGTTTTAAGTTTTCCTTTGGTTCTCATTTGCCTATAAGTATGAAAAAAGATATAACTTTTCAGGATATAACCATCTTTGCCTCCAAACATATATGAATAAGCCAAAGGTTACAATTATTATTCCCGTTTACAATGAAGAAAAGTATTTGGCTTATTGTATCTCTTCAATTTTTTCACAGTCTTTTAAGGATTTTGAAATAATTATCGTTGATGATGGGTCAACTGATCGTTCGAACCAAATTGGAAGGAATTTTGTTAAAAAAGGAGTTCTTTTTCTTAAGCAAAAACATCAAGGGCCAGGGACGGCAAGAAACTTAGGAGCCAAAAAAGCAAGGGGAGATATTTTAGTTTTTGTTGATGCGGATATGATGCTTGATAAATATTTTTTAGAATATCTTGTTAGGCCGATTATTGAGAAAGACGTTATGGGAACCTTTCAGGAAGAAGAACTGGTTGCAAATCAACAAAACATTTGGGCTAAGTGCTGGAGTTTTAATTCTGATTTGCCGGCGAAAAGGAGAAGGCCGGTTAACTTACCTAAGGAGATTGGTGTTTTTCGGGCAATACAAAAAAAATATTTTGACAAGGTCGGTGGCTTTGATCCAGAGAGAGGCTATATGGATGATGGCTCATTATCAACAAAGCTAAAAACAAAAGCCATGATTGCCCCCGGATCTATTTGTTTTCATTTTAACCCAGAATCATTAAATGAAGTTTTTTATTCCGCTAGGTGGATCGGGAAAAGCGGAGAATTTCCCAAAAGTCTAACTAATTTACTAAGATATTCACCTCTAAATTCCATGAGGATAGGATTAAGAAACGTAATTTTCCGAAAACAGCCGATTGTTTTTTTGTTTTTTAAACTAGTTTACGATGCCGGTATGTTTTGGGGCATTTGGTTTTGTAGAAAGGGTGGGGCGAAATGAAATATTTTTACAAAGGAAAATTCAATCTTCAAAAATTGCATCCTCTCAATATTGATTATCAAACAGTTTCTCGGATTCCTTGCGGTTGCCGTGTTTTAGAGATTGGATGCGCCGATGGTTTTATGGGTGAATATCTGATGAAAAAGAAAAAATGTAGTTTGGTTGGAGTGGAAATCGATCAAAAAGCGGGAAAAAAAGCCAGGGCCAGAGGACTGGAAATAATTGAGGGGGATATTGAACAACCTGAAGTGTATAGGAAACTGAAAATATTTCCACCCTTTGACATAATTTTGGCTTCGTCAATAATCGAGCACTTGAAGGAACCTGGTCAATCTTTGGTGAATTGGAAGAAATTTTTAAAAACAAACGGTTTTTTAATTGTTACTGTGCCTAACATCGCACATTGGGCGGCGAGATTAAAAATTTTATCGGGAAAGTTTGATTATGAAAAATATGGAATTTTTGACGAAAATCATTTACGTTTTTTTACTGAAAAATCTTTTAAAAAACTAATATCTTCAGCCGGTTATAAAATTGAGTTTTTCGGGATTGACCCGGTTGGCGGTGGATTTCCGAAAATCAGCCGATTTTTGTCGCTTTTTTTCCCAAAACTTTTTGCTTATCAAATGATTATTAAAGCAAAACTTTATTAATGAAAAAGGAATTGATACTTATAATTTCTTTTTTGATAATTTCTTATTTTCTTCGTTTTTACCGATTGTCCGAATTGGCTATGTTCGTCGGCGATCAGGGAAGGGATTATCTTGCGGCCAAGGATATGCTTCTTAATCGCCGGTTGACCTTAATCGGTCCGCAAACAAGTATCAGATGGCTTAATTTAGGCCCATTTTTTTATTACTTTTTAGCCTTTTTTTTGCTTTTGGGAAAATTCAACCCGGTTTGGCCCATTTACGCCACGGCCTTTTTTGGCGTTTTGGCGACCTATCTAATTTTTCTTTTGGGTAAAGAATTTTATTCTCCGAAAATCGGACTAATAGCCGGTTTTATTTATGCAGTTTCTCCTTTCGCGGTTATTCAATCCAGAATTGCCCTTCACACTTCGATTTATCCGGTTTTTATCCTCCTTTTTCTTTTCTTCCTGGATAAATTCTTAAAGTCGGCCAAAAATAAAAAAATAAATTTGGCCGGATTATTAATTTCATTTTCAATCGCTATTCAGCTTCATCTCTCGGCAATATTATTAATTCCGTTTGCCTTACTGGTAATTGAGTCGGAAAAGAGACCGAAGAAAAAATTATTTTTAAGTATTTTTCTTTTATTTTCGTTTGTTTTGTTTTTGTATAAACTTTATCGCCGGTCTCCGTTTACGGAAATTTCCTATTGGTTAAAAATAATTGAAGAAATATTTGGATTCGGTTATTTTTGGCTAACGTTTTTGGCTTTGGGGGCGATGATTTTGGGGCTGGTTGGATTAATCGGAAATCCTGGGAAAGGAGAAAGAATTCTCAAAATCAGTCTTTTGGTTACGGTATTGGGATTAACGATTAAAAATTCTTCAGCCGAACATTATTTTAATCTGTTTTTGCCGTTTGGTATTCTTCTTTTTTCCCTGGGACTGGAAAGAGCCGGTTCGTTCGTTGGAGGAAAGGTTACGGTATTGGTAGCGGTATCGGTTTTTTTAATAATAAATTTCTTCGGATTAATAAATTCCCGTTTCTATTCTTCCTTTTATGGTCCGACCTTGTCTCAGCGATTGGAATTGGCGCGGTTTATCGTTAACGATTCGCCCCAAAAGAATCCTTCATTAATAAGGTGCGGTCCCCTTTGGGATTTTGCTTCAACCAATCTAAACTATGAATATCTTGTTTGGTGGCTTTCGTTAAACAAGCAAGAACAAACTTTTGAGGAAAATAAACCCGTTTATTATCTTTATGAGCCCAAAGAAGCTTGGATAACCCGTGAGGGTTGTGAGCAAATTGATTTGTCAAAAGGCGAACTTTTTGAATTCAAGCAAGCATTCTTATTAAAATCATATTTGAGAAATGATTAGCGCAATAGTTTTAGCCAAAGATGAAGAAAAGAATTTGGCAAGATGCCTTAATTCTTTATCCTGGTGTGACGAAATTTTGGTGATTGACGATTATTCGCAAGACGGGACTTTAAAAATAGCCAAGGAAAAGAAGGCTTTGGTTATTCAAAGAAAGTTGGCCGATAATTTTTCCGGTCAAAGGAATTTCGGCTTAAGCAAGGCGAAAGGGGAGTGGGTTTTGTTTGTTGACGCGGACGAGGAAGTTTCGGAAAATTTAAGAAAGGAAATTTTAATTCAGTTGTCTTCATCTTCCGTTAAAGATATTGACGGTTTTTATTTGAAACGAAAAGATTTTTTTCTTGGTCGCTGGCTAAACCACGGAGAAACGTCTTTTGTTCGTTTATTGCGGCTCGGCCGCCGGGGAAAGGGTATTTGGCAGGGGAATGTTGATGAAACCTGGAAAATAAAAGGGAAAACACAATCGCTTGGCAATCCCCTTTTTCATTATTCACATTCTTCTTTGGTTGAATTTTTGAACAGCCTAAATCGCTATTCTTCCTTAAACGCCAAACAAAACTTTGAAAATGGCAGAAAGCTTTCTTTTTTTGATTGGTTTAAGCCTCTGGGGAAATTTGTTTTTAATTATTTTTTCAAATTGGGATTTTTGGACGGGGCTCGGGGATTAATGATGACGGTTTTGATGAGTTTTCACTCTTTTTTGGTCAGGGGAAAACAATATTTACTGGAAAAAAATATTGCTTCTGAAGATTTGCGGAAAACAAATCCAAAAGATGGGGGGAAAATATTCTCTCTCTTTATCTTTGCTTGGGGAGCTGTCATTATCTTTTTTTATCTTAAATTTCTGCTCTCAAGAAAAGGAATATGGTTGAATTGGCCTTTTTAAGCGGAATTTTTTCCTACCTGGTTTTTGGATTGGGAATTTCCTTCGGGGTTACCGGATTAAGCCTACTTCTTCCGGTTTCGGCTTTGGCCGTTGGCTTAGTAATATTATTTAAAGCCAATTATAAAAAAATAATTGACTACTTCAGCCAAGCAATTAATGATAAAAAATCTTTAGGGATTATCGGACTGATTCTTTTATCGGCGCTGGTTAATTTAATTGGCGCCCTCGGTCCGGAATTGGGTTTTGACGCTCTTTGGTATCACTTGACCTTACCCAAAATATACACGATTTATCGGAGGATTGTTTTTATTCCCGGAAACCTTTTATACTACAGCGCCATGCCCAAGCTGGCGGAAATGTTTTATCTTCCGGCTGTTTTTTTAAATAAGGAAATTATCGCCAAATTAACCCATTATTTATTTGGTCTTTTTTCCGCTCTGGCGCTCTATCGCCTCTCTTCACGCTACCTGAAAAGACCCAGAGCCCTTTTGGCGGTTTTAGTTTATTATTCTTCCTTGGTTGTCGGCTGGCAGAGTATTACCGCCTATGTCGATTTATTCAGAGCCTTTTTTGAAATATTGGCGCTTGATTTATTTTTAAAATGGCTGGAGAAGGAAAAGACGGTTGATCTAATCGAGTCAGCGGTTCTTCTTGGTCTGGCGGTTACAACCAAATTATTGGCCACTGGATCTTTGGTCATATTTTTGGCGATGATTGCTTGGAAACTCCGCCATGATCCTAAAAAAATTATTTCCTTCTCTTTTATTTTTGCGTTTTTTACTTTTATTATTCCTTTGCCTTGGTTTATTTTTTCCTTTGTTCATACGGGCAACCCCTTTTATCCCGTCTTTTCCGGATTATTAGATAAATCTCATTGGTTTACCGGATTTGATCTTAAACTATTTTTTAAAGATTTTTGGCAAATTTTTCTTTTAGCCCAGGATCCGACCTTGCCCGCTTTTTTAATTTCCTTGCCTGTTTTAATCTTTCATCGAAAAAAAATTATGGTTGAGAAAAAAAGAGTAGGTTTCATAAATCTTATTTTTTATTGCCTGATGGCTTATGTCGTCTGGTATTTTTTACCCAGGACCGGCGGCGGCCGTTTTATCTTGCCTTATTTACCCGCCTTTTCTTTGTTGACCGTCTACGGCTATACGCTGATTGAACAAAAATCGGCAAAAAATATTTATTTGTTTTTTCTTTTCTTCATTTGCCTTGTTAATATTTCCTACCGTTTGATCGCCAATAAAAAATACTTGCCTGTTATTTTGGGCAAACAAGCAAAAAACGAATTTTTAAAAAATAATTTGAATTTTGAGTTTGGAGATTTTCTGGATATTGACGGATTCTTTAATAAAACCATAAAAAATGAAGATTTGGTTTTAGTTTCTGGGGTCCATAACCTTTACTATTTAAATTTTAATTTTGTTCATGAATCCTGGGCGGAAAAGAGCCTTCAAACAAAATATATTTTGACCAGATATCAATCGGGCGAGACAGACGAAAGATACTACGGCAAGAAAATAATTTATCAAAACCCGGTTACTAATGTAAAATTGTATTCGGCGGAAGAATGAATGGTATTAGCAAAACAAAACTTAATTCACTTATCAAGACTTTTATTCTTTTTTTTGTTTTAGCCTATCCGCTTGGCCAATTGGTTCAATTGCCTCTGGCTTTTAAAAACAGCGCCGAGATAAGGATAAATATAATCGATCCCCTTATTTTTTTAATAACTTTTATTTGGTTTATTTGGCACCTTTTTAATAAAAAGAAAATTATTTTCCCCCGGGGATATAAATCATTTATTTTCTTTGTGGGTGTATTATTTTTTTCCTGGTTTATTAATTTTAAGAATTATTATTTAAGGGAAAGCGTCACCGGGCTTCTCTATTTACTAAGGTTGGCAAATTATTCTTTTGTTTATTTAGTTTTTTCCGACTTACGCCATAATTTTGATTTATTTACCAGCGGGATAATTAATAAAATTTTATTATTTTGGAGTCTTGCCTTGGGGTTTATCGGCCTTGGTCAATATCTTTTTCTTCCCGATACCCGTTTTCTGCTTTCTTCCGGCTGGGACGATCATTATTTCAGGGTAATTGGTTCCTTTTTTGACCCGAATTTTACCGGTTTGATTTTATCTTTGGCCATAATCTGGGGTATTAATAATTTTTATTCCCAACAATCGCTAATAAAAATACAATTTTTTAAATTATTTTTACTTTTTTTGCTTCTTTTCCCCGCTTTCTTTTTGACCTATTCGCGCAGTTCCTATCTGGCTTTGATTGCTGGGCTAGCCGTCTATTTTGTTTTAAAAGCCAAAAAAAGAAATTTGTTTTATTTGTTAATACTTTTTGTTTTGGTTGTCATATTGTTACCGAGACCTGGGGGTGAAGGCGTCAGACTGGAGAGAACTGCTTCTATGGTCCTAAGATTGGAAAATTGGCAAGTCATGTTTTCTCTTTGGAAAAAACATCCTCTTTTTGGCGTCGGATTTAACAATTTGCGCTACGCTATAAGAAAAACGGGTTATTTGCGGCTTGATCAGTGGAGAGAGGTTCATTCGGCCGCAGGAGCAGATAACAGTTATTTGTTTATTTTGGTAACAGCCGGCCTTATGGGCTTGGCGGGATTTTTCTTTTACTGTTTTTCAACAGTAAAAAATATTTTGCATTTTAGCGAAGACCAAAAGAGATTGCTTTTCTCTTCGTATACAGCAGTATTTATCCACTGTTTTTTTACCAATAGTTTCTTCTATCCCTGGGTTTTTCTTTGGTTGATGACAATTCAAAGCCTTGAAGATTAAAGATTAAAAAAAAGAAGCAGCTCCTTTTCGGTAATATTGCCAGCCTCGTCTTTAGCCGAAACGGTTATTTTATTTTCACCCTCGGAAAGATAATAACTAAATTCGAAAAAACCGTCCTTTTTAAGAATTGCCCTTCGGTTATTAACCAAGATAATCGCGTTTTCGTCCGTTCGTCCGGAAAGAGTTACCGTCCTCTGGTTATTCCCGGTAAGGTGCGATTCATTGGCCGGAGAAAGAATCTCCAGCGAGGGAGAAGTGAGGTCGGTTAATACCACCAAAATTTCCGAAGGCGAAGAAGTTTGACCGTTTTTATTTTCGGCAACAGCATAAATTTCGTTTTTTCCTTCAGGTAGAGAAAGAGAGAGGGAAAATTCGGAATTTTTGTCCGTTTCCAGAGATTGGTAGTTTTTACCGTTAAGAACAAGTTTTACCTTTCCTTCGGAAAACGATTTGCCGTTGACGACAATGGCTGAAGAATTGGTGGCTTCGTAGTCGTAATAAAGAAGGGGCCGGGGAACAATTTCATTGGCTGGCGATTGTTGACTGGGGTTAAATTTAAAAACAAAAGAGGTCAGATTAATCACCAACAGTATGCCGAATTTTAAAAAAAGAAAAATTAAAGCAAAAGAAATTAAAATTAACCCCGTTGAAGAGGAGAATAAATTATTTTTTTGATATTTTTTATTTGAAAACTGATCGTTATCCATCTTTATGAGCCGGAGGCGGGATTTGAACCCGCGACTTGCTGTTTACGAAACAGCTACTCTACCACTGAGTTACCCCGGCAAAATTGTTTTAAAATCTCGCTGGAGCGGCGGAAGGGAATTGGACCCTCGACCTTCTCCTTGGGAAGGAGACATTCTACCACTGAACTACCGCCGCCTGACAAAGATCTTAAACCTATTTTAGCAAAGACGGTAGTGATTATCTAGGAATGGTAAAAACATTACCGGGATGAATTAAGCCTGGATTTTTTAAATTATTTGCTTTGGCCAATTCCTGCCAGCGATAACCGTCTCCATAAGCTCTGACGGCGATAGACCAAAGACTGTCGCCTTTAACAACGGTGTATTGATTTCCGGTAATGATTGCCGAATCGGCTTCTTTAACGGTCGCCATTTTTTTCTCAACCGCGGGAATAATCAATTTAATTCCGTTTGCGAGAAGATTCGGATCAACCAGATTATTTACTTTGGCGATATCCACCCAGTTATATCCTGATCCGTAATATTTTTCCGCAATCGTCCAGAGTGATTCTCCTTCCTGAATTTCGTGGATTTTTTCTCCTTCGGCTAGATTAGCCAGGGCTTGTTCCTCTTCATTGGCAATATCGTTATTAACCACGGAAAGATTAGTCTTGCCCGCACCCTGAAAATATTTAAAGATTAAAGAGCCAACGATCAAGACAACAATAAAACCGAATAAAGTGCTGATGGAAGATTCGGCCAACTTTATTTTTTTAAGAATTTTTTTAAGATTCAATTTTTTTCTCACCTCCTTTGGGGCAGGAGAATTGGGGCAGAGATTTTTGGCAACGTTATCCCCAAGGGGATTCCGTTGCGGGCTCGACCGGATTTGAACCGGCGATCTTCTCCTCGACAGGGAGATGTGTTAGGCCGCTACACCACGAGCCCGTGCAGGTTCAATATAGCATAAATTCTCCGCTTCAGTCAATGTGATGTATCCGTTGCATACTTGTTGGACTTTTTAAGATAATCTACAACCGCTTTCATTGGTTCTTGGTTGTTTAGGGC
>MWCH01000006.1 GCA_002069945.1 Microgenomates group bacterium ADurb.Bin219
TCATCGTTTAAACACCCCCTTTCTTAACTATCGTATTTTACCCGGAAGTGTCCACGATGTCTTTACACTAAACGACCACTAGACACTAGACGCCGGACGCTATAAAATAACTTTATGGCTTTTAATCCCAACGCGATTTTTCTTTCGCCTTCGTCCTTGGCGGATTTTGAAAAATGCCCTCAGCTTTATTATTACCGCTACGTTTACAGATCGCCGAGGGGCTTAAAAATCCAATTGATTAACCCCGCCCTTGCTTTGGGAGAAAATATTCACGATACTCTAGAGCAATTTTTAAAATTGCCCAAGGAAGACAGATCAAAAGACGAATTGGAAAGAATTTTTGCTCTGGTTTGGAGTAATACCAGCGGTGAAAAGGGAGGTTTTGCCTCCGAAGGAGAAGAGGAGGCCGCCAAACAAAGAGGGAAGGAGATGCTTGAGCGGTTTTGGGCCAATGAACATTTTAAAACTGCCCAGCCGGTTAAAATTCCCAATTTTCCCAAGGCGGAATTGGGAAACGATTTAATCTTAACCGGAAAATTGGATTGGGTAGAGAAAGACACGCCTTCACAAGGCTCTGGCGAGGAAAATGGGTATAAAATAATTGATTTTAAAACCGGTAAAAATGAAGAACGGGAGGATTCCCAGCAAATGCCCATTTATGCTTATTTGGTTAGCCAAGTTTTTAATACTAAAAAAATTACGGCCTGTTATTGGTATTTGGACAAAGATAATGATTTAACCGCCTGCGTTTTGCCGGATTTAGAAAAAACCCTGGCTTATTTGAAACAAAAAGGAGAGATTATCAAGATGGTCCGCCAGACAAATTCTTTTAAATGCCAGTCGGGGTTGGAATCCTGTTGGGCCTGTCGGGATATGCTGGCAATTGCCCAGGGAAAAGGGAAGCTGGTGAGCGTTGACCCGGTCAACAGAAAACAGGAGATTTATACCTTAAATGTTAAAACTGAAACGTTAAATGTTAAATCCGGAAAAGACGAGGGAAGCAAAATTCAAGGCGGTTTGCTTGATGTGCCGCCGGATTTACCTTTTTAAACAATTTTTATAAAGAATTAAAAGATTGACAACTGACGGCTGAAGGTTAAAAACTGGTTACTTTCTACGGTCCAGTGGCAATTTCGGAGATTTTCCAAAGATTATTTTCTTTGATTAGGTTAATCCATCTGGTATTTTCACCGTCTTCCCAGGCCCGGAATTGGGGATTGGGTTTATTTTTGGCTATCACGATTATTTTGTAGGATTTTATATTTTCCGTCCAGTCTGTTTTTTGCCATTCCGCAATTGATTTAACACTGATTGACTCCAGAGTGTTAAAATTCACAGCCCAGGTTTGTTTGGCGCTTTCATCAGGGGCAGCGGCAGAGGAGAACATGGAAACGGCATCGGCAATTCTTTTTTCCCTGATTAATTCAAAAAAAGTGTAAATAATGTCTTCTCCGGTAGGAAGGGGAACTGATTGTGCGGAAGTGGGAGACGACAAGGAAGAAGTAGGTGGAAGAGACGGGGCGGTTACGGTTTTATTTGCCGTGCAGCCGGAAAGAAGAAAAGCAAAAACAAAAATAAAAAGTATTTTTTTCACTTTGTTTGTCAAAAAAATGTCAATTAATTTATCAATTATATCATCGGTCAAAGATTATTTATTGACAAGAAAAATTTCGGGAGCAATAATTAATTTATGAAAAAGGGAGACGGCTTCGGGGGGGGATAGACCCCAATTACAAAAAAAGGAAAAATAATGGATTGGCTTAAAAAAAACAAATTAGCGGTTGTCTTGATTTTGGTGGTCGTTTACCTTTTTTGGCGCCAAAATTCGGTAATTCCTTGCCGGAATTACGCTTCCGTTTCTTCCGGTATCGGCGGGTCGGTTCCCGAAATGGCGGTTGCGCCGAAATCGGTTAGCCGCTCTTTTTCTTCTTTTCTTCCCCAGGCCGCACCGGTAGAAACCGCGGACCGGATGGTTGTTCAGGAATCCTCCCTCTCTTTAGTGGTAAAAGACGTTCGCGATACGGCGGAAAAAGTTTCGGGTAAGGCTAAAGAAGCCGGCGGCTATCTGATTAGCTCTTCCTTGAGCCAGCCGGAAGAGGCGCCTTATGCCAATCTCTTTCTTCGGGTTCCCGCGGATAAGTTAAACGAAGTTTTGGCTTTTTATCGCAACTTGGCGATTAAAGTTTCTTCGGAAAATCTTTTCGGCCATGACGTGACGGACGAATATGTTGATTTGGAAGCAAGATTGGCAACTCACCAAAAAACCAAGGAAAAATTTGAGGCAATTTTAAAAACCGCGGTTAAGGTTCAGGATATTTTGGAAGTTAATCGCGAATTGATTAATCTTCAGGCTCAAATCGACGATCTTAAGGGCAGGCAAAAATATTTGGAGCAGACGGCTAAGCTGGCAAAAATTTCGGTTTATCTTTCCACGGACGAATTGGCTTTGCCTTACGCTCCTTCTGAGACTTTCCGTCCGCTGGTTATCATTAAACAGGCGGTTCGTTCTTTGGTTTTAACCTTAAGAAAACTGGCGACGGCCGTAATTTGGGTTTTGATTTACCTGCCGATTTGGATTTTGCTTTTTCTTGGTTACCTTTTTGTTAAAAGGATAAAAAATCTTAAAAAAATCAAAAAAAATTAAAACGCCGATTCTTCAATTTTGGTTATTAATTTACTTAAGGATACTTCGGAGTAGGGCAAGCCGATGCTAAAGAACAATAGGTTTTTGTCGACGATAACCACTACCGATAAAAACCATTTCCGGAAATTGGCTGAGGTAAAAGAGCTTGGATTGGAAGAAATTTGCCTTTTCCCGACAACCATTGCTTACGAAGAAAGAAAAAGTCTTTATCGGGAACTGGAAAAAACCCGGGTGAAAAAAATCCCTCTTGTTCACTTAAGAGAAGATTTTAAAGTTGAGGAAATTGAGTATTTTTCAATCCGATACCAAACGGAAATTTTTAATACTCATCCGGCCGAGCAATCGCCAATACCGCCGGAATGGTTAAAATATAAAAAAAGAATTTACATTGAAAATACTCTTTATGCTTGGGACAAAAAGGAAGTGCAAAATTTTGGGGGAATTTGTCTTGATTTTGCCCATCTGGAAGATACCCGCCGGCTAAGACGAGAAATTTACCAAAAAAATTTGGAGATAATTGGCCGCTTTTTTTGCGGCTGCGGTCATTTAAGCGGGGTTAATAATGAAAAGAAATATAGCCGGAAATTTGGAGTTGAATATTACAGCGATCATCTTTTTCGGGATTATTCCGATTTTGATTTTTTAAAAAAATATCCAAAAAAATATTTTCCCGAAATCATCGCTCTGGAATTGGAAAATCCGATTAAAGAGCAATTGAAGCTAAGTGAGTACCTAGAGAAAAAATTAAATCTCTGAGATTAATGCTATAATTATTTTGTGAATTCACCCGAACAAATTACCGATTCTGTTTTGACTCCGGAAAAAGAGATTGTCACTACGGTTGGCCCGGCACCTCTTTCTTCGCCTCCGGTTGAAAATTTTTCATCGGTTAAAACTAAAAAAACAAATAAAAAGGCCCTAATTATTTTCTTGATTTTCCTGGGAGTAATGATTGGTATTGGTGCCTTTTGGTTGGGAAGATTTACAAAGGAGACAGGAATTGGAACAATCCCGTCACCCACAGCGGTGCCAACAATTAGTCAACCAACACCAACTCTTGACCAAACTACTGGCTGGAAAACATATATCGATACAAAATTTGGATATTCCATTAAATATCCAAGTGAATGGCTTTTTAATACGGAAACACGCTCTTTCCGGGAAGGCGATATATTTTCGGTGAGTATTGTTGGTAAAGATCAAAAAAAGGACACTGAATTTTATGATGGAGCCAGCTTAACAATAGGGGAACCCATTAAAACAGAAAAGGATATCAGAACTTGGGTTAAAGAATATTACCCGGTAAATAACCTTGACGATGAACCGAATATTTTTTCTGAGGAAACAATTGCTTCTTTGTCGTTTCAAAAATTTTTTACTTGTGGCCTAGGATGTTTTACGTATTACAACATTAAACATAACGGATACGTTTATCGGATTGTGATTTTTGCAGACGGGCCAGATAAAATTAAATATGAGCAAATATTGTCTCAAATCCTTTCCACTTTTAAATTTTTAGATCAGACTTCAGACCAAACTTCCAGTTGGGAGACATATACTAATACCAAATATGGGGTAGAATTTAAGTTTCCCTTGGGTTGGATATTAAATACTAAACCTGAGAGTGAAATTTCTAAACAAGGGGACGACCTTCGTGTTATTAGAAATCAAATTAATCCGTTTTCGCCAGAAAATAAAATGGTTCTATTAATTAATATTTGGGATAATCCTCAAAAACTTTCTACGGTTGATTGGCTAAAATGGCGCGAGGAAGAATACCAAAAGAGAGGCTTCTTGCCTGATTATGAAAAAAATTCGGTCTTTGAAGTAAACGCCTATGTTAGTGGGCTTCCGGCTTTTAAAGAGATGAGAGAGGTCGAACAAGTTAGAAAGGCAGGAGGGCGAGGAGGAACAGCTCTTCCTTTAATTGACTACTATGTGGCTAAAAATGACAAATTGTTTGTGATAGAATTGAATAACTATACACTTGAGGCCTTTAGTTATAAAGAAGAGACTATTTATGATCTCTTCGACCAAATTATTTCTACTTTTAAGTTTTTACCCTAATTTATGGAAGAAAATATTGAACAAATACAACAAATACCGGTACAAAATTCAGGAGGCCCTACGCCTATTGTTCCACCAACGGTTCCACCTCAAAAAAGCAGTAAGATTCTTTTGATTTTTTTAGGGGTTTTGATAATTCTAGCGGTTGGTGTGGCCGCTTTTTTCTTGGGAAAAAAGTCTAATAATCAAAGAACGGTAACTCCACCGGCTGTTTCCACCATTTCTAAACCAACCTTAACATCCGACCCAACTGCCAATTGGAAGACTTATACAAACACAAAATATGGATTTGAAATTAAATATTATCCAGAATTAAATCCGAGTGAAGATAATGGTGAAGATAAAATAATTAACTTTTCAACCGGAATGGCCAATATTTCTCATAGCCAATATGGATTTAGTATTAGAATTTTAGCCAAAAGCACAACCGAGTCACTTAAAGAAGAGATTGTAAATTCTTTAGCAAAAGCTCCGATGCCGAGCAAAATTGAATCAGAAGAAGAAAAATCTTTTAATAATATTACCTGGAAAAAATTTAATTATAAAAAATTTGTTACCACAGATTATTACGATATGACTACGGCTGTTACTATTAATAATCAATATTCTTATGAAATAGTGGCTGCGGCTGGTGATATTGATCAAATTCTTTCCACTTTTAAGTTTTTATCTTCAGATGAGACTGCCAATTGGAAAACATACACTAATTCAGTAGAGAAATTTAGTTTTAAATACCCCCAGTCCTGGTTCCTTAAAGAGTCAAGCTCGATGATACAAATCTTTAACTATGATGTTGATAAAGCTCCGGGTAGGTCATACGATCCAGTTAGAGATGGAAATTTGTTTAAGGTCGAGGTTTTTCTGGATAACAAATTTTCCAATCTTACAGAATGGTTTGAAAATGAAAAGAATACTCCTGATCAATCGAACGATCTTCCCAAAGAGTTTTTAAACATTAAAAATATTTTTGTATCTTCGCAAGAAGGGTTATTTTTTGAGTTAAAGAGTTCTATGACTGACTCTTTGGTCGGGGTGGCAACTTTTAAATTACCGCAAGGTAGTTTGGTTCATTTTTGGGGCGGTTTAAACTATGAAGGCAACAAAAATTATTTTGACCAAATCCTTTCCACTTTTAAGTTTCTTGATCAGGCTTCTGATCCAACTGCCAACTGGAGTGTTTTCACAAGCAAAAAAGGTTATTCAATTCGGATACCGCCAAATATGAAGGTGGTTGAGGCAGGTTTTGGTTCTGGGAGGCCGGAAGAATCAGCCGGTATTGGAATTATTGAAACTTCCGCAAAAGAGCCTTTATTGTCACCCCATATGGTTATCAGCGTTTTTACTGATTCAAAAACAACTCTTAAACAATTGGCTCAAGAAAACTATGATAAAAATGTTAATCATCCGAGCAATTCTATTATTTCTGTAACAGAAAGTTTTCGTGAAGGAAAATTAGGGAACAATGATTCATACCAGTATTCTTTCAAAACCAAAGGATTGGTGACTCCGGACGAAGAATATTTTACTCAAGAGGGAGAATATAGATTCATTTGGACCCAATCTGGCAGTAAAATTTATTGTCTTATGGTTGCCGATACACCGACTTTTAACCAAATTCTTTCCACTTTCAAATTCAACTAATTCGCAAGAATATATTTTGAGATTGGTAATTTGAATTAGCGATTTTATCTAATTATTATTTTTTAATCCTATATGCCCAACAAACCCAAAAATTTTCTTAAGGTTGTTTTAATTTTGGCGGAAAGACTTAAGGGCCTTCGCTATGCAATTCGGGGGACGGCCGGTTTGGTGCTTCAAGGTTTGGAAATGAACGTTGATGATATTGACGTTTTAGCCGACAAGGAAACGGCCCTGGCTTGTAATGATTTGTTGTCCGAATATTTGATTGAGGAAGTAGCTTTTAAAGAATCGGAAAAATTCAAATCATATTTCGGTAAGTTTGAAATTGAAGGCGTGCCGGTGGAAATAATGGGCGAGTGGCAGATTAAGGATAATAAAGGAATTTGGAGTCAACCTTTTAATCCTTCAGAAAGAATTAGGTTGGACAAAGGGGATAAAGATGACATATATGTAACTGCGATTGAAGATGAGTTAAAGATGTTCGCTTTGATGGGTCGTTGGATTGCCTACCAAAAGATTAAGAAACAAATTTAAAAATTTCTTCCAAAGATAAAATTGTCGGAAAATTTAATTTTTCTACTTTTGCCGCCTTGGGACCGCGCTTAATCCAAATTGGCCGGCCGTTGGGGAGGGAAGCGATATCTTGGATATGAAGGGGGTTATCATCAACAAAAAAGAGATTGCCCATTTTTTCTGTCAGTTCTTTTGCTTGGCCGGTTTTGTTCGGATAGATAAAGATTAACTTTTTTTCCAGATAATTAACCAGGCCGGTAAGGTTAATTTTAGCGGTCTGAAATTCTTTGATTCCTTCGGAGTAGATTCCCAAAAGAAAATTCTCTTTGAGTTTTTTTAAAACGGGAATTGTCTCCGAATAAAGGGCTTCTTTGTACAAAAGGGGGTTGGCAAAGATGATTTCTATCTTTTTCTCCAATTCCGGATTATTAAAGTATATGGCCAAAAAAAGGCTGTAATTTTTGGGCGAAAATTCTTTTGAAGTTCCGAAAGACCGGCTAAATTCCTTAACCGCGATTTCCAATTGATCCGAGGTGAGATTGGCAACCGACATTATTTCCCGGTGAGTTAATTGCCGCAATTTGGCCGTGTCAATCAAGGTATAGTCAATATCAAAAAGAATAATTTTCGTTTTTTCCTGATTAATCACAGAATTGAAGATTTTAATAAACGGTATTGGTCTAAAACTTTTTCGGCCAAAACAAGACGGGGGAGGGAAGTGTTGGGAGTTTTCAGGTCATTGCCTAAAACCCTTTTGGCTTTTTTTAGGAAATCCATGCCTATTTTGGAGTTACCTTTGGCTAAATAAAAGGCCGAGCGGTAAAGATTAGCGAGGGCGTCGTCTCTGAGAGAATATTTGTTTAACTCCATAGTTCAGCAAAAACCTTTTTTACCATTTTGATAAATCGCTCTCGGATTTCTGGGTCAAGAATTTCCATACTGTCATTGTTTAAATTTGGTCTAAGATTGAGAACAGCCATGGTATCAATTATTTTATTTTCTAAATCAATGCCGCCGCCCCAGATATTTTTTTGTTGACCACCGTTTTTTAAGAGTATTGCTTCGCCATCAGCGTGAAGTTCACAGCCGGCAACCAGAATTTCTTGATTTACATCAACGGTTAATTTTAAATAATTACTGTAATTACTTTTTAAAAGAAGTATTTCCTGTTTTGAAAGCGGTTCTTTAATCAATTTCATAACTGGATTATACAATAACTTTTATTGTTAATTTTTGTTCGCTAATCTTCACGCTCAGGGGGGTGAGGTTATTTTTCCTCAAATACTTGAGCTTCAAAGACAAAGATTTCGGTAGCGGGATCTTTATAGCAATCGGAAAGCAAACCGGCTTTGTCACTGCATAAATGACTTAAAAATTCTTCCAAGTTCCAGCCTGTTTCGGTTGCCACCTGGGGAAGAAAGGTGCCGGTATTTGGACCCCTTCGAATAACAACACCGTGTTTGCCCAATTCAATTTCCCGCCAGCTTTTAATTTTTTTCTTGGGGGTCAAGACGGAAATTTCGATGGTTATTTCCGGTAGTTCCTTGGCAGTCACCGGATAAAATCTGGGGTCGTAGGCTGCCGCTTCAATAGCCATCTCTTGAATAACACGATAAAGTGGCTTGTCCGGTTCAAATTCGCCGATACAACCGCGAAGTTGATCTTTGTTGCGGAGAGTAACGAAACAGCCCAAAGGACAAAGAAGCGATTGGTTTTTAGGAAGGTTGGGATTTTTAGGAAGGTTGGGATTTGTCAGGTATTGTTGAAGAGTTTGACGGGCGATTTTGAGGGCTTCTTTTTGGGTGTTTTTATCAAGCGGTTGAGCAATTTCGGTGACTTTTTGATAACCGACAATGGCGGCATAGCCGACCACCTGCTCTTTTTGTTCAGAAATATCTCCGGAGTTGGCATATCTGATTTTTTTAAATTCCAGCTTTAAGATTTCAGCGACTCTTAGCCCGATTTTTACTGCCTCGGCGCCACAGGCATAGGTTTCCGCCCCAAGGTAATTATGGGATTCCAATTTTTGAATTGTTTCGTTGAATTTTTTTACTTTGCCGGTTAAAATTGCCCTGATGGTTTCCTGGTCAACTTTATTGGCGATTTCGTAAGGTGGGTAATGGGAAAGATCGGTGCTGACAACTAGCAAAGTATTTTCGTCCAGGTTGTCGGAAATTTTTTGCGCCAGAGCATTAATTAATTGATCGTTTGTCTGGCTGATTAAAATCGGGACGATTTTAAAATCTTTAAGAACCTTTTGTAAAAAAATTAATTCTATTTCCAAAGAATGTTCTTCTTGATGGGGACCGGAATCGGCAATAATTTTTTTTCCGTCAATCATTTTTCCGGCAAGTTTTTCGTCAATTTCAATTTTTCCCAATGGAGTTTCCCATAGACGATCGATATCAACGGCGGCGTAATCAAAAAAAGCCCGGTGACTAGCCCCTAGTAAAATTATCCGGGTATAATTTTTTTCCATTAATTGACGAAATCCCCAAGAGGCGATTTGGCCGGAATAATCAAGGCCGGCATGGGGGACGATTAAAATTTTTGGTAGGTAGGGAGATACATTCTTAGTTTTTGATAGAAATAAAGTGAGGTAAGCCTCTAATTTTTCTTTTGCGGTCGGATAAAAGCTACCCGAAACCGCGGGTTTTCTAACATTGGGCATAAATTAATTATACCAACTTAGCAAGAGCAAGAAGAGGGAGAAATCAGGCGGATATTTTTAAAATGAAATCTCTCACTTTAGCTGCGGTTTCAAAATCAAGATTGGCGGCTGCCTGTCGCATCTCTTTTCTTAATTGGGGGATTAATTTTTTTTGTTCACCAGGAGTTAGCGCCTCTAAGTCAATTTCCATAAATCTTCCCGTGTCCCTACCGGAGTCCTTTAGGGCGGAGTGGGGGGCAATTCGGTTACGAATGGGCTTTTCAATACTTTTAGGAGTGATTCCGTGTTTCTCGTTATATTCTATTTGGATTTTTCTTCTTCTTTCCACTTCTTCTATCGCTTCCCTCATGGCCGTAGAAACTTCATCGGCATACATAATTACTTGACCGGAAATATTTCTGGCGGCTCTTCCCATGGTTTGAATTAAAGAAGTTTTGGAGCGTAAAAAACCTTGCTTGTCCGCGTCTAAGATGGCGACCAAGGAAACCTCCGGCAGATCCAAACCCTCTCTTAAAAGATTTACGCCGATGATGACATCATATTTTCCGGCGCGCAGATCGGCCAGAATATCCGTTCTTTCCAGGGCGACAATATCCGAATGGAGATAGTGAACCAAAAGGGGAACGGGAGTATTTTGGGGATCAACCAGCCAATTGGCCAACTCTTCGGCCATTTTTTTAGTCAGAGTGGTAACCAGAACCCGCTCTTTTTTTTCTTTTCTTTTGATAATTTCGGCGACCAAATCCTGAATTTGATTTTCGGTTGGTTTGACAATAACTTCCGGGTCAACCAGGCCGGTAGGCCGGACGAGCTGCTCAACAACGCCGTTGTCGGCTTTCATCAATTTTTTTTCTGTCTGATAACTGATCGCTGATAGCTGATAGCTTTCTCTCGCTTTTCCAACCTCCCAGTTGTCGGGGGTGGCGGAAACATAAATCGTTTGGGGAACTCTTTGTTCAAATTCCGCAAAAGTTAACGGTCGGTTATCAATTGCCGCCGGCAGGCGGAAGCCGAAGTCGATAAGCGTGCGTTTGCGGCTTAGGTCACCCTGATACATGCCGCGGATTTGAGGGACGGTCATATGGGATTCGTCAATAACAACCAAATAATCCTGGCCAAAAAGATATTTAAAATAATCAACCAGGGTCCAGGGTGCTTCACCGGGTTTCCGGCCGTCAAAATAACGGGAATAATTTTCAATGCCGTTGACATAGCCGGTTTCCCGAATCATCTCCAGATCGTAATTGACTTTTTGTTCCAGTCGCTGGGCTTCCAGCAGTTTATTTTCTTTTCTTAATTGCTCAAGGCGCTTCTTAAGATCTAGACCGATTTGCTTTTCGGCGGTAAGAAGAATATCGGGATTGGTTAAATAATGTTTAGCCGGATAAATAAGTGTTCCTTCCAGCTCCACCGGCTGGCCGGAAATTAGTGGCCGGGTGGTGATTTCTTGAATAATTCCGTTTTCAACGCCGATTTTTAGGATTTCGTCGGAATAGGCAGGAATGATCTCAATATTTTCACCCCGGACACGGAAAAGACTCCGGTCCAGCTCCATTCTGGAGCGGGAATAATGAAGGCCGACCAGGCGATCCAAAAATTCTTCCTGATTGATTTTTTGGCCCTTTTTCAAGCCGATGACAAAGCGGTTATATTCTTCCGGCGAGCCCAAATTATAGATACAGGAGACCGAAGCGACCAAGATAACGTCTCTTCGGGAAAAAAGCAAGGAAGTGGCTTGAAGCCGCAATTTATCAATTTCTTCATTGACTTCCGTTTCTTTTTCAATATAAGTATCGGTTTGGGGAATATAGGCTTCGGGCTGATAAAAGTCATAGTAGGAAATAAAAAAACCAACCCCATTATGGGGAAAGTATTCTTTAAATTCCTGATAAAGCTGGGAGGCCAGGGTTTTATTATGAGAAATAACCAAGGTGGGTTTTCGGGTGTTGGCAATGACGTTGGCTACCGTGTAGGTTTTGCCACTGCCGGTGACGCCCAACAAAACTTGATGGGCTCTTCCTTCCTTGACTCCGGCAGTCAATTTTTCAATGGCTTGTTGCTGGTCGCCGGCAGGGGAATAGTCGGCAGCTAGTTTAAAATCCATAACTTTTTTATAAAATTTCTAATGATTAATTTCTAGTTAACCGAATTTAAAATTGGAGATTAGAATAATTAGAATAATTGGTAATTTTACCCATACTATTATACCTTGTCGGTAAAGAAAGATTGTTTTAAAATAGTTTAATCGTTAAAATAAAAAAAGGAGGGAAGATGGTCATTCTTAATGACGAAAATTTTGATAAGGAAGTTCTGGAGTCCGATTTGCCGGTTTTAGTGGATTTTTTTGCAACTTGGTGTGGTCCTTGTCAAATGTTGGGGCCGATTATTGAAGAGCTGGCAACCGAATTGGCCGACAAGATCAAGGTTGTCAAAGTTGATGTTGATCAGGCTTCGCAAACCGCAGAAAAATACCAAATTATGAGCGTTCCGACCCTGATTTTGTTTAAAAACGGCCAAATTGCGAAACAAATGGCCGGATTTAGAGGAAAAGAAGACTTAATTAAAGAAATTTCGGAGTAATTCTTTAATTGAAATATAAATAGTTTATGTATGATTTAATTATCGTCGGCTCCGGACCCGCCGGCCTGACCGCTTCCGTTTATGCCAGTCGCTATAAACTTAAACATCTGGTTATCGGAAAACTGTTGGGTGGGACGATTACCTGGGCTCACAAAGTAGAAAATTTCCCCGGATTTAAGGAAATTTCCGGTTTTGAATTGGGCCAAAAAATGGCGGAACAGGCAAAAAGTTTGGGGGCGGAGATTTGGTCGGAAAATGTGCAAAAGATTTTGGTTGGTCCGGGAAATCCTTCCACTTTCAAAATTGTTACGGAAACCAATAAAGAAATTGAGAGCCGGACGGTTCTGGTGGCGACCGGAACCGAAAGGAGAAAGTTAAACATTCCCGGCGAGAAAGAGTTTTTAGGCAAGGGCGTTTCCTATTGTACTACCTGCGACGCCGCTTTTTTCAAGGACAAAACCGTGGTTCTTGTCGGCGGCAGTAACGCCGCCTGCAGTGGGGCAAGTCATCTGGCTCAATTTGCCCGGAAGGTCTATCTGATTTACCGCAAAGACGAGTTGCGGGCCGAGCCTATTTGGGTAGATGAAGTAAAAAATAATCCCAAAGTGGTTATTGTTTATAACACCAACGTGACCGAGATTTTTGGAAATGGTACTAAACTTACCGGTGTAAGGTTGGATAAGCCGTTTGAGGGAAAGAACGAGATTGAAGCAGAGGGTGTTTTTATTGAAATCGGTGGGCTTCCGGTTCGTTCTTTGTTGGCGACCCTTGGGGTGGAGATGGATGAAAACGGCTATGTTAAGGTCAATGAAAAAATGGAGACCAATATCCGGGGTTTGTTTGCCGCCGGCGATTTAACAACCCATGGTCAGGTTATGTCTCAGGCAATAGTCGCAGCCGCTGATGGGGCAGTTGCCGCCGGCAGCGTTTATAAATTTCTTAAAGAGAAATGAAAAAAATTTTGGTAACCGGTGCTTTCGGCCAAATCGGCAGCGAGTTGGTTCCTGCCTTGCAAAAAGAATTCGGGACGGAAAATATTGTTTGTTTGGGCCACCGTAATATTCCCGCCGATTTCAAGGGTATTTTGGAAAAAACGGGGATTGATGAAATCGGCAAAATTGAAGAAATCGTCAATAAGTATCAAATTGGGACAATTTACCATCTGGTTTCAATTCTTTCCGCCAAAGGAGAAAAAGATCCCCAACTAACCTGGGAAGTCAATATGGGCGGATTAAAAAATATTTTGGACTTGGCGGTTAAGCATGGTTTAAAAATTTTTTGGCCAAGTTCCATTGCTGCTTTTGGCCCGACCACTCCCCGGAAAATGACACCCCAGAAAACCATTTTGGAACCGACAACGATGTATGGGGTAACGAAAGCCGCGGGCGAATTGCTTTGCCAGTATTATTTTTTGAAATTTGGGGTTGACGTCCGCTCGGTTCGTTATCCGGGAATTATTTCCTGGAAAACAGAGCCGGGAGGGGGAACAACCGATTACGCGGTGGCGATCTTTTACGAGGCTTTGAAAACCGGAAAATACCAATGTTTTGTCAAAGAAGAGACGAGCTTGCCGATGATGTATATGGACGATGCGGTAAGGGCGACCTTGGCAATTATGGCCGCCGACTCCGAAAAACTGACCGTCAGAACCAGTTATAATCTTGCGGCGATCAGTTTTTCCGCCGGTGAATTGGCGCTGGAGATTAAAAAACACTTACCTCTTGAGGTAACTTACCAACCGGACGAAAGACAAAAGATTGCCGATTCTTGGCCGGAGTCAATTGACGATTCTTTGGCCAGAAAAGATTGGGGATGGTTGCCGGAATATGATTTAGCAAGAATGACACAGGAGATGATTAAACAGTTAAGGGAAAATAAAAAACTACTGGCTTAAACAGGAAAAAATTACATAGAATTAAATTTTAAGAATTGACATTTTAATTTTCCGGCAATAAACTAAAATTTGTTTCTTTATCGCCATCACCCCGCCGATTGGGCGGCCAGATGGCGATTCGGAATAAACTTTAACGATGAAAATCACTGTTGACAAAGACAAATGTATTGGTTGCGGCGCTTGCACGGCTTTGGCTGCCAAGACCTTTCGCTTAGGCGATGACGGCAAGGCCGAAGTGATAGAACCAGCAAAAGACAGTCTTGAAGAGATTAATAACACAGCTGAGAGCTGTCCGGTAGAGGCGATTAAAATTAAATCTTAATATTTAGTTATTGAGGTGAGCCCACTTGTCCTTCGGTAAGCTCAGGACTAGTTGGGAGCACAGGAGGATTATGAAAAAAGCAAACGATATAAAAGATATAAAAATTACTTTAAACCTAAACCAAATAGTGATTATCCTCTTGGTCATTGCTTCATTCTTATTGGGTAGCGTTTGGAGCAAGTTAAGGTCAGGCGGGGGAGAATCGGTTAAAATTTCCCAGGAAAACCAAAAAACGCCGACAGCCGCCGTTCAACCAACCAAGCCTCCTTTTAATCCGGAGAAATCGAACAAACCCGAAGTCAAATTTTTCGTGATGTCTTATTGTCCTTACGGCAACCAGGCGGAAGCCGGTATGGAACCGGTTTATCAATTGCTTAAAAACAAAGTTGATTGGCAGCCGCGTTATGTTATTTACAAAGATTATTGCAGCCGGTCTACTGGCTCGGAGAAAACCACTTGCGAAAAGAACAATTGTCTTAAGACTGGTGACGAAATTTATTGCTCAATGCACGGAGTGGCGGAGCTAAATCAGGATATTCGGGAAATTTGTGCCTTTAATCTTGGCGATCTAAATAAGTGGTGGCAATTTGTTTCGGGGACCAACAAGAATTGCAATGTCGGCAATATTGAAACCTGTTGGACAGGAGAAGCGAAAAAAGCCGGTTTGGATACCAATAAAATAACCGGTTGTCTTAACCGGGAAAAATTCGCTTTGGCCAAGAAAGAAACGGCGGAAATGGATAAATATCAGGCCTTTGGCTCGCCGGCGGTTTTTATCAACGGAGCCGCTTATAACGGCGGCCGCTCTCCGGAAGATTATAAAAAAGCGATTTGTAACGCTTTTGAAACCCAACCGGAAGAATGCAAAACGGTTTTGGGCCAGGAAACTGCCGCCACCGCCGGAGGTTGCAATTAAAAGTTATGAATAAAAAAGCACTTCCTTTTATAACGATTCTTTTGCTTATCGTTGCGTTCTTGGCCGGGTTAAAATTGACGCAAAAGAATCAAGGAACGGCGACTCCGACTCCGACCCCGGAAAAACCGAGCGAGGCGACAGTGACACCGATCAACTATCCGGAAACGGTTGGCGGTTTTTTGGTTACCGATAAGGAAATTTGCCTACAGGACGGGAAGCCGGTAATCTATTATTTCGGTTCTTCCGGCTGTCCCCATTGTCAATGGGAAAGCCCGGTAGTAAAAAAGGCGGTTGATAAATTTAAAGATTTGGTTTCTTTTCATAACAACATGGATTCTTCCGCAGACCAGGAAATTTTTAGCCAATACGGAGATATCAATCCCGGCTATATTCCTTTTTTGGTTTTCGGTTGTAAATACGCTCGGTTGGGAAGCGGGGAGACGGCGGGCGAAGTCAAGGAAATTGAAAATTTAAGCGCTCTTTTATGCAAACTGACAGAAGGAAAACCGGTTTCCGTTTGCGATCCGCTTAAAGAGGTAATTTCGGGAATTAAATAAACTTCTCTTTTTTGGTCCCTTGCTTCTTATTTTCTTTAAAAGACCGTTCTTTGCGTGTGGTAAAATGGCGCCGTGAGAAAGTTAAATGCAAAAGAATTAAGGGGGATTAAGGGAACCAAGCCTTCGCTAAATTTTCGGCGGGCAAGGAAAAATTCAATTTATATTGTTCTTGATAATGTGTTGGATACCTATAATGTGGGCAGTATTTTTCGTCTGGCGGATGCGGTTGCGGCCGAAAAAGTAATTTTATGCGGAGAGACCCAGGTGCCACCCAATTCCAGAATAAAAAAAGCTTCAATTAATACCACCGAGGTGGTTGAGTGGGAGTATTCTCCAACTGCAATTGAAGCAATATCAAAAATCAAAAATCAAATATCAAATATCAAAATTATTGGAATTGAGCAAAGCCCCAAAAGTGTTCCTTATACAAAAATAAAAACAACTTTTCCGGTAGTGTTGGTGGTGGGAAACGAGACCCACGGAGTTTCAAAAGAGGTTTTGGAAACGTGCGACGAAATTGCGGAAATACCGATGTGGGGAATTAATAAAAGTTTAAATGTCATGGTCAGTTTGGGGATTGTTTTGTATAAAATTTTAGAAAACTTGTCCTGAGTGAGCAAGGTAAGTCGAAGGAAATGAAGGGTTGCTTTTATTTTTAAATTCCTTTAGATTTGATTATAGATAGCTTTTGGAGTTTAAAAATATGGGGTTTAAAAAAAATAACAAAAACCAGTTAGGGATTACTTCACCGATCCTTTTGATTTTGATTCTTTTATCTTCTTTTATTACTTTAATTGCTGTTGGTTTAATTTTAAGACAAAGGATTATTTTTTTTCAAAAAGCCCAGGGAGAATGTGATAGCAATGCCTGTGAAGAACAAGGAGTAACTAATAATTTAGTTTGTAGCGAGGGTGGTTTTTCTGGGAACGGCGATGGAAAAACAGTGGCCAGAAATTGTAATGACGTCCTCCCTACCAACATGGAATGCGTTGCCCATGTTAAAGTTTTTTCTACCAAAGAAGAGTGTAATAGTTTTAATCTTGACGCAAGTAGAATTGACAGCAGTAGCCCAGGAATAGATCCTATTTATAAAGTAGATGATAAAGCTTGCTACGGTTTGACGATGATTTGTGAACATCCGATGATAAATAGTGCCGGATGTTATGCTACTCAATCTGATATCACCGATGGGTCTGGCCACCAATGTCACGACAAGAAAAAAGATTGTTCTTTATGTCCAGAACCAGCGGCGCCGACAACTCCTCCTCCTACCGACTGTTCATTACCTCAGCCAACGGGTCTTATTTCAAATTGCGATTGTGCAAATACTTCTAGCGGAAATTGCAAATGTAATCTTAGTTGGAATAAAGTTTCGGAAGTTGAGACAAATGGTGATTATAGGGTGACAATATGGGACGTTACGGACGGAACTTACAATGGACGCCATTGGGGGCACCTTACTTCTGGCTTGAATAACTGGACTTTTGAAGAGGCGGAACCGGGACATAAATATGAATTCAGTGTTTTGCCGAAAAAAAATGTCGCTTGTGTCGAAAATCCATTATACGAGTCAGAGAAAAAGGATTTTAGTTGTTCTTTGTGCCCAGTTGTTCCAATCGGGACTTATTGTATTTGCGCTCAGGCAAAAGTTTATGATGAAAATTGGAATTATCTTGAAGATTTGAAAAAGATTGAGGCGGGAAAGACTTACCACTTTACCGTTTTCGGCCGGGCCAGCAGCGGTGATCTTTATCCGGGCCGGGCAAGGTTTAGAATTAACGGCGCCGCCGACAACTCCTGGTGTCTTGGTACGCCCAGAACCGTGGTTAACAATTGGTGTGAAGTGAACGGAGAAGGCCGCCATGTCGGCCATACGGGCAATCCGGAATATTTTGTTGATTTTAAAATTCCCGAAACCGGCGGCACTTTTACGATTCAAACAGAAGTTTATTGTCCCAGCGGTGGTTGGAAATAATTTAATTCTTGACAGACGGGTTGAACCAGTTAAGAATAATAATTGGAGGAAAAAATGGCAGCCAAAAAGAAACATATTAAAAAGCCGGCCAATTTCAAGCTCGCTCCATTTCATCTTTTTATATTGATGATGGTCCTGACGGCGATTTTTTGTGCCTTATTAATGGTTTAAGCCGACAGGGAGCAAAAATCCAAAGTTGGCCAGCCGGCCGAATTTCTCGTTGACTTTTGGAATTTTTTCTGTTATTCTTTCTCCAGTATGACTTAACTTTGCCAAAAGTTATTGGTTTAGAACCTCGCTTTTGGCGAGGTTTTTTAATTCGCTTCCCTTGAAAATTGTTTTTTTTTATTAAGGCGAATTAACCCGCCTAAAATCGCTCTTCAATCCGTGCCTCGAGTGAGGCCGGGCAGAGAAGTCAGATAAGACGGGCGTTCATAGTTCTTTGACAAAAGAATATTTTTTTAAACTCATTTTGAGGTGGATTTTTTAATGTTCAGAATGTGGTAGGAATTTTTGAAATTGAACTTCGTTCAAGCCAAGCTTGACGAGGTCAATTTTTTTGAGAGTTTGATCCTGGCTCAGGATGAGCGCTAGCGGTGTGCCTTAGGCATGCAAGTCGAGCGGTTCGGCGCAAGCCGGACAGCGGCGGACGGGTGCGTAACGCGTAGGAACGTACCCCTTAGCGGAGGATAGCTCGCCGAAAGGCGAGGTAATACTCCATTGTCCTTGTGCGCGGCATCGGAATGATCAAAAGTGAAATTAGGTTAAATTATTTTTTTATTTTACTCATTATTTTTGTTGGTTATTCTGGTGTTGCGTATAAGGTAAAGGTTGTAACTAACCACTAAGGGAGCGGCCTGCGTCCTATCAGCTTGTTGGTGGGGTAAAAGCCTACCAAGGCGATGACGGGTAGCTGGACTGAGAGGTCGGTCAGCCACAAGGAGACTGAGACACGGCTCCTACACCTACGGGTGGCAGCAACTAGGAATATTGCGCAATGGACGAAAGTCTGACGCAGCGACACCGCGTGAAGGATGAAGGCTCTTGGGTCGTAAACTTCTTTTGCCAAGCCGTCGAGGTTTGGCGAATAAACACCTACAAACTACGTGCCAGCAGTCGCGGTAATACGTAGGGTGTAAGCGCTATCCGGATTTATTGGGCGTAAAGTGTCTCGTAGGCGGTTTTTTAAGTCCGAGCTTAAACACCGAGGCTCAACCTCGGATACAGGCTTGGATACTGGGAAACTAGAGGAAAGACGGGGATGCCGGAATTTGCGGAGGAGCAGTGAAATGCGTTGATATCGCAAAGAACACCAAAGGCGAAGGCAGGCATCTAGGCTTTTTCTGACGCTGAGGAACGACAGCTAGGGGAGCGAAAGGGATTAGAGACCCCTGTAGTCCTAGCCGTAAACTTTGTCTGCTAGATAGTCCCGATTTATCGGGACTGTCGCAAGCTAACGCGTTAAGCAGACCGCCTGGGGAGTACGGCCGCAAGGTTGAAACTCAAAGGAATTGACGGGGAGGCGCACAACCAGTGGAGCGTGTGGTTTAATTCGAGACGAAACGAAAGACCTTACCTGGGTTTGACATCCTAGACAGTTAGCGCCCGGAAACGGGTGGCGAACCGTTAAGTCGGTATCTAGGAAAGCTGCTGCATGGCTGTCGTCAGCTCTAGGCGTGAGCTGTAGGCTTAAGTGCCTCATAGAGCGCAACCCCTACCTGCTGTTAAATTTTTTCAGCGGGAACTGCTTCGACCATCCGTCGGAGAGGAAGGAGGGGACGACGTCAAGTCAGCACGGCGCTTATGTCCAGGGCCACACACACACTACAATGGACCAGACAACGGGTTGCAAGCGGGTAACCGTAAGCTAATCTCTTAAACTGGTCCTCAGTTGGGATTGAGGGCTGCAACTCGCCCTCATGAACCCGGAATTGGTAGTAATCGCGGATCAGCATGCCGCGGTGAATACGTTCTCGCCTCTTGTACACACTGCCCGTCAAATCAACAAAGTCAGGGGTAGCCGAAGCCCGGTCAGTTATTAACCGGATTAAGCTAAACTTGGCGATGGGGGTTAAGTCGTAAATTTGTTGCGACCCCAGCAGAAATGCTGAGGAAAAATTTGGCTGTATCGGTGAAGCCTAATTGACATTCGGGTATTATTCGGGTTATTATTAAAGGAATAATAACGAATAACGTAAGAATGTCAGATGGTAATACCGAGGGAACCCCGCCTTTTTATCAAAGAAGGTGGGGACTCCGTAGAGACTACACGCCAACACCTACTACAAACGACTAAAGCATATCTTTTGGTTCTTGGCATCCCAAGAAAAGTCGTTTATTGAGGATGAAGATATAGTCCATGCTCCGCGAAAGCGAGAGATTAACATGAACAAGGTATCCGTTCTGGAAGGAGCGGATGGATCACCTCCTTTCTAAAGGAGAAGATTTCACGCTGTGTCCGCCGAAGTCCGGCTTTGCCGAGACGAAGGAGGACCGAAGCTCTTCGGCGCTCCGATTTATTCGGGGCGGCAAAAGAGCACAACTGAGTGGTACTCATTAAAAACTATGTTTGCTCAAAAAGTCATAGGGCAAGCGCCTTCCTACCACATTCGGAACATTAAATTGGATAAGATATTGGAGATTGGAGATAAAGAAACCCGCTAACAAGGCGGGTTTTTTGGTGGAAAAAAAAGGAAGCCGCTTCTTGATAATTGAAGCAAACGGCTTCCTTTATGGAGCGAGAAAAGCTACTTTGGTTTAAGCAAGGAGGAATCGGTGGCGGTTATCGGCCCGGTAATTTCCCGACAGGTTACGGTCAGGAAGTTGGTAATACTAACCGGGAATAGCACAGTGAAAGGTTGGCCGCCGATTTCCAGAAAAAGACTTCTGCCGGATGACAATTCGGGAAATTGCCAATTAACCTGATGGAAGAAAGACCGATAGGTTCCGCTGCGGGAGGGAGTAATGTTATAGATCTCCGGCGGTAAGCTGTCGGTAATCTCCAGACCGGTCAAAGGACAATTTCCGGTGTTGGTGATCCAGATTCCGTACCAATTCCACCAGCCGCTGGTCCACCTTCCTTCGTAGTGCATGGTATTTTTGGTTACCACCAAAGAAGGGAGACAGGGGATGGTGGGCGTCGGGGTTGGGGTTTCGGTAAAAGTCGGTGTTGCTGTTGGAGAGTTGGTAGGTGACGGACTGGCTGTTATGGTTGCGGTTGTTGTCGGTGTTCCTGTCGGCGTTTCGGTCGGTTGCGGACAAAGTCTTACCCATCCGTAATCAACCATCGCCGGGAAAACCCAGACGGTTATTCTTTTACCGTAAGGATCAACTACCCGCCAGTAGATTGTTCCCGGTCCGTTAACGTTGACGATGAATGTATGGATACCGGGAACAAATTCCGTTGGCCCCTGCCAGTCAACTCTTTCCAATGGAGTGATATCGGAGTTTACCGCCATTGACGTTCCTCCGATCAGTTCGTAACCGAGAACAACCGAATAGCCGGCCGGACAAGGATAAAGGCAATCAACAAACAACCGCCAAAAGAACGGCGGCGGCGTTTTGGTTGCCGTTGAAGTCTTAATCTCGGTCCTGGTCGGCGTTCTAGAAGGGATTCTGGTTTTCGTTTTGGTTGGGATTGGTGTTCCGGTTGGTTTTTCCTCGGTTGTGGTTGGCGTCGGCGTTGCCGTTCCCGTTGGGGTTGGTGAAGAGCAAAGACAGTTGCTTTGCTCCGGGCATTCAGGATTGCGGCAGTAAGCGTCTAATAACCCCGGCCAACAAACAAGCGGTTCGTTGCAGACAGAGTCTGGTTGACCGCAGAACTGGTTACAACTGAGGTAAGTAATTGTCGCAGTCGGTGTCGTTGTCGGAATTTCCGAACACTGATAGTAAAATCTGACATGGCTGATTTCCTTACAATCCGGTCCCGGGTTTCCCGTTCGGCTGACGGTCACAACTTGCGTACCGATACCCGAAACAGTGTAGCAGCCGTTGGTTCCGCTTTCGTAAAAGTAGAACTCGCCGGCGCCCGATTGCTCCGATCCCGCTTTGACAACAACCAGACTGATTATTGTTCCGTTAGGAGCGGTCCAAGTGGCATTTTCCCGGCCTTGTTCAAATTCAATCTTGTGGCAATCGGGGCAAGAACCGTCTCCACAAGAATAGGGAGAACTTTCCAGCCCGACAACAAAGCCGTCTGCCAACATCAACAAGACTAAGGAGATAGCCAGTATTGCTCCCAAAAACAACCGAACCATTTTCCTTTCCATTTGGTCCTTTCCTCCATTCCTTTTTTCTTAGCTGAAGATTGCTTTTCTCACTTGTTAAAGAGCTGCCTATATCTTTTTCCCGCTTTTTTTGGGATAAGATTACGGCCTTGAGCCGATTTTAACATCATTGAAAAAAAATACAAATTGCCGGAGGAAGTGAAGAGAAGAAGTTATTGTGGGCACATCAGGATTCGAACCTGAGACCTCGTCTTTATCAGAGACGCGCTCTAACCAACTGAGCTATGTGCCCAAATTTTAAGAAATTCGGATATATCAGATCGCTGACCGGTTATAAATTCAAACTTCGCTGTCAGAGAAGCGCCAAGAAAAATCGGCTGCCAAATTAGACTTTGCGCTCTAACTAAATGAGCTAACCGTCCGTTGGGCACCTTACGGGATGGAACGATTCTAGCATATTTTTCTTTTATCTTTCAAGCTCTTTAAGTCCTTGTCATTATTTTTTCGTTAAAATATAATTTTCCAATGGGAAATATTTTGGCAACGATTACCAACTTTATTCAAAAATTTGGTTTCTGGGGTGTTTTTTTCGCCGGAATATTGGAACAAATTATTGTTCCGATTCCTTCTCCGATAGTGCCGATGGGCGGCGGGTTTTTTTTGATAGAGAAGGGAATTCCTTTGGTTGAGGCAATCAAAACGGTTTTTATTAAAGTGGCCATTCCTTTTTCTTTGGGTTCTACTTTAGGCGCCACTTTGGTTTTTTTAATTACTTACAAGGGAGCAATTTTTATTATTGATAAGCTGGAAAAGTATCTTGAATTTGGTTGGAAAGACATAGAAAAAGTCAAAAAGAAATTTTTCCGCGGTAGCCCCTTGGACGAGATTTTAATTTTTTTGTTCATGGCAATTCCGGTTATTCCTTCTTCGCTAATTTCCGCGGTTTGCGGCGCCATTCGGATCGAAACTTGGGATTTTTATCTGTTTACCTTTCTGGGCTTGGCGGTTAGGGGGATTGTTTTGGGAACTTTTGGCTGGTGGTTTGGGGAAGCCTATTTAAAAGTTGCCGAAGGTGTTAATCGGGTGGAAAGCTTGATTTTTATTCTGATGGGTTTATTAATTGCGGGAGTGCTTTTTTGGGGGTATAAAAACAGGGATAAGTTTTTGGGAAGAAATTAAAAGATTAAATTTGGACTTCAATTTCTTCACCTTTTATTATTTCTTCTTTTAATAATTTTTGGGCAATTTGATCTTCAATTTTATCTTGAATTAATCTTTTCATCGGCCGTGCGCCGAACTCCGGCTCGTAGCCCTGATCAGCTACTTTTTTAATCAATTCCGGGGTAATTTTTAAAGAGAATCCTTTTAAGGAAAGCCTTTGGTTAAGTGATTTGAGCATCAGCTCGGCGATTTTTTCCAAATTTTCCGGAGTTAACGGCCGGAAAACAATAACACCATCAAAACGGTTGATAAATTCCGGAGAAAAAATTCTTTCCTTTAAGATATATTCGGTTACTTGCCCGGAAAAATCGGTTTTAATTGATTTTTTCCGGTTGGCCAGAACGTTTCTGATGAATTCCGCGCCGGCATTGGAGGTGGCGATAATAATCAGATTCCGGCAATCTACTTTTTTTCCGAAAGCGTCGGTAAAATATCCTTCATCAAGGATAGTTAAAAAAAGATTTAAAACCTTGCGGTCGGCTTTTTCCATTTCGTCAACCAGAAGCAAGGAAAAAGGTTTTTCGCGGATCGCGTTTGCCAACTGACCGGGTTCTTTGTTACTGGCGGAGCCGATGGCTCTTTCCAAGGCGTCTCCTGTTTGGAATTCGGCCATATCCAGACGGATCATTCTTTCGTCTGAACCAAAATATGCTTGGGCTAAAGTCTTGGCGGTTTCGGTTTTACCGACTCCGGTTGGTCCTAAAAAAAGGAAAGAGCCGACCGGCCGGTTTTTGGCAGAAATACCGGTTCTGGCGCGCCGCATCGCCTTGGCGATTTGCTCAATCGCTTCGTCCTGGGCGATAATTCTTTGGTGCAGAATTTTTTCCAGGTTAGCCAGTTTAGTTGATTCTTCCTGGCTGATTTCACCAACCGGAATTTTGGTTTTTTCGCTTAAATGTTGATCAACATCTTCTTTGAGAACCAGCCGGCGTTTGGTTTGGCTGACTCCGACACAGACTTCGTCCAATAGATCAATCGCTTTTTCCGGAAAAGGCAAATCAATAAGATATTGTTCCGATTTTTTGATCGCTTCATCAATTGCCTGATAAGTAATATAGGTATTGGTTCTTTGTTCAAAAACGGGAGCGACTTTTTGAATAATTTGATAAGCTTCTTCCTGGGTTGGAGGAGCGACCTCAACCTTTTCAAAATATTTGGCGATTTCCGGGTTAGGATAAAGATATTTTTGGTAATCGGTCGGCGTGGTCGTTCCGATTATCTGGAGATTGTTTCCGGCAGCCGAATTAAGGATAACGTCGGCCAGATTGATTCTTTCTCCGGTAGTTGAACCGGCCAGATATAAATCAATCCGCTTGATGACAAGAATAATATTTCCGGCCTCGGCGGCTTCTTTAAGAATTTTTTCCAGGTTGCCTTTAATTTCTTGGTTGGTCTTTCCGGTTGCCAAAACAGAGGTCAGATTAAGTTCCAAAACTCTTTTGCGGGAAAGAGAAGGATGAATTTTTCCCAAAGAAACCAAACGGGCAAAATTTAAAATAATAGTGGTTCGACCGACGCCCGGTTCGCCGATTAAAAGAACATTATTTTGGGAGGAACGGGCCAAGACCTGTTCCATCATCTTGGCTTCTTTTTCCCGGCCGACTAAGTGGTGGGAATAAGGAAGCGGCGCTGTTAAATCCGAGGAAAATTTGTCCAAGTTAACCGTATAGCCATAGATTAAATCCCGACCAAGTGGCTTGATTGACAAAAGATTTTCCAAAGACCAGAATCGACTTTTTTTTAACTTTTGATTTTCAAGCTCTGCAAACCAATTCAGGACTTTTTGAACATCATCGGTATTCAGCGAGTGTTCTTTCAAATATAGGTTAAAAGCAGGCCAATTTTCCGCTAAAAAAGTTACCGGTCCGGCAAATGATTTTTCCGTCGTGTTTAAAGAAAAAGTAAAGAGGTCAGAAGAAACTGAAGAGAGAAAAACAGAGAGGTCAAGCGAAAGTCTATTTTGAAAAAAAAGACCGATTTTAGTGGCCGCAAATTCTTTAAGAATTTTTTGGCCGGTAACCTCTTTGCCGGCTTGCCAATCTGCCGGCGGCAACTCTTTTTTAAGAGAAAGAAAAAGAGGATAGGTTAAACCGGGAAGGAAAAACCAAAGAACCCAGGCCGGCAAAAACAAAGCGGCAATAATAACAAGAGAGACCAGGCCTAGAATAATTAAAATTAAACGGGAGAAGGTTCCCATCAGCCGGGAAACAAAGTTAAAAGAAAGAACGTTAAGATATCTTTCCAGGTCAAAACCGCGATCTTTTTCCAAGGTTAATCTTTTCCAGGGAGCAAAAATATTGGCCGCCAGTTCTTTAAGAGAGAAGAAATGACCGACAAATTGTAAAAAATTATGCCAAACAAAAAATAATTTCCGGGGAGCGTAAAGATAGTGCCAATACAGATAAGTCATTTCTAATATTTCCAGTCTATCAGTCTTTGAGTTTAAGAATCAAGTAAAAATGATATAATTTTTTAAAGATGAGCTTTCAGACGATTTTTATCGGCAATATTGCGGAGATGACCCGGCCGTTGATGAGCTTAATGGAAAGCAAATCGGGGGAAGCGGAACTTTGGGAAGATCATTGGCTTTCGGACCGCTTTATTTTCTCCGGAGGCGATAACCGTATTTTGATTACCCCGACTCCGATTGCTCCCGATTTTCTCCAAGACGGTTGCCGTTTGCTGGGTTTTCAAAATGTCGTTAACTGGTGGCCGGAAAAAATAGGTGAATCAATCAGTGAGGCGATTGCGGAAGATAAGCTGCTTTGGCAAAAACTGGTGACCGAGATAAAAGCAAATAAGGGGATCAATTTGGTTTCCTATTGTGCTACCCAGGAATTCTTGCGGCTGACGGATATCTTGCGGGACCTGGGTTTAAAATTCAAAATGCCGGAAACGCCGGAAAAAGAAAATACCTGGCTGATCAATTATTTCGGCTCAAAAGCCGGTTTCCGCCAAGCAACAGCCAGTTTGGGAAAAGATTTTCCTTCTATGCCCCAAGGAGGTATCTGTGTCAATAAAAAGGAAATTATCGGGTGGGCAAGTTACCTTTTAAGAAATACTGCCGGTTTTGTCATCAAGGCTAACCGGGGAGCGGCGGGAGTTGGTCTGAAGATTGTCAAAAAAGAAGAGGTTACTCCGGGGAAAGAAGAAGAATTTATTAACAATTTACTTGAAGGCAAAAGATATTGGTCGGAGGAACCGGTGGTGGTGGAAGAATTTGTTCCGGCGGAGATGAGCGTTTGCGGCGGCAATCCCAATATTGAATTAATGATTACTCCCGAAGGCGAAGTCAAGCCTTTATATACTTGCGGGATGAGAGTCACTGGCGAAGGAAATTTTAAAGGAGTGGAAATCGGAAAGGGTGCGGTTCAAAAGGAGGCGGCGGATTTGCTTTTTTCCTCAGGGAAAATTTGGGGCGAATATTTGAAAAGAATGGGCTATCGCGGTTTTTTTGAAATGGATTATATTCCCCGGTCAATTAAGGAAATTTATCCGGTGGAGGCCAATATCCGCCGGACCGGCGGAACTCACGTTCACGAACTGGCGGAAAAGCTTTTGGGCAGTGATTACCAGGAAAACTATTATGTGGTGGCCAATAATCTTTATAACGCCCCCCGGTACCAAGGTAAAAAATATATGCAACTGAAGGCGGATTTGGAGGACTTGCTTTACCCGATCGGGCAGAAGAAAGAAGGAGTAGTCTTGACGATTGTCAGTTTATTGCAACGTGGCCAATTGGGTTATGTTGTTATCGGTCCCAGTAAGGAAATGACAACGGAAATTGAGGAAATATTCCAAAAGAGGATAAGCTAGGGTCTTGACAGGAATTGATTCCCCGATTATAATTGTTAACACTTGAGTCGGACGGACCATCAATCTTTTATGCTAACCAAAAAATTAACTTTTAAAAACACCGGGAGAGGTTGTCGTGGTTGTTAATTAAGGTTATCAGGATTGGATTGAAGCCGCTGACCAGCGGCTTTTTTAATGGCTGATCAGACCGAGGAACTTTTAAAAAAGAAGCGTGGGCAAACTTTGGGCCTGAAGTTTAGCTGGTTGAACGCTTCATTTGCAATGAAGAGGTAAGGGGTTCGACTCCCCTCAGGTCCACCGATTAAAGTTGGCGGTTAGCGCCTGGCGTCTTGTCAATCAGACGTTAGAGGCTAGCGGTTAACGCTAGAGTAATTTGTTCTTTGACAAGTGAAGAGAACACAGCACATTTCATTCTAAAATGCTTTACTCTCCAGGCCGGAGAGAAAGAGCAATTTTAGGAGGAATTAAGATATTTAAATTAAAGCAAGTGGCGGATGCCTTGGTATAAGGAGCCGAGGAAGGACGCATTTGGCGGCGATACTCGTCGGGTAGGGGCCAAAACCCGTTTATCCGGCGGTTTCCGAATGAGGAAACTCACTCCGATGAAAATCGGGGTACCTTGTGCGTAGCACAAAGGATTGTAGGGAAAAGGATTATAGTGATTAGCTCATTTTTGACTATTTACTATACCTTAAAATCCTAAAATTCTGTGCGCTGCGCGCGAGGAGGTAAGCAGCTGAACCGAAACATCCAAGTAAGCTGAGGAAAAGAAAATTATAATGATTCCCCCAGTAGCGGCGAGCGAAAAGGGAAAAGCCTAAACCTGCCGATTTGGCAGGGGTTGAGGGAAGCGTCAAGGGATTAAACAAGGGAAGGAGAACACCTTGGAATAGGTGACCAAAGGAAGTGAAAGTCTTGTAACCGAATCCAGAGTTTACCTAAGACCGATTTTCCCAAGTAATTCGGGACACGTGTAACCCCGAGTGAATCAGGGGCGACCAACGCTCTAAGGCTAAATACTCCTTATGACCGATAGTGAACTAGTACCGTGAGGGAAAGGTGAAAAGAAGGGTGAGACACCCAGTGAAAGAGAAACTGAAACCATTTGCTAACAAGCAGGCGGAGTCCGGCTTTGCCGGATGACGCCGTGCCTATTGAAGAATGATCCGGCGAGTAGTCGCACTTTTCAAGTCTAATCCGCCAGAAGCGGGGGAGGCGCAGGGAAACCGAGTCTGAATAGGGCGTTTAGAAAAGTGTGTCATACCCGAAACGGGGCGAGCTAATCATGGGCAGGGTGAATCCGGCGTACATGCCGGCGGAGGCCCGAACTCTTTGTTGTTACAATAACATGAGACGACCTGTGATTAGGGGTAATATGCCTAACGAGCCCTGAGATAGCTGGTTCTCCCCGAAATATATATAGGTATAACCCTTCGTTATTGATTTTGCGGGGTAGAGCACTCAATGGGTTAGGTGGCGCAAGCCATCGAATTCAATGAAACTCCGAATACGCAAAATTTTACCGAGGGAGTCAGACTGATCGGTCTAAGCTGACCAGTCGAGAGGGAAACAGCCCAGACTGGCAACTAAGGTCTCTAAGTTTTGGCTAAGTTAAAGGAAGTTAGGGTTCTCTGACACCCAGGAGGTTGGCTCAGAAGCAGCCATCCTTTAAAGAAAGCGTAACAGCTCACTGGATGAAATCTCCGCCTTTGGCGGAGTGGATCCTAGCGCCGAAGATGATTGAGGATTAAGCCAAACACCGAAGTTCCAGATCTTGTGCGTAGCACAAAGGATTGTAGGGAAAAGGATTATAGTGATTACTCATTTTTGACGATTCAATATACCTTAAAATCCTAAAATCCTGCGTGTTGCGCACTGGGTGGTAGGGGAGCGTTCCGTGAGCAGTGAAGGTAAGGTGTAAGCCGAGCTGGAGTTTACGGAAGTGAGAATGCCGGAACGAGTAACTAAATGCCAGTAAGAATCTGGCACGCCGTATGTCCAAGGTTTCCCCGACAACATTCGTTGGTTGGGGGTCAGTCGGGTACTAAGGCGAGTCCCCGCTTAGCGGGGGGTAGCCGATGAACAACAGGTTGATATTCCTGTACTTGGGAAAGTGCGTTTTAGTCCAGGGAGGGACGAAATGAGAAGAACCAAGCGTTCTGTTGAAGATAGAATCGCGTAAATTATAAAGCAGTTTTAAGCGGAAAATCCCTTAAGGCGTTTAACTGAGTAATGATGCGGAGTTCCGATGCAAATCGGGGCAATTTGGTGACTTTTTGTTTCTAAAAAAATCTTCGTGGACAAGTACTTTTTTAACCCGTACCAAAACCGAAACTGGTGGACTGGATGAGTAATCTAAGGCGATCGGGAGAAGGAAGCTTAAGGAATTCGGCAAAAAATCTGGACGTAACTTAGGGAGATGTCCTACCCTCCGATTAGGAGGGTTACAACAAAAGATTGCTTGGCGACTGTTTAACTAAAACACAGGTCTCTGCAAACCCGAAAGGGAAAGTATAGGGGCTGAAGCCTGCCCGGTGCGCGAAGGTTAAAGTCCGGGGTGAACCCGCAAGGGGAAGCTCTGGTCCTAAGCCCGCGTGAACGGCAGCGATAACTATAATCGTTCTAAGGTAGCGAAACCCCTCGTCAGGTAAGTTCTGACCCGCATGAAAGGCTTAACGACTTAGCAACTGTCTCGAGCTTTCGCCCGGTGAAACTGAAATGGCTGTGAAGATGCGGCCTAGGTGTTCTTGGACAAAAAGACCCCGTGGAGCTTTACTGCAGCTTGGCATTGAAAGGAAGATGTTAATTGTTTAGCATAGGTGGGAGTTCACCGCAAGGTGGGCGACAGTGAAATACCACTCGTTGATATTTTCTGATCTTACTTTATCCGACTGGAAACGTCGGAGAGGAAAGTGCCCGGTGGGCAGTTTGACTGGGGCAGTCGCTTGCTAAAGAGTAACGCGAGCGTACAAAGGTCAGCTAAACTCGGATGGAAATCGAGTGTTTTGTATAAAGGCAGAAGCTGGCTTGACTGCGAGACCGACAGGTTGAGCAGGTGCGAAAGCAGGTCTTAGTGATCCCCCGAAGCGTAGTGGTACGCTCGGGGCTTATCGGATAAAAGCTACCCCGGGGATAACAGCGTAATCGCGCCCGATAGTCCACATATACGGCGCGGTTTGCGACCTCGATGTCGGCTCACCCTATCCTGGCGCTGAAGCAGGTGCCAAGGGTTGGACTGTTCGCCCATTAAAAGGGTACGCGAGCTGGGTTCAGAACGTCGTAAGACAGTTCGGACTCTATCCAGAACACCCGTTGAATTCTTGAGGGGAGTCTCCTACAGTACGAGAGGACCTGGGAGAGGGAACCGCTGGTGTGCCAGTTGTCGCTGTCAAGCGCAATGCTGGGTAGCTATGTTCTTTTAGGATAACCGCTGAAAGCATCTCAAGCGGGAAGCCGTCCCCAAGATTAGGAATTCTTTCCGGCGCAAGCCGGATGAAGATCCCTTGTAGATCACGAGGTATATAGGCGGCCGGTGGAAGTACCGTAAGGTATTAAGCTTAGCCGTACTAATTGATCAAACAAAATATCTTTCCTTCTAAAGTTGCATTTAGAAGATTGGCTTGTGTTTCTCTTCACTTTTAAGGAACAAATTTTTGAAAAAAATTTGCACCGAAGCTTCTTTCGGCTTAGGCCGAAAGGAGACCAAAATGTCCCTGGTTATTTGAGCGCTGTGGAACCACCTCTTCCCATTCCGAACAGAGTCGTTAAACGCAGCAGCGCGGACGATAGTTATCCGGCAACGGATCGCGAAAATACGTCATAGCCGGGGACATTTTGGTATTTGCTTGTGAATCAGGGAGAAGTTAACTTTCGCCGTTTGGAGCAGCTTCAATTTTCTCCAGGTTTTTAAAGCCGCGCATTGTATTGAGGATGAGACGGTCCAAAATTTCTTCAAAGTCAATTCCGTAAAGAGCTAAAATTGTGGCCAAAGCGCAATCGGTTTCTTTCGGCCCAAAAGCCGGGTTGGTATTGGAGTCAATAAAATAAAAACGTCCCGAAGCATCTTCCCGGATATCAAATTTACCGTAATCGGCCATCCCCAAAACTTCAAAGGCACTTTTTATTTTATCTTTTAAATAGTCGTTGTTGGGATATTTTTTATAATTAAAGCTTGGGCCGTTGCCCCAGTTGGCATCATATGTCGCCAAAATATATTTGTTGTCGGTTTTATCAAAAATTTTTTCGGCAGTGTAGACTTTTTGGTTGACTCCCTGTAGAAGCATTCCGGTTATTTCGCGGCCGACAATAAATTCCTCAATTAAAACCGATTGTTTGTAAACCGAAGTTAAATTGCGGATTCGGTTAACCAGGTGCTCTTCGTTTTCCGAAACGGCATCTTTGGTAATTTCCACGGCTCCGTGGACTTCATTTAATTTGGAGATTAGGGGATAGCGGAGAGTCGGATCAATTTGTTCGGACGGCGATTTAACCATTTGATAACGGGGAACCGGAACGCCGTTTTGCTCCAGAATCTTTTTGACAAGAAATTTGTTACAAACCAGAGATAAACCCAAAATTCCGGCACCGGTGTAAGGAATATCGGCGATTTCCAACAATCCCGGGATTGCCGATTGCAAAAACTCGCTGCCCTCTACAGAATCAACCAAATTAATTGCCATTTCCGGTTTGAATTTTCTTAACTTTTCCGGTAATTCCTTGCTTCCGGGGAAAAGATAGGTTTTTATTCCCATTTTCTCAATATATTTGGCGACAACTTTGGCGCGAGGATAAACTTCGGCCTCAGTTAAGTATTGCTCTTCAGTCGGAAAGTATTCCCGGCGGGCATCGGAGTAGATGATGGCAATTGATTTTGGATAAGCGCTGTATTTTTGATTATTTTCCATTTTCCACTTTTCGGTTCCCAAAAAATCCTCCGCTAAAGAGGATTTTTTTTGATAAATTTACGGCCTTCTCACTTTGGTGATTTAATTATGAATAACCGAAGGAAAATGTCAAGAGGATTTTTCGTTAAAAAATGATTAAGTCTTGAATCTTGCGCTTTTTCCTCAAAAGTTATACAATACCCCTATCTTTTAAGAAAGAAGGTAATTAATGAGTGGTAAAAACAAAAGTAAAAAAGGAATCTAAGGAACCAAAAGTATTAAAGAGAGAAAAATTACTTGGTACCCTTTCCGCTTCAAAATCCAAAGAGCCCCAGACAATGGAAGAGCTCCTTTCTGCGACCGGGTATCAATTCAAAGGATTAAAAAAAGGCGAAAAAGTTGACGGAATTATTACCGAAATTACGCCGAAAACTCTTTTTATTGATATTGCCGGAAAAACTCCGGGTGTGGTTTTGGGCAAAGAATACCAGATGATTAAAGGCTTTGTCGAGGCGTATCTTAAGCCGGGAGACAAAGTCAGAGCCTACGTCGGTAATCCGGAAACGGAAAAAGGCCAAATTCTTTTGAGCTTGCGCGATTTTATTCATGATTTTGCCTGGAATAAATATGAAGAAATGCTTGCCACCGGCGAAACAACGACTGTTAAAGGCCGGGAGCTGAATAAGGGCGGATTGATTACCGATACTTCCTTTAGCCTTCAGGGATTTATTCCCGGGAGCCAGATCGGTTCTATTTACCGGGGGAAATTGGAGCAATTGGTCGGCCGAACCTTGACAGTTAAAGTTATTGAAGTCGATAAGCCGAAAAACCGCCTTGTTTTTTCCGAAAAAGCCATCTCCGATGCCCAAAAAGTGGCGGCAGTGGCGAAAATTATTGCCAAAATTAAACTGGGCGAAATATTTGAAGGTGAAGTATCTCAAATTGTTCCCTTCGGCGTTTTCGTGAAAGTCGGAATCGGCGGAGAAACGATTGAGGGTTTGGTTCATATATCCGAAGTTTCCTGGCTTAAAGTTGACGATTTAAGCAAAAGTTTTAAAGTCGGGGATAAAATTAAGGTGAAAGTTGTTTCTACCGACGATAACAGGATTCAATTTTCCGTTAAACAGCTTCTTGAAGATCCCTGGGATAAACTCGAGGAAAAACATCCTTTGGAGAAGGGGATGACCGGAAAAGTGGTCAAGCTCGCTTCTTACGGAGCTTTGGTGGAAATTGAGTCGGGAGTGGAAGGGCTTTTGCATATTTCCAAAATTCCGCCCGAGTTTCAGATTAACGAAGGCGACAAGGTTGACGTTTTTATTGACTCCATTGACCGGAAGAACCGCCGGATCTCCTTGGGTTTGACCTTGAAAGAAAAACCGCTGGAATACAAATAAAGATTGGATATTGGATATTTGAGATTAGAGATTACCGGAAGATTTTCGTTTTTTGGTCTTTAGCCAGATTAAAAAAGTAGGCAATCATCTCTTTCTTGGAAAAATCTTCAATCATTTTAGGATAATCTTTTAAATCTTCTGCTTTAAGAAAGCAACCGGCCAGATACAAAGGATCAACTTGCCATTTGGATTTTTCTTTAATTTTTTTTAAAAGAAACTCCATCTTTAAAGGACGCTCTTTTTGGATGAAGTAAAAGTCTACGAAATCCCGGGCCTGTTTTCTGGTCAAAATTGTGTCCAATTTGCTGATGGCGATGTCGGTTAGACTTTGGATCCTTAAATTTTTGTATTTTTTTCCTTTTTCAAAGCAATAAAAGGGAAAATGGTTGAAATCAGTTTTAACCACTTCCTTTTCACCTCTTTTAAGAAAAAAAATTTTTGCGGATTGAATTTCCCGAGACTCAACTGATTTTATTCCGAGTTTTTTGGCAATTTTTTCCAGGTTGATCATGATTTCTTCAAAGGAAATCTCTTTTTCGGTAAAAAAATCTAGATCTTCCGATAGCCGGTGCTGTAAATAGAATTCGGAGAGGGCAGTACCGCCACCAAAAACAAAATTGTCGGTAATAAATTTGTTTAGGCTGATTTCCTCAAAAATATCTTTTTGGAAGGCGGTCAGAATAGTTTTCATTAAGAGAGAATATATCTTTGAATGTATTTTTTAATATTTTTATCCAGGACTTCGTTTTTTATCTTTGGCCAGTGCTTTTTGAGAAGCTTTAGATCAAGCTTTTCCCCGTCCAAGCCATAATTTATAAGCTGCAAAAGCCGCCATTTTTCGTAATCCTGGGGAAATTGTTTTAAATATTCTTCGTCGGTTGACCAGTTATACATAGTTATATTTCTTAAATTTGAGAATGAAAAGTCAAAACTAAGGGAATTATACAATATTCCTTCTTTCTAGTTCTTTTTATTATTTATCGTCTACTGATTACTGATTTATAAAGTAAGAGTAAAAGATAGAGCAAGAGAGAACAGAGGACAGAGCAGGAGGAAGAGAAAGTTCTTCCTTTAACTTTTAACTTTTGCCTTTTGACTTGATTCTACGTGCCAGAAAAAGAGGTGGTATAATCTTCCTGATGGCAAAAACTTCAACCCAATTCGTCTGTAATAAATGTGGTTATTCTACTCCCCAATGGTTTGGGAAGTGTCCGAGTTGTGGGGAATGGAACAGTCTTGTCGAATTCAGGGATTCAACGAGATTTAAAAGCGCAAAGTTTAAAGGCCAAAATGAAGGAAGGGAAGCGGTAAAATTGGACGATATTAAGATGACGCAAAAAAATAGAATTTCCACCGGAATTGAGGAATTTGATCGGGTGGTGGGTAATGGTTTAGTTCCGGGGTCAGTAGTTTTACTGGCGGGCGAACCGGGAATCGGGAAATCAACTCTTCTTTTGCAATTAGCCAATGCGCTAACTACGAATCATCAATCGCCAATTACGATTTTGTATATTTCAGGCGAAGAATCGGTAGAACAGATAAAATTACGTGCCGATCGGCTGGGAATTAAGGCGGATAAATTATTTATACAAAACGAGACAAACGTTTCTATAATTTGCGAAGAGATAGAAGTCGCGAGTGAGAAATGGGAGGTTGGAAATGAGATAGGAAGTAAGAAATTGGAAAAGGAAAATCAAAATTCAAATAATCTCGCTTCAGATTCCAACTTCACATCTCCAACTTCTCACTTCGGTCTAATCATCATTGATTCCGTTCAGACTTTGTGGTCGGAGAATCAGGAAGGGATGTCCGGTTCGATCGGCCAGGTCAAGGAGTCAACCGCCAAATTGATTAATTTGGTTAAAAGCAAGAATATTCCTTTAATTTTGGTTGGTCAGGTAACCAAGGAAGGAGCGATTGCCGGGCCGATGACCTTGGCTCATATGGTAGATACGGTTTTGTTTTTGGAGGGCGAAAGATTCCAGTCCTTAAGATTATTAAGAGGAATTAAAAATCGTTTCGGTCCAACCGACGAAGTCGGTGTCTTTGAAATGACCGACAAGGGGATGATAGGGGTGGAAAATCCTTCAAAACTTTTTTTAGGGGCCTCTGGGCCGGTTCCGGGCTCAATTTCTTTTTGTGCCGTTGAGGGAACAAGGCCGATTTTGATTGAAATCCAGGCTTTGGTAACCAAATCGTTCTTGGCGATGCCCCGCCGGGTTGCCAACGGCTTTGATTATAACCGCTTGGTTCTTTTGACGGCGGTTTTGCAAAAGATTTTAAATTTAGCGCTTTGGGATCAGGATATTTATTTGAATGTTGCCGGCGGATATAAGATCGGGGAGCCGGCAGCGGATTTGGCGGTTTGTTTGGCCATAATTTCTTCTTTCAAAAATAAAGCCTTACCCGACAAAACCTGCGCTTTCGGCGAGGTTGGTCTATTGGGGGAAATAAGAAGAGTCGGTCAGGAGGAGAAGAGGGAGAAGGAAGCCAAGAGAATGGGGTTTGCGAATTTGGTAACCTCCAAAAACGCCCGGAATTTGCTTCAGGCTAATAAAAATTTATTTTAAAATTACCGCCAAAGACAAAGAGACAGAGCAGGGAAACTTAAACAATCCGGAAACCCTTCACTGTCTCTTGCCCATACTCCGTCTTGTTTCCTCTTGTCAAGACCCTTTCAACAGTTTATCCACAAAGGTAAAAAATATCATTATTTATTTGATTTTGGGCTTGTTTTAATAAGAGTATTAAATTATAAGATACCTGTTTTTTAATCATTTATTTTATATAGGATAGAAATATTTGACAAAACATTGTATACTTAATTTGCGATGAAAACGGCCAAATCAAATTTTATTTCTTTGATCGGGAAATTTTTTAAAAGAGAATTTGTCCGTTCAAGGGCAAAAGAGGAAGCGGATTCGGAAGCCTGGGAGAAGAATTTGTTTAGCGATTTGGGCAGACTTAAAGGCAGGTTGATTGTGATGAAGATGGGGTAATACCCAACCGGAATTAAAAAGTAAACAAAAAAAGAGCATCACTATCGCTAAGACATTCGTATTGATTTGGAAGCTTACGAATAGTGATGCCCCTTAAATTGGGTTAGAAAGTTTGGACAGGAAACCTTGAAACCCAATTTGAAAATAACAGTTCTTTAAATCGTTGTCAAGATAATTTCAAGAACGGATAGAAACTGCCCGAAAGAGATTTTGGGCCTTAAAAAAGGGCCCATTTTTAATAAAAAAAAGTAAAAAAACCAACGGCGGTTTTTAGGTTCAAATAAAAATTGTTTTTTAATTTCAAGGTGGAGGGTGGTATGTTGGGCAGGCATATCACTTTCCACTTTGGGATTAAGAATAAGGACGGAAGAAAAACCTACTTGACAGAAGCAATCGGCTGTGTTTAAATCAAGTAGTCATCTTCAAGGAATATATATTTTAAGTTTCCCGGATTTTCTTTTTTTGGAGATTTGATATTTTGATATTTTGACCAACACACCTTCATGGTAGCCATTATTATCATTATTTAATTTTTATTTTTTCTATGGTTAAAAGTATAAAAAGCAAAAGCGAAAAAATTACGGCGGAGCCGTCTTCGGAACCCCCGGTTACTGTTGAGGATATTATTGGCGAACCGGAAGCTAAAGAATTAAAAGAACCGGTGCCAACCGTTGTTCCCGAAACGAAAATTGTTGAAGAGCCGAAAGTGGGGCCGGTTAAAGCGATGCCTTCTTTCGGTGGTTTTAACGGAATGGTGGATGAAAGAATAATTCCGGATGCCGGGGTGCCGACGGAATATGTTGAAGGAGTTTTGGATACTTCGGACAACGGATACGGTTATCTTCGGCCCCAGTTTATTCCCTCCAGTAAAGATATTTATATTTCCGCTTCCCAAATTCGGAGGTTTCAATTAAGAGTGGGGGATTTGGTTGGCGGCCAGGCGCGACGGCCCAAAGAAAACGAGCGTTATTGGGGGCTTTTGAAAGTGGAAAAAATTAACGGGATTGAAGTTGACCAATTTAAGTCCCGGCCCGATTTTGAATCCCTAAGCGCGATTTTTCCGGACAAACATCTGGTTTTGGAAACGGAAAAAGACGTTTTGACTACCCGGATGATTGATTTGATTTCGCCGATCGGCCGGGGACAAAGGGCTTTAATCGTTTCGCCGCCAAAGGCGGGCAAAACTTGGCTGATTAAAGATATTGCCGCCGGAGTGGCCAAAAATTGGCCGGAAATTCATTTGATGGCGGTTTTAATCGGTGAAAGGCCTGAAGAAGTAACGGATATCCGTAAACATATTGCCAATATGACCAACGGAAAGGGCGAAGTAATTGCCTCCAATTTTGACGAGGCGGCCATTGAGCAAACCCGTTCGGCGGAAATCGCTTTGGAAAGAGCAAAAAGACTGGTGGAATTGGGCCAACATGTATTTATCATTTTGGATTCAATTACGCGCCTGGCGCGGGCTTACAATTTGGCGATGCCGACTTCCGGCCGAACTTTATCCGGCGGTTTTGATCCGGCGGCGTTGTTTCCGGCCAAACACTTTTTCGGCGCAGCCAGAAATATTGACGCTGGCGGCTCTTTGACCATTGTCGGTACCTGTTTGGTTGATACCGGTTCCCGAATGGACGACTTGATTTACGAGGAATTTAAGGGGACCGGCAATTTGGAGCTTCATCTGGTTCGCAATCTGGCGGAAAGAAGGGTTTTCCCGGCTATTGATATTCAAAGATCCGGCACCCGTCAGGAAGAATTGCTTTACGGCAAGGACGTTTACGATAAGGTCGTTACCATGCGCCGGATGATTGACATGCTCAATTCCGACGAAAGAACGGAAGTCATTATTGAAAGACTAAAAAAGACCAAAAACAACAAGGAATTTTTGGACAATTTGGGAAAAGGGTGAGTCGAAGTAAGAGCCTTCGACTTCCTCGGAACGAGGGGAATACATTGTTGACTATGCGCGATGTGCTATTATCTTTATTAAGATAATTTATGAAGGCGTTTTTTGGGGATCTCAAAGTTTATCTTACGGCCTGGTTTAAATTTCTTTTTTGGCGGTTTTACCGTTATTTTTCCCGATTGGAAAGCGGAAAAAGCTTGTTCGCGGAGAAATTATATCAGGGCCGGGGAAAATTGGCACGGCCTTTTATTCACTCAGGCATGGCGGGAGTGATTATTTTGGGAGTTTTGATTACGCCGGTGGTGGCTTCTTCTTTTCCCGGTCTTTCCAAAGATCCCTGGCAGGATACGCCGGCGCCTTCGGCGGTTCTTTCTTCGGTTAAGGAGGAGGAAGAAGCGATGAGCACGGAAATTTCCGACAAGCCGCGGTCGGAAACCATTGACTATCTGGTTCAAACAGGGGATACGGTTTCCGGAATTGCCCAAAAATTTGACGTTTCAATTGATACTCTTCGCTGGGCAAACGATTTGACTTCGGTAGCGGCCATCAAACCCGGCCAGGTTTTAAAAATTCCGCCGGTTACCGGCGTTGTTCATAAAGTCAAAAAAGGCGACACGGTTTATTCGGTAGCCAAATATTACAGTATTGATCCCCAGGGAATTGTTGATTTTCCTTTTAATACTTTTGTTAATGACGAAACTTTTGAATTGGCGGTCGGTCAGATTTTGATTGTTCCCGACGGCGCCAAGCCGAAAGAAATTCCCTGGTCACCGGGTTCTTACATTGCCCAAAGAACGCCGGACGCGGGAACGGTTGTTGCTTCCGGCCGGTTTGTTTGGCCGGCGGCCGGCGCGATTTCCCAAAATTTCCGTTGGTATCATAAAGCTATTGATATTGCCAATAAAAACATGCCGCCGGTTTTGGCGGCCGATTCGGGCAAGGTTCTGGTTGCCGGTTGGCCGGATAATGTCGGATACGGAAACAGGGTAATGATCGATCACGGCAACGGTTTTATCACTCTTTATGGCCATCTGGCGAGAATTTTCGTTACGGCCGGCCAGACGGTTAACCGCGGTGACCAAATCGGCCAGATGGGTTCAACCGGACGTTCAACCGGTCCTCATTTGCATTTTGAAATTCGAACCGGGGGCGGCCTGCTTAATCCGATGGATCATCTAAAATAGAGCAAAAAATAGAGTAAAAGAGAATAGAGGGCAGAGTAAAAGAGTTTTTTATCCTTGACATCTTCGGTTGATTTAAATAACCTTAAAATATGGCAACAATAAATGCCGGGGCTTCCTTTTTGGATAAAAACCGCAAACTGGCTTTGGCGGTTTTGTTTTTGATGGCAATCGGTTTAATTTTTAACCGGATTAATACTTTTAAGCCGGAAAAGAAAATTGAAAGCCAGTCGCAAGGAGCCAAAATTTACTTTGAGCCGAGCCTGAAAAGTTATAAAAAAGGGGAAGAATTTGAGGTGAAGATTATTTTGGACACCGGTAATTTTGAAACCGACGCGGCCGATGTTCGTTTTGGCTTCAATCCCCAGGTTCTGGCCGTGCAAAAAATTATTCCCGGAACAATTTATGACGATTATCCGGCCAAAAGGACGGATTTGGAAAAGGAAATCATTATCATTAACGGCATTACTTCCTTAAGTAAAACCTTTAAAGGAAAAGGCGTTTTTGCAACCGTTGTTTTTAAGGGTTTAAAGCCGGGAAAAGCAAATTTAATCTTTGAATTTACTCCGGATTCCACTACCGATTCCAACGTTGTGGCGACCAAGATTGCCAAGGATGTTTTGGAAGAAGTGGAGGGAGCGAGTATAGAAATTAATTAAATGAAAAGTCAAAAGTCACATCCCGAAGGGATTCCCCAAGGGGAACAAGTCAAAAGTCAAAAGAACAATTTAAAAGTTAAAAGTTTTGGTTTGTTGTTTTTAGCTTTAAGTTTTATAATTTGCGCTTTAAGCTTTCCGGTAAAAGCGGAAGCGGCCGCTTATTTGTCTTTATCACCGGCTACAGAGTCGGTTGAGGTGGGGAAGAGCTTTGATGTTGATGTGATTTTAAATACCGGCGGTACCAATACGGACGCGGCGGACGTGATTATCAATTACGATTCGGCCAAATTGACTTTAACAACGGCGACTTTGGGCGATCTTTACGATAACCGGTTGGTAACCAATACTTCGGTTGCCGGTAAGGTTACTTTAAGGGCAACAGCTTCGGCCGGCAGTTCTTTTAACGGCACCGGTAATTTTGCGACCTTAACTTTTACCGGCAAAGCGACCGGGACGGCCAGTGTTAATTTTGACTTTTCCGCGAATTCCACGACCGACAGCAATGTTGCTTTTTCCGGTTCGGATATTTTGGGATCGGTAACCAATGGTACCTATACGGTTGTTAACGCCGGGACTTTAACTAACGTGACCGCGGCGACAACCAGAGTTACCCAGCCGGTGACCGGCGGCCTGGCGCCAACAGTTACTTTAGGAATCTTCGGCACCTTCTTTCTCGTTTTGGGAGCTTTGGCGATACTTTTTTAGCGTTTAGTTAATTAGCGTTTAGCGTCTATTTAACAGTTTACTAGACGCTAGACTCATTTTTTGTTAAAATCTTCTTAATTTTGACTTTGAACTTTTAACTTTTAGGGGGCCTGTAGGTAAACGGTATACCGCGTCATTCGCAATGACGTGTTCCGGGTCCAATTCCCGGCAGGTCCACCCGCTTAGATAATCTTCAGGTGCTTAGTAAATTACTCAATGATTTATCCTATAATACCTATTGACAAGTAAATATATTATGTTATAATGACGCCATTAGCAGGAGGACAGCCTGCAGTATGAAAAATAATTATTTAAAAGAATCGGAGACTTTTTTTCTTTTCTTTAAAAGAGGAGTAGTGAAAGGTATGCCGGTTTTTTTTGTACCTAAAGTTTCTTTCGCTAATTGCGGAAAGGAGAAAAATGAATAAGGAAGGTCAAAGAGAGCTGGGAATAGGTTGCCCAACAAAAGAATTTGTCTGGTCAGATCCGATCCTCGTTGCTACAAATTTCGCTGGTGATTTAGGACAACGTTTAGGAATAGTAAAAAAGAACGAAGTCGTTGATGCAAACAGATTTAATCGTCTTTTACAGGGCTCCTTGGTAATCAGTTCTACAATGTGGAACGAGCAGGGAGAACCTGTTACTCCCTGGAAAGTAGCACTAGAGAGCCTGCAAACAGAAGGAAAAATCAGTCCGAGGATGAGAAAGGTTGATCAATTTTCTCGTGATCAGTTACGTGTGGTTGAACAAACAATTGGTGATTTGGGAGATGAGGGGATAAAGGATATTTTATCTCAGGAACGAACCCTGTATCTTGCCAGCAGGCTAGAATTAGCAGGGGAGCCTTTGGCTGTTTTTTCTAAGGCAATGACAGAAAGAGTAGGTGAACTTTTAGAAAGAGCTGAGGAAAAAATCCGACCACTAGGAGAATACCTTAAAAACAATCCTCAAGTAAGAAAGACAATTTTAGCTACTGGTTCAGTTGCTACCGCTTTATTACTAATTTCTTCTCTTGCTCCGGAAAACGTAGTTGCTTCTTCTCCGAACGCCGGTGGTCGTATTACAACTGAAACTCATATTGTCCAACCGGGAGAGAATCTTTCGAAACTGGCAGACTTTTATGGAGTAACAATTGATGCCATTTTACGTGCCAATCCTGGGATAACGGACCCCAACTTTATTCGTGTCAGTCAAATGTTGATAATTCCTTCGGCGAGCACTTCAGGAGAACCAAAGCCCGAAACGCAATTTCATCCTTTTGTCGATCGGGCGAATAACTATATCTATACAGTACAGCCAGGGAATACATTGGGTGAGATCGCTAAAAGGTATAATACTACAGTGAGAAGAATTGCTTTTGTAAACGGTCTTACTAATCCAAATTTAATTCGGCCTGGGCAGAAACTTCGAATACCTGATATTGTAGTTGGTTTTTCTTGTGTTGTAGAAGATTATGCCACTCCGGATTGTCAAGGGGAGAAAGTTTCGACTAGAGTTATGTATGAGCCCTACGATACGACTCGGTGCATTACTGATCATGACGATGACGCAGAACTCATAAATAGTTCCCATTCGATCAGCTGTAACGAGTGCCCAACTGGAGTTAACACCAAAGGTCAGTGCCTTACTGGGCTAGAAAAGGTACCGAAAAAGTAGGTTAACCTACTTTTTATAATTGACTTCATCCTCTCCAGGTATTATTCTCTTTTTAGAGGGTTAAAAAGGGTTAAAATAAGTAATTTTGTATTTTGTGGTGAAAAAATGCTGCCCAAGCGACTGATCTTCTTTATTACATTTTTTTCTTTATTAGCCGTATTTTCTAGTACGTCTGTTGCCTTGGCTCAACTTTGTCAGCCCGGTATTCCATGTTGCCAGTCTTTTTTTAGTTGTCGTCGTCAATATTGGAGTTCTTCTGATTGTTCCGGTACTCCGATTTCCGATTATTACGAATGTTGGCCCCATGATGACGATACTCTTGGGTGTTCATATTGCCCGAATCAAGGATGTACCTATAATCCTCCTTGTTGCGCGCCCAATTGTGATATTATTGGTGCTTGTGTGCCAGACGGTAGCGGAAGCAAAAGATCGTCTTGCGATCAATGTTCAAAGTATTGTTATGCAACGACCGGTCAGTGTATTTCAACTTGCCCGCCGACGCCAACAGTTCCAGTTACCTATACTTGTGATTCTTCCTGCCCTGATGAGGGACCTTGTGGCGAAAGAGGAACTGATGGGAGCTGTAGAACAAATAACAACTGTTGTCATAGAGCATGTATAAGCGGAACATGTAAAACTATTTCTGGAGGAGGCATTAATGAATGCGAAGGGGAAGGTACCTCTTGTGCTACACCAACGCCAACAGCCTCCCCAACTGCTTGTCCTTCTCCGTGTACCTACCAGGAAGCGCGGCCAACGGCAATTGCAAATTATTGTGGTACAACTTTTTGTAATAATTGTCCTGCGGGTTGCGCCAGTTCAATAAGCTGTTCTGGTTGTAACCCGGGAACGGGGTGCACTTGGTGTGATTACGGCACTTCCTGCACTGCTCCTTCTTGCGTTTGCGCTTGCGCGCCAACCAGCACGCCCACTACACCCCCTACTCTTATTCCGACACCAACAACGACATATTTAACAACTTGTAACGGAAATTGTGCTTTGCCTTATTTTGGATGCGCCTCTCCTTTAACTGATTATTGGTCAAGCCCTACAACCTGTAATTGTTTGAATTCCAATTGTCTCGATCAAACCGTCGATTGCAAATGTGCTTGCGATTATGGTTGTAAAGATTGGGGAGACTCGGGTTGTGATTCTTCGCCAATTTCTTTAACTTGTAGCGCCATAGTAACTCCTCCCGTAGTTCCTCCGGCTTGCGCTTGCCCAGCTCCCTACGTTTGTTCCAACCATGTTTGCGTAATGCCAACGCCAATTACTCCCGGGGTAACTATTACACCTACCAATACTCCCACGAATACGCCCACTCTTACTCTGACGCCGGCTCCGACCGTGACGACAGTCTATTGTGATAGCAAATGTGGTGCTTACCTTTCTTGCTATGATGGATTAACTTGTACGGGGATTGATATAGAAACATTCAAATGCCGGAATAATAATTGTTCTACTGAGACCGATTGTAAATGTCCTTGTGATACCAGTTGTTTGATTGGTTATGATAATCAAGGTTGTGATGATATTTTTCAATGTAAAAGCGGGCCCGGTTATACAGACGTTTGTCGCAATCCTTCCTGTCCGAACGAACCTTTTCCTTGCGCTTGTTCGCCAACACCAACGGTTCCGGGAGCGACCGTTACGCCTATCGCCACCGTTACCCCGATAATCTCAGCCACTTTAACACCAACACCAACAATGACCTATTTGGGTTGCAATGATCCTTGCGGTGATGCCTATACTGAATGTCTATCGCCATTGGGTTGCTGGTATGATGGTTCCTCTAATTACTGTCGCAATGTGGTTGATAATTGCCCTGAAAGTGAGACTTGCATTTGCACTCCAATACCAACTCCCATCGCGCCTCTTTGTTGCCTTAAGCCGAGCAGCTTGGGCGAGCCTTATTGTTTTTATGAAGGCAAGGTTTACGATCCGACCGATTTATATCCTTCGGGAATTTATTGGCCGACGGGCAGTCCTTGCGCGAAATATTGCACGGCCAAAGTGGAATACGATTGGTGCGGAACTTTCAGCGGGGGAGAAACCTGCCGGTCCTGTGTTTGCGGCAACGGCCAATTCTTAAATCCGGCGGATTTTGATATCGGTCCGGGTGAAACCCGCCAGGTGACGGCCTATTATGTTCCCGGCAATTGTTCCGATCCTTCAACTGCCCGTTATACCTGGTATGATTTTCCGGTAATAAACAGTTCGGCGATTACCAGCCAGTGTCTTGCTTGCAGTATTGATTATGTCAGTCCGGATATCAACGGCTGGAGCTACGATGTCTTTACCGCTAACGTATCAGGGTATATCAATAAAGTAGAACTTATTATTAAAAACCAAATGGCCGGTTATTTGAATTTCTTTATCGGCGAAAATACCGGGCAATTATCCAGGTTGTCGGATAATCGCGGCCAGGAGGACGGCCAGCTTTATGGCGGCCGGGAAGTCTATTACGAAAAATTAAACAACTGCGGCGACCGGACCGGTTGCACCGAAAGAAAAATTACCGCCGATTTTAAATATTTAACGACCTATATTGAAGCGGGTGAGCAATACAAGCTATATTACAAGCCGCGGACCGTTGAGTCATTTACTTTGAAAGATTATTGGATTTCCGTCGCGCCTTCGAACGGAAAAGTTACCACCGGCACTTTTTCGCCCCAATGGAACGATCCGCCTTCCTGCCGCGGTAAAAGCCAATGCACGATTACTTATACGGCACCGAATGCTCCGGTAGGGACCCGGTTTAAACTTCTGGCGGAGATTTCCGATAACAAAAGCCTTTTTACCGGTCCTTTCGGGTCGGCAAACTGCATCGGCACGGTCAATATTGTTCCCGGCAACAATAATTGGTTCCAAACCCAGGACATTGACGTCTATTCGCGTTTAAATATCCAATCGCGGATTTCCTCCGATGCTTTACCGGCCAACCGCTACTTTTCTTTGAAAGGCACGGGCGGTTATCCGGGGGTGGTTGTTTACGGCGGAACAAATGTCGATTTCGGCGCCGGCACTGTTTCCCCGGATTACGGCTGGTTGGCCAACGATTTGACCAGCCGGCTTAAAAGCGATTACCAATATTTGCTTAACAGACTTCGGGTTAACCAGGAGGCGCCGTTGGCGGACAACCGGACATTGGAATCAATTACCGAATCGGGAGTTTATTACGTCAATACCGGAAGAAATATCGGTGACTCCGAACTGATTCCGTCCTTGACTCAAACCTGGACGATCGGCGCCAATAAACAGATTGTCATTTTTGTTGACGGCTATTTAAATATCAACCAAAATATTGTTGTTCCTTCAACCAGCTTTTTGGCCATTATCGTTAACGGCGATATTACTTTTTCCAAGGGGGTCAGCAAAGCCCAGGGTTGGTTTGTGGCGGACAAAGAAATTGTCATCAACGGCGCGGCGGAAGCGGATCCGGCAGGGGATAAAGTCCAATTTTTAGGCGAAGGCGCTTTTATCGGTTGGGAAGGGGTAACTTTGAACCGGATTTTGGATTCAATTGCCAATCCGGCGGAAAAATTCGTCAGCCGGCCGGAGTTTTGGCTTAACGCGCCGGAAGCTTTCCGTTTCAGCCAAACTTACAGGGAGGAACTTTTGCCATAAAAGATGCTTAATAGGCAAGATATTTTAGTTCATTAAAAGCTAATAATTGACAATTATTTTTAAAAAATTTATTCTAAATTAAGGAGAAACAATGAAAAACAACAAAAATCTGGCTTTGGCGGTATTGGCTTTGGCCTTGGTTATAATTGCTTTGTTCATGGTCAATTGGAAGTTGGACCGGACCGGTAAGAAAAGTCCCGGGGAAGAAAAAGCGGTTTTGCCTTCGCCCGTTTATCAAAAGGGAATTCCCCAAAAAGCGGCGGTTCCCAGCGCCAAGGCCGGAGAAATTATTGTCGTTAACGCGCCGGAAGTTACAAAAAAGCTGGTTTGGGACGATTCCACCGCCTACCGCAAAATACTTAAGGAAGTGATTGAAAATGCTTTGAAAGAGATGGGTTATGCTTTGACGATTTATAATCGGGCAAGTTTGACCGACGAATTTACCATTCCGACCAGCAATAATCCGCCGGGAGCGCAAACTTCCGGTTGTACTCGTTTTGGGTTCCGTTGGGATAGCAATAAAGGCATGATTGAGGTTTTTTATCTGATTGATTTACCGGACCAGCCTTGTGGCCAGGATAAATTTATGGTTCCGTTAATTAACGCGGTCGGTCAGGCGAACGGTCAGGTTTTTGAATGGTGGAAAAAGGGTTTGGCCAAGGCAAATGAAGAACAGGGAAGAAAACCGGATCCAACCGACTTTCCTTTAGCGGTAATTGAATAAACGCTTCTCTTTTGGTCTTTCTTTTGCTAAAATAGCCAAAGAAATTCCGGGCCCGTAGTATACCGGTAGAACGCCACTATGGCCCCGTAAGTTTTGGGCCGTTGGCTCAGTTGGTAGAGCGTCTCTATGGCATAGAGAAGGTCGCCGGTCCGATTCCGGCACGGTCCACTAAAATAACGGGGTAAACTTCGTGGAAGAGGGGGTCCGATTCCCCCCGGGTCCACCAAAATAAGGATAAAGGAAAAAGAATATTTAATTTTTCTCGTATTTCGGTATTTCTTATTCCTAATTCTTCTGGCCATTTACTTTAACTCCTATAAACTTTTATCTTTTGTTTTTGTTGTGCTTGAATTGCAGGAGAAGATCGTAGATGCTATAAGGTAATTATGGGAAGCCTCAGGGAATTGGGAATCCTGTTCTATAAAAAGGTATTTAAGCTCTTAAAAGAGCTAATCTCCCAAAAACCCAGGGTGACTACTACTCATTTTTACTCGGCTATCGTTGATATATTTGACGATTTCCGGGTCGCCTTAAGAGATAAGTCGGGTTCGGTTTTACTTGATCTTGATATAGAGGGGGAAGATCTTGAAAACCCGAAAGTAATAGTGACTAAGTATCGGGGAACTCTTCCTCAGATCCGTGAATTGGTCTATGGTCTTGTTAACGACCCAGATCTGGTTACAGCTACAAATGCCGGCGACGTCTGCCTCCCAAGTAGGAGGTTGATTGCTGACAGTTTCCTATTAAGGGGTGGAGGAGAAGAAATTCAAATCCGCCCCTTTTTCTTTTCCCGTTTACCGTTTACAGTTTATTTTCACCTTTTAAACTTTATTCTTTTAATTGCATTTGACCCAGAAGCTTTTTTTCTTGGGCGCGAAGAAAAGGGTATTGAGGTAATTGAGAAAGATTTGCCAGCGTCCGGAATCTTTATAGGCAACCGCCAGGCAGTTTTCGGGAATCCGATCGGAAAGCTTCAATTCCACCTTTTGCCAGCCCGGCAAGAATTTAATCGGAATTTCTTTTTCTTTAGTTTCCGGCATAGTTTCTTCTTTGGTTTCAATTTTGGTCGTAAAAGGCCGGATTAAAACGCGATGAACAATTTCGTCGCCGTCCGACTCGCTATTAAGACGGAAATCCGCTCCGTTAAGCTTATTTTTCAAAAAATCGGCGTCATTTAGTGTCCAACGAAAATCAACCCAATTGTCAACCGAACCCAAAGAAGAACCCTTTTTAATTGATTTTTTAATTAACTGGCCGTTTTTATTGATATATTCCAAAGAGAGCTTATCGGTTCCTTTATTGACAAAAGTCACGGTTACTTCCCAGTTCAGATTTTGGTTTTGGTTTAATCCTGGTTGATAATTATCATCCAAATCAAAATACAGATAATTATTACCGGAAGCTTGGTCGGTTCTTCGGCAGGTATGGAAGCCGTAAGCGTGATCTTTGGCCGGTGCCGGAATTTCGGGGCTGTCTTTGGTTACCAAGGCGACCGACCGACCGCCGCTAATTTCGTCTTTTTGGTAAAGCCAAAAGGAAAAATTGGATCTTTGTGGGCCGGTGCAAACCCGGTTACCGTCACTGTCGTTGTAACAGCAATCCGGCGACATACAGTCGCTGGCTTTTTCGCCACACCAGCAGACCTCCTTGACTTTGGAAGTTCTTAAAACTGTCCAAAAATCCGGCGTTTCGTTTATGGTTTTATTAAGGTGGGAGCGCAAAAAGGACAAGAGGGGGAAACCGTATTGATTTTCCGTCTTTTTCATTACCCTTAAGATCGGTTCCTGAATATCAAAAAAATCCGGGTGGTGGGAAAGAGCTTCCATCACGCCCCAATACCAATGCTTCGGATCCTGCTGTTCGTTGCCGGTGCCGCCGGCGCCCGGTTCAAAGCCAACTATAAGCTTAGGGTGATAAACGGTGGCAAAGCCCATTTCGCCGCCCTTAAGAACGCCGTTTACGGTCCTTAAGGCATTATCCAAATCGGGAATCCAGCCGTTGGCTTTAATAGCCGCGTTGTTGTTCGTTTGGGTTACGGCTAGTTCCGCCAGGGGAATTAAAGTATTGACGCCTCCTTGAAAAAAAATCGGCAGATTGGGAAAAGCATTGGCCAAAGGCGTCATAATATTTAAGGCCCAGGGCAGGGTATCTTCAATACAAATATTACCCTTACAATAAGCGCCGGTAATTTCTCCATGAAGACTGGGCGATTCGGCAACCAGAAAAGCCAGATTATCAAATTCCGGCTTGTTTAATCTTTGCTGCCACTCGCCGATATTGTCCAAAGTAAAACGCACGCCGACGCCGACCGGCTTGGGAATAACCGTTCCGTCATCCAAAGTTACCCGTATTTGTTTGGCTTTTCTAATATATTCTTCCGGTGTCGCTCCGCCGTCTTGACATTGGCCGCTGCTCCAATTCCACCAGCCGCCGACCGGACCCCAATCTGGATAAAGTTTTCCCCAATCTTCATTGTGGCAATCGGACATGACAAAAGGAATTGGGGGAAAAGGCTTGACACCAGAGGGGATGATAGCAAGAGCCGGGGAATGAAAAATGAAAAATGAAAAATGAAAAATGAGACTCAAAAATGTTATAAATTTAAAGTGTTTCATTTGTCATTCTTTTGCCTTTTAAAGTTAGTAAGCTTGAGCCGAAAATATTTGTGATTTCTTGCAATTCATTTAAAAGATTGTTAGCTTCAGAAATTTGAGTTTTTTTCGAATCTCGCAAGAGAGCGATCCAAACTTTTGTTTCATTACCGCATTTAAGACAGTGATGAAAATAATTAGTGAAGTCCTTTTTTGAACTTGCCGCTTGAGCCTCAGTGTAATTGGAGATGATTCCGGTGGCGCTATCAATTACCTGTTCACTAATTACCTTACAAGCAGGATCGTTTTTTGGCAGTTTATCAATAAACTTTATTAAGCTTAAAACAAATATGTAAATTCTACTTTTAAATTCTTTTTTAAATTTTTCTTTATCGTTTTTCATTTTTAATTTTTATATTTTAATTTGTTTACTCATCACCCTCTTTGCCAAAGTTTAATTTCATTAAAGACCAATCCAGGCCGTTGATTTGATTATCGCTGTTTAAGTCACCGGTTTTCAAGGTTCCGAAGTCAAGAGCGTTGTTTTGGGCGGGATTTTCTCCTTCCCGGACGGTCAGGGTTTTTTTAACGGAAAGAAAAGGAAAAGCGCTTAAGGTAAATTCATATTCGGTATTAACGGATAAATTGGAAAGGGGGATTGATTGGCGGTTATTTTTCTTTTTTAAAACCTGTTGGCGGAGGTTTTTGTTTTTTACGCCAAGATTTATCAAAATGGCGGATTCTTCTTTGGCGCCGCTGAATTCGACTTTAAAATTAAGATTATTCGCCGAGGAAGGGGAGCTTTGTCTTTCAGTCGGTTCGGGAGTCGGGTTGGACGAAGTTGTCGGCGTCGGACCGGAAGAAGCAAGGGCAGTAATGGTTTTAAATTGGGTCGGGTTGTCGGACTTTATTACCAGAAAATATCTTTCCGCGGAGTTAAAAATGATTGTCGGCCGGGAGCCCAATCCGAGAATTTCCGTGCCGGAAATTTGGTTGTTTTGGTCAAGAAATTGAAGGTTTGATTTGTATTGGCGCCAATTATACCAGCCGACGAGACAACTGCCGTTTTCCGGATCACAGGCAATTCCGGGCCGGGGATTTTGGTATTGACTGGCCGGAGAAGTATTGTTGTCAAGAATTACGGTCGGGCCGATTTTTTGACCGTTGGTTGTCAATTGCTGGGCTTTAACCTTGACAACTTCAACATTAAAGCCTTCCTGCCAGGTGACGGTTAGCCGGCGGTTAAGGCGGCTATAACCAATTTGCGGATAAACGATCCGGCCCGAATTTTGAACGAAGAAAAAGTTTTTCGGAGAAATCAGAATATTCCCGTTTTTATCCAAAACCGTGCCATTGCCGCCGCGGGATTCGTTTTCCCAAACCACCAGATATTTTTGCTCTTCGGGAACAAAAACGGCCACCGGTCTTTCTTGGTTGTCGATAGCGCGAGTGGCGTTTTCGTCGCGGCTGAGGTATTGAATGGAGCCGATTTTGCTTCCGTCTCCGTTAAGCAATTGGCTGCGTATATCTTTGCCCCATTCGGTGCCTCTGTCTATTCCCATCCAGACAACCAAATAGCGGTCATTGGCCGAATCGTAACTGACCGAAGGCTCCCATTGATCCTGGTCGTTAGCTTCCGCAGTTATAGGGATAGTCGCCAGAACTTGGCCGAGATTGTTGATTCTAAGGCCGTAAATATTAAAAGTTTCGGCATCTTTCTGATTGAAAACAACCAGATATTCGTTCCGGCGGGAGTTATAGGCAATTTCCGGATAGCTTTGCTCTTTGCTTGAATTGGCCAAGGGAAAGTCCGTTCCTAAAGCGAGATTCTGGTCTAAAAAAGCAGCGTAAATATCAGGATTGCAACCGGCGGTATCGTAACAATCAACACCTTCGCTGGAATTCCGGCCGTCGGTCCAGATCAATAAATATTTATTTTCGCGGGAGTTATAAGCGGCTCTTAAATAGGCTTTGTTGGTGACAGCAAAAGCAGGAGAATTTAAAAGCGGACTTAAAAAGAAAATTAAAAGCCCGGCTAAAATTAATAACTTTAAAATTGTCTTTCGTTTTGTTGTCATTTTTTGGTTCTTTTTAAGCGTAAACGATTACGGCTTGGATTTCAACTAAAAAGGCTCTTGAAAATTTATACAGAAGGGGATAAATTGGAAACAGATGGATCAATCCGAAACAATTATCGCTAAGGAAAAGACAGATAGCGGCAACTCAAAACAAAAGAAAGTCTTTTCTTTGCTGGCTTTAACTTTTTTATGCGTAACTTTAGTGGCTGGTCTTTATTTGGTGGGGAAGAGAGTATCGTTTAGGAAAAAAGCTAACGAAAATTGCTCCGTTTGGTTTGATAATCAGATTAATACTAATCTTTTGGGCGAGGGCAGAATCTGCAAAGTCAATAGAGGAGAAAAAGTATTTGATATCCAAGCCGGACAATCTTCCGATCAGAATAAATTTAGGCTTGACTGGATGTGTGATAATGATATTTCCTCCTTTGCGGTTAAAGACGCTAGTACTAGCGCTAATATTTCGGGAATGTGCTTCTTAGATGCCAGTGCTACCCGCTGTTCGTTAAATAGCTGCATTCCTTCAAATAAAAAAGCTGGTTATGTGATTTGCAAAGGTTTTAACCCCGGTCTTTATAATATCAAGTTAGATTTCTCTTCAACCTCAAGTCCTACAGCAACACCGACTCAATATTGCCTTTGTAGTCCAATTACACCGGGTGGCCCGTCGTCCGGCTGTTATAGAAGAGATGATCGTTATTATTGTGCCACAAATATTAATTCAACAGTAGATAATGACAAGTGTCCTACTCCGAGTACATATTATCGTTGTTACGACTACCAAGATTGCGGATCGAATTCTTGTCTCACGCCGGCTGCCGGTGGTGTTTGTTCTTGCAGCCAGACTCCAGCTCCTACGGTTGTAAGGCCAACCTCTGCCCCGACTGTTGTTCCCTGTATGGACAACAGAGATTCCGGAGGGCAATATTGCTTGTGTAGCAATGATGGAAATACAGGATCTAACAATTCCGGATGTAATAATGACTTATCTGCTTGTTATACAAATATTAACTTGATTGAGAATCACCCTGATTGTAACAATAACCGATATTGTCGTTGTTATGATGTGGAGAATTGCGAACGGGATAGAACTCTTTGCTCAATGACTCCGGATAAATCGAGTTGTGGTTGTATTGACAATGATGAATAAAGTGAATTTAAAAATTAAATTAGCCTTTTTACTTGGTTTTTGTTTGTTTTCTTTTGCTTTCTTTTGCTTCACCAAGAAGGAAGTTTTAGCCCAAACACAAGATGCTCTTATTTTTAAAATTAGATTTACTCAGTGTTCGGGTTCGGGGGGAGTTACACCTTCTTCGGGCACTGCCACAAACGTTCCCGGAACGCCGACGGCGACGTCAAGTCCGGATAGTCCGGAGCCGACGGCGGAACCCGAGCCGGTTTATTCCGAAAACTTATTTATCAAAGCCGATTTCGAAGGTCTTCCCGAGGATTCCCGTGATGTGGCGGTAACGATCAGAACCGGTAATAATTATTCCCAAACAGTCGTTTTGTCCAAAGAAGGGAAGAGCGGTCCAATTCCCGCCATCGGGTTGACCGTCGGCCAAGACTATGACTTTATTTTGTCTTCCTGGGGCTTTTTATCCGTCCGGAAATCCCACAAGCTTTTGGCCGGCCGCAATCCGGCCAGCGGTTTTCTTGATTTCGGAACTCTTCGGACAGGGGACTTGAACGGAGATAACCAGGTTAACGGCCTGGATTGGTCTTTGATGAAATTGAACTTCGGCGCCGACGGCCAAAAATAACTCTTGTCTCATGCTCCGCAGTAAATAATTAATTTGCTTTAATCATTTCTTAAAGAATAATAAGGTAAAAAAGGAAAGGGAATTAATTTTAGCGGTATTTGACAACCAAAACCGGTTGATTGCTTCCGTTTTCGGAACTGTTGAAGTAAAAAAGATTGGTATCGTTACCTATTTGCTGTAAAAGAATACCTTTATTTTGGTCGGGGTTGGTTACCCAGGATTGGACCAGGGAAGTTAAATTAAAGTCATACCATTTTTTAATATTGCTGGTAGTCAAAGTAATCGACGGATTGGTTTCCCGATCGCTGCCGCCAAGATAACTGCATCCGGGCGAATTCCAACCACTATTCCAGGTTACAGAACATCCCCAGCCGGTCAGAACACGGTAAATGCCTAAGGTCAGATTGTTTCCGCCCCAACCGGAAGCATAGAGGGAAAGAACGGCACTTTCTATTGTCGCGTTGGCGGGCAGCGAAGAAAGATCAAAATAAAATAAAGCGGAATTTCTCATTTTATAACCGATTTTTAGCAAGCTTGAGCTACAAAATTGGGAGTCAGGATTTTCCCAGGAAAGGGAAGTGTCAATCAGGCCGCGGTAGCCGTCTGAATTCTGACGGAAAGAGACGGTTTTAACTTCTTCGGGCAAAGAAGAAATTGGGGGCGTTGGAGACGGAGCGATTGTCGGTTGAGAAGTCGGAACAGAGGAAGGAGTAGGAGTAACATTTTCCTGGCCACAACAAGGAGAAACCAAAATTTTGGCGGCGCGGGGATCGGTATTTAAATTGCCCCCTTTCCAAAAAATTGAATTCCAGCTGTCCGGGCCGCGGCAATAAAGACGGTAATTTTTTCCGGATTGGAGTAATGTTCTTTGGTCAAAATTAAGATTAGCCAAAGAAATTTTTTGCCAGGAAAAACCGCTGGTAAAAGCAGCCGTGCTTTTTTCGGCCATAACCGGATTTCCGGCCTCGTCGGTAATTTTACAAGAGGCGCTTCGGGGAGCGTTTCCCCATTGGCCGACCAAGACTTCAATTTCTTTTATCCTTGTTTCGGTAGCCGGTTTGAAGAAAACATAATAATTATCCTGATTGTTTAAATAGACCAGATTGGAGGAGGTTTGATTGTTGTAAAGATAAAGATCAGAATTGCAGGCGGAAGAGCAATCGTTAAAAATAGGCGCCTGGGTAGGGGTAGGCGAAGCGGAAGGAGAAGCAACGGTTGTTGTCGGTATTAAAGAGGGCACCGGAGTGGTTTCCGTAAAAGTATTTTCGGAATAGGTAATGCTTAATTTTGGCGGATAATTGCTGTTTTCGCTTGAAGCAAAGTAGAGGTTGTCCGGATTGTTGGCCAAAGCCTGTTTAAGAATAAAGCCGTTGTTGGCGAGAGGATTATCAATCCAGGATTGAACGGTTTGAGTGAGATCAAAATCATACCATTTGCCTATTGCGTTTATGAGGTTAAAGCTTTTCGGATAAGCTTCCCGATCCAAGAGGGTGTCATTGCAGCCCGGAAGTCCCCAGCTTGAACCATTAAGAGGTTTGTAATAGGTTGCCTGAGTATCAATCCATTGGCGTTTAAGCGGATAAACACCAAGTACATTGATAATTTCCAGTGGGTTTGGATTTCCCGACCAGCCGGCAGCGTAAACGGAATACTTAGCGCTTTCTACTTTTATATTTGCCGGAAGCGCGGATAAGTCAAAATAAATTAAAGCGGCATTTTGTTGTTTGTAGCCTACTTTTAAAGTTGTTTCCGAGGAGGAAACGGTTTCTTTATAAAGGGTGATTTGGCTGTCTTTATTGCCGGAATATCCGTTGAGCCTTTGCTGGAGATTGACTGTTGTTCTTTGGGCATCGGGAATCGGAGTCAGAGTAATCGGCAGCGGGCTGTCAAACTCAACCGGATAATTGGTAATGTTATCGTTATCCAAACATATTAATTGATAGGCTTTTTTATGACCTAAGGAAGGCCCGCCAAGATTGCGAATTTCCCCGGTTTTTTCTCCAGATTGAAAAAGAGTTTTTGAAGTAAAGGGTTCGTGGAGATGACCGCTTAAATAAGCTAAAACATCATAATCGACCATTCTTTTTTTTATTTTTTCCCGGACCGTGTCTTCCATGTTGATAAGCTGGTGGGTCAATTGGGTTGGCCATTCAACCGGCAAGTGGCCAAAGAGGATAATTTTTTTTCCTGCCTGGCGACCGGCAGCCAGTTCGTTATCCAGCCAAGAAAAATCAACATTCAAACTATCTATACCAATAAAACGGTAGCCAAAATAATCAAAAACAAGCTTTTTCTTTTTGACAAGATTGTTTGAAGAGATATCAGCTATTGAATAGTCGTGATTTCCGGGAGTTGAATAAATTTTTATTGCTGAAAGTTCGGCTATTTTTAAAAACATTGGGAAATTATTAATTTCAGTGACAGTGTCACCGGCATCAAGGATAAAAGGAGTTTTAAAAGTGGTGCTAAAGTAGGTTAGTGATTTAAGAAAGCGATTAGCAAATTCTTTATCAGGGCCGTTAGTCAGGCCGCTGGCGGATTTATCGGCATGGACATCGGTAATATGGGCAAAACAAAAACGATTTTGGTCATCTGTTTCGTTTCCGGCGGAAAAGATGCTTTTACTTAAGAATTGGTCTTTTTTAATTTGGCCCAGAAGGATAAATGCAATTCCGAATTGCAAAAAAACGATTAAAAACAAAGCCGGAAGATATCTGTATTTTTTTGTTCTTTCAACCCAAGCTTGGAAAAAATCTTTAAACCTCATCAATTAAATTTTAAATTAAATTATTTCTTTCTTCAAGAAAAAATTATTAGGTATAAACCACCACTATCCTCATTAACCACAATTCTCTCCAAGCTGGCGCGAAAGCTGGCAAGGTTTTTTTACATCAGTTAAGGCAGTTTTTTCTTTTTTATTCTTCCGGAGGGGTCGTTTCCGGATTCGGCAATTCAATGGCCGGAACATCTTTTGTAATTGTCGGCAAAGGCTCCGGTAAATTTAAAGTCGCCTCGGTTTCCGTTGGTTTTGTTTGGGTTTTCGGTAACTTCGGCCGGATTTCCTCCAATTCCTTTTGGACTTTTTGATAATCAACCGAATCAATCGTTACCAGTCGGCCGGCCTGGCTTAAAGCGTCGTAAGCTTTTTGAATTTGCTGGTTTTTCTTAAAGGCGGCGGCCAGATTGTAATAGCCGTTGGCAAAGTCCGGTTTAAGGTTGACACTGGTTTGGAAAAAATTAATCGCTTTTTCGTAATCTTCAAGGGCGTAATAAAGACCGCCGATATTCAAATAATGCTGGGGGTTA
>MWCH01000007.1 GCA_002069945.1 Microgenomates group bacterium ADurb.Bin219
GGTAAGCCCGGTAATGCCGGTAACGCCCGTGATTCCCGTGATACCGGAAATGCCGGTAACGCCGGTGGGTCCGGTAAGACCGGTGATTCCCGTAACCCCATTGACTCCAATAGCGTCCGTCCAGCTTGATCCGTTACAAAAATAGAATTTATTATCGTCTCCGTTATAATAAAGAGTTCCAGCCGTGTTGGCATCACAAGTTCCGGCTTGGGTTGTATTCAACGGTCCTAGCCCCAAAGTTCCGGAGAGAGTAGCATTTCCGGCTACATCTAAAAGTTCAGTCGGATTGGTTGTTCCTATACCAATATTTCCAGTACTGGCAATATATAGCCGGTCGGCCAAGCCAGTGTCTCCGCCAATTGAGGTTCTAAAAGAAAGAGATTGATCATTAAGAGAATTGATATAGTTAGTTGTATTTTTATTTAGTGTGATTTGGCCGGCAAAAGAAGCGGTTGGCGTTCCCGAGTCAAGATTAACAAAAGCAAAATCGGCGCTGTCCGAAGCGGTTCCGCCAATTAAAAGATCAACAGTTGAATTTTTAGGATATAAAGCACCTTCAACCAAATCCCAGTAATTTATGCCGACCGAAGCGGCTTGGGTCCAACTGGGATTGGCTCCGGTTCCGTTGGTAGTCAGAACATATCCGGCAATGCCCGGAGCCAAAGTGGACATGGTTCCGGTTGAGGAGAAAAAAGGGACGGATCCCTGAACGACGCTTGACCAGTTTTGACCTGTTCCGCCATATTCTGTTGCAATTATTGAACCGGTCCAGGAACCGCCGGTAATGGCTCCACTGGAGCTGATAACAAAATTACCGCCGCCAACAGAAAGAGAACCGGAGATAGTAGCCGAACCGGCCGATTGAAGATTTCCGCCAAGATAAGTATTTCCCAAGGCATCAACCGTAAAACGATCCAGGAGACTTGATCCGGACTGAAGTTTCAAAAGATAATAATCCAAGTTGTCGTTAAGAACGCCACCGTAATAAAGATTGCCGGTTGTTAAAGCCGAAGAAGTGGCATTAACTGTGCTGTTCATAGTATTCCCGGAAGTTAAATAAATACTGCCGGTTCCGCCGGGAATTAAAGAGATGTTACCGTTAGTTTCCGGATTGGTGGTGATATAGACGGTTCGTCCGTCAAGAGTAAAAACGCCGGAAGTTGAACGAATTGAAGGAGAATCGGCCGCAATAACTAAATTGCCAAAAGCATTAATGACAGGAATTGTATTTATTGTCGCTCCGGCAGTTGCGGTTGGATCACTGCTGGGAAAGGAAGCGACCGGGTAACCGTCCAGGTATTTACTGTTAAAAGCATAGCCGACCGTGGCAATTTGTTGACGGTTAACCATCTCGGGATTGGTTTCAACGGTTACGCCAAGCCAAAGGTTAGTGTTGTCTTTAAAGATATTTTGGGTTAAGGCAGTCGTATCGCCAAGTAAGGTATTAAAAATGCCGTCTTGATCTGGTGCGATACTTTTTGTCTCACTCCAAAGGCGGGCAGAGCCGGAAGCGGCAAAGTCGTTATAAAGAGCAAAAGTAAACCAGGTCGGAGTAGTAATCGGTGTATCGGTAATGTCGGTTAGTCTTCCTTGAAAAGACATAAAGAGCGGCGGACTGGCCGGACCGACAGCCAATTTTGGAGTGGAAACCGGTTGACTTAGCTGTTGATAAAAACCGAATCCGATACCTGCGGAAAAAATGAATAAAATTGCCCAATGGAAATAGTTGGCAAGCGGAGAACGATTGTAGTCGATATACCATCTCGGTCGGGAATAGCGAAGGCGGAAAAGTAATTTTTTATAGAAAGGCCAGCCTTTCTGGGAGATTTTTTCCGGAGCAAAAATTTCCTTGCTCAGTCCTAGTTTATTTTTTGAGCGGTTAAAAAAATTAAATCTTCCCCAAAAGAGCCCTTTTTTCGGGGTAGAAATTGTCTGGCGCTCAAACGGATTTTCTGCCAAATAGCCTCGGATTTTAGCAAATTGAAAAAAACTTCTGAGGGAAGAAATTTTACGATTGACGGAGCGGGGAGAAAGCTTGGCAATCTTTAAAAGACGATCTTGATATTCGACAAGGATTAAAGGCGTAACCCTTTTTAAGATCGGGATTTCTTCGTCTGAAACCTTATCCAGCCAATAAAAAAAGTTTTTTACATCCACCAAATAGTTTTTGATGGTTGAAGGCTGACATTTCTGAGAGGAAAGATAACTCTCAAAACCGGAAAGATAATTTTGAGATTGATTTAAAGAATTTGAGTTCATTTTCCGCGGAATATTCGCAAGATTTTTGGCAAAATTTACTTCAATCCAGTGCTGCTCGAGACAAAACTGACCGAATTTTCTAAGCGAGGAAAGCCGACGATTGATGGTGGCAAGGGGAATTTGATTACCGGTTAAATATTTTTTGTATTCTTCAATCGTTTGAGCGTTAATTTTTTTAAACAATTCAGGCTCAAATTGATCATCAAAAACAAAACCGTTTTTTTTGAGATAGAGAATGAGCCAACCGAGAAAGTGGTTGAGATCGGAAAGGTAATTTTTTTTGGTTACAAAAGAAACTCCTTGAAAGTCTAAGAAGTTTTTAAACCCGGAAGTGATATTTTGAAGTAACATTTATTAATTTCCGCAAGATATTCGTTTAGCTTTAAGATTATATTAATTATACTAACTTATACAACTATAATAAGAGCGGAAATCCTTTGTCAATACCCATTTCCGCTCTTGTTTCAAGCTCCGCTTATAATAAGAGCGGAAATCCTTTGTCAATACCCATTTCCGCTCTTGTTTCAAGCTCCGCTTATAATATGAGCGGAAATCCTTTGTCAAAAGTCATTTGTTTGAATTAATTTTTAGCCTATGAAGATCTTAATTATTTGTGCCTATTTTTGACTTTATGTTTATTTGAAGCAAACAGAAGATTTCAGATATCAAAAATTTACCTATTTTTTTGTCTTCTTATGTGCGATATTTGTGCGGGAAAAGCTCTGTAGTTGGCTTAAAAGACCTTAAAATATTTTTGTTAAATTCCGGAAGGTTATTGTTGTTTCGGGGTGTAGATATGCGTCATATGACGGGATATTTTTTGATTATTTTTTAAATATATTAACCCTATAACTTATTATTTACATGTTTTCATTTAAAAAATATTCACGGAAATATTCAACATATATACATCAATTAATATCAATAATATACTATTTCTATAAACGTTTTATATGTCCTGATAATTATTTATTTTTGATTTACTTATCAAATTTTCTTATATTTTCTTTTTTTTATACTTTTTAACTTTTCTTTTTTTTGTTTAAGATAATATTTTTTGGTAAATTATTTTTCTTAGAAATGGCAAAACTTCTTTGTTGTTAATGACAGTGAATATGGAATTAGCAGATTTTATTAAATCTTGCCAGACTATAAAAATATTATATTTGCCCCTATTCAAAGGAATTATTGAGGGTTAGCTTATTTAAAGATGTCTTTTTTGAGCAAGACGAATACGGCGAGAAGATTGGCTAACCCCACTATCAGCAAAATCATCTTTGTTGAGCTTGGTTGATAACGAAAGCTAACTTCGTGGGTTCCCTGAGAGGCCTTGACGGCGATAAAACTGGGAAAGACCATGATTTTTTCGGCGATTTGTCCGTCAATGATGGCTTCCCAATCCGGGTGATAAGTCATCTTAAAAATAATCAGGCAATTTTGGCAATCTTTGTTGACTTGAATTTTTCCCCGATAGGTTTCAGCAACAATGTTTTCGGCTTCTATAGTGCCCAAAACGGCCGGTTGGGGAGCCAGGGGGTAGGATAAGGAGTAAAGCGAAGAAAGAAGGCCCTCTTTCTGATAAAGATTATTGTCGACGAGTTTTATTTTGGTAGTATAGGGCAGATCGGGAGTTCCGTTGGTAAGCTTCAGGGTAGGAAATTCCTTTTTATTGGCCAGATCGGAGCGAAACCAAAGGTGGGTAAAGTTAAATAAATTTTCTTTGTTTGATTCAACTAAAAGATTGGAAGTAATAATATCAAAGTAACCGCTTGTTTTAACTTCCGCCAGTTTATACGGGCCAAAGATTTCGATAAGCCGGGCGAACTCCGGCAATTGAAAATCGGCCGGAGTGACGAGATAACGAACATTATAAAATTGATAATGATTGGGATTATATTCGTTAAAGAAAGTTTCCAAATCGGTATTTAAAGACCAGCTTTCCGGCAAAAAACCATTTAAAGGAAATCCTTCCCTGGAAAGCGCCAAGTACATTTGGGAAGCGCCGATTTTAAACTGATTTCCCCAGTTGCCCGGACGCCCGGCAAAAACCCGGCCCGGTGGTAACTGTTTAATTTTCGCGACCAATTGCCGGAAAGATTCTTCGTTTTGAACATACTCCAAATTAGCCTGTTTTAACCAAATTGTATTTAGTTTGAGATAGTTATAATTAGCTTGATATACTGTGAATCCAGCCGCCAAAAGTAAAAGCCAGGCCAGGGGCCGGCGCAATTTTTGCCAAAGAAACTCCGCTCCCAAACCGATTAAGGGAATTGAAACCAGATGAAGACCGTTAATCAATCTTTGGTGGTGCATCTCTTTCATCATCGGCAAAAGATTAAGCAATTCGCCCCAGGTTGTCCGGCCGAAAAAGAGAAGATACCAAAAAGGAAAGGTTAAGGAAAAAAATCGGTAATGACCCTCAAAACAGTAAAGACTGACCAGCCAGCCAAAAAGGAGAAGGAAGGTAAGGATCGGCCAACGGCCGAAATCAAAAAGCTGGCCGCTCAGAAAAAGCTTGGTGACTTCCGTAAAGCCATAAGAATTCCACTTTACCGGCGGATCCCAGAGCGAAATATTGTGGTAAACATTTCCCAACAGCAAAGGAACAAACCAATAGGATAAAAGCATAAAACAGCAAAAAAGAATCAGCAACAAAGGTAGAAAAAACCGGCGTCCGCCAAGAAAAATTTCTCCGGTCAGTTCTTTAATATTTCGTCCTTTTATTTCCAAGAAGCAAAAGGGCATAAATAAAGCGGAAAGAGCGACAAAATAGCCGACGGTCATATGAGAGGCAAAAGTTGCCGTCAACAGAAGAACCGTCAAAAAAAAGTCTTTTTTCCTCCAGGGCTTTTTTTTCTGGTGCCACTGGAGCATTTGCCAGATTTTTCCCAAAGCCAAGGGAGCGAAGAAGAGAGCTGTTTGCTGGTTGGAAAGACCGTAGCCGCGCCAGGCGAAGCTGGTAATATCCGTTCCATAGAGACCGTCGGTTAAGATTTGGCTACCGAAAAAAGCGCTTAATCCGGCGGCCAAAAAACTAAGCCCGAAAAGCCGGCCGGAAAGATAAATTGAAACCGGAAAGAAAATCCAAAAAGAGAAATTAAATAATTTAAAAACAGAATATAATGATATCTCTCTTAATAATAAATGATATATTGATACAATAGCTAATTGAGGCAGATGTTGATAATAACGGGGAAGCGGATAGCCGGAAGCCCAGTCGGGAACCCAATGATCAACCAGACTAATTGGAGATTGGCGATTGGCGCCAAGAGATTCCCACACTTCGTTCATTCTCCGAACCAGCGCGAATTGAAAAACATTGTCGTTCGGGTCGGTTTTAGCCGACAACTCCGGGTAAAGAGTATAGATATTGAAGACAACTGCTACCAGGACTAAAAATAAAGACAAAAAATAATTTTTTCGGTTTTTGTTTTCCATTTAATTAAATAATTATTGCCAAAATTCTAAATATTTAACGATAAAGAGTTGGGTTAAGCCAATCCGCGTGGTCGTCGGAAATTCCGTCTCCAGCGTCGGAAACCAATAATTCTAAAGTTTGAATTCCCTTGACAGGAAGATCTATTCTTTGGGGAAGATCGGCTTTTTTAACCACGGACGAAGTAAAAAGGATACGGTTGTCACCGACAACGCTAAAAATTACACTAGCTTTGCTGCCGGCATCGCTGTCAACACCGTAATCGGCGGTAAAACGGCCGAATTTTCCCTTAAGATCATAAGCGAGTTTGGAATTGGCGTGGGTGGCCAGGCCTTTTTTATAAAAGAAATGGTTGACCGAAAGAAAACTCCAGCTTTTCCAACCGGCCGATGAAGCCAGGTTTCGGTTTATCTGTAAACTGCCGAAGCCCTGGTTGATTATTAGCGGTTTAAATTTAGTCAGGCTTATCGGCCGGCCGGCCAAATACCCCAGATTGGTTAAAAGCCAACCGCCAAAGAACAAGCTGAAGACAAGCAGAAATTTAATTAAAGAGATTTGTTTGACTAAAATTTTGAGCAAAACGACCAAAACAATAAAATTGAAAAAACAGATAAAGGTTTCAATTTGGGGCTGGTTGAAAAAGGCCAGAAACGGCCAGCCGTTCTTCGGATAAAAATGAAGAAGGCTATTATTAAGGTTTATTAAGCCGGTAAAAGAGAAAATCAGGCCCAGAAGTAATCTAAGCCGTGCTTTTAAAGGGTTTTTGGCCAAAAGGAGAAAAGGGAGAAGGGGAAGGCTTAAGCTGACAAAAGGAAAAAGATAACGTTCGTGGCTTTGGGTGGGCAGGAAGAAAAAAGCGAAAGAAGAAAAAGCAAAAGCGAAAAGAAGATTTTTCGTTGACGGCTTCAAAAGTATTTGAATAGCCGTCAAGAAATAAACAAAGAAAAACAAGCCACGGCCTAAGGTCAGAGCGCTGGTAATTCCGAAAGTTAAAATATTATCCGAAGCAGTCCAGTTGCCTTTGGCCACCAGCCACCAAAAATTATAAGCTCTCAAAGAAAGATAGGGGAACCAGCCGGTATTATTAAGGATTAAGGTAAACGTTCTTTCCAAGTTGCGGCTAAGTAAAAAAGGAGAGCAAATAAGCAAATAGGTAAATAAAGCCCAGGCGAGATTTTGAACCATCTCCTTGCGGGAATATTTTCTGGCCAGAAATAAAAAATACAAAGGAAGGAAAATTATATTTTGCATTTTTAAAAGAAATCCGGTTGTCAAGCTGATGGTGGCCAATTTGGTTTTTTCTTTAGTCAAAAAGTAGAGAGTCAGAAAAGCGAAAAGGACGCCGAAAGAATCAACCTGGCCCCACCAAACGCCGTCAAAAAGGACGATCGGATGGAAAAGATAAATACCAGCTAGCGGCAAAGCAAAACGGCTGGCCTTGGCGGGTAATTTTAATTTTTCCGGCTCGGAAATCAACTGGAAAATTAGAAAGGCAATCAGCAGATCGGATACGACAGGGACCAGTTTGATCAGAAAAAGAAAAAAATAATTTCCGGGAGAGAAAAATTCGGCCTGATTATTAGGGTCTTTAAAAATCCGGTAGACTTTGCCGACTAACCAAAGAACCCAGGTGAAACCGGCCGGATAATTATAATCGGTATTCAAGGTTACCCAAACCGGCCCGTTTTCGCTGGCTGCTTTGCTCCATGATTTCCAAAAACCGATATCACCTTCAAAGCCTGGTTGGGGAACCAAGAGCAACCTGACCAATAAACCGAGAAATAACAAGACAATAAACAAACGAGTCCGTTGGTGCATAAACCAATTTTATACCGAAAATTTATTTTCGGGCAAGATGAATTTTTGAGCTAGGTTACGGATTGGGAGTCGGGGGAATCGGCGTCGCGGTTGCGACAGCAGCGGGAGAATATTTAACCGAATCAACAATGCGGTCAAAAATTTCCGGATCCAAGATACCGTTAGCCAAGTGGACTAACAGATCGGGATTTTTGGGAATCTCGAAAAAAACATCTACATTCGGAGTCTGATCATTTTTGTTGATATAAATCGCTTTGTAGCCGACCAAGCCATTGGCATTAACAAAGCGGTCAACCGTAGAAATGCCTTTTAGTCCGGAGTAAAATTTCCACCAATTGCGGACATATTCCAATGTTTGCCCTGCGTATTGAGGGGAATTCTTTTTGATTGATTGAACGTCCAATAAAATATTCAATTTCGGGTCTAAATTTCCCCAGCTGATACCAACACTGTCCGGCGGATCGCTGAAGATTTCCAGGGAAAGATTGCCCGGATAGGAAAAAGTATAAGGATAAATCAAACCGGTATAGCTAATCCAGGGAGTATCTGCTGGAGCGGTAAAACGAACAGGCGCGGTGGGTGGATTTTCCGTGGTAACCGGGTTATTTTCTCCGATTTCGGTAGTTGGGTTGGCGGATTTATTTTTGGAGTAATAATAGCCGCCGTAAACAATGGCGCCGATGCCGATCAACCCGACCAATAATCCCAAAAAGACTTTTTTCATATCCATTTCGTTTTCCATATTAAATATTAATAACACATACTTTTAGATTAAGTCAAGAGGTAAAAAAGCCCAACAAATTATTACTGGAATTAATCAATAACCGGTTTTAAGGATGGTATTTCCCTGATTGGCAAAAACGATTTCCATTCCCGCCATTTGCTTAAGTCTTAATAAGGGCAAAGACCCCGTTTCCGGAGTAAACAAAAGATAACTGATTTTATTTTTTTTAAGGATTTCCCTGATGGTTTTTTCCTCGGTTTGAGGATTTAAGATTGTTTTCATCTCCTGTTCTCTTTGTTGGGATTGGTAGGTAACAAAATCATGGCCGAAAAGAACTTTATTATGAGTGAAAGCGGGAATCATGTTGCTGGTATAGTAACCGGAGCTGACAACCGATTCGTCCGGCGTATTTTTATCCAACCAGCTAAAAGCTTCAATTAAGGATTTTTCCAGATAGATATTAATATATGGTTTGTTATAGTCTTCCAGCTGGGATTTAACCGAAAGGTAAAGATAGGGAACAGAAAACATAACGATTAAAAGATAGACTAGTTTGCTTAAAAACGGTTTTTTAAATTTATCAAGCATCTTTTCCAAGGTGGCGGTTGCTAAAATGGAAAGAGGAATAAAGTGAGAAAGTTCAAAAAGTCTTTCCTGGGAAACGGGTAAACGCCTTCCCAAAAGCGGTTCCAGCAGAAAGGGAATAACCGCCCAGACAATTAGAAAATTGGCCAGCAAATCCTTCTTTTTAAGAAAATCCTTAAGGCTGAAGAAAAAGAGAATGGCCGCCGGTCCGAGAGAAAAAAAGTAGCCTTTAAAATCAATATCCAAAGTTACTATTTTTTGTTGTTCATACATCCAGGAAAAAGGTAAGGTGTCTTTAAAAAGTAATTGATAATAGATAATTAAAGGCAGGCCGGCCAGTAAAGCAACCCCGCCGGCCAGGATTAATTTTGCAGATGGTTTTTGTAAAAAAGTGATGAAAAATCCCAATCCAAGGAAAAGATAATAAAAAGAAAGCATCGCCGGGTTGGCAATAGCGGCCAGAATAAAAAGAATTGCGGCAAAAATAAGGAAGCGCCATTGGGCTGGTTTGTTTTTATTTTCGTTAATTTGGAGCCAGCGGTAAAGAAGAAGGATGGCGATCAGAACAAAACCGGTAGTGGCCAGATTGTGGGGAATGAAAAAAGCGCGATGCAGAATATCAACGCTGGCGATTCGGCTGAACAGCCGGGTAAAAGGACGAAAAGAATAAAAAGGAGGCAAAAAAAGGGCAATTAAAAAGGCCAATTTTCGGGAAGAGGCTTTTTTGAAAACAAAACTGATTAGCCAATACAAAACAAAAATCTTAAGCAGGCTGAAGGCAATTCTGACCAGGGTATAGCCTAGATAGAGATTAAGGCCCAATCGGCTGACTAAAAATCCGAAAAAAGGATAGAAAAGATAAACCGGACGGCGGGGAAAATTATCCGGAGAAAGCCGGGAAGTGATAAGAAATTTGCCGTCACTGCCGTCTTTCATCCAGGAAAGATATTGATAGTAGTCGGGCATATAATTATGGGCAAAGCAATAAATGGTGCTTTTGGGCCGGATTACCCATTGGTCATAAAAAAGAGAAAGCAAGCCGAAAAAGGAAATCAAGAAAATTAAAGCCAGGACATAATTGGTTTCCCGGCGGAAAAAAACAGTAATTTTTTTTATCATAAATATCGGCAAGATAATTTTGCCTTATGGTAATTTGTTTATTAAGATATAATATACAAAAATGAAAGTCATTCTCACAAGACCAAGTTACAAGACCCACCTCATTACGCCCCCTTTGGGGATCGGCTACCTTTCTTCCTATTTAAAAAAGCAAAAAATTGATTGCCGGATAATTGACGGTCTGAATTTAAATTTAACCAACCGGCAATTGGCCAATCAATGCCGGTCGGCGGATATCGTGGGAATCTCGGTTCTTTCCTATTATTTTCTTCAGGCAATTGATTTAAGCAAAAAGCTCAAAAAAATGGGCAAAATCGTGATTATCGGCGGTCCTCACCCTAGTTGTTTGCCGGAATTGACTTTAAAAGAAACTAAAGCCGATTTTGTGATTAAAGGAGAAGGGGAAGAAGTATTCTCTCAATTGGTTAAGGAAATTGAATCCGGAAAAATTAACCGCAAAGAAAAGATCCGCAGTGGCCCTTTTATCAAAGATCTTTCTTCTTTGCCCTTTCCCGATTGGGAGCAAATTGATCCGCGAATTTATCAGAAGGCGCCTCACGGCGGGGTGGTTAAGGCTTTTCCGGTAGCGCCGATTTTAACGACCCGCGGCTGTCCTTACGAATGTAAATTTTGTGCTTCGCCGAAGCTTTGGCAAAGAACAATCCGCTACCGCCGGCCGGCGGAAGTGGTAAAAGAAATAAAGTATTTGGTTGACCGATTCGGGGTAAAAGAAATTCATTTTGAAGACGATAACTTTACCTTAAAAAGAGCCCACGCGGAGAAAGTCTGCCGGTTATTGATTAAAGAAAAGATAAAAGTAGCCTGGGCGACTCCCAACGGTATCCGGGCCGACAAGGTTGATCTGAGCCTTTTGAAATTAATGAAAAAAGCAGGTTGTTATTTTGTCGCTTTCGGAATTGAATCCGGCAACCAAACCATTTTAAATAATGTTGCCAAGCACAGCAATTTGGCAGTTATCAGGAAGGCGGTTAAATTGGCCCATCAGGCCGGTTTAATTACCCAGGGCTTTTTTATTTTTGGCTTGCCCGGAGAAACAAAAGAAACCGTCAGGGAGACTATTGATTTTGCCAAAAGCCTGCCTTTGGACAAGGCCCAGTTTTTAATGCTGGATATTATTCCGGGTTCTGCCCTCTGGGAAGAACTTAAATTCGGCAAAAAAGTTAATTGGCAATTGGATTCCTTCCACGAAATTTCCTGGCTGCCGCCGACGATAAAACGGGAGGATTTGGACCGCGCCCAAAGCTTGGCTTTCAGGGAGTTTTTCCTTAATCCGGCAAGAATAATGAAAATGTTAAGCTTGATTAAATTAAGCCAACTAAAATATATTTTAAGAAGAGCTAAAGATTTTGGAATTGTAAAAAAATGAAAAACTATCTTATTATCGGTGCCGGACCGGCGGTTTAATCCTGGCGGAAAAAGGGGAGAAGGTTGTTCTTTTGGAAAAAAGCCAACAGGTTGGCGGTATTTCCCGAACAGTAGTTTATAAAAAATATCGTTTTGATATAGGCGGTCATCGGTTTTTTACCAAAAATCAGGCTGTTCTTGATCTTTGGGGGAGAGTTATGAAAAAAGATTTTTTGGTCAGAAACCGGATTTCCCGGATTTACTACCAGGGAAAATTTTACAATTATCCGCTGGAGCCGGTGAACGCTTTGTTTAATTTGGGAGTTTTTAAAGCCGGCTGGGCTTTTTTAAGTCATTTGCAGGCCAAATCAAAACCGATTGAGCCGGAAAAAAATCTGGAAGACGTTTATATTAACAGTTTCGGCCGCTATCTTTACAATAAATTTTTTCGGGTTTACAGCACTCGTCTTTGGGGTTTGCCTCCGGCGGAAATGGCGCCCGATTGGGGAAAGGCCAGAGTAGGTAAACTGTCTTTGTTTTCCGCAATTAAGGACGCTTTTTTCCCCGAAAAGGCGGAAATTAAAAGTCTGATAAGGAAATTTAATTATCCGAAACTCGGTCCGGGGCAGATGTGGGATAATTTTGCCGGAAAAATTATTAAGTCCGGCGGCAAGATCCGATTCGGGGCCGAAGTTGAAAGAATTTATCACCGCCAAGGGAAAATTACAGCGGTTGTGACGAACAAAGGCGAAGAAAAAAATCCTCTTCAGGTGATTTCTTCCATGCCGGTTCGTGATTTGATAAATTGTTTAAGCCCGGCGGCGCCGGCTGAGGTGCTGGCGGCTGCCAATCAGTTAAAATACCGGGATTATATTTTGGTTGCTTTGGTCATCAAAGCCAAAAAAATTTTTCCCGACCAATGGATTTATATTCAGGATCCCGGTTTTATGAATGTGCGGGTGCAAAATGTTAACAATTGGAGTTCGGCCATGGTCGGCGAGAGAGGCAGAACCGTTTTGGGAATGGAATATGTTGTTTCTCAGGGAGACCCGCTTTGGCAAATGAAAGACCGCCAGCTAATAGAATTAGCCAAAAAAGAGGCGGAGAAGCTGGGTTTTACCAAACCCGGACAGGTTGTTGATGCTAAAGTCGTTCGGGAGTTGAAGGTTTACCCGGTTTACGATTTGGATTATCAAAAACATCTCGGGCTGGTTAAAAATTATTTGTCTTCTTTTAAAAATTTAACCTTGGTTGGCCGCAACGGTATGCATAAATATAACAATATGGATCATTCTATGCTGACGGCGATGTTGGCGGTGGAAAATATTTTTGGCGCCAAACACGACTTATGGAAAGTCAATGCCGATCAAGAATACCACGAGAGGAAATAACACAATTATTAATTTATCTTCCCAAAATCGTCACGGTCAAGCCCAGATAAGGAAAATCCTTCTCGTTAATTTTTATCAGGCTTTTATCTTTAAGAGCGCTTTCTGTCTCGGCCGCCGAATCAATGCCTCTTAATTTGGTGTAATAACGGTAATTAAGGGTTTCAAAACGGCTGCCCGGTTTTACCCGGAGAACGACAAAATATTCGGAAAATTGACGTTTTAAAGAAGAACCGACCGGAAAAGATAAGCTTTCCCGGGCCTTGTTAAGGTAAAAATCAAAAATGCCGCGATTGAATTCGTCAAAACCGCCGACCAAAAAGACATTTTTGTTCCAATCAACGTTTTTAAGGGCAAAATCAATAACCGCGGCCAATTTTTCCGCTTCTGCCGGAGGTGGAATTTTTGGCCAATGGCGGCGGTTAAAATCAAACATGGATATTCGGTAATCCTGTTCGTAAAAAGCTGCCGATTGGAGGTTTTGTGAGCCGGCGCCAGAGATAATTCGGGAAAGATTAAACAAGTCTCCGGCAATAATGACACCGGCAAGAACGATTAGAGAGATCGCTACACCCAGGTAAAATTGGTTGTTGCGGATTTTTTGACCGAAATTTTTCAGGCTTTGCCGGTTGGTTTCCAGTCCGGCGGCGCAGAGAATAAAAAAAACCGGCACGCTGGTAAAAATATAACGGGCCTGGTTATTAATAATGTGTTTTTCGGCCAGAAAAAAATTAAAAAGGAAAAAATTAATTAAAAGCCGGGAGGAATAATGACGCCGGTTTTTTAACGATTGCCAAAAACCGAAGATCAAAAGAAGAAAAATAGGCCAGGAGAGAGTATAGCTGAAAGCCAGAGCTTGCGGGTAAAAAAGCAAGTGACCAATAAAATTGGTTTGCTTGAGATTAAAGACATCGTTCGCCTGGGGAAAAGGGAAAAGATAACCAAAGCGGTTGGTCGGGTAAAATAACCAAAAAAGAAATCCCAAAAGAAAGGGCAGGTATAAAAAAGAATTGTTAAGCCAGAATTTTTTTTGGCGATAGCCTTTGTCTTTTAATAGCCAAACAAGGCTTTCAATTGCCAGCGGCAATAAAATCAGACCTCCGTAATTATATTTGGTAAGGGTTAGCGCCAGCAAAGAAAGACTGCTGAGAAAAAACCAGCGGTTTTTTCCCTTTTCGCGGCCGCGAAAATAAGTATAAATTACCAGAAGAGATAAACAGGCGGCCAGCCCCTCTTTCATCGCGTTGGAAAAATAAAAAAGTCCCAAAGGAGAAGTCAAAATTAATCCCGAGGCCAAAAGAGGCGCCACATTTTCCGTTTTTAATTTTTTGGTTATCAACCAAGCCAAAATGATGGTCGGCAGGAGCAGAAAAAGGCTGACAAACCGGCTGGAGGCAACGGAATAGGGGAAAAACAAGGTGGCAAAACCCAGATACCAGGACTGGAAGAAGGGGTAGTGGAATTGAGGATAGGTAAATTGCCAAAAACGGGACCAACTTTTTTCCCTGATAGTATTGGTAATGACATGGCCGGTCCAAATATAATCACCTTCGTCCGAATAGACGATTTGGGGTAAACTGACAAACTTAAAAACATAACCAATAATCAATAAAGCGGCGAAGACAGAAATAAGGAGAGAATAATCCTTTTTTGTTATTCCGGATCGGAAACTATTCATGGAAATCGGCTAATCAACTTTAAAGATAATTGTTTGATTGGATTGAAAAACTTTTGTCAAAAAGGGATAATCCGGCGTTTTGCCATTGGCCAGATTTCTTTCCAGGTTTGACCAAAAAACGTAGCGGATCTTGTTATCAACAAGGAATTTTTTTGCTTCGGCGTTGCTTATTGTTTGTTGGTAAAAATTGCGGAGGGTATTATCGATTTGTTTAAGGCGGTCGTCGGGAAAAAGATTAACTTCGTCATTGACATAAGGGTAATTGCCGGCAAGAGCGGCGATTAATGAGCCGTTAAACTTGTCCGATAAAACAATGTCGTCTTCCTTGGTATTTTTTTCCAACCAGCGGATGGCGTTAAGGTTTTCCTTCAGGGTATAGTAACCGGAATCTCCGGCCCATTTAAAGTTTTCCGTATTAATTTTTAGGCTTTGTTTGGCAGCCGGAAAGCCGGTTCCCAAAACGATTAGAGTCAGAATAATCAAAATTATTTTGTGAGTGATTGATTTTTTTCCGGCCAGCTTTAAGCTTATTTCGTTCAAAGCCATGGTCGAAAGAATCGCCAGGATGACAAAAAAAGAGGTTTGCAGGAATCGCTGGGAGTTAAAAGAAAAAATTTTTCCGGCGAAGAGGTAACCGAAAATATAAGTAATTGACCAGGGTGCCAGTATTAAAGCCAAATCGCTTTTTTTCTTGATTGCCAGCCAGCTTCCGTAAAAACTTAAAAACATTATCGGACCAACCGCGGAAATTAAAAATGTTTTGGGAAAAATTCTTCCGAAGTCAAACTTAGCGTCACCGCTCATTAACAAAGTCCAAGGATAAGATTGAGTGAGGTAGCGCAGGTAAAGGAGGGGTAGGACGCTGACTAGAAAATAAATTCCCAAATAAACAATTTTGTAAATCCAATGATTGATTTGGCGATGCTGGCGCCAGTTGAGATAGATTGTCAGCAACGAGTATAAACCCAGGACCAGATACAGATTTGCCGTATTGGGGGCGTGGATAAAGCTGATTAAAAAGCCTAAAACGGAGGCCTGGAAGAGATTTTTCAGATTTTTTTCCTCCAAAGCCCGGCTTAATAAGATCACCACCAGAAGAGAAAAAATAAAGGAAAGAGAGTAGTGGGGGAAATAGGCTCCTCGTTGGAAGATACCAAGCGGCGACCAATTGTCAATAAATCTGGCTCCGGACGCGCCGAAGCCGGTGCCGAATAAAGTTAAAAGATAAGCGGTTATGCGCAGAATTTTTCGATCAAAAACAAGACTGATCAATAAATAACTGGTTAGGAGAAAGACGAGGGAAAGAACCAGGCGACAAAGATGAAAGAAAATTAGCGGATCCAGGGGAACCAAGCGGCTTAATTGTCCTAAAAAAATATATTCAAAAGGAATAATGGCGGCCGGGGTCGGAATGGTAGTGGTAGTTTTGTGGGTAAAAAGCCAATGGCCCAATCGTCCTTCGCGAAAAATAATCATCTTTCCCCAAAAATCCGGGGGATATCCGTAACTGCCCAAAAATACGCGGTTTTCCGGCGGGATAGCCAAATAATCTAAAACCAGAGGAATATAGGAGAAAGCCAGGAAGATTAAAGACAAAAGCACAATCCAAAATTCTTCGCTTCGCCATATTTTAGTCATTTTTTTCATTTTCTTTATCTTAGCATTTCTTTTTGGAGAAATGTTAAAATAAATTGACCTTAAAAACAAAAATTGGTTACCGACTGAGATGAAAAAAAGAATTTCCGATCTTTTGGCCCTGCTGCTGGCGATTCTAGTCGGTTTTGGCAATGTTTACAATATCTTTCTGAGTTTTTTAGCCACCCCTCAAGGAACAGAATATTTGGGTATCAGTAATTTTTTTCTTCCCGACTATCTTTTTTACTTGACCTTTATCAAAGAGGGGATGAGAGGTCTTTGGCGAATTGTAATTCTTTATACTCAGGAAGAAACCGTTTATTGGGTTATTCATTGGCCGTACCTATTAATCGGCCATTTGTCCCGTTTGTTTTCTCTTTCCGCGCCGGTCGGTTATTGGCTGAGTGTCTTTTTGTTGTCCGGGGCAATTGTTCTTTGCGCCTATCTTTTTCTTAGGTTGTTTTTTAAGTCGATTGGCAAAAGCCATTTGGTTTTTCCGGTTTTGCTAGCCTATCTTTTTACCGGCTCTTTTTTCTTGATTCAGAAAGATCCGTTTTCGATAAGAGTTATGGATGTCACTTGGTATTACCGGGCAGATCTTTTTACAAGACTCGGGATTATTCCTCATCATTTAATCGCTAATTTAGGGGTCATGATTTTTTTTATTGCCTCTTTTTATCTTTTTGAATCTTTTAAAAAAAAGAAATACACTTTTCGTTCTTTTTTGTTTTGGTTGGCAATTGCCTTTCTCCTTTTTTTAGTGATGTCAATCGCGCCCATCGAGGTGACTTATCTTTTGCCGGCTTTTGGTGCGGCTTTGGTATATAGCCTTTTTTTCTACCGCTTTTTTAAACCAAAGGGGATTTTATTTAACGGGATATCGTTTGAAGTTTTAGTTTTGGGACTTTTTTTGTTTGGTCTTTATTTCCAAAAAAATATTGCCTCATTTTACAACGAGGAAGTCGGAATTGCCGAAATATCCAACCATATGGCTTGGCCGACCTTAAAAAATTTTTTTTTCGCCTCGGGCCCTGTTTTGATCTTGGCGATTCCCGCTTTATTAATTCTTTGCAGAAATGTGATTAAAGCGTTTATTCACCCCTCTCTCTTTATGGGGATTACCGCTTCAATCCTGTCTTATGCATTATTCTCCACAAAGATTTCTCTGTTGTTTAATACGCACAATTCTCGTTTTTTGTTCCCCGATGCCTATTTATTTATGGCAATGGTGGTTTTTTTGGCGTTGGATGAACTTAAAGCAAAATCGTGGAAAAAAAAGGCTGTAATTTGGCTAACGACGATTTTGATAATTGGTTTTTCTGTCCCCGCGAATTATTTTATATTAAAACTAAGAGGAGAAAAGAGAACTAGCTTTACCGAAGAATATTATGAGTATTTACCCGATGATCTTGTTGACGGCTTGAAATTTTTAGAGAACGAATCTCTTAAAAATCCTTTGGTTTTAACAACAGTTGTTTCAGGTTTACGGATGTTTTTGCCTATTTACACTCAGGCTAGAGTTTACGCTACTAATTACGCGCATACGATTAACTTTCCTCAGAAAGCCAAAAACTGCAATGATTTCTTTACCAACGTGATGTCAGATCAACAAAAAATTGATTTCCTCCGCCGGGAAAAAATCAATTATCTCGTTTTTTCAATTTACGATCTTGGAGATTTGGATAAAAAGTTCTTGCACGAGCCTTATTTTATCTCTCCCAATTTGCCTTTGAAGTTAATATTTTCCAATTCCAAGGTGGTTATTTATAAAGTGATTTAGGGACTTTTTATTTAAGATGAAAAGAAGAACTTCCGATCTTTTGGCCTTACTGCTGGCGATTCTAGTCGGTTTTGGCAATGTTTACAACGTAATTGTAGATTTTCTGAGGACTCCGTCCGGAACGCAATATTTGGGCACCGGCCGTCTTTATCCTCCGGACTACATCGGCTATTTAACTTTTATCGCCCAAGGGCTGAGAGGGAATTGGCAAATATTTAATCTTTTGTCCCAGGAAAAAACGACCGGGTTTTGGGTTATAGACTGGCCTTATTTGTTGATTGGTCATTTGTGCCGATTGTTTTCGCTGCCGGTCTATGCCGGGTATTGGCTAAGTGTTTTTTTTCTGACAACGGCGATCGTCTTTTGCGCTTATCTTTTTCTTCGTCTGGTTTTTGAAAAAATCGGGAAAAGTTATTTGGTTTTTCCGGTTTTACTGGCGTATATTTTTGCCGGTCCGTTTCCCCATATCGGGAGAAACCCGCTAAGGGTAATTGATGTTTGGTCTTTAACCTGGTATTACCGGGCGGATTTTTTTGACCGAATCAGTATTATTCCTCATCATCTGGTTGCCAATTTAGGCGTGCTTTTGTTCCTGATTTTTTCATTGAGTTTTTTTGAATCGTTGAAAAAAGCAAAGTATGATTGGTTTTCCTTTCGGTCGTTGCTTTATTTAACCGTTTCCCTTCTTCTGATAATGTCAATCAGCCCGATTAAACTAATTTATCTTCTGCCTTCTTTGGGGATAGCCTTTATTTACGGAATTTTTTATTTTAAATTAGTCAGCCTCAGAAAAGTTTTAGTAGGCAGTGCTTCGTTAATGTTTTTAGTGCCGGTATTGTTTTTGTTTGGCCTTTATTTTCAAAAAAATGTGGCCGTTACTTTTACACCGGTAAAAATTGCCTGGGAGAAATCAATGATGCAATGGCCGCCAACGGCCGAGATTTTTTTTATCACTTCCGGTCCGCTTTCGGTTTTAGTGATTCCTGCTTTTTTGCTTATTATTATGGACATCATCAAAACCAAAATTCATCCGGGAATATTTTTGGGTTTTTTAATCTCTTTATTGTCTTATGCTTTGTTTTTTACCAAGATTTCCCTTTTGTTTAACAATCACAATTCCCGGCTTCTTTTTCCCGATGCCTATTTATTTATGGCAATGGTGATTTTTTTGGCTTTGGATAAACTTATGGCCGGTTTTAAGAAGAAGGGGAGAGTTGTCTGGCTGATCGCCATTCTCCTTGTTTCTTTTTCTCTGCCTTCGTTTGTGGTGGTCTTAAAGGATAAATTATCGGAGCCGATGGGTTTTGAGGGAGCGGCGCATCTGGTTAAGTATTTACCCGACGAAATTGTCGCCGGCATGCAATTTTTGGGAGCTCGTGATTCAACCAATCCCCTGGTTTTGACAACGACTTCTTCCGGGTTAAATATTATTTTGCCCGTTTATGCCCAGGCCAGAATCTATGCTTCCTGGGGCCTGGGGACAATTGACTTTCCTCAAAAATTAAAAAATTCTTCCGATTTCTTTTCCAACACCCTGTCGGATCAACAAAAAATTAACTTTCTGCGTCGGGAAAAAATTAATTACCTTATTTTTACGATTTACGATCTTCCTCCCGGCGTTGACCGAATGGAGATAAAATATCTGAACGAACTTTACTTTATTTCCCCGGGTTTACCTCTTGAGTTGATTTTTTCCAACGCAAAGATGGTTATTTACAAGGTAATATAAATTTATTGGTTTAAAATTAATCAGAGAAGAGATTCAAATGGAAAAAAACTTAAAAATAAATTCGAATTCCGAAGAAAAAAAATTTAATCAAGGAACGGAGGCGGTAACCATAAGTATGGGAGACAAAATTATTTTTTGTCTGGTTATTGCCTATTTGATTATTATAATTTCGGCAATTGTTTCCGGTATTTTATTTGGTCATACGGAAAAGAGCGAGTGGTTGATATTTCAAATCGGCTCGGTTTTAACTTTCTTTTTGGCGGCGGGAGTCGGTCGCTTTAGAAGCCTTGCCAATAACAGATCTCTTAACCGGATTATTAGATTTAGCCCGATAATCGGTTTAATCTTTTTTGTCACCCACTCCTTATTTTTGACTTTTTATTTCCGCATAATTGATTACGGTTTTTGGTTGCTTATTTTTGGGGGATTGGCCCCGGTAATATATCTTTACCGGAAAAATTTCCGCAATCTGGTTAGGCTTGTCTTGATCGAGGGTGTTTTATTATTTTGCGTTGGCGGATATTTTTTTGAATTTTTTGAATATTTCAAACATTTTGGAATCCTTCGTTATTTGTTTGTTTTGATTGCCTGGACTTTATTGAGTCTGGTAATTCTTGCTTTAACAAAGATAAAAACCCCAAAAGTTTCCGGGAAATTTGTTACAGCGGGTATTTTTTTCCTGGTAGTTTTGGCTGCTTTCAATTCCACCAGGAAGATTATGGACTATTGGAATTATTCTAATTTTGTTGGACCGGCGTATGAGTTGAGTTTGGGGAAAAGTTTATTGAACGACCGAATTCCTTCTTTATACGGTTATTTGTCCGTTCATTTTATAAAATTGATACTCACTCCTTTTGGCCTTAATTTTGAAAACTTTCATTTTTTAAACATAAATTTATTTTTTTTATATTATTTGGGCTTTTATTTTGCCTACAAAAAAATCTTCAAAGACAATTTGCTGGTTTTACTGTTCAGCTTGGTGACAACTTTCCTAAGCACGCGATTTTATGTTTCGGAGGTTAGAGGTTTGCCGCCGTCTTGGGGTCCGTTAAGACATGGATTTGGCTTGTTGATTATTTTGGCGTTATTGTATTTGCCGGAAAAGGTTAATTATTGGCTGATTTCCTTTTTAGCCGGGATGACGGTTTTCTGGTCCCCGGAAGTGGCTGTTTATGTTGTCCCTGCCTTTCTGTTTACCTGCCTGGTTAAAGCGATTGTCCGGGGCAAAAAATTATCTAAAATAATTGTTCTGTTAGTTGGTAGTTTGATTCCCTTTGTCCTTATAACTTTGGGCTTGTTTTTGGGAATTGCTCTTCGGGAGTCGGGAGGACAGGGGTTGCTTTCTTTTATTTCTCGTCTTTCGCATTATTTCTTATTTGCCGGATTATTTAAGAATACGCCCATAAATGGTGCGCTTATTATGAGAGCCCCTGTTTTTGGGAATTATTATTTGGCGGTTTTGGTCTTGATTATCGGCTTATGCTTGGTTTTTATTCAAGAGTGGAAGACGGAAAAAAACAAATTGTTTCTGCCTTTATCTTTTTTGGCGATATATAATGTTGCCGCCTTAAGTTATTTCGTCTCCAACTCGGCGCCGATTACCTTAGAAGTTATCAGTTGTTTTATTTTATTGGAACTGGCGCTTATCTTTCGTTATTTTCAAGAGGATAAAGGGTTTTGGCCGCGGATTTTTCTGCCCGGAACTTTGTTTTTAACCGTTTTTTCGATTATTTGTATTTGGAATTTTTTGGGTTTGCCGCCCAAGACTTACGAGAAGGAATTTCTCTCAATAGAGAAAGTCCTGGCCGATTACCAAATCCTTAAAGTTAATTATGGTTTGACTTCCGAAAACGTTTTGCTTTTGAGCAAGTTTTACGATACGCCATTGATTATTGCCAACCAAATCAAAACGATTTGGCCTTTAAATCCGAGCGCCACGACAATTCTTACCCCTAACTATATAGAGAATTACCTGATCCCGAACATGGACAAGGTTAAAATCGGAACAAAATTGGTCTATACCGAAGATTTGCCGCCCGAATTCAGTGACTTTCTCAATAATAATTATGTTTTTGAAGAAATTAATCCGGCCAAAAGGGTGGGGATTTTCAAAGTCTACAATTTTAAGCCGCGGTCGGAACTTAATCTGTTAACCAAATGAAAACGGATTTGAAAATAAATTCTTTATCAAAGATGGAATCGGGTTCGGAAATCGGTTGGCTTGCCGGAACGGGGGATAAAATCACTTTTTGTTTGGTAATATCCTACCTGGTTATCGCAATTCTGGCAACTGTTCTTGGTTTAGCTTTCGGCCATACGGAAAAAAGCGAGTGGCTGATATATGAGATCGGGGCGGTGATTATTTTTGTTTCAATCGCAATGCTGGGCCAACTTAAAAAAAATCCCTCCGCTGGCCGGCTAAATCGGATAATCAAAGCTAGCCCGGCAATCGGGCTTGGGCTGGCCATGAACCACCTAGTATTTTTGTTTTTTTATTTTAAAGCGATTAATTTTGGCCATTTGGTTCTTCTTTTTGTTGGCCTGATTCCGGTTGTGTTTCTTTACCGGAAGAAACCTTCAGTTTTGATTCAATCGGCCTTAGCTATCGGGGTTTTATTGTTTTGTGTGGAGGGATATTTATTTGAATTTTTGGCCAAATTTAAAATTCGGGAGTATTTGCTGGTCATACTATCCTGGCTGGTTTTAAGCCTTAGCCTGATACTGATTAAAAAAAGCCGGTTTAAAATACCGTCTCTTTACCGGCGGTTAATTTCTTTTGCTACCTTTCTATTAATAGTTTTAATTGCCTTTAATTCAACCAGAAAGACGATTGATTATTGGCACTATTCCTTTTTTATCGGTCCTGCTTATGATTTGAGTTTGGGAAAAAACCTGCTTAAGGAAATTCCCTCAATGTATGGCTATTTGTCAATCCATTTTATTGAGTTGGTGATGCGGCCTTTTGGCCTTAATTTTGAAAACTTTCATTTTTTAAACATAAATTTATTTTTTTTATATTATTTGGGCTTTTATTTTGCCTACAAAAAAATCTTCAAAGACAATTTGCTGGTTTTACTGTTCAGCTTGGTGACAACTTTCCTAAGCACGCGATTTTATGTTTCGGAGGTTAGAGGTTTGCCGCCGTCTTGGGGTCCGTTAAGACATGGATTTGGCTTGTTGATTATTTTGGCGTTATTGTATTTGCCGGAAAAGGTTAATTATTGGCTGATTTCCTTTTTAGCCGGGATGACGGTTTTCTGGTCCCCGGAAGTGGCTGTTTATGTTGTCCCTGCTTTTCTGTTTACCTGCCTGGTTAAAGCGATTGGCCGGGAGCAAAAGTTTTTTAAAAGTTTGTCTTCATTAATGACCGAGCTGGTGCCGTTTGCAATTATGACGGCGGGGATATTTCTTTCAATTGTCGCTTTTGAACTAAGGCGTTACGGGGAATTCCCGAAATTTTCCAATTACTTTCAATTTGCCTCTTTGTTCAGAAACGGTTTGGTGACAAAATTGATACCTTTGTTCGGAAATTATTATTTGCCGCTGCTGGTAATGGTCATCGGGTTGTGTTTGGTTTTTTTTCAAGAGGGGGGAAGACAAAAAAATACTTTATTATTACCTCTTTCCTTTTTGGCAATCTACAATGTCGCCATCTTCAGTTATTTTGTGACAACTTCCATTTCGGTTACGGTGAATAATATCAGTTGCTTTGTTTTATTGGAGCTGGCCATAATTTTTCAATATTTTAGGAAGGATGAAAATTTTTGGTCAAGAATTTTTTTGCCGGCAACCTTGTTTTTGACCGTCTTTTTTACGGTTTGTTTATGGAATTTTTTGCAAGTAATACCGGAGAAAGAAGATCCCCACTATTCACAAGTGAAGACGCTTTTAAACGATTACCAAACAATTAAAAAAACTTACAATTTGACGTCCGAAAATGTTCTGGTCCTCAGTAAATTTTACGACACCCTGATTGTGACGGAAAACAAAATAAAAACAATCTGGCCGGTAAACCCGAGCGCGGGGACCATTCTGGTTCCCAACTATATTGAAAAGTATTTGGCCCCCAATCTTAACCAGGTTAAGAAGGGCACGATTTTGGTTTATACCGAAGATTTGCCGCCCGAATTCAGTGAATTTCTTAATAGCCACTATATTTTTGAAGAGATTAATCCGCAAAAGAGAATCAATATTTTTAGAGTTTATAATTTTTGGCCAAGATGAAAAAAAGACTACCCGATCTTCTGGCTTTATTCTTGGCGATTTTGGCGGGTTTTGGCAATGTAAGCAGTATTGTTTTCAACTATCTTAAAACTCCTTCGGGAACCCAATATCTGGGCACAAACAGTTTTTATCCTCCGGACTATCTTTTCTATTTGTCATATCTGGTTCGGGGACTGAAAGGTCATTGGCAAATTTTTAATCCTCTTTCCGAAGACGGAAAAATCGGATTTTGGGTTATTCACTGGCCCTATATAATAATCGGCCAACTGTCGCGGTTGTTTTCTCTTTCCGCCCCCGCCGGTTATTGGGTGGGCGTTTTTCTCTTAACCTGTCTTATCGTTTTTTCCGCTTATATTTTTCTCAAGTTGGTTTTTAGCGCTATCGACAAAAATTATTTGGTTTTTCCGACCTTGTTTGTTTATCTTTTTGCCGGTCCTTTTTTAAAAGTTCAACAAAATCCGTTTAAATTTGAGGTTTGGCGGATAAATTGGTATTACCAGGCGGATTTTTTTGAAAGGATCAGCACGATTCCTCATCATCTGGTCTCAAATTGGGGAGTGATGATTTTTTTTATTTGTTCTTTGACTTTTTTTAACTCACTGAAAAAGGAAAATTTCCTGAGATCTTCCTTTTTGGCTTTCTTTGAATTGGCCGGCTCTCTTCTTTTGGTTATGTCTATTAATCCTCTTAAACTAACGTATCTTTTGCCGGCCCTGGGAATCTCTTTTTTATATGGGATTTTTGCCAACAAACGGATAAGATTTGCCAGTATTTTAGTTCATTCTTTTTTACTTATTTTTCTTGGTTTAATTTTGTTTTTGTTCGGTTTGTATTTTCAAAAAAATGTCGCTCTTTATAATCTTTTCGCCGAAATTGCGGCTTGGGAAAAATCAATAAGCCGGTGGCCGGATTTAAAGAATTTTATTCTTGGTTCAGGCCCGGTTTTCGTTTTGGCGATTCCGGGGCTACTGATAATCGGCAAACAGATAGTTAAATTTTCCTTACCACCCTCTATTATTATGGGTATTTCTGCCTCGATTTTATCTTATGCTTTGTTTTTTACCCGGCTTGCGTCGCTTTTGGGCACTCACAATGCCCGTTTTCTCTTTCCCGATGCTTATCTTTTTATGGCCATCGTGATTTTTCTGGCAATTGATTCTCTTATAAAAGGGAAAAGTTTTAAACGAACGGCCATTTTTCTAGTAACAATTTTGATCATTTGTTTTTCCGCTCCTACGGTTTATTTTGTTTTAAAAGCCCGGTCTTCCGATCACCGTGATTTTGAACACGCCAAGAGTGTTTATAAGTATTTGCCCGACGAAATAGTTGAGGGCTTTCAATTTTTAGACCGGCGATCTTCCGACCACCCCCTGGTTTTAACAACCACCGTTTCCGGAATGGGAATGCTGGTGCCGGTTTTTACCGAGGCGAGAGTATATGCTTATCGAAGTCTTTCCACCATTGATTTTCCCTGCAAAGCAAAAAATTGCAATGATTTTTTTACCGGAGTGATGTCGGGCTGGCAAAAAATTAATTTTCTGCGTCAGGAAAAAATTGACTATCTGGTTATCTCCATTTATGATTTTGGCAGCCCGGAGGTAAATAATTTGCGCCATCCCTACTTTATTTCCAAAGACCTGCCCTTGGAGCTCATATTTATAAACTCCCAACTGGCCATTTATAAAGTTATCTGATTTTTCCCGAAGGAACCGATTGTCATTAAATGTTAAAATAGCGCTATGCGTCGCGATCTTTATCGGGAAATGTTTACCCAGGAAAGTTATTACTGGTGGCATGTGGGAAAGAGGGGACTGGTTAAAGGATTATTGAAGAAATTTGCCGGTCTTGGCCAAAAGAAGCTGAAAATATTGGATGTGGGTTGCGGAACAGGGATGACGATGAAAGACTTGTCGGTAGGTAATGAAGTTTGGGGATTGGACGGCGATTTGGCGGCCTTGAATTTTTGCCGCAAAAGAGGTTTCAAAAATTTAACCAGAGCCGATTTATCAAAAAAAATGCCGTATCATGATAAAACTTTTGAGGTGATTTTGTGTTTGGATGTTTTGGAACATTTGAAAGATGACCAGTTGCCGTTAAGGGAATTCCGGCGAATTTTGAAGCCGGGAGGTATTTTGGTAATAACGGTTCCGGCTTATCCGCAATTGATGAGCCGGTGGGATGAAGTTTCCGGTCATTATCGCCGGTATTCGAGAAGTAATCTGGAAAGTCTCGTGGTTCGGGCAGGCTTTAAGATAAAGAAACTGAGTTATTTTAATTTTTTTGCTTTAACCCCGGCAATTTTAATTCGTTTTATTAAATCAAGATCAAGCAAGAAAGATTACGCTTCCGACTTCGTCAATTTGCCCAGTTGGCTTAATCAATTTTTGCTTTTTTTGACAAAAATAGAAAAATCGGTTATTAATCTAACTAATCTGCCCGCCGGCTTGTCCTTTATTTGCCTAGGCCAGAAAAATGATTAAAAAGAAAAAAGGAATTTCCATCATTCTGCCCGCCTACAACGAAGAAGCCAATATCTGGAGCGTTTTAAATGATGCGATTGGCTACCTTAAGACGCTAAAAGACCCCTGGGAGATAATTGTCGTGGACGACGGCTCCAAGGATGATACCGCCAAAATTGTCAACGATTTTAGTAAACACCACCGCCGTATTAGGTTGATTTCTCACCCAAACAATCTCGGTTACGGGAGGTCGTTAAGTGACGGCTTTGCGGCGGGTCTTTACGATTATGTTTTTTTTACCGACGCGGATCGGCAATTTGACCTAAAAGCCTTGGATATAATGTGGCCGGTGGCTAAAACCGGCGTTATTGACCTGGTGATTGGTTACCGGCTTAACCGGAAAGACCCTTTCAGCCGCAAGGCCCTTTCCCGCCTGTATAATATTTTGGCCGACTTGCTTTTTAATTTGGACGTTAAGGATATTGATTGTGCTTTTAAAATATTTAAAAAGGAAATTTTTAAAAAAATTAAGATTGAAGACAATAATTTTTTTGTAAATACGGAGATTTTGGCCAAGGCAAGACATTTTAATTACAAAATTCTGGAAGTAGGGGTGCCTCACTTTCCCCGCAAAGCAGGCAAGTCCACGGTTTCTTTTAAATATATACCGTTAACCATAAGGGAAATAATTAGGATTAAGAAAAATCTTAGAAAGCTATAAATTCGAATTAAAAGATTAAAAGATTAACGAATTAAGAAATTAAAAAATTAACGAAATAGCAAAATAACGAGATAATAATCTGACAATGAAAATCTTATTGGTTAAGCCGGTTACGCCGCCAAATTTTGTTATCAATGTTGTTCCGCCTATCGGTTTAGGCTATTTGGCAACCGCTTTGCGCCAGGCCGGCTTTAAAAAAATCAAAATTTTGGATTGTGTTAAAGAAGGCTTGACTTTGGCCGATTTTAAAAGGGAGGTCAAAAAATTTAAACCCGACCTGGTCGGCTGGCAGATTTTTTCCCACGACTTGGAATCGCTTAAAGAAAGTTTGGCTATAGTTAAGGCTTCTAATCCAAAAACAATAACTCTTGCCGGCGGACCGCATCCTTCCGGTTTTCCCGAGGAGGTTTTGGCCGATTTCTCTCAACTGGATTACGCTTTTAAGGGCGAGTCGGAAATCGGTTTGCCTTTATTGGTTAAAAAAATTGAGGGGAAGAAGATTGATTTGACAAAAATTCCGGGTTTAATTTGGCGTCGGGGTAAAAAAATCGTTGTCAACCAGCAGGTTTTTTTCTGCGATTTGGACAAGTTGGGGATGCCGGCCTGGGATTTATTAAAGCCGCAAGATTATCCGGAAGCGCCTCAGGGCGTGATTTTTAAAAACCTGCCCATTGCGCCTATTATGGCAACCCGCGGCTGTCCTTTTCAATGCACTTTTTGCGCCGGAAAAACGGTAACAGGTTTAAAAATCCGCTCCCGATCCGTAACCAATCTTTTGGCGGAGATTGAATTATTGTACCGGGATTACGGCATTCGCGAAATTCATTTTTTGGACGACAACTTTACTTTTAACAAACAATACGTTAAGGATTTTTGCCGGCAGTTGCTGCAAAAAGATTTTAAGATTTCCTGGTGCTGTCCGAACGGAGTCCGCTTGGATACTTTGGATTTGGAGGTTTTAACTTTGATGAAAAAAGCCGGTTGTTATTATATTTCCGTCGGTATTGAATCTGGTTCAGATCGGATTTTAAAACTGATGAGGAAAAGCCTAAAGGTCAAAGATATTCGTTGCCAGATAAAGTTGATTAAAAGAGCCGGTTTGACGGTTAACGGATTTTTTATTCTCGGCTATCCCGGGGAAACCAAAAAAGAAATGGAAAAAACAATTAAGTTTTCTCAAAACCTGGGCTTAACCCGGGCCGCTTTTTATAATTTTTTGCCCTTGCCGGGAACCGAAGCTTACCGTCAATTGATCCAAACGGGGGAGATTTCAGCAGACGGCTTTGATTTTAGCCGAACCTTTCAATCGGAAACGCCTTATTCGCCCAAAGGAGTGAGTAAATCGGAGCTAAAAAAGCTCCAGGAAAAAGCCTATTGGCAATTTTATCTGCGGCCGGCAGTTCTTTTTGCTCTTTTAAAAGAAATCCGTTCCTATAATCAAATTAAATATCTTTTCCGGAGAGCAAGAACCTATTTAAAATTTTAAATGATTAAAAAAAAGAATCCCTCTCTTTCCGTGGTCATGCCTTGTTTAAACGAGGAGAAAACCGTTGGTATTTGTGTTAAAAAGGCCAAAGAAGTATTGAGAAAAAATAAAATTTCCGGTGAAGTGATTGTGGTTGATAACGGTTCAACCGACAACTCAGCCAAGGAAGCGGAAAAAGCCGGCGCGATTGTTGTTAAAGAGGCGCATAAAGGCTATGGGAGCGCTTATTTGGCCGGATTTCGGCAAGCAAAAGGGGATTGGCTGGTAATTGGAGACAGTGACGGTACTTATGACTTTAGCGATTTGCCCAAATTAATTAAACCGTTGGGGGAAGGATATGATTTGGTTGTCGGTTCAAGGTTAAGCGGCCGGATTAAAAAAGGAGCGATGCCTTTTTTGAATCGTTATTTGGGGACGCCTTTCCTGAATTTTTTTTTGCGCTGGTTTTACAAAATTAAAATTTCCGACAGCCAATCGGGGATGAGGGCTTTTACGCGGTCGGCCTTTGAACAATTAAAATTAAAGACACTGGGAATGGAATTCGCTTCGGAGATGCTGGTCAGGGCTTCTCAGGTTGGTTTAAAGATCGGCGAAGTGCCGATAAGCTATTGGCCAAGACAGGCGCCGACAAAACTTTCCCGCTTCCGTGACGCCTGGCGCCATATCCGCTTTATGCTGCTTTTTGCGCCGACCTATGTTTTCCTTTTTCCCGGAGGGCTATTTATGGGGTTGGGCTTGTTGGGCTTGGTTTTATTGGCGAAAGGTCCTTTTTGTTTTTCTTCCGGATATTGTTTGGATTTCCACGCGATGATTTTAGCCAGCATGCTGGCTTTACTGGGATACCAGGTGGTGATGCTCGGAGTTTACGCCAAGGTTTTTTCTTATGTTTCCGGCCTGGATAAAGGCGGCTGGACCATCAATACAACCTTGCGCTATTTTAAATTGGAAAAAGGTCTTGTTTTGGGTTTTATTGTTACACTAGTAGGTTTTTTGATAGGCTTTGTTACCTTTCTTAATTGGGCAAGGGCAGGTTTTGGTTTTCTTTGGGCGATCAGGCCGGCAATTATCTCCCTGACTTTATTGGTTTTGGGAATGGAGATCATTTTTTCTTCTTTTTTTCTCTCCATTTTGGGGCTGGAAAGAAAATAATTGGTATTTAATCAGTTTGTGGAACTCACTTACTTATTTGTTTTTAAAAATCCGGCTATGAATCCCAAGCTCCAGCCCAGAAACCACAAGCAAAAAATCAGCCAATAGGTATAGAAAAGGACGGTTTTTTTAGCAAACGAAAGATAAATTGAGACGGCCAGAAAAACCATAAAAGCCGGTAATATTCCCACGAGCGAGATTAAGGCCAAAGAGGGGAGAAAATGAAACCAACGGGCCATTTTTGGGTGAAGTTTGATGGCCTGACTTCGTCCGAAAGCAAAACGGTAAAACTGGATGAATATTTTTTTATATGTTGGCCGGCGGTAGTGATTAACTACAACCCTTGGCGTAAAAAGAATTTTATAACCGTTTTTTAATAAGCGAAAATCCAGTTCTTCATCTTCGCAGGTTAATAAATCGGGATTAAAATTGCCGGCTTTTAAAATTGGGCTTTTTCTATAAAGCACGTTACAGCCGGGATTATGATATGTTTCCGTAATCTTGTTTGAAGAAAATCCATAGCGGGAGCCGGGTTTGGTCAATAAACTAATGACTTCACCGGCTGCTTTGGCAAAATTGGTATCGTCTTTTGGGGTGATATTTGGTCCGCCGACAGAAGCTACTTGGTCGTTTTTTAATTCGGCCAGAAGCCCTTTTAACCAGTTTTTCGGAACAACACAATCGGCATCGGTAAAAGCAATTAATTCGCCCCTGGCTTTTTCAACGCCGATTTTGCAGGCGGCCCCGCGAATTTTTAAAGGATTATGATAAACTTTGGCGCCAAATTTGCGGGCAATGGCAATTGTTTTGTCAATTGAGCCGCCGTCAACAACAATCAACTCCTGTTTGACTTTCGGGTAAGCGATTTTTTTTAACGATTCAAGACAATGGGGAAGGTTTTTTTCTTCGTTAAGAGTAGGGATGATAATTGAAACAAGCGGCAGATTCATTTTTTAAGCATTTTCGGCAAGGCAAAAAACCCGGTTCTTATTAGCCGAAAAAGGTCGTCTTTTGAGTTAAGACTGCCAAGGGTATTAAATAAGTATTTCGGAGTGAAGTAGATTGAACGCATGGCCTTAAAACGCCAATAATTAAGTTGTTCGGCTGTTAGCTGGGGATAGTTGATTTGATTATTTTGTTTAAGGCAGCCTTTTTTCTTCAGATAATTAAAAAGGGGAGTTTCCGGTTGGGGCTGGGGAATAAAAAACTGATAGCCCTCAATCCCCAACTCCTGAGCCCATTTGATAGTATTCTTAATAGTTTGTTCGGTTTCTCCCGGAAGGCCGAGAATAAAATCGCCGTGGATTTTTAAACCGGATTTTTGGGCGTCTTCGGTAAATTTCTTCATTATTCCCGGAGTTGTGCCTTTATTAATATTTTTTAAGATTGCCGGATCGGCGCTTTCGTAACCGACATGGAGAAAACGGCAGCCGGCCTTTTTCATCAATTTCAAAGTTTTCAAATCCATCAGGGCGTCGGCGCGGGCATAACAGGACCAGGTAATTTTGATTTTTCTTTTAATAATCAATTGGCTTATTTCTTTGGCCCGCCAAGCGGGGAGAGTATCGTCCTGAAAAAAAACTTCTTTGACTTCGGGCAATTCTTTTTTAATAAAAAGAAGTTCTTGAATGACATTTTCGGGGCTTCTTGTTCGGTAATTGGCCGCTCCGCGGTGAATGGTATTGGGCCAAAGGCAAAAAGAGCATTTTCCCCAGGAACAACCGCGGCCGGTAAATAAATCAACAAAAGGGTGGAGCAAACTGGCCTGGTGATATTTTTCAATGTTTAAATGTTTTTTGTACACTTCGGTGACAAAGGGGAATTGGTTCAATTGCTCCGGTTTCAGAAAATCTCTTTCCGGATTAACCATAATTTCTTTTCCCCGGCGAAAAACCAATCCCTTAATCTTTTCCGGAGGTTTTTTATTGGCCAAATCAAGCAAAACCTGGTCAAATTCGCGGGGAATAATGGCGTCAATTTCTTTGTTTTGGCTTAAGATTTTTTGGGGATGGGTGCTGCACCACGGTCCGACCAATACTATCTTGCTGCCGTTGATTTTTTTTATTTTCAAGCCGATTTTTAAGTCGTTGGTCAGGCTTTCGGCGGAGATATAAAGAGCGGTTATTTCCGGCCGGAATTGTTTAACCCGGGAATAGACTTCAGCCGGGGAAAGATGGGCGACTAAAGCGTCCAGAAGCTTGGCCTTGTGGCCGTGTTTTTCCAGCCAGCCGGTAGCATAGGCCAAAAATATCGGATACCAATTACTGCCGGAAATGGAAGGCCAGGTGCTGCGGGCGGAGCGGATATAGTTTTCCTTAAAAGGCGGATTTAGCAAAAGGACTTTCATCAGCTTGTATTTTATCACAGCCAGAAAGGGAAAATTTTGACGGAAAAAGGTATACTGTCTTGAAAATGACAAAAAAAGTTGTTTTGGTTCAACCGAATTACAAAGTCAAGGCCGACGCGGAAATCTGGACAACCAATCCGCCGCTTGGCCTTTTGTATCTGGCGGCGGTTTTGGAAAAAAATAAAATTCCGGTCAAAATTATTGACGCAAATGTTGAAAATCTCAGCTGGCGGAAAGCGGTTTCTTTAATTAAAAAAGAAAAGCCGGATTTTGTCGGTTTCAGCATTATGACTCCGGCAGCCGATTGGTCGGCCAAGGTAGCCAAAAATCTCAATTCGCCAATAATCAAAATTGCCGGGGGACCCCATGCTTCCGCTTTGCCGAAGGAAATTTTATTTTCCGGTTATGACCTTTGTATTATCGGCGAAGGCGAAGAAACCCTTTTGGAAATTGTTCAGGGCAAAGATCGGTCAATAATTAAAGGAATTGCTTACAGGAAAGGGAGAAAGGTAATTATCAATCTTCCGAGGACTCCGCTAAATCCCAACAAATTGCCCTTACCGGCACGTCATTTGATTGTTAAAGGAGGAACGGACAAGCCCTATCTTTCTGCTGGAACCCGCTACTATCCCTGGGCCCAGATATTGACCAGTCGGGGTTGTCCCTATAATTGCTATTTTTGCAATAAAAATATTTTCGGTTATCAATTCCGGCCGCGGACCCCGGCTAATGTTTTAAGGGAAATTGATTTTTTGGTCAAAAACTACCGGGTTCGGGAAATTGATTTTTACGACGACAGCTTCAATTTTGATATTAAAAGGGCGGAAAAAATTATGGATTTGATAATAAAAAGAAAATACAAATTGTATTTACGTTTTTCCAACGGAATAAGGGCGGATAAAGTAACCGGAAGATTGTTGAGAAAGATGAAGAAAGCGGGGACCGACTATATTGCTTACGGAATTGAATCCGGAGACGAAAGGGTTTTAAGTATGATTCCCAAGGCGGAGAGTTTGGATCAAATCAGAAAAGCGGTCAAGCTGACCAATAAAATCGGAATTCCGGTTACCGGCTTTTTTATTTTGGGTCTTTTGGGTGATACCCGGGAATCAATGCAAAGAACCATTGATTTTGCCAAAAGTTTGCCGTTTGACCGGATTATTTTAAATATCGCGGCGCCTTTTCCGGGAACCAGAATGTGGCGTTTGATTAAAGAAAAAAAAGGGAAAATTCTGATTAAAAAATGGCAGGATTTTTACAATACTTCGGGCAAAATGGTTTTTACCTTTCCCGGGATGGCTTCTCCCGTTGAAGTGGAAGAAATGTATCGCCGGGCCCACCGCGACTTTTATTTCCGGCCGCAATATCTTTTAAAAAATTTACCCCGCCTTTTTTCTTTAAGCCAATTACCGATTATGTATCGGGGGCTGAAAAGAATCTTTTTTTCGTTACGGACTGACTGATGCCCAATTAATTTTAGATTTGCCTTCTATTCCTCTTGACAAGAAAAAAAAACTGGTATACTCTCAAATTAGAATGAAAACAAGGACACTTCTTTTAACTCTTCTTTTGGTTTTTTTAGCCACACTCTTAATTCTGGTTTTTTCCCTTACCCGGGCAAGGACGATTTTCTTTGGCCGGGCCAGCGGTGAAACTTACAGTTTAACCAATTCTTATGTTTTTGCTTCGCCTCTTTCCGCCAGGTCGGTGAGTGAAAAAATTCGGGTCACGGTTTTTTTGCTTGACGATAAAGGCCGGGGAGTTTCCGGAAAAAGAATTAATTTAGCTTCAGCACCTATAGGAGTTAATTTCGTCAGCCTCCAGGCGGATACGGATAAAATGGGCCAGGCGGTTTATGACTTAACCTCGCCGGTTGCCGGTCAATTCGTCATTACGGCTTCGGTAGAAGGCGCTTCTTTTCCCCAGACGGTTACCGTCAGGTTTGAATAACCCCTTCTAAATTTTTCTTAACGAAAGACTTTATAAATTGTTGGTTGTAGTTTCTTTTTCTCTGATTCCCCGGAGGAGGACTTTGACAAAAAGAAAAGAAAGGATCGGAATTTCCAGCCAGATAATCTTAACCGGATCGTCAATAATAGCCCTGATCCAAAGAAAAATTTGGATTAGGATTAGGCCGAAAAAGTAGGCAATTTTTTCCCAAAAAGAAAGCGATTTAAAAGAAAGGGTAAAGCTTTTCGGCGAACCCGGTTCTTCGTCTTTAAAACCGGCCAGGTTGGGCTTAAGAAAGCTGGCGACAAAGATCTTTTGTTCTGCCGGTTCGGCTGAGGGCAAATTAAATTCAAAATCTCCCTGGTCATCCGATTGAACATCCAAAAAGGGAGCGGTTTTGGCAAAAACGCTTTTGACCAGATTTTCCTGAATAATTTGCCAGAGGGTTGTTTCCGTTTGAGCGTAAAGGTAAACTCTGACGCGCGAGTCGGGAAAAGTCCGGCCGGAAGCTATGGCGGTTTCTTCGTTGGTGACAATGCCGGTAGAAAGATTAAGTGTCGGTGGCATCAGGATATTTTCCATAACCACATTTTGGTTGTTTACCGGTTCGGGTAAGAACAACGGCGGAGAAGCCTGGCCGTTGGTGTCCTGGGCAATTAAACAAAGTTCACCCACTTTATTGGGCAGAAAAACAAAGCGAAAAAGAAAAAAGCCGTTTTGATCGGCCGTGACGCGGCCGGAAAGGCTATTGGCTGAAGAGGTAAGGGTAACCAAGGCAAAAGGAGAAGTCCAGCCGGAAAGAGTTAAATAATATTCACCGATGCGGGCGGAAACTTTGGTCGGTGCCTGGATTCCCTTAACAGTTGGCGTTTCCGGAGGTGGCGGAGAAGGTTTATTGATCAAATTGGCAATGACAATCAAGAAGATGACCAAGCCTAAAAAAAGAATTTGTTTTTTTTGTTTATCCATAAAATCAGGATTTTGTTGACAATAGAAATATTATAGACTGAGCGGTTTAGGAATTTAAAGGGGAGTCGGGAGGAATAACTATTTTTTCTTTGTTTTTTCCTTTTTGACCAAGCCAATAGCCGATCAGAACCAGAATTGCCAAACCAAAGACAACCGCCAGGATTATTTTCCAAGGCAGCACCCAAAAATATAAATAGCCGGCGAGAACCTGACCGGTGGTGCCGTAGCTGCCGTTTAAAGTCGCTTTATAGCGGCCGAAAAGCCACTTTTTTTCCAGAGTATTGGTTAAGGAGCGGACGGCATAGGGAAAAATTCTTCTTTCTTCAATTTGAAAACGGCTGATATTTTTTCCGAACAAATCGGTAATGACAATTGAACCCCGGGGGGTAATATCCAAATCCGATTGATTTTCAATTTGGGTAGTGATGGTAATCGGGCCGTATTCGGAAAAGCGGGGAGCGCTAAATTTTCTCAAATAGGCCATTTCCGTTACCGGTCCTTCAACAATTAATTTAAAAAGTGAGGCGATTCGGGTTTCAACCGCCGAACCGGATTGATTTTCCTTTAAGCCGTTTTCAACCGGAGTAAAATAAACGGAGGCGTAATGACCGCCCGGAAGAGCGTCCGGCGGAACAATAACGGCAACATCAAAAACTTTGGAAGAACGGGGATTGATGGTAAATTCGGTCGGGGAAACAATCATCCAGGAAGAAAGGCTCCAACGGCCGGAAACCGCTTCTTCCACAAAACTGGGGGTTCCTTTGTCATCCAGAACAATAAAATCCCTAAGGTTGGCTTTAACCGTGATCGGTTCGTCGGTTTCGTTTCTGACTTTAACGTTGGCCGAGATTTGTTTGCCGGCCTTGGTTTTAAAATCTTGAGAAGGAGGAACGACTGTTAAGGTTCTTGGGGTTTGAGCAAAGACTACGCCTCGGCACAGAATACAAAGCGCGAAAGTTAAAACCAAACCGCAAAGTGCCGAAATTCTAGTTTTTGAATGATTATCTTGATTTTTCATTTAAAATACCGGGGTAGCGATATACATCACTTTATTCCAATAATAACCGGCTTCCTGAATACCGGAAACGTTAATTCGGTAGCAAACATCAATCTGGTTGGCGGAAACCGGGCCACTGTTGCTCATAATTGTTTGAACAGTATCCTGGGTGCCGCAAGTGCCGGCAACACTGGTGCAAGGCAGTTGTTTAATTAAGAATGTTTGCCATTGGTTGTAGGTAAAGCTGGCGTCCGTGCCGGAAACATTTCCCAACGAATAACCCAAGCCGTAGGCTCCGGAATCGGTAGCCGTCGCTGTATTCCAATTGGCTTTAACCAAATGGGTGGCGGTATTGTCGTCGGCGCCGGAGTCGGGAATTTCCGTCGTGCTGCCATCTTTGCTCATCTGGTCGTCTTCTTCAATAGTGACGGCGTAACCGCTGTCGGCGTTGGTGGAAACAGTTAAAGTTTGGGCGCCGTCGTAAAAAGTCAGAGGAGAGAGAGTGCCGAAAGGAACCGTAGAATAAGTCGTGGTGATATCGGTTGTTTGGCCGCAATGAGTTTCGGAACTTTCCTGGCCGGCAACGGAAAAGGAAAGAGTGGAATCAACCGTTGCCGAAATCTGAACCGATTCAATAATGGCGACTTTGGCGATAATCGAGTCAACGGCTTCGTTTAAATTATTTTTAACTTCGATCAAAATACTGTAGCGGTCGGCGGTGCCTTGGGCGTGGCCGGGAGCTGGTGCCGGATTAATCAATTTAGTTGAAGCGTCACCGATGGTGATTGAATAAGCGGTAGAAGCCGGTAACGGACCGGAAAAACGACATTCGAAACAGGAATAGCCGGAGGTACACCCGTTTTGACCGGAATAGGAAGCGGTTGGAGTGACAAAATCCAAAGAGCCTGAGTCCGCCGGGCAAGCAATGTTGGTTGAACTGATGGAATTAAAGTCAAAGCCGGTTTGATCGGGAAGGCTGTCATTGTAATTGCTCGTAGCAGAAGGGATCCGGATTCTGATTAGGCCGTTGGTGATAGCCGAAGCGGTCGTAAAAGTAACCGTATGAATGGCTGATTGAGTAGAAATGACCGGATCGTCTTCGATTAAAGCACTGCTTAAAGCAGAGGTTAAATTGAAATGGGTAGTGTCAATAATTGTTCCGACGGTTTTGGTGGCGTTGCCGTTCGGTCCGATCAAAATCGTATCTCCGGGGAAAAGATGGTTGGTGTCAACATCGGGGCCGTCAACGCCGAGAGTAATTCTGGTTTCTCCAGCAGCGTGGGCTCCGGAAATCTTGGCGTGATAGGAAAGACGGGAATTGGAAAGGGTGTCTTTGGCTGAAGTTAAGGTTCCGGATTCGGCTCTTTTAGGCAAAATAAGAGAAAGTCCAAAAAATTGGCTAATAAGAAAAATTACCAAGCTGGACTTGGCGAAAAGTTTTTTTCTGGCTTTTTTCAAGATTAACCTCGGTTTTTACCTGTCGGTTTCTTAGAATTTTTAACCTTCTTTTTAAGATTGCTGTTTTTATTATGAGACACTTGAATTTTACTTGTCAAGAGGCCGTTTGAAGAATAGAGTAAAAGAGGATAGGGGATAGAGTAAAAGAGAAGGGAGTAAGAGTAATTTTTTAATTAGTTAATTCTTTAAAATTTTAATTTATTAATCCGTTAATCCGTTAATCTTTTAATTCGTTAATCCGTTAATTTGCTTGTCCCTACCGAAGCCTCTCGACTCCCTCGACTTCGCTCGGGACTAGTTCGTTCGGTGCGAAGGGGGATTAATTCTTGTTGGTAGATTTTTTATGGTTATTAAAATCAAAATGATAATCAAAAGAGCAAACATGGCTTTATAGGGGAGAGCCAAAAAATTGGTCTGAGCGGTTAATTTTGCCGGAGTCGGATTTTCCTGGCTTTTTTCATCCAAGGTAAATTCGGCGGTTGCCCTGAAGGGTCCGACAATGAATTTTTCTTTCCAGGGAACAAGGCTCAAATCGCGGAAAGTTTTGGCCAAAATATTTTCCGGCAAAATCTTAACCGTTCCGCTTTGATTAAAAATACCTTCAATTTTAATTTCTCCGAAAGTCTTGAAAAAGGAATCGCCCAAATTTTCTACTTTTAAAACAAAAGGAACCGCGTCAAAAGAATCAACGATTTTTGGGGAAGAAAACTCCAATATTTTCCCTTTTTTGGCGGGGAAAAGGGAATTGGAAACCGAAATTAAAATGTTGCCGGCAATTTTGGCGGCGGTTTGGGTAATTGACTGGCCGATTTTTCCTTCAGGACTGGTTTCCAAGACAAAACTGGCGTAAAAATCTTTTTCCGGCGTGTTTTTGGGAACGGAAATTTTTAAAACCAGATCGCGATTTTCGCCGCTTTTAAGCGCAAAAGCCTTACCCAAGGGCAAATCTCCCCCTTGGAAAGAGAAGTTAAGCGGACTAAGAAGCGTCGGCAAATTCAGGATGTTAACGTTTCCTTGATTGTCGGCCGGCTCAAAAGGCAAAACCTTGGTTATTAAAATTTGCGGGTCGCCCATATTGCTGATTTTATAAACCTGGGTGGCGGATTTTCCGGGCTTGATGATTAATTCCAGCAAGGGAGGCCAAAGGGAAACGGAATATGTTTGGGCGTTTGCGGCTTTGGCCACAAAGTTAAAAGCGCAAAAAACAAAGCTCAAAACACAAAAGGCAAAGGTTTTAACTTTTAATTTTTGACTTTTCATTAGAATCCCGGTGTCGCGATAAAAGTCAGGATATTTTGATAACTGCCGGCTGCTTGGGTTCCGGAAATATTTACTTTTAAAGTCATTGTGGCGGAGCGGTTTTTACCGACAGGAGAGGAAACCATTATTGTTTCCGGAACTTCGTTTAAAGTCCGGTCGGAAAATTGCTTAAAAAGATTTCCGGCCGGCGAGCCGGTGGGAAAAGGAGTCGGAACATCGTTGCCGAAAAGAGTATAACCGAAGCCGTAAGTTGAATTTTGACTCCAGGCAGTTGCCGAACTTTCGGTACAATCGCCGTTATCACAAGTAGTATCGGGAATGGTATTACCCGAACCGGAAGTCAGCGGTCTGTTTTCCTGGGCGGTAACCCGGTAGCCGCCGGCGCCGCCGCTGGAAACGGTCAAGGTAATATTGTCCGTAACCGGCGTGCCGGCCGTTAAAGTGCCGAAATTAATACTGGTCGGCGTTAAGGAAAAACCAAAAGGAATGATGGTTTTGATATACCAAAAACCGGCTCGAAGCCGGTAATCGTCGGAATTAGATAAACCGATGGCGTTTTCGCCGCCGGTAAAACCCAGCCGGTATTCTTCGGAGGTAATGTTTCCGGAAGCAAAATTAAAGTTCGGCATGTGGATCATATAGTCTTCCGATTTCATGGTTGAAGTGGAAGTGGCAATTTGGGCGAGTGCTGCCTTCGCGGCAAAATGTAGAATAACAAAGCTAAAAATAATTATTGTTAGCTTTGAATCATGACTTTTGACTTTTAACTTTTGATTTTTGACTTTCATTCATTCGTCCGTTTCCTTATCAATTTTTTCTTTCAATTTTTGGCCGCTTTTAAGCAGTTCCTTGGACAATTCGTGAATTTTTTGCAAAGATTCTTTTTGAATAATTGTCAGGTGGCCTAAACCGGATAACAACTCCGAGCTTAAATGGGTGATCTTTAAAAGGCTGTCTTTAAAATCCAAAGAAAGCCAAAGTAGGGAATTGGTTTCCTGGGCGGCGATTGATTGGCCCAATTTTTCGCCTTCTTTTTTCAGAATTTTTATTTGCTTGTGGGCTTCAAGGACTTTTAAGTATTGCCGGCCTAAAAACAAAGACAAGGGCAAAATTAAAACAACGGAAAACAATTGAACCAACCCGTTAAGAAAAAACGGATTTGGCCAAAAGAAAATCAAAATAGCGGCAGTTAAAACAATAGTTACCAAAGGCTCAAATAATAAAGAAACGGCAAAAAGAAGAAAATAAATCAAAAAAAAGAGCGGGGAATTAAGTTTGCCGGTGGAGGAAATCAAGAGGAGGATTACCACGGTAAAAATAATGGCGTCAATGGCGGCGGTGGTCGGCGCCGAGCGGGTTAAAAAATGGGAAACAAAATAGAGAACGACAAAGATGGCGATTAGCTGGAGATTATAAAGAGAAAGTTCCGGGTTGGTTGTCCAAAACCAGGTTAAAATAATGGCAGAAAGTAAAAATAAAGAATGAATAAAAAATGATCTGGGCATTAAATTAAGAATAAAGAATTTTTTTTAACGAATCAAGTAATGGTTTGATTTTTTTGTAAAAATGTTTCTTGCTTGAAGCGGTTTGGTTGATTATAATTTTTTTAATGGATCAAAATTCTTTTGATCTTGACCGTTTTCTTCAAAACCATAAATTAACGATAATTCTTGCACTCTTTGGTTTGATTTTATTGGGGACAGGTTTTTTAATCTTTCAAAAAATGTTTTCCGAGGAGCCGAAAATGGAATTTATCCGATCGGCGGATGTTGGGCAAGGGGAAGAGCAGGTAATTTTAGCAGATATCGCTGGAGCAGTGCTAAAACCAGGCGTTTATGAATTGAAATTTGGCAGTCGTGTTAACGACCTGCTTGTCTTGGCCGGCGGTTTGGCCTTAGACGCCGACCGTGATTGGGTCGCCAAAAATCTAAATTTGGCCCAAAAACTAAACGACGGAGCCAAGATATATATTCCGGAGAAGGAAGAAGTTGGAAACGGGAAGCCAGAAGCGGGAAGCGGGTCTAGAGGCGAGAATTGGGAAACAAGGATTAATATAAATACGGCGACAATTCCGGAGTTGGATACTTTATGGGGAATCGGCGAGGCGACGGCGCGGAAAATTGTTGCCGGAAGGCCTTACCAAAAAATTGAAGACTTGATTAATAAAAGCGTGATCACAACTTCCGTATTTGAGCGGATAAAAGATAGAATTACCGTTTTCTAGTTTTAAACAAAGAAATCGATAGAGATAGTCCTAGAAAGCACGAGTTTTTTCCTCTTGAAAATACTTGGCGGTTTGAAAGAATTTGAATATGGGTTATCGCCGCCGAAAATCCTTCAATAAATTTAACAAATTAACCTTCGGGGCCGCGATTTTAGTGGTTTTGCTTTTGCCGACCGTTTATTTTTATTTAAAAAATCCGCGGCGTGTCAAGGCCGCTCCGTGGCCGCAGGCGGCCGGAAGTTGGCTTTCGCGGAAGCAAATAACTTTAGTAAATAACAGCGGAGCGACTCTTCATAGCAACACAACCTATACCATTACTTTTAATACCAAGTCTATATATGACCAGGGTTATTTAAAAACAAACTGTGATGATTTAAGGGTTTTTTATCAGCCTTCAGATACTAACTCTATTGATTTATACCGCCACACGCTTCCTCCGACAGGTTATACCTGCGCCACCAGTACGACGACAAAAATTTCCTTTCCCTTACAGGCGGATATTTCCAATGGCAGCACGGACTCAAATTACTATATTTACTACAACAATAGTTCGGCCTCGGTTTATTCTGACGCTGACGCTCTAAAGGCCTACAACGTTGGGGCTAAAACAGCTACTTTTATAGCACCTTTTAACGGCTCAACTACGGCCTTGGCTGCCGGCTCGGGAACACCGACGACGGAAACCGGCGCCATCCGGTATTCGGGAACCAAAAGCGCGCTAAAATTTGACGGTAACAGCGATTATGTGAACGCCGGCGATGTCGGAAACGGAATCAAAACGGTTGAATTTTGGGTTTATCCGAATTTAACTTCAACTACCGCAAGTACTTCCATTAATGCCTCGGCTGTTAATTTTGGGTTAGTTTCCGGATCATATTTTGCCGACCTTGCCGATGAGTTACGTTTAAGTAATTTCATTCTCTATTCAGCCGCTTTCACTTCTTCAACTGCCTTTTTGTTCCGGATGAATTTTTCCAAACTGTTTTTGCATTTTGACGAAAACGGAGATGACCCACGCAATACCGGCAAGGCGATTGATGATTCCAACAACGTTAATCACGGAACAATTACAGGAGCAAAATACGCCGCCGGTTTAGTTGGAGTTGACACGTCGACCCCCGACACCGGTTACCAATTTAACCAAACTTACGGTGGTCACGAAGGAATTTTTATCTAATTATAATACTAATCGGACTAATGGCGGAAATAATTTTGAGATCTTTTGAATGGGGGAGGCTATCTTCTTAATCGGTAAATCAACGCCGTTGAAGAAAAACACCAAAAGGAAGAGGGATAACGAAAATCTATTAAAAAAGCGATTAGAGTATAAAAGAAGTATATAAAAGAAGTAATAATGACTAAAAGGAATTCTATTAATTATTTTCTAGTTTTAATTCTCATCGTTCGAATTCTCCTTTTTTCTAACACCTCTAATCCTCCCGATCCCTCTAATTTTTCTAGCCCCCTCGCCTTCACTTCCCTTCAGCAAAGGTTGGATTTGGCTTTTGCCTCCTCTCTGCCCAACAAAGAAGCCGGATTGCTATCGGGTATTGTTTTGGGGACTAAAAAATCTTTACCCACGAAGCTATATCAACAAATGATACAAACGGGAACTATCCATATCGCAGTAGCTTCGGGAATGAATATTACCTTATTGATTACACCCTTATTTAATTTTTTGACTTTATTTTTAAATAGAAAAATTGCTTTGGTTGCTTTAACTATTTTGATATGGTTCTATGCTTTATTATCCGGTTTTCAGCCACCGATTGTACGAGCTTCTTTAATGGCAAGTTTGCTTTATTTAAGCCAAGAATTCGGCCGGAAAGCCGATAGTTTGCGGATTTTAATAATGACCGGGTATGTTATGGTTATGGTAAAACCGGATTTGATTTTTGATCTCAGTTTTCAACTTTCTTTCTTTTCTATGCTCGGCCTTAGTTTTATCCAGCCAACTTTGAGAAAGTCCTCAAATCGTCTTTTAAAATCGGAAAATTTTTCCGCTACATTGGCCTGTCAATTAGCCACGCTGCCGATAATTATGGCAAATTTTGGCGAGTATAATCTTTTCTCTCCCTTTATTAATTTTCTAATTTTACCGGTTGTTCCCTATATTTTGGGAATTGGCCTTTTAGCGGCCTTTTTTAGTCTATTTAGCAGGATGATAGCTTATTTGCTAGCCTTAATTTCATATCCTTTTTTATGGTATTTAAGCCGATTATTATCGTTTTGTGCGGATGTTAAAATTTTTCAGGTTTGGACACCAAAGTGGAGTTGGGGATTGGCGCTAGGGTATTATTTGATAGTTGGATGGTGGGTTTATAAAAAACGTAAATCTTAAATGTTAAATGTCAAAACCAAATCTTAAAAGTAAAATCTTAAAGTTTTTAGTTTTTAGCTTAGGTTTTAAGCTTTAAGGTTTAAGTTTTAAGTTCTTGATTTATTGTGTTTCAAATTTTTCTTTCTAAATTCAAATTAAAACACGGTTTGGGGATTTTAGCCTTGTTCACCGGCCTTGTTTGGCTGATTGTTTTTTCATTTCCCAACCGGAAGCTGAATATTATTTTTTGTGACGTTGGCCAGGGTGACGCGATTTTAATTCAAAAAGGAACGGACCAGATTTTGGTTGACGCCGGGCCGGATAAAAAGGTTCTGGATTGCCTGGCCAATAATATGCCTTTTTGGGACCGGACTATTGAAGCGGTAATTTTATCCCACCCGGAAGCAGATCATTATAAAGGACTTATTTATATAGTAGAAAGATATAGTATTAGATACTTTTTTGGTTCTCCGGTCGGTAACGTTGACTCGGAATTTCAAAAATTGGCGGAAAAAATAAAAGCCAAAACCAAAGTGATTAATCCTTATTTGGGCGATAAAATTAACTTTTTTGGTTCGGAATTGGCTTTTTTATGGCCGGAACGAACCTGGGTTAGCGGAAAAATTTCGTCTTTGGCTCTTGAATCAGGCTCGCAGTCAATGGATTCCGGGTCGGTTTTGGGGGCGACTACAACAGATTTGTTAAACAATTTTTCTTTGGTGTTTTTATTAAAATACGGCCAAACGAAGGTTCTTTTTTCGGGTGATGCCGACGCCGGCATTCAAGACGAGATTCTGCTAAACAATAATACTTTGAATAGGATTGATATATTAAAGGTAGCTCACCACGGAGCCAAGACCAGCCTGAGCGATCGCTTTTTGGAAATAATCAGGCCACGACAGGCGATTATTTCCGTCGGCAAAAATTCATTTGGTCATCCCAACCCGGATTTGATTAAAAAAATGGAAAAAGAAGGGATTAAAGTCAGAAGAACAGATTTGGAAGGGGAAATAAAACTTCAGATTTGAAAAACAAGCCGAGAGGTATCAAGACGACACCTCTCGGCAATAACGAAAGTTCTACTAATAGAAGAGCCTGATCGTGGCCCATAGAGGACCAGCAACCATCAAGGCCATTCCCACAAAAGTGATTGTTGAGAAAAAACGAGAGAGACCTACCCTGATCGGCCCGAGTCTCAACGACTCGTCGTTGGTGGAGCTCAACGCCACCATGGCCGAAAGCGCCGTTACGACCGCACCTAAGGGCATCAAATCATAGGGTCTCATTGGCCCACTCCTTTCTTGATCAACTGAAAGACTTGCCAGATGAAGCCATAACAGCCATAACAAGTGATTAATGTGCCGATCGTGCAGGAAATCCAAAAAATGGAACAACACGGGTCAAGAGAAATTGAACCGAGAGTGACTTGCTTATGACCGTAGAAAAGAGCTGCCAAAATCAGACCGAGCAAGATCATTGTGATCCCGGCGACGATCAAGTATCCTGGCATTCAAGCCCCCTTTCTGTCTTTTTTGATGTTGAAACCAACGAGAGCAAGGGGGAGGCTGAAAAGAAAGGCCGCCCACAGGTAACCCAGAACTTCTTTTACGTTAGGCATTTCTCCTCCTTTGGAAGTAGTGCCAGAAAGCGGGGAAGCTTGCCCCGCGGATGACCGATCCCCATATTAGCAGGAACATTTTCCCCCCCCCTTTTTTTGTTAGTGCAAAGAACCTTCGTTTGTTAAAGAACCAACCGGATTAGGCGCTTTTGCCCAACTCGGTTTTATTAATGCCTAATTATACCATTTTTAAGCTACTGTTTTCTAACTTTGTGTCTCTTAAAACTGGCGCGGAAACTTGCCGAATGATATACTCAAGCCAATGATAGACGAAGAACTCAAAAAAGGGATCTCCGAAGTTTTAAAAAGTTTGGGTTTACCGACGGAAAAAATTATTTTTGAGCATTCGGCCGAATTGACTCACGGCGACTACAGCTCGAACATCGCCATGACAATTTTCTCCCATATCCAATCTCCCCACCTGCGCCAAGGCTTCGGCGGACAGGCAATATCCGATATCAAGATACCATACAATTTGGCAAAAAGAATTGCGTCAGAGTGGCAAAAAATGGGATTACCTGACTTTGTGGCCAAAATTGAAGCGGTAGCGCCCGGATTTATCAATATTTTTTTTAAAAACGATTATTTATTGGTTGAAGCCAAGAAAGCCGTTGAAAAAGATTTTGGCAAGATAAAGGAAATGGCGGGCAAGAAGATGATGGTTGAGTTTGCTCATCCCAATACCCACAAAGAATTGCATATCGGCCATATGCGGACTTTAATTGTCGGCGAGGCTTTGGCCAGAATCTTTTCCGCGGCCGGCGCCGAAGTTTTCCGGGCAAATTACCAGGGCGATATCGGTCCTCATGTTGCCAAATCCATCTGGGGAACGGAAAAAATAATTAAGGAAAGAGGTTTAGGCTGGGAGGAAATTGAAAAATGGTCTTTGCCGGAAAAGGCTCATCTTTTGGGAGAGGGCTATGTTCGGGGAGTAAAGGATTACGAAGATCTGGAATTGGCCAAGGAAATTGATAAATTGAATCGCCAATTGTACAAAAAAGATCCGCAGGTTATGCCGGCTTATGAACAAACCAGACGCTGGAGTTTGGACTATTACGATACCTTTTACTCTAGATTTTATACCAAGTTTGACCGGCTTTTTTTTGAAAGTGAGGTTTTTGAGTCAGGGAAAAAGATAGTGGAGGAAAATGTAGGTAAGGTTTTTGAGCAAAGCGAGGGAGCCATTATTTTTGACGGGGAGAAATACGGATTGCACAAAAGAGTTTTTATCACCAAAGACGGCAACCCGACTTATGAAGGAAAAGATATGGCTTTGGCCCCCCTTCAATACAAGACTTTCCCCTTTGATTTGAACGTCCACGTAGTGGCCAATGAGCAAGCCGGTTATTTCCAAGTCATCATCAAGGCCTTGGAACTATTGGACCCAATATTTAAAGATAAAGAGTTCCATCTTTCCATGGGAATGGTGCAAATGGTGGGCAAGAAAATGTCCTCACGGACGGGTGTCATTATTAAAGTTGATGATTTGTTGGCGGAAATTAAGGAAATGCTTCAGCCTCTTTTTGCGAAAGGGGAATTAACGGAGCCGGAAAAAGAGAAAATCGGCGAGGCGTTGACGATTGCCAGTATTAAATATTCAATGCTGCGCGTTGGTCCGAAACAGGACGTAATTTTTGATTTGCAAAAGACGGTCAGTCTGGACGGGGATAGCGGACCGTACCTTGAATATACTTATGCTCGAACACAAAGCGTCTTACGTAAGGCGAAAATATCAAATATCAATCCTTCGACTACGCTCAGGATTAATGGTGAGCGAAGTCGAACCATCAAATATCCAATATCCAATATCAATCCCAATACTGAGGAGTCAGCTCTGTTGCGGACGATTTATAAATTTCCGGAAATTGTGGCTAATGCGGCAAAAGAAATGGCGCCGAACCTGGTTTGTAGTTTTCTCTATGATTTGTGCCAAAAATACAATACTTTTTATGATAAACACAAAATATTAATTCAAAAGTCAAAAGTCAAAAGTCAAAAGCCAAATTTCAAAACTGAAGACGAAGTGGACGAAAGAACAAGTGAGTTTAGGATTTTATTAACACAGGCGGTTGGGGAAGTGATTAAAAAGGGCTTGAATTTGTTGGGAATTGAAAGTTTGGAGAAAATGTAAAATGAATAGTCCGGAAAATTTAACCAATAAAAAATTGATTGGGCTATTAAGGGGATTAGCCGAGTCGGTTCCGTTGCCGGATCCAAAGAGAATGGAGCAGGGGAAGCAGAAATTGCTGGCAGAAACTGGAAAAAGAAAAGTAGAGCTAAGTCGGGTGGTTAATTCTGTTGGCCAAAAAAAAGAGGAGGAAGGCCAAAAAATTGGCGAAGATCTTCCTCCTCAACAATAGGGTTCTTTTTTACCTTGGATGGTTGGATTATCGATCAACAACCCTTGTGAGCCGATCGATAGTTGGTCCTTTGGATTAAGGTTTCCCAGGCCGTCGGCTCAGGAAGGAGAGAACCTACGGTTACACCTAGAGCTTCGGCGATCTCATCGATCAGCTTGAATAGATCGAAGAGAATCTGCCACCTTAATTCCTCCATCCCAGGGAGCAGTTGTCCGTAAAGAACCAGCTCGAGGTTTTCCGGATTAAAGGAAATCTCCCTTGCGAAATTTCTTGGTAGTCTTCTTTTTTCCGCTAAAGCGACTCGGAGCTTTACGGCGAAGCTAGTGAGGTCGACGTTCATGGAAATTCTGAGTATCCCATGCGAAAGATCTCGGTCGCTGACAATCTGGACGGTTTCCATTCTTTTCCTCCTCTCTTTTGTTGTTTTCTTGAGAGAACTCGGATCCGGTTGAGCTTAAGAAGGAGCGTTTTCCTTCTTCTCTTCCGGCATTCTGTTTGTTGTTCCAGAAATAACCCTTTTCAGGAAATCGAATGCCATGCCAACACTGATCTCAGTCAGGGCAATAAACAAAGCGTGGAAATTGCGCAATAGTTCACGGCAAAGTTCAGGGTTGGCCAACTTGCCGGTGTCACTGATCTTGATTGCCTCCATAATCCGGAATTCTTTGTGGCCGGAGAATTGGCGTTTCATTTTCTCCTCCACCATTGCAGGAGTGATTGCCGGATAGAATTTGAAGAAAAACGCCAATTCGGCGGCCAGATCGGAACCGGAGATACATCGGGAGATCCGCCCTTTTTCGTGATTGGTTGTTCCCCACTTGTCAACGTTTCCCAAACAGCCAACCGTTACATCAATGAACTCTTTTGGATCTTCGTCAACAACAACTTGATTCGGTTTACCGTCCGTGCCATCAAATAACACTCCCATCTTCTCCTCCTTCTGTTTTGATCTTTTGTCAAAGAGCTGACCGGATTATAAGGCGGGCAAATCAAGATTGCAAATTCATGGCTTTTGGGTGTTAAATATGGTTATGGCAAAAAAAATTCGGTACTTTTTTCTTACTTTTTTCTTTTTCATCTCATTTTGGCTGGAGGTTTCTTCTGTCAAGGCTAAGGACTACACTATTGACGCGGTTGATTTTAAAGTTCGAATCAATCAAGACGGCTCGGCAAATTTTGAAGAAAACAGGACCTATAATTTTGATGGCAATTTTAGCTGGGCGGACAAGGGGTTCGGACTTATTGCCAATTGTAGTGCCAATAAAATTTCCTGCGAAAATTATATAATTTCCGATTTTCAAATTTGGGAAAATAACCAAAAATATCTTCAGTCGGAGACAGGAGAGCCAAAGACGTATTCTACGACCGTAACGCCGGAAAGATTTTATGTTAAGTGGTATCACCGGTCCAATTACGAGAGTAAAACATTTACTCTAAAATACCGGATTGACAACATCGTCAATTTACAAAAAGATATTGCCGAATTTTATTGGCAACTGATAGATGACCAATGGACCAAGGGGGTAACCAAAGTATCGGCGACAGTTTTTTTGCCCGGAAATGCGCCGGATGACCAAATTTGGGGTTTTGGTCACGGGCCGATAAACGGGCAAATAAAAATACCCGATAATAAATCAATTATTTTTTCAGTTGATAATCTTCCGGCGGAAAAATTTTTTGAAATCCGGGTTCTATTTCCCAAAAATTTGGTTTTAAAGGGCCGGACCGGGGAAATGACTTTGGCCGGAATTCTGGCGGAAGAGAAAAATTTCGGCGAAAAGACCGCCAGATCAATAAAACGCCAGCAAATCAGCCTTGTTTTCTTCAGCGGGGTCAATTTATTGGCCTTTTTCTATTTTCTTTACCAGATCATTTTCTGGCTGAGGAAGTGGCAGCAAATCGGGAAAGACAAACCCTTGCCCGATGTTAATTTGGCCGGCAAACTTCACGAACCTCCTTCAGATTTGCCGCCGGCAATGGTGGAAGCTTTAACCAAATGGAATCTTAAAGTTGATACCAACGCCATGCTTGCCACGATTCTGGACTTAATCAGGAGAAAGGTGATTAGGCTGGAAACGGAAAAGAAAAAATCTGTCTTTATGGGTATCTTCCGGGAAAAAGATGAATATTACTTGGTTGATCAACAAACAGGCAAAGAGGATTTACTGCCTTTTGAAAAGAAACTTCTGGATTATATTTTTAATTTTACCAGTCATCACTCCAGTTTATTAACAGTGACCGTTAACGGGAGCATGGTAGCTCAAAAAAGAGAAGGGGAACCGGCCAGGGTTAGCTTTTCCGAAATTAAAGATCGTTTTACTAAATATCCGGAAAATTCCTATAACTTTTGGCAGCTTTTTGTTGGGAAGGTTAAAGATGCCTGTCTTGAATCGGATTTATTTGAACAAGAAAGCCACAGGGAAGGTTATAAACTGGACGAATGGATAATCAAGTCGGTTTTGGTTTTAATCGGGGTATCTCTTCTTAACTTTATTTTGGCGCCGGCTTTTTTGGGTCAGTATTATGTAATTTTGATCGCGGCTTATTTTTCTATAGTGATGCCTTTGGGGATCGGCGCGGCCGTTGTTTTGGGCTTGTTAACAACCTATATGGAAAAAAGGACGGATGAGGGTAATTTGGAGTTGGCTTCCTGGCTGGCTTTTAAGAAGTATCTGAAAGACTATTCGGTTACCGACAACGATCCGATTGACTCAATTGTCATTTGGGAAAAATATTTGGTTTATGGCGTGGCTTTGGGAATTTCGCTTAAGGCTTTAAGTCAGCTTCCGGTTAAGTTTTCCGACCAACAGCTCCAATCTTCTGGAATCGGCCGTTTAACCTTTTCCCATGACGGGACGGGCAATTTTCAATCGTCTTTCGGTAGTTTTGCCAAGTCATTTAATTCTTCATTTTCTTCCTCTTCTTATTCTTCCCATTCCGGGGCTCACGGAGTTGGCTCTTCCGGCGGCTTTTCCGGCGGCGGAGGCGGCGGCGGTGGGGGAGGCGGCGGAGGCGGCGGAGCGGGATAAATTGATATTTGAGATTGGATATTAGATATTCAAAAAATAAAAAAAGGATTTTTATAGTAAAAAAAAGATTTTTTTAATGAAAAAAAAGATTTTCTTGTTGTTTTTAATTTTACTCGGCGGGCTTTTTTGGTTTAAATACAAGCCGCTGGTTGATATTACCAAAGTCGGTTTTACCGAAGAGCCGACAGCGACACCCGTTGTCAAAAAGGCGGTTTTACAGTTCGCGGTGGTGGGTGATCCGGAGTCGGATTTGGTAAACCTCAGTAAAATTATTAATCGGGTCAAAGAAAAACAGGGAACTTTTTTGATTTTTGCCGGCGATTTAACCCAGGTCGGTTCGCCGGGCCAATTAGCCGAGTTCAAAAAAGTTATGGACGAAAGCGGCTTGGAATATTACATTGTCCCCGGCAATCACGATTTGTATACTTCCCGGAAGCAAACCAAAGACGCCAAGAAATATTTTCGGGATGTTTTTGGCACTCCCTATTATCAAGTGATAAAAAATGCCGGTAAATTTAAAGTAAAATTTTTGTTTTTGGATAACAGCGACGAGTATTCAAAGATGGAAACGGACCAAATTAATTTTCTAAATAATAATCTAAAAAAGGCCTCCAATAAGTTGAATTTTGTCTTTTTTCATTTGCCGCTTTTTCATCCATCTTCGGATTATATAATGGGATATCAGGAGGAGATTATTAGCAAGCAGAAAGATGAACTGCTAAGTATTTTCCTAAAGGCAAATGAAGCGTCCCGGGCAAAATTTGCTTTTTTTGCCGGTCACCTTCACCATACTTCTTCTTATGAGTGGTCGGGGATGAAAATGTATGTCGCCGGCTCGGCCAATTCTTTGCGCAATTGGCAAACGCCCCGCTATCTGGAAGTAAAAGTTTTTAGCGACGCCGAATTTGAAGTTAAAGAAGTGGAGTTATAAAAAAGAAGAAGGCAGACAATCTGGTTAAAAAGAAAGTCTGCCTTCCGGGTCTCAAATGACATACTTTTGGAAAAGAGGTTGCCTGTTTGGCATCAATAAATCAAGTTCCACCAAGTAACCCAAAATACTTTCTTCCACTGACTTTGTCTCCAGGAATTGGCAGGCAATATATCTGCCGTTGGAGACAACGATCAAGTAATGGGTGTTGGGTTCAAGGGGAATGCTAAGGAAATATCTGTTCGGTTTAGAGTAAACGATTGCTTCTTTGTAACTTGTTCCCTTTGGACCAATGACGGATACAAGAACCCTGCTTTGATAATCGAGAGCTCCATTAACGATACCGGTAAGCTGAGGTTCTTGAGCTTCAACAGCTTCGCACTTCACGACGGCGAGAACGAAGACAATCATTAGCAGCAACCACATCTTCCCCCTGCACATTTTCAACCTCCTTTCAAAGAGCAAAAACGATTTTTCCGGAAGCAATTTTCCGGAAATCTGACTTGATTATATTCTTATTTGTCAACAGAAAGCCTTCTTTTTGGGCCGGAAATGAAGCTTTAAAATAAAGAAATTCTGGAATATAATCATTCCATGACTAAAGTGAATCAATTCCGCCTCAAAAATAACCTACCGGTTATTTTTATTCATCTTCCCCAGGTTCCTTCGGCGGCAATCGGTTTTATGACCAAAGTCGGTGAGCGGGATGGCGGAATGGCAAAAGCCGGAATTTCCCATCTTTTGGAGCACTTGCTTTTTGACGGAACGGAAAAATTTCCCGACCGGACCGATTTATCAATCGCCTTGGATGAAATCGGGGCGGAATTTAACGGCGAAACTTCGGAAGAAAATACCTATTATTATCTGAAATGCGAGCCGGGTAGTTTTTCCAGAGGCATGTTTATTTTGGGTCAGATGGTAACCCGATCTTTGTTGAAAGAAGAAGAATTGGCGAAGGAAAAATTGGTGATTACCCAGGAATTGAATATGCGGGAAGACGATCCGATGATTAAGACTTTGGATTATCTTCAGGAAACGATTTTTCCCGATCATCCTCTGGGCTGTAGCCGGGAAGCGGCCTTAAAAGCGATTAACGGCTTTACCCGGAAGGATTTACTTGATCACTGGGAAAACAATTATCGCAGCCAAAGCTCGGTTTTGGTTATTTGCGGCGACAAAAAGAAATTGGGAAAAATTAAGGATCTGGCCGAGGAAAATTTCGGCTCCTTAAGGTCGGGCGTCCGGGAAAAATTAATGCCGGTCAGCCGGGAAACGGCCGGAAGAGTAAAGATTATTGAGCGGAAAATGAGCCAGGCAAATATCGGCCTAGGGGGCCGGAGTTTTCCTTTAACCGATTCGCGGGTCTATGCCGGAAGGTTATTGGATATTATTTTCGGTCATTCTTTTTCTTCACGGCTTTTTATGGAAATTAGGGAAAGAAGGAAATTGGCTTACGCGGTTTTTTCCGGCATTGATTTTTATCAGGATTCCGGCGTTTATTCCGTTTATGCGGGCGTTGACCGGAAAAGATTGCCCGAAGCCTTAACGGCAATTTTGGCGGAGATGAAAAAAGTCGGCGGAAAAACGGCTGACGGAATTTCCGATCGTGAATTGGCCAAGGCCAAAAGTTACTTGCGCGGAAAAACTTTGGTTCAAATGGACGATCCATCGGCTCAGGCCGCATTTTTTGCGAAAAGGTTTTTATTTGACAATGAAGTAGTTGGCCCGGAGGAGATACTAAAAAGATATGCGTCGGTAACTAAAGACCAAGTGGTGGAAATCGGCCGTGATTTGTTTAAAAAAGAAAAATTGAATGTGGTGGTTATGGGCGAGGGGATAAAAGAAAAAGAAGTTATTTAGCCTGGATAATTTGGCTTGAGATTGCTTGATTTTTATTTTAAAATTAAACTCAATATTTTAAAGCAAGACAATGGAATTTCCGGTTTTTAAAACTAAAATCCCCGGTAAAGAAAAAAAATTTGATTTAAACGATCCGGCCGAGGTTCAAAAGTATTTTGATTACAAAGCCGGCGAGGAAATCGCCAAAATCAAAAAGTATTTGGAAAAAAATACTTTTGTTGCTTATCTTCTGGGGAAAAAATCGGCCGGCAAAGGCACTTATTCCAAAATTTTTACCACAATTTTTGGGGCAGACAAAGTCGGCCATATTTCCGTAGGGGATGTGGTTCGGGCTGTAGATGAAGAAATGGCTGATCCCAAAAAGAAGAAAGAACTGATTGAGTATTTAAAGAAAAATTACCGCGGTTATTATTCGGTTGAGGAAATTATCAAGTCCCAGGAAGATAGGGGAACCGGCAAGCCCTTATTGCCGACGGAATATATTCTGGCGCTTTTAAAAAGAGAAATTGCCAAGATGCCGCGCAAGGCTTTGTTTCTTGATGGTCTTCCCCGGACCTTGGACCAGGTTTCTTATTCCTTATTTTTCCGGGAGTTAATTGGTTTCAGGGATGACCCGGATATGTTTATTTTGCTTCAGGTGCCGGAAGTAATTATTGACGAAAGAATTAAAACCCGGGTTATTTGCCCCAAATGCCATACTCCCCGGAATTTGAAATTGTTGGTAACGAAAACCGCCGGTTATGACGAAAAAGAAAAGAAATTTTATCTTCAATGTGATAATCCGGAATGCAATTTGGCCAGAATGGTGACCAAAGAAGGGGACGAATTGGGGATAGAGCCGATTCGCGAGAGGTTGACCAATGATGGTAAATTGATTGAGCAGGCTTTTTCTTTGTACGGAATCCCTAAGGTTTTATTAAGGAATTCGGTTCCGGTTAAGGACAAGGATTCGGTTGACGATTATGAACTGACTCCGGAATTTGTTTTGGAAAATTTGGGAAACGGCAAGGTCAAGATCGGCCAAAGGCCCTGGATTATAAAAGACGATGAAGGCGTTGATTCCTTTAGTTTGATGCCTCAACCGGTAGCGGTTTCCATGATTAAGCAGATAGCGGAAATCTTGGGATAGAGTAAAAGAGGTTTTTTTCAAAAAAAAAGCCCCTTGCCTTTTCTTCGGAAAGGGATCCGAAAAAAGACAAGGGGCCAGCAGGCTAAGCTTCAGCTAGGGCAGCCGCAATGGCTACATTTTGGATCTGGCGGCGGTCCAGTTCAAGCTGGGTTTCACCTTCGCCTCGGGATCCTCGCACTCCTCCCCGTTGCTGTGAAAGGTTCGTCCACTTGCGGACCAGACGGGGAAGGGAGTATTGAAGGCGGGCGAGTTCGACCTGCAGCATCGCCTCCTTGGTTTGCGCCCGATCGGCGAAGATCTGCAATATCACCTCATCGCGGTCTATCACCGCAGATTGGAATATCTCTTCCAGGTTGCGCTGAACCCGCGGGGAGATCGGCCGATCGAAGATGACGACATCCGCTTCAAGTTCTTCCAGAAGCTCCTTGATTTCAGCCACCTTTCCGCTGCCGATGAGGGTGGCGCTGGTTTCGCCTCGAAGGGGG
>MWCH01000008.1 GCA_002069945.1 Microgenomates group bacterium ADurb.Bin219
TTTAGCCTGAATTATCAAACACCTGAAGAATACTTAAATAAAAATAAAGTGTCCACGATCTAGTTACCTCGTACGGCGTTTTCAAGACAAATTGGCCAGGAAGTCAAGGGTTTTTTGCCTGCGGACAACCGAGGCTAAAAGATATTTTTGGGTGGTTAAGGCTTTTTTTTCTTCCTCGGAGCCGGCTTTTTCAATCAATTCGTTAATTTCTTTTTCTTCAACAGTCAGGTTTTCCTTGTCGCTTATTTCCTCCAGAATAAATTCAATCTGCCAAAGAGAAGCGGCCTCTTTTTGATACTCGCTTTTAATCTGATCAACCGATTTTCCGGTAGAGACTAGATATTGTTCAATTGTTAAACCCAGTTTTTGGGTTTGTTCAACCAATTGAGAAAGGCGGCGGTTAACTTCCTCCTCAATAATTAAATCGGAGAAATCCATTTTAATATTTTCCGAAAGCCATTTGAGGGCGGCTTGGATTTTTTCGTCTTTCTTTTTTTGAATGGCTTGGGGATCGTTTTCTTTATCTTTCTTGCCTTCATCTTTTCCCGGAACCCAAATCTCGGCCGATTTATTAATTTTGACAATTTCTTCTTTATAGTTACCTAAACTAAATTGAGGTTTTTCCGCAATCAATATTCTGACCTCCCAATTTTCGTTCTCTTTGGCCGAATCCAAAGAAACTTTCGGGTTGACAATGGGTTTAAGGTTATTGTCTTTGATTGCCGTTTCGTAATATGAGGGAAGAATTTCCTGGACGACCAAGGAATAAACTTTGGACTTATCCAGAGTTTCCTCGACTAATTTTTTCGGCGCCTTGCCTTTACGAAAACCTTTAATTTGCGCATCGGCGGCAGATTTGTTAACGACTTCCTCGTATTTGTTTTTAATTTCCTCCCAAGGAAGATGCAAAATAATTTCCGTTTCCGCTTTGGCTAGTTTTTTTATTTCAATATTGCCGTTCATTTTTTTGCCAACAAATTTAATAATGATGGAAAAAGGATATTGATTCCTGGATTTTAACCTCGATGCTGGGTTCCCCGAAAAACAATCGGCCGGAAAGAATTGGGCTTTTTTTGAGCAAGACCTTTGCCCCTAAGGAAATCCGATTTTTTAAAATTCAAACTTTCTTCCTGATTTTTGAGATTCAAATTTGGATTTTCCTCCGTCTTCGGGGGATTGACCGTTTCATTTGCCTGTTTCATTATTTGTTCATTATAGCGTTAACTTGACAAAAAAACAATTTCCTGTCAGGATAAAGAAAGATAAAAAAAGATGAAGCCCCGAATATATCTTAAAGATTGTTTTTCCATACGCCCTTCGTTTAAGAAGGGATTATTTTTGGTGTTTATTTTCTTTACTTTTACCCCTTTAACCTTGATTATCATGCTTTCTTCCCTTTACCATTCCAATCGTCCGGGAGATGTTTTGGGAACCAAGATTGCTCCGGTTTCGGAAAGCCAGCTTTATGCTGCCTTGCCCGATTACGCCGGAGAAATCTCAATCGCGGCCAAAGTTAGCGACGGCCGATGCTTAACGATTGAAAATTATTTAAAAAAATATAAGTCTCCCCTTTTAGCTTATGCCGATTTAATTTGTTCTACCTCGGAAAAGTATGGGTTGGACCACCGGCTTTTGGTCGCGATTGCCCAACAGGAATCCAATCTTTGCAAGACTTCCCATCCCGAATGGTTTAATTGCTGGGGCTGGGGAATCCATAGCCGGGGAACGAAAACATATACTTCTTTTGAAGAAGCGATCGAAAGCGTTGCCAAAGGGATCAAGGAAAACTATTGCGATAAGGGACTTTGTGACGACCCCTGTTTAATGATGAAGAAATATACGCCCAAATCAAACGGAAGCTGGTGCTTTGGCGTTAACAAATTTATGGAAGAGATGAATGAAGGTTTTTCAAGCTGATGCCCGCGCCCTACGATTTATTTGACTATCCTCAATATTGGCATTCCCGAAAATATGAAGATTTGGCCGAGAAGATGGCCTTAAAGAAATTTTTGGACCTTGTTGGCAAAAAAGAAAGTTTGGTTGATTTGGGCGGTGGCTATGGTCGCTTAACCCCAACTTACCTGCCTTATGTTAAAAAAATCTTGATTACTGATCCATCCCAGAATCATTTAAAAATGGCCCGGGAAAATCTTTCGGCTTTAAAATCCAAAGTTAAAATTGAATATAAAGAAACTTCTTTTCCGGATTTAACTTTGGCCGATTCTTCTTTTGAAATGGCTTTAATGATTCGGGTTATCCACCATTTGGCCGATTCCGGAGCAACAATTAAAGAAATTTCCCGGATTTTGAAGGATAACGGCTATTTGATTTTGGAATTTGCCAATAAAATCCATTTTTTAGCCATAATTAAAGCTTTTTTACGCTTGGATTGGCTGTTTCTTTTTAATCTTAAGCCTTACGAACAAAGGTCGCGCGAGAGCATTGCCAAAAAAAGGATCCTCTTTTTAAACCACCATCCTAAAAAAATTTTTCAGGATTTGAGAAAGAATGGATTTGAAATTGTGAAATATTATTCCGTTTCCAATTTCCGCAGCCCTATAATTAAAAGAATTTTACCTTTAAAAATTTTGTTGTTTTTAGAAAATTATTGCCAAAACCTGCTCTCTTTTTTTTATTTTGGTCCTTCAATTTTCGTTTTGGCTAAAAAGACCCATAGACTTGACAATTAGCTCTTATTGTGGTATCTTTCACCAAGATCCCGAGGTAAGCCTGCTGGCCTACTTTGGGGTTTTTTTATGGTAAAATATGCTCAGGTCGGAGTGGTGAAATGGTAGACACGCAGCGTTTAGGGCGCTGTGGGCTTTGCCCGTGGAGGTTCAAATCCTCTCTCCGGCACAAACCAACTATTTGCATTGACCGACTCCGTCAAAAAATATTAAAAAATGCTCAATTTCATTAAATAAATTCGGTTTAGGATGTAGAACTTTTTGATCCGGCGGTTAAATCTGCCACTGTTTATCCGTCGGTAGACCGAGTCGTAAATGAAGTTATCCCTCCTTTGTCGGACTTAACGTCTTTCCCCTCCTCCTATCTTGAGGTTGCCGATTCGATTTTAATGAAGATTAAAGCGGTTGTTGATAAAGTTGGTGTGGTTTAAATTAAAGAAGGACTCGAGGTGATTATCACCCTTGATGTCTTTCCTTGAGAGGAATTGAGGGGGAAAATCAATAAAATTGCCCATAAATCATCCATAATATAGTAAAGTGATGGTTACGTTGTTTCGTTTCCGTTCCTTTTGAAACCGTTCGGTCTTTTGTGTCTTATTTTAATCGCGGAAATAAAAATTGTCGGCAAAAAAACATACTGACCAACCGATCTTAAAAGATATCTGTCGGTCTTTCCGGTGGTTTGCGGAAAAGAGTGGCTATCGCCCGGGTTCTTTCCAACATCCTCGATCTTATTTTGGTCGACGAACCGACGGGCAATTTCAATACCAAATCGGGCGAAGAAATAATGAAATTTTTTTAACTAAACGGTGATATGAAGTTTTTAAATTAGCCACAATCGCTTTAAAAACCAACAAAAGCCGTTCGGTTTTAACGACTTTGGGAATAATTATCGGAGCGGCTTCGGTTATTTTGTTGGTTTCTATCGGCAGTGGCCTGCAGGCTTTTGTTGCCAATTTGTAATTGACAGTTTTCATTGTTCTTAATAAACTTAATTTGTGAAAAAAAGAATTTTCTTTCTTTCTTTTTTGGGATTTATTTTCGCTTTCTTTCTTTCGTTTAAATTTATTTATGGACAGAGCTCATCTTCAAAAACCGATAACGAATACCAGACTTTTCTTTATCGGTTGGTTGATATTAACCAACACTCCCAATTTTATTTATCTATGCTTAATCAAAACAGAGACAGTTTAAATTTATCTAGCAATAACAATCTCCTTCAGGCTCTCAAAGATTTACAACAAAGTCGGGCATTGGCAATTGAGAGTTATTTTATTTATCTCCGATCGGAATTGGCCAAGACCACTAAAATTCTTGAATACCAGGATAATTTGGCATACGTATATTTGGATAATTATCAAACCGAGGCGAGAAAGTTTTCTGAAGAAATTTACGGCCTAACCGATTGGAAAGAAATCAAACAAAGATCGCTTCGTTATGAAGAAAATTATTTATCCGGCCGAAAACTTGCCTATCGGGCAATTGGTTTAATCAACTATAAAAAATTTATGGACTTCCTTTCTTTTCTTTTAACTTTAATAGAAGAGGAATCTATTCCCGACGAAGAAAACTTGGTTTCGCAAATTAACTTAATTAAAAAGGATGTTCAGGCCCAGCAAAGAACATTTTTAGCCTCGGTTGATAAAAATTCCGACAGCCAGGGGGTATTGCGCAACCATAATCAATTTTTGTCGCAAAAGAAAGAGGAAGTTGCCCTTTTATTAAAAAAAACAATTAATAACTTAAATTAACTTTATGAAAAAAATTCAGAAATTTTTAATGGTGACTTCGCCGATTTTCTTTTTATTGATTCTTGTTTTGGCTTATTATTTAACAGGCACAAATCAGACGAAATTGTCAATTCAAAGCAAGGCCAATGTTTTACCGACTCCGTTTGTTTTTTTCGAAAAAACCAATGAAGATAATATATTTAATTCCCAAACAGCGAATCTTAAAGCTAAGCTTGCCGATCTTTCAACTGATTTGGAAAAAATAAACTTTCAGGACGAATCCGTTTTTCCGCCCGACTTAGACTTCCAATTTCAAATTCCGGAATAATTGGTTTTTAGCTCTTGATTTTGGGTTTTCTTTGGGTTTATTATAAATAAATGGATAATATTCCTTTGGCGGAAAGATTAAGGCCGGAAAATTTGGATCAGTTTTTTGGCCAAGCTCATCTTGTCGGTCCAAGCGGGGTTCTTCGGAAATTAATAGAATCTGACCAATTGGTTTCCTTGATTTTTTGGGGCCCTCCGGGATCGGGAAAAACTTCTTTGGCCAGAATTGTGGCCAAAGCGACCAAAAGTCATTTTGAAAATTTTTCCGCCGTTACCGCCACTTTGGCAGATGTTCGTAAAGTAGTCGGTCAGGCAAAAGAAAGACTTAGGGGATATAACCAAAAAACCATTTTTTTCCTTGATGAAATTCACCGTTTCAATAAAGCCCAACAGGATGCTTTATTGCCTCACGTTGAAGACGGAACCATTATTTTAATCGGCGCAACAACGGAAAATCCCTCTTTTGAAGTTATTTCTCCCCTTTTGTCGCGTTGCCGCGTCTTGGTTTTAAATCAACTGACGCCCGAGGATTTGGGAAAAATTTGCTTACGTGCATTGGAAGAACTTAATCTTAAGATAAATAAAGAAGCGATCACTTTTTTAATCCAGTCAGCCAATGGTGACGCCCGAATAATCTTAAATACCCTGGAAATCGCTTCCAGAATCAGTAGCGGCAAAACATTGTCTTTAAAAGATATTGAAGAGTCCTTACAAAGACATTCTTTATCTTACGACCGAGTTGGCGAAGAACACTACAATACGATTAGCGCTTTTATTAAAAGCGTGCGCGCTTCAGACCCTGACGCCGCCTTATATTATCTGGCGCGCATGGTTGAGGCCGGCGAAGACCCATTGTTTATTGCTCGCAGGATGGTTATTTTTGCCTCCGAAGATATCGGTGTTGCCCAGCCGACGGCCTTGGTGGTTGCCAATGCGGTTTTTCGGGCTTGCGAGACGATCGGCTATCCCGAATGCCAGGAAAATCTGGCCCACGGGGTTATTTATCTTTGTTTGGCAAAGAAGGATAGAAGCGCTTACAATGCCTATTTTGCGGCTCTGGAAGATGTCAGGAGGCTTGGTAACCTGCCGATACCCCTAAATCTAAGGAATGCGCCCACCAAGCTTATGAAAGACCTTGGATACGGTCGAGGATATGAGCCTTACCCGAAAAAGAGCGAAAGTCTTCTTCCAGAGAAGCTAAAAAACAAAAAATACTTCAAATAACTTGATCCTCAGACTCTGGCACAAAATTGGTTGATGCGCTATAATTGGTCATACTTTTGAGCAAATTAGACGAGGCTTTTAAAAGATTGGCCTCTGTAGCTCAATGGTAAGCGGAGCTTGTTTCTGGATTGTCGTCCAGAAATAGATCACCGGTCTTTGATAACGAAGGGGCGCCTGTAGCTCAACTGGATAGAGCGCGTGGCTTCGGACCATGAGGTTAGGGGTTCAAGTCCCTTCAGGCGCACTCAGAAAGGAGAAAAATGCAAATAAAAAAAGCCAAAGTCATTATGGAAGTTGAGATCGAAGGCAGAGAAGGCAAATTGGAATTTGATCTCACCGACGAAGAATCTCAAAAAGTAATTGAGATTTTAAATAAGGATAAAGAATCTGGAGAAAAGTAACTCTTTCTCTAATATCTGATATCCAAACTCAAATTTATTGGGCCCGTAGCTCAGTTGGTAGAGCAGTTCCCTCTTAAGGAATTGGTCGAGCGTTCGAATCGCTCCGGGCTCACTTTTTATCAGTATTGACTGAAAGATAACCCTCGTTTTCTTGGCAAATCGGAACAAGTGGATATTTGTTCAAAGTAAAAACCAGAGGAAAATTTTGGAAAATTTCCGGTTCCGATAAACGAGACCTTTTATAATAGTTGTTTTTAACAAAGTCTTTAGCTTTTTGGGTGTAATTTTCAATAAAGTTTTTGCCTTCCAGTAAATTTTTTAAAGATAGGCCGGCATACCAATCCTCCCAGGATTTTTTATCGTTAAAACCCTTTTCGCCCGAAGCAACTAAATCAATTTCTCCAATTTCTTGTTTTTTCAACCATTCGAAAACAGAAAGCAAATTGTTAAAAGAGCAGGTAATCACCTTTTTAACTTTTTTTTGAATAAGATCCTCAATTACTCTTGAACCATTATTGCTCATGTACAAGATTGTCTTGTTCTCCAAATCTAATTGGTTAATTAAATAGGGAAGATTGCGAGAATCAAAAAAATCATTGGGCAAATAAAAACTTTCACCAACAACAAGAGAGTCGGGAAATTTTTCTTTAAGCGTTAAGACATTATTTTCATTAACGATAAAAAGTTTTTGGGGATTTCGGGAAAGTATAAGACTAATGTTTGAAGTAGCGGCATAAACATCAAAAACGACACAAATATCAGCTGGCTTTTGGGGAGTTTCCCAAGACCAATAAAGATTGACCTTCATTCATAAATTATATCTTTATTTTTAAAATTAGAAAGGTAAATAATCTAGCTTCATCTAAAAGAGAAGAAGGAAATCGCTCCGGGCTCAAAAAAAGTTCTTGAAAGCGGGGGTTTGACTATTTTGACCCAATAAACCAGCTGGTTCTTTCCCAATATGCCTTTTTATCAAATTGTGTAGTATTTTCCCAGATTTCTCTCCCCGACTGTTTTTTTAAATCTCCAAGAGGATAATCTTTTCCCCTCCTGGTAGTATAGACAATTCCATTAGGATCGATGCAAAAATAAGAATTTTCTAATTCCTTAATAGAAGCAAGATGTATTGAGCATTCGTCAGGCTTAAATAATGATTTAATTTTAGCCTTAACCTGATTAAACTCATGATTGGAGACCTCATATTTATCTTTATAGGCAAAAGAAGCGCTTCGAATAGGAAAAAACTGGAAAACCTTCCATCTTTTAATTTTGTATTTTTTTATTAATTGGGCGATATTTTCAATATCCTTGAAATTTTGTTTACACAAAACAGTATTTATTTTTAGTTTATAATTGCCTGTCTTTAGTTGATCTAGTAATTTTATAACTTGGGAAAAATGTCCGGGAGGTCTTCCGACAAGAATTTGGTTTTCTTCGTTTGATCCGTCGAGGGGCAAAGTAATCCAATCTAAATTATCGCCAAAAAGCTTTAATTTTTCGGAGTTCAATAAAGAACCGTTGGTTATAATCATGGTAATAATTTTTAAAGATTTGGCTTGTTTTAAAAGTTTTGGAAAATTTCCCGGCCAGAGAAGAGGTTCGCCTCCCGTAAAAGAGATTTTCCTTACTCCTGAGTTAGCAAGATTTTTTAGAATTATTTCGGCTTCCCTGTCGTTGATTTCTCTTTCGCTAAAAACTTTGAAGCAAAAAGGACAATTATAGTTACACTTAGAAGTTAATGACCAGGAAACGCTGATTAAAGGAAAATGATTTTTAATATTTGTAGTTATCAGTTAATTTATAGCCGTACCCCTCGAAGGTGTCAAGTTAGAGTATAAAATTAATTTAACTTCAATATTACTTGACTTGCTGAATATTTTTGATAAAGTACTGATAAAAAAATCACCAAAAGCGGTGTTTGCTCTTTTATACATACAAAAAGAAAGATGTAAATTACCCTCTACGTTTCGTTCTTGTTGTAATTACCGGATAAAAGTTACGGCTTGGATTGGTGATAGGACTAAAAAAAGAAAACAAGGAGGAAGCATGGGTAAGGCTAAAGGAGCTACTTCTGACCAGGGTGTAGAACTTGGGGTGAAGTTCAAAAAAGGGGTGAAAGGAAAGCTGTGTCCTTTCTGTCAGGGAGAGAGAACAATGGAGGCCCTCTTTCTTAAAAATGATGTTAGGATGAAAGTTGATTGTCCGATTTGCGAAGGCAGAGGATTTCAAGACCATCCCGCCGCGTGTCCAAAATGTCACGGGACAGGGACAGTAACTGAAATTGTGATGAACGGGCTTGAAGATGTCAGCTGCAGTTCTTGTCTCGGAACCGGTAGATTTATTTGAAGTTTCTTTCTTGAAGCATAACGGCAGTAAAAATATTACTGCCGTTTTTTTTGCGCAAAAATCGCGCAATGTATCGCGCAGTCTTTTTTATTTCTCGGGAATAACGTAATCGGTTGCCGGACCGGCGCCTCTTTTTTCCAAAGCTTTGATCTCTTCCAGCCTTTTGAGTTTGTCCTGGGCGGTCCTTTTGGGAATTCCCAGAATTTCTACCACGTCGGCGCTGGTGATTCTTCCCAGGCTGACAACAAAATCAATAATTTTCAACTCATCCTTGTCCAAAACATTCCGGCTGGTTTTAAGATCGCCGACCGCCGAAAGACTTAAAATTTGGTCTTTCACCTTTCGGGTCTCGTTTAAAAACCCTTCAATGTAATAACCAAGCCAATTGCTTAAATCCACTTTTTGTCTTTTGGCAAAGGTCTCCCCTGTTTGTAAGGCTTCATAATAGGCTTTGCGGTTTTGGTTATAATAATCTTCCAGAATCAAAACTTTTTTAAAATCCCAGCCCGACTGATAAAGATGAAGCAAGGATAAAAGCCGGCCGCAGCGGCCGTTGCCGTCAGTAAAAGGATGGATGGTTTCAAATTGATAATGGAATAGGCCGGCGCGGATAATCGGGTGAATTTCCTTTTTTCCATGAAGCCAAAAAACCAATTCGCGCATATGGACAGGAACACTGGCCGCTTCCGGCGGAGTATAAGCCAATTCTTCTTTATTGTCGGGCAGAATGTTGACAACATAAACCGGTCCTTTTCGGAACCGGCCGATTTTTTCTTTATCAATCAGGCCGTCAACAACGATTTTATGCAGATTCAAAATATCTTCGACGTCAAAATCCTTTTTTTCGGCGGAAAGCTTGTCAATAAAACGCAGGGCTGTTAAATAGTTTTTAACTTCTTTTATTTGGTCTTCGGCGGCGTTGATATTCTTTCCTTCCGCTACTTGAGCAACCTGAAATTCTTTTAAAGCATTTCCTTCGATAGACGTTGAAGTATGCGCCATTTTAATAACAGCCGCCCTTCTCAAAAAAACTTCCCTTTCGGGTAAAAGCTTGGATCGGCCAACCAAAGACTTGATTTCGGCAATTTCCGTCAGGGAATTAAGTATTTTGTCGGAAATTGAATATTTGGGAGCAAACATATTGGTATTATAACATTTTTAATCGCGCAATAATCACGCAACTTATCGCGCAAGGATAAGTAAAGCTACCAGAATTTGAGCCTGGAAATAATTTTTTCCCAAATGGTCAGGCCGGCTTTGTTGATAAAAGTCGGTTTCAAGACCGTAATTTTTTGTTCGCTGAGGCTTTCCCAGGAAAATTTGAATTCTCCGGAAGCCGTTCCGGTTTTAATCTCAAAGCTTAAGGTCGCTTTTTCCGAAGGTTTAACTTTTTGGTTGTCGGTTAAAGTCAAATCGGAAACATAAATCCCCGGGTCCGACTGCCTTTTTTTAAAGACAAGAGAGCTTTTTTCTCCCAAAATGGATTGGCCTTCGTTGGTTAATGAGACTTCGCCTTTAAAAACGCTTTCCGTTAATAAAAAAGGAGGCAGGAAAATTTTTCCCAAAGTAAACTTTTCTTCCTGTTCCGGCCACCAGGAGTTTTTAGGCAAGCTTTTAAGAGTTTCAAATTGAGGATAGGGTTCTCCTTTTTGGTCCAGCCAGGAAAAATCGGCAAAAAGAGGCTCGGGATAGTTTAATAAAAACGGCGTCACTGCTTTAACACGGGAGTCTTTAAGCCAAACGGTTTCAAAAGCCTGTTTAAGATAATTGGCAACAATATTTCGGTTGTAATATTTTGACTTTGCACTTTTAGCTTTAGGCTTTGAACTATCAGACGGCCAGCCGGTTTCGGTAATATAAACAGCCAGTTCTTTTTTTAAATTAAAATTGTTTTTTAAAACAGAAAGTTCCCATTGATATCCTCGGACACTGGTTTTGCCCGATTCCCAGGGTTTGCCCAAATAGCCGCGATTAGGGTAAGAATGGGAAACCCAAGCGTCAAGCGAATCAAAGATTCCGGGAATTTCCCAATTCATTTCTTGCATAAATTTAAAAGATTCCATAGTACTTTTAGTGTTCCCGGCCGCCAAATCCAAACCCGCATTTAAGACTTTGAACTTTTCATTTTTAGCTTTTAACTTTTCTTTAAAAAAGGAATAAATTTGCGTATACTCTTTTGGATTTATTTCTCCTCCCCACTCTTTTGCGTGATTCGGTTCATTAAAAACAATGACAAAACGATCAGATATTGGCCAATTAAGTTGGTTTAAAAAATTGGCCCATTTTTCGGCGTCCTCTATTTTGGGCTTAGCCCAATTACTTCCCTCAAGATGGGTTGCAATTCTGACCAAGGGAAAAAGGTGCATCTCTCGGCAACTATCCATAAAATTTTGCCATTTTTCAAAATTAAAATCATCATCTCTGATAACAATCGTGACGTATCCCCAATCTCCGCCGGAGGAATTAACCAATTCGGCGGCTTTATTTAAATCGGCCGGCTCCAAAATATGAATGCCGACTTTATTTTCGGCGGCAAAAATGGTTCCCGGCCAAAAAATGAAGAAAAATGATAAAATGAAAATGATTTTTTTTGCCATTAGAGTAAAAGAGGACAGAGGTTAGAGCAAGAGAAAATAACTTTTACTCTTTTACTCTACTCTCTTTCACTCTAAAATTATACCATGCAGACAATTGAAGAAAGAATAAAAGAAATTGAAGAGGTTTTGGCCAAAACGCCCCACCATAAAGCGACCAATAAATTTATCGGTTTGATGAGGGCGAAAATCGCCAAGCTTAAAAACGAGCAGTGGCTGAAATCTTCCGGTGGCGGAGGCGGAGGCGGCGGTTTTGCCGTGGCCAAAACCGGAGATGCTTCCGTCGCCCTGGTCGGGTTTCCTTCTGTCGGCAAGTCAACCTTGATCAATAAACTAACCAATGCCGAATCGAAAGTGGGCGCTTATGATTTTACGACTCTTGATGTTGTTCCGGGAATGATGGACTACAAAGGAGCCAAAATTCAGATTTTTGATATTCCCGGGATTATTAGCGGTGCGGCAGCCGGCAAGGGCCGCGGAAAGGAAGTTATTTCTGTCGCCAGAAACGCGGATTTGATTGTAATTGTTGTTGATCCCAAATATAAAGACCGGGTTGAGGAGATTAAAAAAGAACTTTTTGAAGCCGGAATCAGGCTTGATTGCTTGCCGCCGAAGGTTTCAATAACCAAAACGTCTTTTGGCGGAGTTAATTTTTCTTCAAATATTCCCCTTCCTTTTGACGAAGATACAATTAAGGAATTGGCCAGGGAGTTTCGTTTGGTCAATGCCGATATTACGATCAAGGAAAAAATCAGCCTTGACCAATTAATTGACGCTTTTATGACAAATCGCGTTTATCTTCCCTCCTTGGCTGTTTTAAACAAAGCCGATCTTTTACCGCAAAAGCCAAAAAATATAAATTTTGATTTATTGATCAGCGCCGATAAAAATACCGGATTGGATCAATTGAAAGAATTAATTTGGCAAAAATTGAACTTTGGTCGGATTTATTTAAAAAGACCTGGGATGGCGGCAGATATGGAAAACCCTTTTATTATTAAATTAGGAGAATCTCTTTCCCAAATATTATCCAAAATTTCAATTTGTGATAAAGATACCTTTACCAAAGCCCATGTTTTTGGTCCAGGAGCAAAGTTTCCCAATCAGGAAGTCTCTCTTTCTTTTGTTCCCCAAGAAGGAACTGTTGTGGAATTCTCCTAAAAGTTTCAAATATCTTTGTGTCCTCTTTTGTATTTATTATCTAATGGTGTAATAAAATAAATGTTGAATATTCTTGTATAATTATGTTAATTCTTAAAACACAATTTTATTTGAGTAAAGCTCTTTAAAAGGTCTGGAAAAGGGTAAATAAGTAATCAGTTACCAGCTATGTACGGTGTCTTGTCCTCACCAATTCTTTGAGACAGGGACTGATTGGAGAATAAGACAGCTCCTACAAGAGGCTATATCTCTACTACTCACCCGCCACTGATGGTTTTACTTACCACAAGTGACCCAGGCCTTTTAAGGAGTTTTTTATTTTTTTTTGAAGTTAATGTTTTAACGCCTGATCGTTAAGAATAAGAGCTTAAAACCTTAGTGACAAAATAATTTTTTAGGGTGGCCTACTGGACAATATCACGACCTATTATATAACAGTTGGAATTAAGGAAAATGAGAATATGTTAAAATGTTTTAACTTTACAACTTAGAAGATATTTAGCGTTGTGGGAGCAAAAAAATGGGTATAGGCTTAAATATTAACGAATTTCCAGACATAATGATATTTATTTTTTTGTGCTGGGTAATTTTCTTGATAATTAAATTTCTTTGGGACCTTCTTTTTTGGAGTCTTAAAGAGGAAAAGCGACAAAAGACAAAATTCGAATTGTATGATAATCACCCTAAAGATAGAATCATCCCGGAGTTTGAATTCTGGAAAAAGAACGTTGAACCGCTACATAGAAATGATTATTTTATTCCTCCCGATTGGGGCATAAGAAGGAAGTACGTAGCAAATTTGTATAATTTTAAATGCGCAATTTGTAGAAAAAAGGTGTTATTAGGACACACTCACCACATAAATCCTCTTGAAAATGGCGGTACAAGCGCCATAAGTAACCTTGTTTATTTATGTAGAAGTTGTCATGAAGATCAACATGAACACCTGGAACAACGAAAAAAGCAAAGAATTAATGCTGCAAAAAATTAGGGATTACTGAAAAAGAGTACATTAAAAGGAACAAATTGATGTGGGAATTATTAAACGAGCAGGATAGGAAATTTAAACAAGAATTAACATTTGAAAATATTTACAAGAAGGAGCTGGCAAGAAGAAGAAGAGAAGAAAAAAGGCGGAACTCAATATGATGAACGACTTGTGTTAATTTATACGGCTAATCTTTCCAGTAAAGATTGACGGGGCAACATCCAGCCCTCTTGGGTAGCTGACGGGATTCGAACCCGCAACATCCGGCTCCACAGGCCAGCGCTCTACCATTGAGCTACAGCCACCATATTGCGAACAGAACTATCTAGATTTTAGCAAAAAAAAGCAAAAAACGCGAAGTTAATGCAGCAAGGGAGCTACAAGGAGAGCGGACATTCCGATTAATTTCATAAAAATCAGCAAAGAAGGTCCGGCAACGTCTTTTAGCGGATCGCCTATTGTATCACCCACCACCGCGGCCGAATGAGCCAAAGAATTGTTTTCTTCTTCGGAGTTTTCAATTAATTTTTTGGCATTATCTAGCGAAGTTCCCAAGTTGTTGAAAAATGGCCCAAGCAAGGCAGCTGAAGCGACGGCGCCAATTAGTAAACAACCCAGAGATTGGGTGCCAAAAATTAAACCGGTAAAAATCGGAATAAAAATACTGATAAAGCCGGGGATTGCCATTTCTTTAATCGCATTGGTCGTGGCAATATCTACGCAACGGGAGTAATCTGGCTTGGCTTTTCCCTCAAGAAGTCCTTTAATTTCTTTAAATTGCCTTCTGATTTCATCAACCATCTTTTGAGCGGTTTTGGCCGTAGATCCGATCGTAATGGAAGAGATCAGATAAGGAAGGGAGATTCCCAAAAACAAAAAGCCAAGGTTGTAGGTATCGGTTAAATTCAGGGAACTGATTCCGGTCATCGTAAAAAAAGTGGCGAAAATGACAAAGGCGGTAATTGTTCCGGAAGACATCGCGTAAGCCTTTGTAATCGCTTTCATGGTATTCCCGACAGAGTCAAGCTTAGATAATGCCCTGATTGTTTCTTTTGGGGCTTTTGCCATTTCGGCAATCCCGGCAGCATTATCAACAATCGGGCCAAAACAATCGGCCGTCATAATATAGCCGATAAGCAAATCGGTACTGATATTGACCACAACAATGGCTAGAAGCAAGCCACCGGAAAACTGGAAAGAAAGAATGATAGAAGAAACAATCATGACAATAGTCGCAATCGGGCTTTGCAGTCCGTATGACAAGGCGGTTATCATGTTTAAAGCTGGACCTCTCTTTGAAGCTTCCGCAATCAAAGGAACCTTGGCGCCTTCCATTCCGGCATAATATTTTGTCGTCGTGGCGGCAACCAGAGTTGTTAAAATACCCAACAATGATGCTAGCCAGATTTTGATATCAGCCAAAAGATATCCGGTAAGGAAAAAGACGGAAAGACCGGCTAAAAAAGCAGTCGTATAAAGACCTAGATTAAAAATTTCTGCCGGTTTAAAATTTTTCTTCCATTGGCGGGTTAAAAGAACGCCCATTCCTGAGCAAATAACACCTAAAGATTGTAAAAGAATCGGAAAAAAAATAACTTTTGGACCGAATTTATATACAAAAGCGGCCGCGACTATCGTTCCCGTAATAATATCGTCGGAAAATGTTTGGAAAAGATCGGCTCCGCGGCCGGCGCAATCGCCGACATTGTCCCCGACCAAATCGGCAATAACTCCCGCATTTCTGGGATCGTCTTCGGGAATATTTTTTTCAACTTTGCCGACAAGATCAGCGCCGATATCGGCCGACTTGGTAAAAATACCTCCGCCGACTTGTGAAAATAAAGCGGCCAGACTGGCGCCGAAACCAAAACCGACCAAAAGATCCGGATTTTTAAAAATAAGAAAAAGAACGGAAAGAATAATCAAGCTAAATCCGGTGATGCAAAAACCCATAATGGCACCGCCTCTGACCGCCACCAAAAAGGCGTCGGCCACCGAGTTTTTCGCTTTTTTAGCGGTCAAAAGGTTGGCTCTCACGCAAACGGACATCCCGATATAAGAGGAAGCCAAAGAGGTAATTACCCCGATAACGGAAGTTAAAGCCGCTTCCCAACCCAGAATCAAAAAAAGAACCAGAAAAAGAAAAGGAATTATTAAAAGAATTGTCTTAATTTGTCTTTTAAGATAAGCACTGGCACCAACTTTTATATGCCCGGCAATTTCCTCCATTTCAAGAGAAGAAGGAGAGTTTTTTTTATCTTTGGCAATTTTTCCGGCAAAAACAATTGCCAAAAAAATAGCCGTCAACCCGACGACAATAGAATAGAAAAACATATTTAGTTTTTAACCTTAATGGCTAAATTTTATTCCTTGGAAATAAAATATGCAAGAAATTGCCGGTTTGGTGACCCAGGTAGGAATTGAACCTACAACCTACTCCTTAGAAGGGAGCCGCTCTATCCGTTGAGCTACTGGGCCGACAAGTGTATTTTACTCTCTAAAATCTATTTTACACTCAAACGGTTAAAATGAGAAGAGATTTCCCAAGTTAACTAATTTTGGGAAAATTGGTATAATAATTCATTGAGCCGCGGTGTTGGAACCGGTAGACAAGCAGGACTTAAAATCCTGTGTCCTTAATCGGACGTGTGGGTTCGATCCCCACTCGCGGCACCCTTTGTGCTCAGAATAGAAGAGCTCAGGGTTAGCCGTATTTTAGATTAAAACTTGCTTGCGAGGCGTTTTGGACGGAGATCTCGCAAGTATCATCTAGGGGAAAATCGTCGGGAAAAAACCGCAGGTTTTGTCCCGTGACCGGGGAGTAGTTCATCAGTAGAACGTTCGGTTTGGGACCGAAAGGTGGGAGGTGCGACTCCTCTCTCCCCGACCCAAAAGAATATCTTGAAAAAAATAAGCAAAAATTGGTAAAATATTTATTTACAAGCGGGATTAGTTGAGCGGTTCAACATCAGCTTTCCAAGCTGAGAAGACGGGTCCGACTCCCGTATCCCGCTCATAATAATTGCCTGAGATCTTTTATCTCCAACGAAGCTTCTCTTGGAACGTTTTTAAAATTGTTTTTAAAATCTTCAAGCAACCAATCTCGTATTTCAAGAGGATATAGAAGTAATTTTTTCAGATCGTCAATTTTAAACCACAGCGGTTGATAAAAGTTACTATTGTCCTTTTTCATGCCTTCTTTTTCATTTGCATCTCCAAGTTTTGGAAAACCGCTGACGTATGAACAAAGATAAAAAAATTGATCCCTGTCATTGATGTATAGTGGTGGCGATAAAGAAGTTTTTTTATTTTGACATCAACGGAAGAGTATAATAAAAGAATTAAGGGTTTAAGGCTGAAAGATTTCGGCCCCTTTTTGGTCAGCACAAACTTCTCCAAGGCAAAGAACAACTTCTTTTATCTCCGGAAATTGCTTTAAGGTTAATTCGGTTGAGTCCTGCATACAGGCAACTCTGGAGGAACCGCCGCCATACGCCTTGGCTTCTCCGGAAAGATATACTCTGGCCAGTCCATAGCGGTCAATTGTCAATTTAAGTAATATTACTTCTTGAGGCCTTCCAAAATATTTTAAAATTTCGTCTCTTGTCGGAAAACCGCCCCAGCCGGAATTGGCCGCTTCGGCTAAAAAAGCCTTCATCGTTTCCGTTGCGATCGCGGAAACGTTCGGAACAAAGACTTCTTTTTTCGGATAAGCCAATCCCCATTCGGAATTATCGGGAATACAACCGATTAATTCCACTTTTCTGGTTTTGTCGGTTGTTTTAAAAGGAAATTTTTGATAAGTAATTTCCGGCATTTTCGCTCCGGTTTTCGGAATCCAGGTCGGATAAGGAGAAATTGTCAAATTATTTAACTTATCCAAAGTAACGTCTTTTGCCGGAGGAGAAATTCTTCTAAAATAAAAAAAGGCTAACCAGCCGAAAAAGAGAAATACCAAAATTAAGACAAGAATTCTTTTCATAATAAAATAATTATACCATCTTGAGTCAAAATTGACGCAAGTAAAATTAAAACCTATAATATAGGTTATGTCTACAGAAAAAAAAGGAGCGGTCTTACCCGAGAGGGAAAAACCAGGACTTCAACCCCTAAACGAAACCCAAAAAGAAATTGCCGGGAAAATCTTGGAAACGATAGCCTCAAAGGATAAACAATTGATAATCATTGAGGGACTTTCCGGAGTCGGGAAAACGGCTGTCCTTGATTCAGTTAGGACCGGTATTTTGGCCAAAAAAGGTTTGATTGCTCAAATTACTCCCTATTTGAGTTTTAATGAATTGGAACCTCTGGTGAACTGCGAAGGGCCTTTAATAGTACCCCTTACTTATCCTTCAGAATATTACGAAGGAAAACTTGGAGAATATTTTCTGCAAAATTTTCCCGACCGGAAGATATCTAAATTTATTCTAAAGGGAATGTCCATAGAAGAAACGAATGAATTTTTAGATCGTTATTCTTATTCTCATGGTAATTCTTTAACTAAAGAAATGATTGTCCATTATTCTCTGGGAATTCCTTTGTTGGTTAAGGAGCTAACTTTACCGGGATTGGATTCCGAAAGTGCCGTTTTGATTCCTGCCGGTTACCTCAAAAGAAATATTTTATTAGATCAATCAACCGATTCGGAAAAATTAAATGAAATGTTGTCTTTTTATTTGCAAATGCCGATTTGCAACGAGGTTCTAAAATCTCTCGAGGAGTTAAGAGCCTCTATTGATCTTGATGTTTATGCAGGCCTTCAGGGAATTCTTGAGAGGAGAGAGGTTTTGTGGTCCAGGGGGATAGACGAAGAAAGCCCTCTTTTTATTGCCTCCGAGAGTGTAGATGTATATAACGCGATGTTAAAATCAAACCAAAGTCATCGAGGAACTCTGGAAATAGAAATTTTTGTGCCCGATATTCCTCCGGCTGTTTTTCAAAAAATCTCTCGGTCTTTTGGAGGAAATTTGTTAATCGGAGGTTATGAGTTTAGTCAAGCAACCCGTTTTAATAAGATGTTTAATATCTCCGAAGGCTATCGCAAAACCGAAATTTGGCATAAACCGAGAAACGGTGATGAATCATTTTTTGAAGATAGCGATTATGAAAGGGCCGATAAAAAATATTTGAAAGTTCCCGAAAGAGCAAAAAAATACCAAATAAAATACCGTTCAGGGGAGCTGAATATTAAACCTTTATCCGGCGGAATTGTTGATTTTCTTGTTCGCTGCCGTGCCCATAATGGTCAAACATATCGTCCTGTTTCTATTGGTTGGGCAACCGAAAGCTTGTTACAGCAATTGGGTCTCCCCTATTTTGTCAACAATAAAACATATGGCCAAGCCTATACTTTTGATCCGGAGCAAGGAAAACTCCATTTTCAATCGCTTTTGGAGATATAACTAATTATTAATAACTAACTAGATGTTAAAATAAAATCGATGAAAAAAGTAAATAATGATTTAGTTCTGGTAAGTAAAAAATTTGTTGCAGAGGAATTGCAAAAAAAATTTGGAGATATTTGGAACGAAATTTGTGTTTTTGTCTATGGCTCTGTTTCTTATGGATTGGCTGACAATTTTTCCAATATAAATCTTGAGGTAATCCTTCCCGACAATAAGTTCAGCAAAATAAACTCAATTATTACAAAAAAAGACGGAAAAGAAATTAAGATTGATTTTAGTCGGTGGTCTAAATACGAAGAATACTTTCCAACCTTTCCTAAAAATTGTGAATTTAGTTTTTGGATTATAGAGAAAGCTATTGTTCTCCATGATCCAAGCGGAAGATTTCAGAATATTAAAGAAAAAGTAAATAAATACTTTCCCGAAGATATATGGAAAGACAAAATATTTGAAAAGTGGTTTCAGGTTTCTTTTAACGGTATAAAAAAAGCTCTGGAAAGAAACGAGATTATTACCGCTCAAATAAACAAGGGAAAAATGATTCAAGCCGTGATGGAACTGGTTTTTCTATTAAATCGCCAATATCTTCCACCAATAAAATGGCTTCATCGATTATTTTTGAACCTCCCTCATCTTTCAAAAGAAATTGAGCCTCATTTGAATATAATTTTGGAAATACAAGATCCAGACGAATTTGAAAAGGAAAATCGATTAGTCAATGAAATAATTGGAAGATATCTAAAGTCTAATAATTTACTTTCAAATGAAAAAATTGAAAAGCCGTGGATGTTTGTATAATGTGTTTTAGGATTTAAGTTAAAAATACGACAATATTATTGGCATGAGTTAACAGTATAAACTTTTAACTTTGCCTGCTATGCTCGACATTGGTTCATAAAAGGAGATTTAAAAACTAAAGCACAGATATTAGGTGCACACAGTTCGGACCTAACTATTAAGGATAGGAAATTGTCGATAACAGGATTTAATCCTAGGTTAATAATTTTCAAAGGGAAAAAAGAAGTTAATAATTTCGCGAAAAAGTTCGAACCTGCAAAATATTCCAATATTACGTTCCAAAATGCAGATCTCGAACCTCTTCGTCCTTCTTAGCTGGACAAATGGAACGATTTTAGGTTGGCAACCTGGTTAGGCATCATTGAATTTCCGGAACTTACTCTTAAATCTACCCAGCAACTTTTAGCAGTAGCCTAAACTTAAATCCTTCCATTTTTATTATAACTCAATAGTTTTTTGTTTACTTTCTCGACTTTGCCAAGGAAAACGGGCTACCGATATGGAACAATCTCGGTTTGGATAGAAAGGACCTAATCCACAACATTCGCTAGGTCCAAAAAAAGGTGAGAATTATAATCCAGAGAGACGGTCCCACCACCTTGATCATAGAAAGCCCACCTAAGCCTTCTTACTAGATTTTGCAAGAGTAAGGCAGTGGATATCCTTTAGTTTCATATGTTTTCAAGCGATTCTGAAAGGTTGTTATCTAGGTTTTCCGATCCAAGAGCATAGATAGTCTTTATGAACCAGAGTTATATCTTGGTCTATTTGTGGATTTTGAGGAAAATGATTTGTAAGTTGATAATCCCTGGGACAGTAAGGGTCCTTAACAAATAAACTTCTTTTGCCAGTTTGATGTGCGTGGTGTAGATATGATCTGGAGGCACATCCTCCTCTACACTTATCAATTAGACTGCAATCACGACATTCAACAATGGCTTCGGGGTGAGCATTTCGCCGCCTGAAGGTTTTGAATTGTGGAGATTCGATGATGTCTGGTAGCTTATCTTTTGTAAGATCCCCAGCTTTATAGTCATGAAGGTAAACGCAAGGGGAAACAGGTATTTTCCCATCTGGGGTCATCGAGTGAATCCTAAAGGAAGTTCTACCACAAGGGCATCCTTTTGCGCCTTCATAGTTCGTGACCGTTGCCAATGGCGGTTCACCCAGGTCAACAGGGTCGCACAGGTTCATCAGTAAAGAAAAACCTTCATAAAATTGCTGTCCTGTTAGAACGAGGCTCATGTGTTCAGGTTCGACTGGTTTTATTGTATTTATACGCACATTGGCATCAAATTTTCTGGCGGTATCAACAAGAGCTTTAATTCTATCTGGGGTAAAATTCCAGTTCATGGCGCACATTACGATTGTCCTATCAATTTCGTGTTCTCTTGCCAAAGAGAGAGCTTTTATTGCTTGAGAATATAAAGCAGCGCCCCTATTTCTGTTATGTTCTTCGGGGGAAGGAGAGTCCAAACTAACGTCAATGTCATTCAAGAGATTAAATTGTTGGGGATAGTCTTCTTCAAGATAAACAACGCTTATGCCAGATGTGGTCAAGCCGACCAAAATATTATGAGCAACCAACCCATTGATAATATAGGGCAGAAGAGTGTTTCTACGATCCAGCCCGTTTGTAAAGAAAGGCTCGTTCCCCCCAAGGTTAACAGTTGTTACGCCTACTCTAGACAATTGATCTATTATTCGATCAATAATTTGAGGAGTAAGGTTTGCGCCTCTTTCTCTAGCTGACAAGGAATAACATTGTGGGCACTCATAAGGGCATGCATTTCCTAAGGTCCAACCGACATTTCTAATGTCAGTTTGACATTCTTCAAGCTCGTCGTGTTCGATAGGTCCAACCTCTCGTGTATAATGTTCCCTGGGATCTATTTGTTTAATTTCAGGCGACATCTTGGCCCTTTCTTGATAATTGGCATATTATAAGATATAATCCAAATTAATTCAAAATATATCAATTTTGCGATGATGAGTATGGATAAAAATAAAGAAACTACCCCTGTCTTAAGTGACGCAAACATTAAACTTCCAATAGAGATAGGAATTGTGGGAAGATTTGATGCAAAACTTCTTAAGCATAATTTCAGAAGGGTGATGATTCCAACAGAGTATGGTTTAATGGATCGGGCTTTTTATGGAGAGGTAGATGGACGCACGATTTTAGTAATTTATGGAAGATTTGATAAAACCAGAAGTCTTTCTGAAGATATTAATTTTGAGAAAACACAAGCAGCATTCAACACTGCTGGTATAAAAACAATCATTGGGACCTTTGTAACTGGGGGTATCCAAAAAAAATACGATATTGGAAGTGTTTTTATAATTAGCGACTTAGTAGGAATTGGGGGTTATCGGCAGAGTCTTTATAAAAAGACGGGTTTCAAGAATGTAGATATGTATAAACCGTTTTGCGATGAACTTAGAAGTGCGTTGATTAAAGGAGCTAAGGAGTGCGATTTCGAAGTTAACTCTTCTGGTATTTATGTTTGCTTTCATGGCTATCCAAGGATTGAAACAAAGGCAGAGCTTGATCATTATGAAAATATGGGTTGGGATATAGTTGGGCAAACTCTTGATCCTGAAGCGACGCTAGCTAGAGAATCTGGTTGTTGCTACGCCGCAGTAGCAGTGACAATTGACGACCCAAAAACAAGGGGAGAATTTTTGAGTGGAGACGAAAAAGCACGAAAGAAAACCCAGAATGCTATCCCTGAAGGTAGAATTAAGACTACTCAGGTTGTCTTCAACACTATAAAACACATTCCTCCACTAAAAAGAAGAAAATGTGTTTGTGGTCATAAGTTCCATAGCGAGAAGAGTCATTTTAGATACCTTCCCGACTATATTTTGGACTCCAAATAATGCTAAAAGAAGTTGAGGTAAAAGATTATTTCAAGCGAGAGGGGACTGTAGCTGATTGGTAGAATCCTGAGACTTCTGATATGTCACATATCTACGCAAGGCAGTTAGATCTGGTTTTGGAGTGGTTAGATAGGGGCAGAGTCAAAAAGGTACTTGACGCCTCATGTGGTAAAGGCAGAGCAATAAAAAGGTTACACCACACATATTATGTTACAGGAGTAGATATTTCTAGAGAAATGCTAGAACATGTAAAAGATCTAGAACTTGATAGAGTAGATTTGGTTCGGGCTGATGTTGACAAGCTTCCCTTTGATTCTAGTGTCTTTGACAGCGTGCTCTGCTTAGAAGCCCTTGTTCATTATCCAAATCCAAGAATAGCTTTGGGGGAGTTTAGGAGAGTGTTGAGACCTCACGGCTTATTGATTGTTGATGTCGACAATGAAAATTCACTTAAACGATTAGTAAAAAAGAGTGGGATACATTAAGTAAATTGTTCGAAAGGGACTTTCATCCTATGAGTGAAGGTATCTTTCGAGCATATACAGAGTTAGGGTTTAGAAGGCTTATTGAAGAAAGCGGTTTTGCTCTACAGGATATCGCTCGTCTAGGAGTTATAGTGCCTACGAATCTTCATCTGCCAGGTGGTCGAAAAATAACTATAATAAGTCACAAGTTTTCAAAATCATCGGCTCATTTAGATCAGTTTTTGGAAACTTTTCCTCTTACAAGTTACCTGTCCACTTATACAATTGCTTTGTGTGAAAGAATCTAGATTTTTATTTTTGTCAATGACTCTGAGGCTAGCTAATTTCAGGTCTAGTTTGATATACTTTACGGTATATGAAGAAAAGATCAATTACTATGCCTTTATATAAGGGCGGAAGTATATGTAATATCTTGCCCACAATTGCAGAATACAACTCCATTAAAACTTCTGATAGGGTTGAAAGATACACCCTAGAGAAAGAAACCAGAGTTAAATTTATTGAAAAATTGAGGGAAGCAAAAAGAATAGTTATTTTAGAGGTCGATGCTTTAGCTTACGATTTATTTGCCAGAATAAAAAAAGGGTATGGTTTTTTAGAAGATTCAATAAAAATATCTTCAGTTTTTCCGACCTATACTCATACTGCATTCGCAAGCTTCATTACAGGAGCTAGTCCTTCGAAACACGGTGTTGTTGCAGGCACTTTTATGAAAGACGGGGTGGTCGATTGGATGGGTAACCTAAGTAAATCCGAGAAATTTTCCAGAAATCTAATTACTTGTGAATCTTTGCTGCAAAATTTCAACAAGCAAGGGAAAAAAGTAGTCTCGATTCTTTATGATGTCAATGATGATAATTTTTCAAGATATCTTTATCCGAATCCAATTTTTGTGTCCAGTAAAAGTTCTGCTCAAATTTTGATTGAACAGGCATATGATGTGGAAAAAAGAGTTTTCAAGAAAATATTAGAGTTTGCACCTCGTGATTTTTACATTCTTTCAGCCTATTTTTGGTTTCTTGATGGCGTGAGCGGGGAGTATGGAAAGTTTAATAAAGAAACATTTAATTACCTTAAGTTCTTTTTTAGAAGAGTTGAACACTTAATGAAAAAATTTCCTAGAAAAACATTATTTGTAATTATGGGCGACCATGGTCACACAAGTCTTAGGAAAACTATTGTGATTGATCAGAAGAGTGTCGAGAAAATTAACCAAATATCTAAGTCGCAATTTGCCCTGGACGGAAGAGTAATGATGTTCTATTCCCAAAATCCGAATTTAACAAGAAGGTTGTTTAATGAGGAGGCAGGAAGCTTTGTGGAAGAGATGTCGAAAAATAATTATGTTCGTCTTATTGGAGGAAGATGCGAGGTTGAGGATAGAATTGGTAATCTAATTTTTTTAGCTAAGCCTCACTACACTGTTAGATTAAAGCCCAAAAAGAAAAAAGCCACCCATGGAGGACTAAGTAAGGAAGAGATGCAAACAGTTTTCGGATTTTTTATGAACTAAAAATGTCAACAATAGAAAGATTGGAAGAAATAGATCTCAATATAACTAATAGGTGTAATATAGGTTGCTCGCATTGTTTATTCGCTGCAGGACCAGAAAAAGATGATAATCTCTCACTTGGAGAGATAGAAAGTGTGTTGGAAGACGGCAGGAAACTTGGGGCAGAGGAGGTTCATATATCTGGAGGTGAGCCTACTGTCAGGAGGGATCTTGAAAAAGTTTTAAGAATTGCAGATAGTAAAGGATACTTCGTAAGGCTTCAAACGAATATGTGGGCTTTTACACCAAAGATGCTGCCCTTGATAATGGAAACGACAGATGAGGTTCTCACCAGCCTAGACGGTCTTGAGGCCTCTCACGATCTAATAAGAAAACCTGGTTCGTTTCAGAAAACAACCAGCTCGATTGACCGTTTGTTAGAAGTTGGGATTCGAGTTGTTGTAATAACCGCTGTACAGAGAAAGAATTATCAAGATATTCCAAAACTTGTTGAATTTGTTTCGAATAGAGAGGTAAATGCTCATTTTCTCTTTAGTATTACGCCCTTAGGTCGAGCTACCCAGGAAGATGTTGTTTCGGTTATTGAGTGGGAGAAATTAGTGGAGAAACTCTATGAAACATATAAAGCTAGAGATTTATCAACCGATGTGGTGTGTGAGCTACATCACTTAAGAGGAGATGAATCTTTTACCTTTAACGGCGCTGAATGTAGATTGTATACGAGGAACCATGCAGTAGTCTTGCCTGACGGTAGAGTTTATCCGTGTTCAATGTTTATTACCACTGATAAATTTCTGGGAAATATCAAAAAGGAACCCTTCGAAGAAATTTGGAGCAATTCACCAGTGTGGAGTTTCTACGATAATCGAATAAATGATCCTAGTTGTGGTAACTGCAAATTAATTGCTCTTTGTAAAGGAGGTTGCCCTGGTTATTCATACTTTTTTACGGGAGATATTACCAAGTGTGATCCACGTTGCGAGCCTGGTATGTATCCAGTGTGTCCGTCATGGAAACTGAATTTAAGAAAAGCTACCCTCTCCTGCTCCACTTGGCGGGTAATGAAAAGATAACAATTTATTTTATAATGTTTTAAAATGATTAGGGAACCCATAGATATTATAATCGTGACCTGGAATGCCTGCGATTATACCAGATATTGCCTCGATAGTATTAGGAGTCACACCGACTATCCGTATAATCTTATAGTAGTTGATAATGGTTCTATTGATGGAACCATTGACTATTTGGAGAGACAAGATGATGTTCTCCTTATTCAAAATCGAGAGAACTTGGGATATGGAGGAGCTATAACACGAGGTTACGAGGTGGGAGATAGTCATCTAACCTGTGTTATGAATAACGATATTGTGGTTTCTCCAGGGTGGCTTGAGCCCATGGTGAGAATTATGAGGCAAGACAGAGAGATTGGCATTCTTGGGACACTAAGACCAGCCAGTTTTTGTTTGCATCCCGATGGACAAAGAGATACGGGTTTAGTGCTGAGAGAAACCAGAGGATATAAACTTCCAGACCCAGAAGTTTGGTTAGAACAGTTTTGCTCTCCTTATACTTATGAGGATTTTGTCGAAGAGGCAAAAAGGATAAACAATTTTGGTTTAAGAGAAATTGAAGGACCGCCATCTTTTATTAGCACATGCTGTGTCCTTGTTAATAGAGAAATAATCGATAGAATAGGTGGTCTAGCAGACCCTAGGTTTTTTAGATACGGATGCGAAGATGTGGATCTCTCTTGGAGGATCTCAATAGAAGGTTATAAAATTGCGCTTACCTCCGAAGCCTATGTACATCATTTTAAGCATGTAAGCGTTGAGGTTAGTGATCTTGACAGAAAAGCATCGACCGAGGGGAATATGAGAATTTTCTATGAGAAGTGGAGAAACGAAATTAATCGATTTTTGACTGCCAAATTAAGTGAGGGAGTAGATGTAAAAAAAAGACTAGGTGAAGAAGATCCAGATTATTGGTTCCTAGCAAGACTTGAAGGAATGATAGGAGCAGAAAAGTTTTGGCAGTCAGTTGAAAGAGTAAAATCTGGAAAGGAGCGAATATGACGCCAGAATACAACAAAAGACTAACAGAAACTTTAATCCAAGGGCATGTTTCAGTGGATAACATAAGAGAGATTTTAAGAAAAGAAGGTTTGCATTTGTCGGATGATTCAGTGAGAAATATTGCCTACGGGATAATGGTTTTTAGGGAGATTGGAGGAGAACTATTCCAAGAACCATTTTTTATCTATGGGTCTACAGCTAAGGGCACGGCTGGTGTCGAGCCTAAGATTCAAGAGATACAATACTGGAAGGATTTACACTTCTTGGGAAGCACATTTCGAATTTATGGCATGAGCGATCTGGATATAAGATGTGTTGCTCAGGATCCGCAAGGCGTGTTTGAAATTATAGCGAAATCGAAAGACAATCTTTCACCCTTTACCCTCAGACCTGTAGGTATTAGAGTGGACAACATTCAGGATGTTGAGGATGATATTAAAAGGACAGATGCGCCCTCTTTCTATAGAAGAGTCTTACTTCTTAACTCCCCAATAGTCTTGAGTGGACAAGATACTTTGGGGACGCTTACTGAAGTTGGTAGAGATTATCTGTCACAAGTTGATGAGACTTATGAAAAAGAGATGGCAGAAGCTAGAAAGATAGTAAGAAGTAGGTTGGAAGGTTCTGTCGCAACATTTCTGGATTCTGGTGAACTATCTGGGAGATTTCCAGTTTTTTATTCCGAAAGGAATCTAATAATTAAAAATTTCCAGAGGACTCATTCTTTTAAGATTTCCTTTAGCTTGAGGGAGAGTTCGCTAGTTGTAGTTGAGGTGAATAGCGAGAAGGATTGCTCTAGACATCATCTAAGGGTTTGTGATAATCCAAGCACTCCTTTTAACGAGATAAATAATATCTAGTAAATTATTTGGCGGTAGCCTTGGAATTTACCTTAATGAAGTAGTAAAAACGGTTCGAAACTGGCGAATTTAGCAAAAAATGGAGCTAAGATTTTCGAACCTGCAAAACTGCCCGATAATTCAACCCAAAAGCGGTCTTTGCGACCCTCTCGTCCTACCTGGCTGCGGGGCTAGGATTCGAACCTAGGATTTTCTGCTCCAAAGGCAGACGTGCTACCGCTACACCACCCCGCACTTAAAATAATTATACCAACAACTTCATTTGTTTTAAAGCTGGCTGTTCTTTGGTATAATTTAGCACAAGCTCTTGTTCTTTGAAATTTTGCCGAAGTGGCGAAATTGGTAGACGCGCACGGTTCAGGGCCGTGTTCCGAAAGGATTGTGGGTTCAAATCCCACCTTCGGCACTCTTTGGTCAAAAAGGGTTGAAATTAAAAGTCATCTATTTGCGGACGTGGCGAAATTGGTAGACGCGCAGGCATGAGGAGCCTGTGGCCTAAAAACCTTGGAGGTTCGATTCCTCTCGTCCGCACCTGTTTTTATTGAGCTCGTAGCTCAGTGGTAGAGCGTTCGGCTTACATCCGAAAGGCCGGGGGTTCAATCCCCTCCGGGCTCACAAGTTGCGATTAAAAAGGGGAATTATTCCTGTGGGCCAGAAGATTCTTTAACCAATTTAACCGAGTTGACCAACCTTAAAATTTCTCCTTTATTGCTTTCAATTTGTGTAGCGCCGGATTCTTTTTGGTATTGAATCAAAAGCTCGGAAAGAGTATTTTGCATTCCCTTAAGATCGGCTCTACTGTCAATGATCTTCTCTGAGATTTCCGCAACATTCCCCTGTTTTAAAATTTGAGCTTTAGTAGCCTGGCGGATTTTAGAAGCTTCCTTGACTTTATCGTCATGTTCTTTAAACGTCGTGTCGTTTTGGAAGCTATCGTCATACATTTGCTTTTGATTTTTAATTTCTTCCTTTAGGGTATCAATCTGGTCAATCAAGGTTTTGATTTGATTTTCCAAATTTAAATAATCATTGGCGTTTGTTGAATCCATAAAGGATAATATATCTCCAAAAACGAAGGTAAATCAAGGGCTAAATCACTCTTGAATCGTTTTGTGGGCAATGCTACAATTTGTTTTAGGCCGGGATAGCCAAGGTAGTCACGGCGCGTGTCTGAAAAACATGAGATCTCAGTGCAACTCTGGGTCCCGGCACATCTCACCTATTTGTTCGATGCAAGCCATCTTAAAATGAACTTTGTTTATGTTATTAAGTGTAATAACGGAAAGTATTACACAGGAATAACAAATAATTTAAAAAAGAGAACAACAGAACACTGTTTAGGAAAGGGATCTCTTTTTACAAAGTCTCATTTGCCTGTAAAGTTGGTATATTTTGAAAATTTTTTATCAAGGTACGATGCTGCCCAAAGAGAGAAAGTGATAAAAGATATGAGTCAAAAGAAAAAGCTGGCGTTGATTAAAAAGTTTACATCGAGCGATAGCGAGATGCGGAAGTAGTTCATCGGTAGAACGTCTCCTTGCCAAGGAGAAGGCGGCGGGTTCAATTCCCGTCTTCCGCTCCAATTATTTTCTTTCTATTGAAGAATAGATGGGATAGTAAAGAAAGACGGCCGGTGTTTCTTCGGTCAAAAATCTTTGAAAATCAAAATAAATTTTCTTTCTCTCGTCTGTGATTAGGGTTTTTCTTCCGTCTTCAAGTAATTTATCAATTCTCGGGTTGGAAAAATGGGTAATATTGCGTGCTTGTCCGGTATGCCAATAAGAATATTGGTCCGGATCTAAAGGAATTTTTTCAATGGCCAGAAAAAAATCATATTCATCTTGTGGCAAAGAAGAAAATTTAATCTCAGTTTTTAAGCCAATTTTATTTAATTCTTCCTGAATGGTTTTTGCCTGTTCTTCAAGCAAAGGGAAGGAATAAATAGAAAAAATCCGATCTTTTTCAATTTTAATCTTCTCCAACAATAATTTAGCTTTTGCCAAGTCTTTTTCGTATTTTTTTACACCCGGGTTAAAATAAATTGACGAAGGAGAAATCGGCGAAATCGCTCTTTTTTGATCAGGAAATTTTGAAAGAGCATAGGCAACCGCCTGGCGAAAATTTTTATCAGAAGAGGGATCCTTGGCGGTATTAAAAAATAACGCCAGATAACGGTCGGTTTTAGGAATTTTATCAATTTTAAGGTTATTTATCCCGGCAAAATACTGAGGATTTTCAATTTCTTTAATGATATCTATCTCGCCTAAGGCAAAAGCGGTTTTCAGATAGGATTCGTTTGTATAAAACTTAAAATGAAGATTTAGTAGGGAGCTGCTTCTGGTTTTAGGCTTAAGAAGGATAGATTTTAAGGTTTTTCCGGAAGTTTCGACTTTGTCGATCCGGTAATCGCCTAATCCGATAAGGCCTTTCTTAAAAATTGGTTGCGATAAAACCGAGAGAAGAGGAGAAAAAGGTTCATTTAAAACAATTTTTAAAAGGTAGGAATCTATAGGCATAACTTTGGCGTCCTTGAAGTTGTAGTTGATATCGTTGGCGTTAAATTCCGTTCCGTCATGCCAGAAAAATTTCTTCTTGCCAAAATAGAATGAATAAATTTTTTCGTCCGAGGAAATTTCCCAACGATCACAAAGCTTGGGAACAACTTCTCCTTCGGGAGTAATTTCCGTCAAACCAAAGCTGATGTATTGCAAAATTTCTTCGGGGATATCTTCAAGCGAATATTTTCCAACCAAACCGATCTTTTCCGTTTTGCGAAACAAATTGTATTTTTGAAAAATATTAGAAAGAAAAAAATAAAACGAAATTCCGATTAGAATTCCCGCAAAAATGACCAAAAACCTTTTTTTAAGAAAGGCGGAGCTAAGCCGGAAAAAGAACCTTATTTTTTTAAAAAATTGCATTTAAGGCTAAAAAAACAGGGTCTGGGCCAAAGAGGAGATCAAAAAAAGAACGGCAATGATAATGGTCAATCTGAAAAAAGCCTGGTCAATTCCCCTTCTTTTTAAAAAATTGCTTTGGCCGCCGAAAGACTTGCCCAATCCTGTTCCTTTCGGTTGCAATATGACCAGAACAATCAAAAGTAAGGACAAAATAATTTGAACCACCGTCATTAAATTCTTCATCGCTATCAGCCTCAAACTATTTGAAAAGTGAGTATATGATATCAGAAATCATGGAAAAAAGAAAAGCAATCAGCAGATAAGTAAAAAAGAGATTGAAATAAAGAGGCGGCAAAATAAAGCCGGCGGAAGAGTATCCGGCAAAATGAAACGGAGTAATAGAAAACTCGGGAATAAGAACGGTTACCAGATATAAAACAATGATGTTTGTTACCCACCTAAAAGTTCCCAGAGTAATTAAATTTAAGGGTAAAAAAAGAATGTTTAAAAGAGGTTTAACCAAAAAATTGACCAAAGACAAAGTCAACGAAGCATAGAATAAAACCACAAAATTACGGGAATAATCAATGGCGGGAATGATTAAAGAAATGAGCCAAAAGCAAAAACAATTTACCAGAATATTTCTGATTATTCTTTTCATAATTAAATATTATCATAAAAATCGTTTTTATTTCTCTTCCTCAACAACTTTCTCAGCAAATAAAGCAAAAAGAAGACAATGATTACGGAAACGATAATTAAAAATAAACCAATGATCAAAATCGTTTTTTCGTTTAAGAATTTTACCCTGAAATTAACTTCATGGGGATCGTTGTTCACATAGACAAGAAAATTATTATTAATTTCCTTAAAGAAAGGTCTTTGATTGGTAGCGGTAAATTTAATTTTTTCCGTCGCGAACGGGAGAAGATAGGTAAGATTGTTTTTGTCCAGAACAATTGAAAGCTCAAAATTTTCTTCTTTTTCTTTTTGGTTTATAGCCAAATTAAGATTGTAAGCGGCAGCGGGACCGTTATTTGTTAAAACCAAATAACCGTCGGTTTTTTTGGATAAAATCTGGAAAGGACTAATTTCCAAAGAAGCCTGTATTCGGCTCTCTTTTGCCCCAAAAGTTTGGTCTCCGCTTGCTTCGCCGCTTAATTTAACAAAAATGTTTTTATTTTTATTGTTGGGCAAATGATATGAACCGGCCGGGTACGGATATTGGCTGGAAAGACCGTGAACGGCGAAAGCAAAATGGGCCATGTCAAAATTTTGGAAATAATCAAAACCTCCTGAAGTTTTTCCCCAAGTCGGATCAATCATTTTCCAGGAATTATTTTCAGAATCAAAATATTCAGGCCAAGAATGCAAAATGTCCTGAACTTGGCTAAGCGGTCTTAATTTCGGATTGTCGGTAAAGGCATAACCCTCAATCTCTCGGGCGGGAATTCCCTTAATTCTGGAAAGAGCAACAAACAAATCCGTAAACTCCGAACAGAGACTGTCTTGAGGCGTTTCCAGGGCCGATAGTGCCCCCTTTCTTTTTCTGTTTTCCTGAATGCCATCGAAATTATATTCAAGTTTATCAATAACAAATTGATAAACTTCCCTGCTTGATTTAAGGATGGAAGCAGCTTGTTTTAATTTTTGATTGGAAATTTCCCAATAGGGCAATTCAACTAAATAATCTTGGGTGTTGAAATCAAATTTGGGCAAAATATTAATTGGATATGGAAATATTTTTACCTGACCCTTGGCCACAATATTTACAACCGAATGAAAGGGAACCTGGTATTCGGCCAACCAATTGCCGTCTTGGTCGCGTCTGACATTGTTGGGACGGGGATCGACAGAAAGATAGCTGACTGATTGGTAATTGGTATCCGGAGGAAGAGCAATTTCTTTAAGAACAGAAAAATCATCATTATTCGCCAATTGATAAGTTAATTCAAATTCATATGTTTGGGAAACACCAAACTCCATTAAAGCGCCGTTTTTAAGCAATTCTCTTTTACCAAAATAATAATTCTTGGAATAGATTAAATCTTCTGTTTTTTCCGGATAAGGAGAAGAAAAAGCCAGAGGACCAAATGAGGTTGGAACATTAACTTCCAAATTGTATTCTTCGGGAATATTGCTGGCGTCAATTTTCGGTAAATAAATTCGCCAGACGTTTCCTTCTTTCTCGGAAAATTGGGGAATTTCGTAATTGACGATAAAAGACAAAGTCTGATTGATGCCGACTACTTTTTCGTTAAAAGTTAATTTAACGGTTGAAACGCTGTTTTGGTTGTCAAGGCTATATTTTAGCTCGCCGATTTTGTCCCAGGCGTTGACATTAATAATTTGACCGCCGGAATAAGAAATTGAATATTCGGAAACATAAATATCAGGCTTCAAATTGACTAAAGAAATTTCCTGGGAAACCCTTGCGTTCCCTGCGGGCAAAAGTTTGTATTTAGTTTTTTGATAGGTTTTAAAATTCTCTTCAGCAAAAACCTTAAAAGGAAAAAGAAATTCGAAAAGAAAAAAAACCAAAAAAGTAAAGTTCAAAAAAAAACGGTAAATTACCCCTTGACAGTTAGGGTTTTCTTCGGGTAAGATTTTTTTAATGACAGTCACTATTTATAAAAGGCAAAAACAAATTTTGGATTATATCAGTCAGTATATCCAAAAATACTCCGTTTCGCCAACCTTAAAACAGATTGCCGATTCTTTGGGTGTTTCTTCTTTGGCCACGGTTCATGAACATTTGGCAGTTTTAGAAAAAAAAGGTTTTTTGAAAAGATACAAAGGAAATATCCGGGGGATTAAATTAACGGACGAGCCGAAAAAATATTTGACCGAGGGTTTTATCAGTGTTCCGGTTTTGGGCTTTATTGCCGCCGGAAAACCGATTGAGCCTTATACTGACCCTAACGCTTTTTTGGATGTCCCGTCGGAAATTGTTTCCGGGAAAAAACGCTCCTATGTTTTACGGGTCAAGGGAGATTCCATGATTGAAGACGGAATTCTTGAGGGCGATTTTGTCGTTATTGAAGAACAGGAAGAAGCCCGTAACGGCGAAATTGTGGTTGCTCTTCTGGAAAACGGCCTGGCAACCTTGAAAAGATATTTTAAAGAGGCAACCCGTGTAAAACTTCAACCGGCCAATTCCAATATGTCGCCTATTTATACTACCAATGTCCGTATCCAAGGAAAGCTGGTCGGTTTAATCCGAAAGTATTAACCTTTTTTTTCCGAAAGAAGTTTGTTTTCTACTTGGTAAACGTTTTCCCTGACGCCGTCCACAATATCCGGATTGACCGAAATACTGGTTATTCCCCACCGAACCAGCAATTCAACCAAATCGGGGTATTCGCTCGGCGCCTGGCCACAGATAGATGAAGTCACTTTTTCTTTTTGGCAGGTTTTAATGACTCTTTCCAAGGCCCAAAGAACGGTTTTGTCCATCTCGTTAAAGACATTGGCGACTTCGCTGTTGTCGCGGTCTGTTCCCAATAAAAGCATGGTCAAATCATTGGAACCGATGGAAATTCCGTCTATCCCAATCTTCAGGAAATCTTCCAACCTGATGACATTTGAAGGAATTTCCACCATCAGCCAAATTTTGAAAGAGGGCGAACGCAACAAACCTGCCGAGACAATAATCTTTTTAACTTCAGCCAGTTCTTCCGGAGTTCTGACAAAAGGTAACATCAACCAAAGATTTTTTAATCCCAGCTTATTTCTGACCATTTTAATTGCTTCTAACTCCATCTCGAAGACTTCGGAATTGACGATATAACGGCTGGCACCCCTGAATCCAAGCATCGGATTAGGTTCAACCGGCTCAAAATCAACACCACCTTTTAGGTTCCGGTATTCATTAGACTTGAAATCAGTTGTCCGGTAAACAACCGGCCGCGGATAAAATGCGGCACAAAAAAAGGAAATGTTTTCGGCCAATTGGCTGATATACTCCTTTTTTTTGCCGTCTTTAATCATCTTTTTGGGGTGAGTTCCGATATTGGCCATCATGAATTCTGCCCTAAGCAATCCGATGCCGTCAACATTCTTTTGGGCAACTTCTTCCGCCAGGGAAGGATCGCCCAAATTGACATAAATTTTCGTTGCGGTTCTGATTTGGGCAGAGGCGGAGCTACGGCTTGATTTATTGTTAGAAAGCAACTCTTTGTTTTCCGCTTCTTTTATTGTTTTTTTAGCCCAGGAAAAATCGCTTTTGTAAATTTTTCCCGACGATCCGTCAACGGTAACAAAGCGATACCTGCTTAAGGTTTTAGTTGCCGATCCGGTTCCGACAACACAAGGAATGCCTAGTTCGCGCGAGACAATCGCCGCGTGAGAGGTCTGGCCTCCTTTATTGGTCACAACAGCAACCGCTTTTTTCATTGCCGGAACAAAATCCGGCGTCGTCATATCGGTAACCAAAATATCGCCTTTTTTGATTTTATTTATTTCCCTGACCGAATTGATAATATTTACCGAGCCGGTAACAATTCCCGGGCTGGCCGCCTGGCCCTCCAGAATAGCCACTTTTTCTTTAACTTCTTCTTTAATGGTTTTTTCAAATTGCGTTTCTTTTAATTCCTTTATGGTGGTTACCGGTCTGGTTTGCAAAATATAAATCTTTTCTTTTTCAATTGCCCACTCAATATCCTGGGGAAAGAAATAATGCTTTTGAATTTTTTTCCCGTATTTGGCCAATTCCGTAATCTGGTGATCGGATAATTTTTGTTTTGTTTGCCATTTTGAAGGAACGCCAACGGTTTTATTGGTATTTCCGGATTTGACGTATTGAATTTTTTGGGGAACCAAAATTTTATCCAATATTTTTAGTGTGTCGGAATCCAAAGCATAGTAATCGGGAGTAACGGTTCCCTGAACAATAAACTCGCCCAAGCCGAAAATAGCTTCAATAATAATCCTGTTTTTCTGGGAGGTAACCGGATCACAGGTAAACATTACTCCCGAAGTCTGAGATTGAACCATCTTTTGAACCGGAACCGCCACGCCGACGCTAAAATGATCAAAGCGGTTTTGCTCGCGGTAAAAAATCGCCCTGGCTTCAAATAAAGAAGCAAAACATTCTCTGACCGCCTCAACCAAATCAACCTCTCCTTTGATATTTAAAAAAGTTCTTTGCTGGCCGGCAAATGAAGCTTCCGGTAAGTCTTCCGCCGTGGCCGAAGACCGGACTGCCACCAGCGCTTCTCCGAAAACGCCGCTTAAACTCGCGTAAGCTTTAAGAATATCATTTGAAAGCTCGTGGGGGAAATCGCAGCCGTTAATAATTTTTTTAATTTTTTCGGAAACTTCAAGATATGATTGCGGTTTATCCCTGTCTATTTGCTTTAAAAGCTCTTTTAAGGCCGGTTTAACCCCACAGTTTTCAATAAAATCAAAATAGGCCGAGGCGGTCACGATAAAGCCGTTGGGAACCGGCAAGCCGATTTTAACCATCTCGCCCAGATTGGCTCCTTTGCCGCCAACCAGAGCCAAATCGTTTTTACCGATATCTTTAAACCAAACAATATTCGGATTTGTTTTATTATTCATTTTTTGAAGACAGATTTTCTGCTCTTTCTTTTTTACCTATTTCTTCGGTTTCGTCCGTTCTTCGATAATCGTCTTCTAAGCGGAAGGTAGTTCCTTTTTCCGGAGTAGAAGATTCAAAAATATCGCAATCGGTAATTGCCTGAAAACGATGAATTAGCCCGGGAGTTATTAAATAACCCTTATCTTTTTCCATTTCCTCTTCTGATAGATTATTCCGGTCTGTGCCGTTAATGATTTTTGCCCGGCCGTTTGTTAATACCAAAACTTCTTCTTTTTGTTCGTGATATTGCAAAGAGCATCTTTGTCCCTGGTTAACATGAAGAATTTTAGCCATAATGTTGGCGCCTTCGGGAGCTAAAATTAATTCGTAACCCCAAGGTTTTGTTTCTTTGGTTAAATATTTATTCATTCTTAAAGAAAAGGTTGGGTTTTAATCAAAAATTATTTTATAACCATTTTAACAAAATCTACTCCTTTTTGTCCCAAGTTCTCCGCTTCGGTTTTGGTTTTGGCTTCACTGAAAATCCTGAATTCGGGAGCATTATTTGATGGTCTGAACAAGATCCAAGACGATTCGTTTACCCAAATTTTCAAACCGTCAATTTTCTCAATTCTTTTTCCGGAAAATTCTTTTTCCGCCAAAGTCAAAACTTTCTGGTTTGATTCCCTTGGACAATCAACCTTGGTTCTAAATTGAAAATAGCGGGGTAAGATCGCCACCAAAGAAGAAAGAGGCCCGCCGTGTTTTTTTAGGGTGTTTAACATTTTTACCATGGTTGTCCCTCCGTCCCGGGTAAACATTATTTCACCAGAAATACCGCCTCCATTGGCTTCAAATCCAAATAACGAATTGTTTTCCTTCATCGCCTTGATAACAAAAGGCGAGCCGACTTGGCAGCGAATAACCTTTTTACCGAGCGAATCCACCACTTGGGAGCTGCCTACCGGTGTGACGATGGTAGAGGAAGATGAGTTACCGGCAATTAAGGAACAGGAATAATCTCCGGGAATAAAATTACCTTTTTCATCAATGAAAACAACCCGGTCTCCGTCAGCGTCAAAAGCAATTCCCAAATCGGCTTTTTGTTCAACAACAGCCATTTGTAAATCTTTAAAAACCCCGTCCTGCTCGGTATCGCGGGAGATAAAGGAAAGATCTAAAGAATTATTCAAGCCAACGGTAGTAAGGCCGAATCGGGAAAGAAGTTTGACGGCAAATCCGGTCCAGGCGCCGTTTCCGGGATCAACAACAACTTTCCAGGAAGGATAGGGTTTGTCCGCTATTTCCCAAAGAAGATTTTCATAAAAACCGATCGCCGAATCGGAAGATAAAATTTTTTCCGTACCATCCTTAAACGAAACCTGGTTTTTAATTTTCTCGTAAATAGCCATAATTTCCTTTTCTTCTTCCTTGCTGATTTCCTCCCCCAAGAAAAAAAACTTTAAACCGTTCATTGTCTCCTTGACATGACTGCCGGTAACCATCGTCGCCGCGCCGAATGAAGGATCTTTTTTCAAAAAGTAATTTAAAGCGGGAATTGGAACTATCCCCATTGAATGAACTTCCTTCCTTTCGTAAATTAATCCTGAAGAGTAAAAATTTAAAATGTTTTGCCCGGACAACCGGGGATCACGGCCAACAGCAACCTTACCGTCTGTCTGGTGAGCCTTGAGAAAAAGAGCAAATGTTCGGCCCATATCAAAACAAAATTGTTCGGTGAAAAAAGAAGCTTCCGCGCGTATTCCGCTGGTGCCAAAAAGAGAGTCCATAAAAATATCTTAAAGATCGGAAAGAAAAAGGTCAAGCTCGGAAGATAAGTCAAAAGGAGTTCCTGAGGTTTTTTGCCGAAAATCAATTTCTAAAAGGCGTCGGTAATTTTGTTTTAAATCGTGGAGAGGAAACAATTTTGCTTGTGACAGCAATTTGCTTTTTTGCCAGGGAGCCATCTTGTTTAAATAACGATCATTGTCTTTAGCCAGAATTAAAAGCCTAAATTGCCTGATGATCATAGAGAAAACCATTTCCGCCGGTTCGCTTTTTAAGCATTGGTGAAAGTTTGTTATATTTTTAGCGGTTGATCCGGGTTTCAGTTGGTCCAAAAAATTAAAAAGAAAGGAAGAAAATTTATACAATTTTATTTGCCAGTTTTTATTCAAAGAGACTGATTTGGCGATTTCCTTGGGTTCCCATATTAAAACGTCCGGAAAATCATTATTTGTTGAAGCAAGATACTTTATTATTTTATCTTTTTCTTTTGATTTTAAAGAAGAAAATAAGTTTTCAATGACAATCGCTTTATCCTGTTTAAATAACGATTTGGATTCGGTTGCTAAAATTAATTCGGAAAGAGTTAATCTTTTCCCCTCAAAGGAAATTAATTCAACTTTTTTATTTTTTAGGCTTTCAATCTCGTCCAAAAAAGCTTTTCGGGAAAGAACAATGTTTTCTCCTACGTAAATTTTAATCATCGTTCAAGTCTGGCGTACAAATAATCAATCACCCGTGAGTTAATGGCTCTTCCTTTTGTGCGGTGAGGCAATAAGGCTCCGGAAAAGTTTTTGGGGATGTGAAGCAATTCGTGAATTAAAGTTCTATCCTTTTCGGATTGATTAAGCCGGTCAAACTTCTCCGAAATAACCTCAATAATATAATGGGGCTCAACTTTTAAAGCATCCTGCCAGATTTTTGGAAAGGCCCAAATCCTGGCTCTGGCTCTAGTTGAAGTCTCAAAACTGCGATAACATATAATTTTTCGCGGGTTAATATATCCCAAACCCGTTTTTTCCACAATAAACCTCATCCTTTTTTGGATATCTTCCGCCGATTCAAATTTCATACGCCCTTACGAAGTAACTTTATAGATTTCGTCGCCTTCTGACGCGGCCTGATCCAATTTCATTCCGACGGTCTGGCCTTTTTTGGCTTCCTCTATTTGCTCGTGTTCAACCTGCATAGAACTGACGCTTTGGGTAAATTCATTTCCGTGACCGGATATTTTGACGGTGTCTCCGACGGCCAAAGTATCGGAAACTTCAACAACGGCCACGCCGATTTTGTCGTAGAAATGAATAATTTTACCGACTTTTTGATCTGCCAATTTTATCACCTCCTTTAATTGGACTTTTTTTGTTTTTTTCTTTTTTTCCTTTTTTTATTTTTTTTAAAGAAGTCTCTCCGTTAGTTACTTTATTATACATGATGCTGTTTTGGTCTGAAGAAAGCAGGCACTTCCTCGCGTAGCAAAGAGCAACCGCCAAAGCATCGGAAACATCATCGAAATGAGTCTTCTTTTTTTTGGGAGAACGGACGTTCAAAATTTTCCTGACTGCCGACTTAACCATGGTTTTGTCTGCCCGACCGTAGCCCGTAATTTCCAGCTTTATGGATTTGGGTGCAAATTCAATAAAAGGAACATTTTCCAAAGCGGCAGCCAACCTGATAACACCTCCCGATTCGGCAACTGTCATCGCTGTTTTGGCATTAATAAAGAAAAAAAGCCTTTCAATGGAAACAATATCCGGACGGTGTTTTTGAATAACCGAGCGGGTTTGTTCAAAAGTGGAAATCAGCCTCTTGCCTTTACCGTCGTCTTTGGAAGTAGAAATCCAACCCGACTCGATGACGCAAAATTTTCCTTTTTCACAAGTGATAACACCGTAACCGGTTGTTGCCGTTCCCGGATCAATTCCCAAAATTTTCATCGGTGAGCCCGGGCCGGATCGAACGGCCGACCAATTGCTTAAAAGGCAACTGCTCTACCACTGAGCTACGGGCCCAAAATTGATTTTAAATAATCTCTTCCTTTATGAGATTTTAAAGTATTTTCTTTTTTGATAGCTTCTTTTCTCGTCTTAAATTCTTCTTTATATTTTAATGTCCAAGGACCTTTATCCTTTGTATATCTTCTGACTTTTCCTCTTAAATTATTGTTGTGTTCATCCAATCTGCGTTCAATATTGTTTGTCTGCCCAATGTAAATTATGTTTTTCTTATTTACTAATACATAAACGGTAAACACAACAATCAATTGCTTAAATCAGGCTAAGCCTGACTACCACTGAGCTACGGGCCCAATGAATTAAGTGTTAAAATTATACCAAGAAATTGGTTATGAGGCAATCGTATTCTTTTGGACCCTTCCATTTTTATTATTACGGCCTGTTTATTTCCCTTGGAATTGTGGCCGGATATCTCCTTGCTAAAATTAGATTAAAAAGATTTAATTTTTCGTCTAAAGACCTTGATTATTTCCTCTTTTTTCTCTTTCCTTCTTGTTTGTTGGGGGCAAGAATTTATCACGTCTTAAGTTCATTGCCATATTACAGTCTATTTCCTCAAGAAATATTATTAATTAATCGGGGCGGTTTGGGAATTTATGGTGCCATTATTTCAGGTTTAATCGCACTGATAATTCTTGCAAAAATCAAAAAAAAGCCCTTGATTAGTGTTTTGGATCTATTTTCCTTGCCCTTATTGATTACCCAGTCAATTGCCAGGTTGGGAAACTATTTCAATTATGAGGTAATTGGCCCGCCAAGCCAATTGCCCTGGGCTTTTTATGTGCCTTTGGAAAACCGTCCAATTATTTTTTCAGATAGTGCTTATTTCCACCCGGTTTTCTTGTATGAATCGCTTTTCTGCTTAATTTTTAGTTTTTTCTTGTTTATTTTGGAAAGAAAAATAATAAATTTTCCTGGTTTTTCTTTTGGATTTTATTTGGTTTCCTACGGAACAACAAGATATTTTTTGGAGTTTTTAAGGTTTGACACCTGGGTTATTGGTGAATTAAAGGTGGCCCAAGGAATTTCTTTATTTTTCATCGCAACTGGCCTCTATTTGATTACAAATGGAATAAGGAAGCAAAAACTGGTAAAATAAAGAGGTTGGAATTCTTTTAATCTAACATCCAATATTCAAAATTATGTATATGGGGCCCCGTCGTCTAGCGGCCTAGGACATCTGGTTTTCAGCCAGAGAATCGTGGGTTCGATTCCCACCGGGGTCACCCGTTTAGGAAATATCCTTAAGATGGTTGATTTTCTTCAGTTTAAAATTCTCTTTATCTTCTTCGGCTACAATTCCGATAAAATCAATTCTTAATAAATCCGGCAATTCCGGGTGGAGAATTTTAAAGTATTGAGCACCTTTAATAATCAATTTAATTTTATCAGGAGTTATTGATTCTTCGGGGGAGACTAAAGAATTTTCTTTTCTGGCCTTTACTTCAACAAAAACCAATGTTTCGCCAGTTTGATCAGATTTTGTAGAATTGTCAACGGCAATAATATCAATCTCTTCGTAGCGGGACTTGAAATTCCTGGAGATTATTTTAAAACCTTTTTCCTGAAGATATTTTGAGGCGATTGTTTCGCCGAATTTCCCCAAACGGGAATTATCTGGCATTCTTTTTCCGCAAATAGTAGAGTTTAGCTCTGCGGGGATGACCTTTTTTCTTAACCGTAATTTTTGCGATTGTCGGAGATTTGACTGGAAATATTTTTTCAACTCCAATCCCGTCTATGGCAATTTTTCTGACGGTAAACATCTTATTATCGCCTCTTCCTTTTATCGCGATAACCGTTCCTTCAAAAGGAGCCGTTCTTTCCTTGTCGCCCTCCCTTATCGACTGAATAATTTTAATGTAATCACCTACCGCAAAATCAACCTCATTAATTTTTAATTGAATTGTCATTCTCCTATTTTATCAATTTCGGGCTCTTTATTCAAGAGACGGGAAATTCTTTCTTCAAGCTCACTTGTATAGTTAATTTTGAAGTTAAGAATAATTCTCTTTGAATTACCGTTTCCGTTTTCAACAAAAAGCTGGCCTTTCATTTCGCCAGGACTTTCTTTTAACAATTTATTAAGTTCCATCAAGGTGTAGGAGTTTGTTCCTTTGGGAATTCTGATCGTAAAATCAAGGTCCGAATGGCCATTTTCGTTTAACGAACGGGCATTGTCAACAATTATGGTCGGCGAATCGTCTTCTTTCTGATCAACCTTTCCTTCAATTATCAAAATTTTTTCTTTTTCCCAAAGATTCTTGTTTTGGCTGTAGGTCTTTGGGAAAATGACCAATTCAACCTTGCCGGTTCCGTCTTCAAGGGAAGCAAAAGCCATCTCGGAATTGGATTTTTTGGTAGTGACGACCCTGACCGAAGTAAGCATTCCGCCGACTTTAACCCTTTTTCCGGGAGTTATATTGGTAAAATCAATTTCGTTAAGCCGGGAGTCAACTTCCATCTCCAGCATGGAAAGAATTGAAGTTAACGGGTTTTCCGAAAGATAAAAACCCAAAAGTTCTTTCTCCAAAGCGCGCAATTCTTCTTTGGAAAATTCATCAATTGAAGGAAAATTGTCTTTGGGAATATTAAGTTGGGTCAATTTTTCATCCTGACCGAACAAACTGGATTGGCCCTGAAGTTTTTGTTTGATTGCCTGATCGCAAAGATTTCTCATCTGGTCAAGGCCGGCCAGCATCGATGAACGTTTGCCGAACGAATCCATCGCGCCGGCTTTAATTAAACTTTCAAGAACTTTTTTGTTCACTTTTTGACCGTTAACCTGAAGATAAAAATCGCAGAAGCTCGTAAATTTTTTGGACTCCCCTCTGGCTTTGATAATTTCCGACAGAGCCGCTTCTCCGACATTTTTAATTGCGTTTAAACCGAAACGGATCGCCTTTCCCTCAAGAGAATCCTTATTATCTTCTATGGAAAAGTCCGCCTGGGAGTTATTGATATCCGGAGGCAAAACCAAAATTCCCATCCTCCGGCACTCGTTAATTCCCTCAACAACTTTGTCGGTGTCGCCGGTTTCCGCGGTTAAAAGAGCTGTCATATAGTAAACCGGGTAATGAGCTTTCAGATAACCGGTTTGATATGATACAAAAGCGTATGAAGCGGCATGAGCCTTGTTAAAACCATATCCCTGAAAAGGAACAAACAAATTCCAGATATTTTCCGCTTCCTCTTTTTTTATTCCGGAAAATTCCTGACAGCCTTTGACAAAAATCTCGTGCTGTTTTTCCATTTCTGCCGGAATTTTTTTACCGATGGCATTTCTCAATTTATCAACCGTTTCCCAATTGTATCCGGCCAATTCCAATGCCGTAAAAAGAACGTCTTCCTGATAAACAAGAAGCCCGTAAGACTTATCCAAAAATTTTTCCATTTTCGGATGAAGATAGGTAACTTTGCTTTTTTTGTTTTTACGGGAAATATATTCGGGAATATTGGCCATCGGCCCGGGGCGGAAAAGGGCAATCATGACCATAATATCTTCTATCCTGTTCGGTTTTAGTTCCTTAAGCCACTTGGTCATTCCGGAACCGCCCAATTGAAAAACACCCATCGTTTCGCCGCGGGAAAGCATTTCGTAAGTCTTTTTGTCGTCAAGGGGAATTTTGCTCAAATCAACTCTCTCGTTGGTATATTTTTCTATAATATCAATTGCCGAATTTAAGATAGAAAGATTGCGGATACCAAGAATATCAAATTTTACCAAGCCGACATCCTCGCAAGAATGCATCTCATACTGGGTAATAATTTTTGTTCCGTTAGGCTCAAGCTGCAAAGGAACGTAATCGGTCATTTTTGTCGGCGAAACGACCACTCCGGCAGCGTGAACTGAAGCATGACGGGCGTTACCTTCAATTTCCTGGGCAACATCAATAATTTTTTTGGCATCTTCTTCCGAATCATAAAGGGCCTTAAGTTCCGGCGAAACTTCCAATGCGTGTTTTATCGTCATTGGAAATCCTTGTGAACCCATCGGAATCAATTTGGCAATTTTATCGGGATAAGAATACGGATGGCCCAAAACCCGGCCGACATCGCGAACAGCCGCTCGCGCCAGCATCCGGCCGAAAGTGCAAATCTGAGCGACTTTATCGGCTCCGTATTTTTCAACAATATAGGCAATCAATTCTTCTCTTCGGTTATCGGCAATATCCAAATCAATATCGGGCGGTTTCGGACGGAATGGATTTAAAAACCTTTCAAAAGGAAGTTGAAACTTTATCGGATCAACACTGGTAATTCCCAAAACATAGGAAACCAAACAACCGGCGGCCGAGCCCCTGGTGTTGGTAATAATTCCTTTTCCCGAACACCAATTAACCAAATCGGCCATCATTAAAAAATAGGTAGAGTAACCTTTTTTAATAATCACATCAAGCTCATAATCCAAACGTTCGTTAATAGCTTTATCGGCTTCGGGATACTTTTCCTTAAGGAGATTTTTTGCTTTTTCGCGTAAAAATTCGTTTGGATCATGGTTTTCGGGAATTTCAATTGTCGGGAAAAGCCACTTGCCCATCTCTAATTCCAAATTAATTTTTTTCGTGATAGCTAAAGAATTGCTTACCGAATCGGGAACATCATGAAAAAGAAGTTCCATCTCTGTGGGTGCCCGTAAGTGTAATGAAGGCGTATCAACATAACGAAGCCTGTTCGTTTCATTGACCATACAAGCAGTGGAAACACAAACCAAAACATCCTGGGGAAAAGCATCCTCTTTTTTAAGATAGTGGACATCGTTTGTCGCTACCAAGGGAACGCCCATCTCTCGGCTAAGTTTAATTACTCCACCTACCCATTTATCTTCATCTTCCTGATCTTTTTTCAGCCTATCAATAATTTTGGGGTCTTTTGTCTGCGGTAAAAAGGACAAATATTGATGTCTTTGAATTTCCAAATAAAAATCGTCTTTAAACAAATCCAAATACCATTTAACCAAATCCCTTGCTTTTTCTTCATTTCCCTGTATTAACAGTTGGCCGAGTTCGCCTTTGGGACAGGCGGTTAAACAAATTAATCCTTCAGTATAATTTTTTAAAACATTTTTGTCTATTCTCGGACGGTAATAAAAACCTTCAAGATGAGAAATGGTAGAAATTTTAAGAAGATTTTTATAACCGGTAAGATTTTTGGCTAACAAAATTAGGTGGTTATTCTCTTTGTAGGCCTTTCCGTCTTTAATTTTATGATCATGATTGACGGTATATCCCTCAATTCCGATAATCGGTTTTATCTCATGTTTAACGCATTCTTTGTAAAACTCAATTGCTCCATATAAAACGCCATGATCTGTAATGGCAACCGCCGGCATTTTTAAATCTTTAACCATGGAAACAAGATCGGATATTTTCGGCAATCCGTCCAAAAGAGAATATTCCGTATGAACGTGAAGGTGAACAAAATCGGCCATTTAATAAGGAGGATTTTCTACCATTAAAAAACCCGCCCTGACAACATAGTAAAAGTTTGCGGTGGTAATTTCAAGGAGAATTTAAGCCAGTTTTTCCGCCAGAATTTTTTGGACTATTCGGGGATCCGCCTTCCCTTTTGCTTCTTTTTGAACCAAACCAATAAGAAAGCCTAAAACTTGAGTTTTTCCTTTCCGGTATTCGTCTTGAATTTTTTGATTTTCTTTCAAAACGCGATCAGCTATTAAACTTATTTCTTCTTTATTTAGAGAAAAAAGTTTTTGGCTCTCCCCTATTTTCTCAATAAATTCTTTGGGGGAAAGGTCCGCAAATTGTTTAGCCTTCTTACTTTGATTAATTAATTTGTTGACTATATCCAGTGAAGTTATTTTTTTTATTTTACCCAATTCAACGCACTTTTCAAAATAAAAGGCAGTCTCTTTATCGCGACAAAGGATTTCAGCCTGTTCCGGCCTTAATCCATAAAGGGAGATAAAACGACTTTCCAATTTGTCCGGAAGAACAATTTTCTTAAATAACTCTTTGAAATTAGTAATTTGTTTATCACTCCAAAAAATCGGCGGAATATCGGGTTCAGGAAAGTAACGGTAATCCGAAGCTTCTTCTTTTGTTCTTTGCAAACCCGTCTCCAGTTTTTTTTCGCTCCAACCGCGTGTGGTTTTATTACCGGGCATTTTCTCTATTCTCTTTTCTTCAAAGTCTTTAAATTGCCTTTCAACCTCAAAATCAATCGCTTTTTGAACAAACCGGAAAGAATTAATGTTTTTTATTTCCACTAAAGGAGTAAAATAATTTTTTCCGCCATCTTCAATTTCCAAGTTAACCGTTGGCTCACATCTCATCTGGCCTTTTTCCATATCGGCATCGGCCACTTCCAAATAACGGACAATTTTTTGCAGCTTTTCCAAAAAAGTTTTGGCGGCCAAAGACGAATCAAATTCGGGCTCGGTAACAATTTCCACCAAAGGACAGCCGCTTCTATTAAAATCAATCAAAGAACAACTTTTTCCTTTGACTTGAGTATGAACCAACTTTCCCGTGTCTTCTTCCAAGTGAACCCTTCTTATTTTGGCCCGGTAATTGGTTCCTTGAATTTTATATTCCAACCAGCCGTTTAGACAAAAGGGCTGATCATATTGGCTTATTTGATAACCCTTAGGCAAATCCGGATAAAAGTAGTTTTTCCGGTCAAATTTGCTTTCTTTCAAAATCTCGCAATTAAGTGCCTGCCCGATAAGAATAACCGATTCAATCGCCTTGAAGTTTGGGACCGGTAGCGCCCCGGGTAAGCCTAAACAAACCGGACAGGTTTGCGAATTGGGTATTTTTTCAAAATGAACGGCGCTGCAGCCGCAAAACATTTTGCTCTTGGTTTTTAACTCAATATGAATTTCCAAACCGATTAAAATTCTTTTTAATTTCATAATTTGGGTTTTCTTTCATGCCAACGGGCAATCTTTTCATAAATAAAAGCGGTTTTAAAAATTTGTTCTTCGGAAAATGAAGGTCCGATAATCTGAATTCCGGTCGGTAATCCCTCAGAGGAAAATCCGCTGGGAAGACTGATTGCCGGTAAGCCGGCAACCGAACTGGCTTCCAAAAGAATATCCTGCATCTCGCCGAACATGGAAGCTTCTTTGGTCGCTCCGATACCTAAAGCCGGACAAGGCGAAGTCGGACCGATAATCAAATCAACTTCTTTGAATGCTTTTTCAAAATCTTGGCCGATTAAAGTTCTGACCTTTTGCGCCTTCTTGTAATATTGATCATAATAGCCTGCCGAAAGAGAATATGTTCCGAACATGATTCTTCTTTTCGCTTCGTCTTTGAAATAACTTCGGTCGTGTCCGAAACGGATACCGTCATAACGGCCAAGATTGGAAGAAACTTCCGATCTTTGAATAACGGTATAAACGGCAACCGCATATTTGGGATCAAGAAGGGAAATTTCTTTTATCTGGGCTCCCGCTTTTTCCAAAATCTTTATGGCCTGGTAAGCATTCTTTTCAACCTCGGAATCAATTCCTTTAAGAAAATATTGTTTGGCCACTCCGATTTTAATTCCTTTAATCTTGTTTTCTTCGCCCAGACAGGTAAGATAGTCGGGAACCGAAGTTGGAGACGAAGTCGCATCTGCTTCGTCTTTTCCGGCAATAACCCCAAGCATCAAAGCAGCGTCAGAAACCGATTTGGTAATCGGCCCGGGAGAGTCGGTTGAGGAGGCCATGGCAATCACCCCGTAACGGCTTACTCTTCCATAAGTTGGTTTCATCCCGACAACCCCACACCAGCATGCAGGTTGACGGATGGAGCCGGCGGTCTCGCTGCCGATAGCGGCAATGGTCAGGTCTGCGGCTACCGCTGCCGCCGATCCGCCGGATGACCCTCCGGCCAATCTTTCTAAATTCCACGGGTTTCTGGTGGTAAAAAAATCCGAAGATTCCGTTGAAGATCCATGGGCCCAGGCGTCCATATTTGTCTTTCCTAAAATAATACCTCCGGCGTCATTAATTTTTTTAACTACGCTTGCGTCAAAAACCGGTTTATAATTTTCAAGAACTTTTGCGGAAGCAGTTGTCAATAAACCTTTGGTGGAAAAGTTGTCTTTTACGGCAACGGGAATTCCTAAAAGAGGATAATCGCGGAAAAGGTTTCCTATTTGCTTTGTATCTTTAAGAAACGCCAAACGCTTGTCTTCTTCATCGGCCAAAGAAAGAGCCTTCTCCGAGTTTAAAGTGACAAAGGCTTTTACCTTTTCGTCGGTTTGCTTTATTTTTGCCAAACAATCAAGGACTAACTCCCGGCAGGATATTTCACCTTTGATAATTTTTTTTTGAGCATCCGAAATGGTTAATTCGTTAAATTTCGTCATCGTTTCTTTCCAAAATCGCCTTAACTTTAAAAAATCCGTCCGATAAGGAAGGGGCGTTGGCTAAGGCCTCAGCCTGTGAAATTGAAGGTTTAATTTCGTCCTGCCGGAAAATATTGCTCAAACCGGAAGCATGATTGGTCGGTTCGGCCTTTTCCGTATTCAATTCGTCTAGTACTTGAATAAAATTCAAGGTTTCGCTCAATTGCCCCTGAAACTTTTTAACCTCCTCGTTACTCAAGGATAAGTTGGCCAATTTGGCAATGTGTTTAACTTCTTCCTCGGAAAGTGTTTTTATGTTTTTAAGCTTTTGCTTATTTTTATCGTTCATTTGTTTTCAGACTGAAGAGCTTTTATTCTCTCGCTAATCGGCGGATGAGTATTAAACAGATTGCTGATTTTGTTTCTGATTTCCGACCCCTTAAAGGGGTTAACAATATAAAGATGGGCTGTCGCCTGGTTGGCAACTTCAAGAGGTTCTTTATCCTGAGATATTTTTTTCAAGGCGCTGATTAATCCATCCGGATATTTATTGATCATCGCCGAAGAAGCGTCGGCCAAAAACTCTCTTCTCCGGGAAATTGCCAATTGAATTAACTGGGCGGTTAAAGGCGCCAATAAAGCCATCACAAATGCCAGTACATAAATTGCACCATCGTTTCCTTCCTTATCGCGGCGGTCGGATCCGATCCTGCCTCTTAAAAACCAATCGCCCAACAAAGAGACCAATCCGACCAAAACAGCGACAATAGACATCAACCGAATGTCATAGTTTTTGATATGGGAAATTTCATGGCCGATCACTCCTTCCAATTCGGTCCGGTTGAGCTTGTCCAATAACCCCGTGGTGGCACAAATGACCGCATGTTGGGGATCTCTTCCGGTAGCGAAAGCGTTGGGAGCAGAATCGTTAATTACGTATAGTTTCGGCTTGGGTATTCTGGCTGCCAAACTTAGATTTTCGGCAACCGTGTAAAAGTTAAAAAATTCCGAACGACTCGCTTCCTTTGCTCCGGAAATTGCCAATATTAATTTGTCTGACCAGTAATAGCTGCTCAAGCTGGTTATACCGGAAATTAAAATCCCGGAAATCATCCATGAATATCCGTATCCGGAAGCTCTGCCGAACAAATAGGCAACTAAAGAAACAAAAACCACAAAACAAGCCATCACTAAAAATGACCGTTTCTTGTTCCAGTCAACTTGGTCGTAAAAATTGCGCATTATCTAATTAGTCCAACTTTACTTTCGGAGTCACCGTTTCCTCTTCGGTAACTTCCCGGAAATTATCTTCCTCAGGCATTACCAATCCTTTTTCCTCTTTAAAGCCGAAAAGATTGGCGATAATACTGGCCGGGAAAGTCACTATCATTACGTTATAATCGGCCGAAAGATCAATTAAAACCCTTCGTGAGTACATCAGTTTATCGGCAGTATCCCTGACTTCATCCATCAATTTGGTTACTGCTTCAACAGAACGCAATTGAGGCGTGCTTTCAACAACCGCGATTAGCTTGCCAAACGAACTTTGCAGTTGTTGCGAAACATCAACCATTTTTTGTGCATCTCCGCCTTTGGTTGCTTCCAAAACCGCTTTTCTGGCGGCAGTCAAATCCTTAAAAATTTCTTTTTCGTGTTTCAGATAGCCTTTAACCGATTCCATCAAATTCGGAATCAAATCAGCCTGTCTCTTTAATTGATTGCCTATCTCCTGAACCGAAGCCTTAATTCTGGCCTTAAAGGAAACCAGTTTATTGTAAATACTTAAAGCGTATAAAGCAATAACGGCAAGAACAGCTAAAATAATCATCTTTTTTCACCTCCTTACAACCTTACAAATAGTAAATAAATATTTTTTTAATTCTTTTATCTCTTTTAATTATTTAATGAGTATATCACTTATTTCCTTTAAGTTTAAAGTGTTGATAATATTCTTTTTTTCTGCCCATCCCCTTCTGGCAACAGAAATTCCGTATCTAATTAGATCCATCTGATCAACCAAGTGACTGTCGGAATTAATCGTCATTTTTACACCATAATTCACGGCTTCTCTGACCAAAAAATCAGGCAAATCCAATCTTTCCGGCCAACCGGAGATTTCCAAAAACTTATTTTTCTTTAAACAAAAATCAAATAGTCTTTCCCAATCAATTTCATACCCTTCGCGGGAATTTAACTTTCTTCCGGTAGGGTGACCAAAGATTTTTACCTTAGGATGATCTAAGGCCCTAATAACTCTTTCAGTCATTTCTTTTTTTTCTAAATTAAAAACTGAGTGAATAGAAACAATGGCAAAATCCAATAACTCAAGACATCCTTCCGGAATAGCTAATTCTCCATTAAATTTTATGTCTATTTCAAGGGAATTAAATATTTTTAAGGGTATTTTATTTACCCTAGAAATATTAAATTGTTCAATAAATGCTTTTTTTCTCTTAATTAAATCATATATATCATTAGCATTGTGGTTGGAAATACTGGGGTTGTGTTCTGTCAAAGCAATGTATTCGTAATTTAGCGAAGAAGCTTTAGCAACCAATTCTTCCAGACTGCTTTCGCCCAAATCATGGCTTGGTTCAATGGGAAAATCGCTATGAAGGTGCAAATCCCCTTTAAGATCTTTTAATTCAACTAATTTAGGCAATTGCGAAGAGCCGTCGGGTTTAAATTCGCTTGCCTTCTCAATCTCTCCGCTATCTTCTCTTAGCTCCGGTGGAATCCAGTCCATGCCCAAATATTGATAAAAATCTGTTTCATTGGAAAACTTTTTCAGTGCGTTATTCTTTTTTGTGTTTCTTATTCCATATTCGGAAAGCGAATAGCCTTTACCAAGAGCAATCTCCCTTAGTTTAATATTATGGTGTTTTGAGCCAGTAAAATGCTGCAGAAGGGCTCCAAACGACTCTGGTGATTGAATCTTAAGGTCAATCCTTCTCCCGCCGGTCAAAAGAAGCGAAGCGGTATTTAAGCCGGCTTCCAAAACTCTTTTCTTTTGCGGAAAGTCCAAAAACCAATCAATCACCTTTTTCCTGTTTTTGGTAGAAACGGCCAAATCAATATCGCCGACCGTGGAAACTTGACGCCTAAGACTACCCAAAGGATAAACTTCAATAACCGCCGAACAATTTTTTAAATAATCAATGATCGTTTGGGCAATTTTCTCTGCCTGGTAAAGCAGAAGTCTGTCTCCTCTTGATTGAAAATCGTTTATCGACCTGATAATTTTATTTTCTGAATCAGCCCCGAAACCTTCAATTTTTTTGATTTTACCCTCTAAAGCCGCTTTCTTTAACAACTCAATCGCCTTATCCTTTTTTTTAATTTTAAGCTCGGTCGCTAATTTATAGGCATTTTTCGGACCGATACCGGGAATGTCCAATAAAGAAAACATCGCTTCCGGCAATTTGGCTAAAACGGAATTAAAATGTTTAACTTTCCCCGTAGAAAACAACTCGTCAAGGTAACCGGCAATAGAGGAACCAATTCCCGCTAAAGATGTCAATTTGCCTTCGTCCCAAAGATCTTTGACTTCGTTGCTTGAAAGCTCGATGCTGTCGGCTGCTCTTTCGTAGGCGATTATTTGGAAACGATATTTCTGTTCGTTTTTAACCGTGTAAGCGGCAGCAACAGATCTCAATAATCGGGCAATCTCCTTATTGCTGTAAGATTTTTTCATTTGTTCTTGTTTTAATATTATCACATGCACAAGTTCCGATACCTATTGGACTCATTAAAGGGTAAAAGATGAGTCATTTTTGTTCCAATACACACTTTCT
>MWCH01000009.1 GCA_002069945.1 Microgenomates group bacterium ADurb.Bin219
AAGGTTACAGCACCACCGATACCAAGATAAAAAGCGTCAGCCAACTTTTTAAAGAAGAAAAAAATCCCTTCGTCCTGCTAACCAGAGATTGGATTTTAGAAAGAGAAGGGATTAAACCAAACCGCTACCAAATCATAAAGCAAATTGGCGACCGGGTTTTAGTGAAAGGAAACACTAACCGGTAAGAGTAAGAGTTTATCTTTCTCGTAAGGATATTCTTTTTTTTGTTCCTTATTTATCTTTCCAAAATATCCGACTCGCTTTTCCGCCAAAGCAAAAATAAGAAGACGGCTGAAATTACAATAAGAAGAACAACCGCCCAATCAAGAAATATTGCCAGTTGAGAATTGGCCGCCGCTCCCAAAACTCTTGCTTGTGTTGTTTCCAAAGCCACTTGACTGTCCGGGGATTCGGAAAAAAGCGGTCTTTTTTGGACAAAATCACCCGCTGTCCGGGTAAAAACAACCAATTCGATCAACAAGACCGGAAAGAAAATCAAAAAAGGAGCTTTCTGACGAAAAAAATCTTTCATCTTGCTTCATTCTATTGCAAATCATCACCTAAAATCAAGCTTTTGTATATAATACGGTCTTTTCCGACATTAGACCTCCGAAGATAGTAATTGATTGTCTTTTTATGTTATCCGTAGCTACTCACTTTTTAATCAGCGCGCATGAAATATTAGTTCAATTTTTTATTCTAAACGTGTTCTAATCTCCTTAAGACATTCTTCCAACGATAATTTTTCCGTATCTAAAACTAAAGCACCGGGGTAAAAGGTTTTTTCCAATTGGTTATAAATTCTTTCAATAACCTCATCGCCTAACGGCTTGCGGCAACCTTCTTTAATGCCCGGCCTGGTCCTGTCCCTTTCTTGTAAAACGCCAAGTGAACACTTTATTTGAAAAACTTTTACTTTAATATTTCTCTTTTCGGCCAATTTAACCGCCAAGGGAATAATAAAAGGATCAAAAAAGATTTTTTCCATAACTACGGAAAACCCGGCATCAAGTAAATATTCCAAAACCGCCAAAGCACATTTATCAACATATTTCTGTTCCGACAAAGAAGCTTCGCCGGAGAAAAAATCTTTAAAATTATCAACTTTCAGCCAGACAATTTTTTTCTTGAAATTTCTAAGTCCTTTGGCAATGGTGGTTTTCCCGCTGGCCGGCGCTCCGCGAATAATTACCAAAAATTGTTTTGCCATTTTATTTCAACCAAATTTGGGATAGCAGCACTTTTTGAAATGCTAGCATATAGGGTACCGCATATGCCTACATCCCATACCCTATCTTATTAACAACTTTCGTACCCTCCGTACCCCTCCCCTCGATTTTACTTTGAAAATCTCATCTTAAATTGGACGGATACTTCTAATAGTATAACTGATCCCGTTTAATATCCCTAGTCATAGCGGGCATATACGGATAAATATATGTTGGGATATAAACGGCTACTATATATAGTCTATGAGAGTCTACCTATTCAAGGCTAAATGTGCAATTGTGAGTCTACATATTTGCACATTTGAGGAAAATGGGCAGTATGGATAATGTATGCTAATGGCCTATTCCCTGTAGTAATGTTTACTAATCAGATACACCAAAAATATAAATGTTGCTAAACCTAACAACCAATGGAAAAGTCCCAAATAAATTGACGGGATCATTGCCAGAATAACCAATATTCCCGATATAGTTTTACTGTATTGTGCGTCTTTAATACCCTTACTGACTGCCCTAGCATCTATCGTGCTATTCGATGGGCTAAAAATCTGGCTACTACTCGGAACTTCTAACCACTCTCCGCAATGCTTACACTTCTTAGCATCGGCCAAGATTTCCTCTGCACAATAGGGACATTTTATTTTATTCATTTGTTCACCCCCTGATCGGTTTTATTAGCGGTGAACCAAAAAGCCCGCCGCTAGCGATGGCTTGCGCCACCTACCAATCTTTCGATTGATAACCGATCAAGGATGCTCTAACGACGAGCTTTCTGCCCTTGATCGGATTTTTTGCCATGCCTTACAGCGCAAACTATAAAGTTTAGGCAATTTCTAACTAACCCTATTTTACATTATTATCTCGCAAATTCTCAAGACATTTAGTACAATTAAAGACAATTAGTATGAACCCAGACATTGAAGAGTTGCTGACTATAGATCAGGCAGCAAAAATACTGAAAGTAAACGCACAGACATTGCGCAGATGGGACAGGCAAGGCATCCTAAAAGCAGTCCGTGTAGGCACACGGCGAGGTGTGGGAGATAGACGCTATCGCAAGCAGGATATTGAGGCATATATATCCCGCCATCACAAAAGTAAGTAAAATTAAAAAGAGAATTATGAAAATAAAAATTGATGAGGCAAAACAATTATCGAATAAGATTCTTCGGAAAATTGGGTTCTCTGATGGCGATTCTCATTTAATAACACAAAACCTTATTGATGGCGAGTTAACTGGCCGAAAAAGCCATGGTTTTGTGAGACTACCTGCTATTAAAAGAAATGTAGAGGGTGGAAAACTCAGCACAACGCATGAAGAAATTGAGATCGTTAAGGAAACAAATTCATCATTACTGATCAACGCGAAGAATAAGCCTGGTTTTATTGCTATCTATAAATCTCTTGAAAAAGCAATTCCCAAAGCCAAAGAATCAGGAATCGTTGTGGTAGGAATTCAAGATGCGGAATACTGCTCAGGTTACATAGGATCATACGCAACACATGCTGCTTCTAATGACTTAATATTCATTGGATTTAACAACTCTCCTGGTGGGTTAGTTCCATACGGATCAAAAAAAGAACTTTGGGGTACAGATCCAATTACAGTAGGTATACCCACCAATGACGTCCCCGTCATCTTAGACATGGCCTCATCCAAAATAACATGGGGTGAGTTGATGGTAGCAAAACAGGAGGGAAGAAAGATTAGAGAGGGAGCAGCTATTGATAAAGACGGAAACCCCACAACGAACCCAGAAGAAGCTATGGCAGGAGGGTTATTGCCTATCGCCGAACACAAAGGATCGGGCTTAGCGTTCATTGTTGAACTACTAGCTGGTGCTTTAACTGGTTCAAGAGTTGGGCAATCTGTAAATGGTGGTTGGGGCACTTCATATATTCTTATCAATCCTGCAATTTTCAGGCCAATAGAAAAGTTCAAGAGAGACGTTGAAATTGCAATTAAAGAACTGAAAAACGCTCCAAAAGCAGAGGGTATAAATGAAATTTACTATCCAGGTGAACAATCAGAAAAACGAAAGAATGAGAATACTAAATCAGGAGAGATTGAAATCAATGACAATTTACATACAGCATTACAAGAGATTCTAAAATGAATAAAGAAGCATTAAGACAATTTCTAGTAGATTCAAATAAAGCTGGTTATGCTGGTGGCGAAGAGAAGAAATGGATTAAAGAACCAAACGGATCGACTACGATACCTTTTGAAAAAGGTGAATGGCGATCCGACGACAATTTCTATGGCGGTGAACCTTACGGAGGCAGGATTGTTGTGTTTTATAAGGACAAACCACATTGGATGATGGTTTACTACGGTTGGGTGACTGAAGACGTGGAGACAAACATTGTTTATGGGATTTTAAGAGGTGCGTTAATGAAAATGCCAGATGATGCACCATTCAGAGGGCCACGAGAATATAAGGAGGGAAAATTCACATACACTAACAAATGGATTGGGGATGTGGAGCAGTATTCTGGAGAAGAACAAATAACCCAAGGTGGAAATTTGATATACAAGGCAAATTATATGGGTGGTTTAGTCGATCAAAGATCAGGAGTTTAATAATGGAAGAAAAAATATAGATTATGGATAAAACAAAATTGAACGATCTCGTACTCTACTTAACAGGTATGGCTATGAAGCCAGTTTTAGATGATGAACTATGGAAAACCTATGGCTACAGTAAGCGTCCAAAAAGTGGAAGTGTTTTCCACAAAATGTTGCCAGACAAGTTTGAATTGGAAGATTACATAACAAAAGATGTATTAACGATGGGGCTTATCGACATCCTCAATGCTATTAAGAAATCAAATAAATCCTCGGAAGATCAATTGCTTATCGCATTTGGTGTAGTAGATCAATTTGCTGAAACAACCAAACACATGTTCCCTACTGAAGATTTTGTTGACTATCTACTCTCTTCATATTCAAGTTATGTCAAAAGTGACAAAGCGAAAATACACGAACCTTGGATAATAAAATCTAAAGACAAATTGAATAAGAAAAATTTTGCTAAATATATGGTGGGAACAATCACCTTATTGGGAACAGAAACGCACAATGGAGATTTTTTCTTAGATACATCAATACTGAAAAATACCATCGACAATTCAGTCATAGATGAAAAACTTAAGGTTTCATTACCAGAGGATAAACATAAAAAATATATAGATTTATTATCAAATCACATTTTTAACTTATGAAATTTGGAATTAGAACACCATCATTAAAAAGAAGAATTTCCGCTAGGACATCTTGGAAACGGTATGTCCGTCATAGCTTAGGATTAAAAGCGCCAAGGGGAATGGGAATCCTAACTAACCCAAAGAAAGCCTTATACAACAAGGTGTACAACAAAACCTCCGTAAGCGTAGATAGGTTGCTTAAAGTACCAAAAAATAATAATGATGCAGGAAATACTACTACCCCTAACGACAAAACGTATCCTGTGGGCATAGAAACCTCGAACACTGGGAATATTATTAGGAGTTCGAATAAAGCATTAACAGTAACCAGTAAGAATTTTGAAGATCTAAGGAAACAGATCACGGATATTTACAACAAGAGAGTTGAACTTATTAAGCAATTGAATTCCGCAAAAACAAAATTGTTTTTACTGACTCTTGTTCACTTTGGTAGCTACTTGGTTATTATTGGATTTTTCTACAAGAAAATTGCAGAGACTAGGAAATTGCAGCAAGATGTAGTTAAAAAATTAGAAGAACAAATTGCTGCGACATTTGTCCAATTAACATTTGCTGACAAATCCCAATTGGAAAAGAGTTGGCTCAATTGCGTTGATACATTCAAGGAGATGATGAGTAGCGAGAAGATTTGGGATATTACATATGCCGAGGGAGTTGATCGGGCAAAAGCCCGTACAATGGCACAGACAGCTACAAAAAGAACACCTCTTCATACTAAGGATAGAGATATTGAGTTTGTTAAAAGCGATCTTCCCTATTTATTGTTACCTAATGCTAATGGCCCTGATTTATTTTTCTTTCCTACATTTCTTATTTTGTTCAAAGATAATGTAGACTTTGGGATTTTTGATATTAGGGATATTAACTTTCGTTTGAAATTGACGGCATACATAGAAGAAGAAAGCGTACCAAAAGATACCGAAATTGTTCAGCATACATGGAAAAAAACAAATAAGGATGGTTCGAGGGATAAGAGATTTAATAATAACTATCAAATTCCAGTCGTTAAGTATGGAGATATGGGAATAAATTCAGAAAGCGGGTTGGATGAATCGTTTATGTTTAGTAACTTTGATGCTTTCTCAAATTTTTCCAAAACATTTGAGTTCCACTTTAATCTGTTAATGAAACTATAACTATGTTCAAGTTGTTTAATACTTCTAAATACAAAAATGAGGAAGAAGCCGTAACGGAATTGATGCGTATTACAAGCATGGGATTTGGAAGCGAGCAAGACTTTAAGAAAGAAAACATGTTAAAGGTTATTGGTGATATTGAAAATGAATTTCAGAACAGCACAAATCCTAGACTTGCCTATTGGTTAGGTATAGCTTGGAGAAATTTTACTGCGTGGCATATTCGAGGAGATGAAAGAAAAGAGTATCTAGACATGGCGATAAATTACTTCGATAAAGCATTCTCGCTTTCTAAGACTACTCTTCCTGTGCAATTGCCATTAGAAAAGAGGCACAATTCTCAGTATTTGGATCAAATAGACATAGCTGGAGAGTTAGGACACATGTTGGTTGAGGATGCTCCAATTAGAGATCTAGATCGTGCGGAAAAGGTATTAAAGTTTGTTTTTGATAATACCGATGAATACGAACCCAGTCTGTGTTCATACGCTGAACTTTTCTATAAGCGTGGAGATTATTTGAAATGTGCAGAAATAGGCCTAAACATAAGCAATCGTTGTGCTATTTCGCCCGAATGGAAAGATAGTCCCCCACCGGCTCCATTAGGAATTGTGGGTAGCGCATATCGAGCCTTTGCTAAACAAGCCAAGAAGAGTGGCAAGAATGAGGTGGCGATTGAATACTTTGAAAAGATGAAAGGATTGAAAGTTGCTACGGAAAACGACTTAAAGATTTTAGACAAACTTAAGAATTAAATGTCAAATGGATCATTGGTGATCGAAATCGAACCATATGTACATGCTTGAGAAAGCCTATGCGCTTAAAATATCAACTATCCTTGCCAGTTCCTATTACAAAAAGTGGGTAGACTATTTCGAAAAGGTACTTAGGGCAACACGAAGTAAGCGACACAAAAATAAGAAAGACGTGTTGCTTGCAATGCAATACAAATTGGCACAAGCGGAAACCCAATTTTGGGGGCTACTTAGGGAGGGACGAGAACGGGCAAAAAAACTGCACGAAAAAAGTCAATTAACTCCAAAAGAAGAAAAGGAGCTAAGAGGATTAGAGGATCATATTCTTATTCATGAACAACTAATAAGAATCTCTAGGACGATATGCGATGGTATTGCCTGGAGGAATTTGAATTATAATCGTACATTTCTGAATTCGTCTGCTAGAGGTTTTGGTGCGGGAAGTGTTGATGTAAACAGTAAAGAATTCCGAAGTGAATTTATGTGGGCGCATAGGATTTCTACAGCTTTGGGTAGTTTAGTGATACTTAACGATTTGACTCATTTCTTAAGAGTTGGAGATTTGACTGAGATCAAAGACGGAGTTGCTTTTGTTCATGAAATCAAAAAATATGGAAAAGATATAAAGAACATGTTTACCCTAAAAAGGGTTAAAGGTAACGCAAAAATAAGCAATCAGGCCAAAAGATTATTAGAGTTACAAAGAATTGCATTTACCAATAAAGCTAAGATTGGAGGAATTGATATTGGTACAAGAATAATGGAATTGGAGCCACGAACCTACATAAAAGAGATAAAACGACTGTTTCGTGAGTCAGAAAGGAAAATGGTTGTATCGGAAGATTTTGATAACTGCATTAATATCGAAGTAACCAATTTTAGGGCAATTAAAGATAGCAAGAAACCTGTCGATATTGAAGAATTAAAGAAACTATCACCTAAAGTGAAAACTAAAGATTTGGTGCTAATTCATAGCAATTGGGATACCTTTTATAGTGATGAAAAAGGCAACTTTGTTAGATCGGCACCTCCCTATTCGATTTTTCCATTTTCGGCAAAGGACTGCATGTATCTAACATCTGGTTATTTCTTGGTTAAATGCACATTAAACGTAACCAAACTCAAGGAGATTCTAAAGCACCACAATTGGGAAATCGAAGATCGTACAGAAACCGATCTGGATAAACAAATTGCTGAATTCGAAAAAGATAAAGATAGAATGTTTTCAATTAAAGATGGCCTCTACGCACATTCTCCAGACGATCATGGATTGTTCATTATTAGACGTGGCCCATTTAGCGTTGCCCTTGATGCTATGCTCTATGCTCGACTAACAATGGAATATCTTTCCTTTTCCAGTTTTCTCGATATTCTTGAGTATATGTATGAGGTAGCATCAAAACGACAAAGAAGCGATGCTTATTTCCCGAGATTTAAGAACGAAAATACGTTATGGAATTAATATTGAATAATGAATAAAACAATAGCAATTATTGGCGGAATAGTTTTAGGAGTGTTTGTTCTCATGCTTGGTTCTGGCTTATTTTTTATGAGGGCTATGGACTCCAAAGCAGAAGAGGGATTATTTGTTATTAGTAGGACAAACCAATTGGATACAAATAAAAGACTCCAAGAAAGTGGCTATATCCGTTCCCCATTAGCTTTAACTTTTGCCAGACTAACAACTTTACGCTTCGGGGAAATCCAACCTGGCGGGTACAAACTTTCAAAAAGCAAGGATGCTCGTAAATTGATAACCATTTTAACCTCCGAACCACAACTTAAATGGATTACCATCCCAGAGGGGCTACGGAAAGAAGAGATCGGAGAACGATTGGCAAAAGAGATTCATTGGGATAATGAAGCGTTGGAAAAATGGAATACAACTTACACAGCGATGGAGTTTGACTATCGTGAGGGTGTGTATTTTCCAGATACCTACCTAATACCTGTTGGTGAGAATGGTTTAGACACAGCCAAACGAATGATAAACCGATTTAATGAAAGGTTTGCGGGCTATCCAGAGAAGTTTGCAGAACAAAATGTCTTATGGACATCAGCTCTTAAAATTGCCTCCATCGTTCAGCGTGAGGCGGCAGGCAAAGAAGATATGCCATTAATAGCAGGAATTTTATGGAATCGACTATTAAACGATCAACCGCTAGAAATAGATGCGACTATCCAATATGCCAGAGGAAACACGGGTTCGGGATGGTGGGCGCCAATAAAAGCTAGCGACATTGACGACATCGACTCACCTTACAACACTTACAAACACAAAGGATTGCCACCTACTCCAATATCCAATCCAGGAATTGATGCTATAGATGCTGTCCTAAACCCAACTGAAACCGATTGCTACTATTACTTGCACGACAAAGACAGACAAATCCATTGCGCCAAGACGTTAGAGGAACACGAGGCTAATATCGACAAATATTTGAAATAAAGCGATTGAAAATCTTGTTGACAGAATAGGTTTTACGAACGATCAGGAGCAACGATTCCTTGTATTTGTTTTTGGATAGCCATACTGGTAAAACTGCCATGGTTTTCTAAACGAAGAATAGGAATACCAGCTTCTGACAATATGCGTTCCAATTCCTCGTCACGAATTTTTCTATCTTCCTCTTGGTGAGATTTATCATCAAGTTCGATCACCAATTTAGGCGAAATATAGTTTTTATCGCATAGAACAAAGTCAACTGATTTTCTGTTTATGTGACTAAATGCTCCTTGCCAATTTTGCCCTTGGGTTTTATGACTTACGATAGTCGGCAAATGAACCTGGGCAAATACGTAGTAGTTTTGTCCAACAGCTTCAATAATAGCGTCATAACACTCGTGTTCTGCTCGAGACATAAAAAAATCTTTTTTAGTGTAACTATACTTGGATAGCGGAGTTTTTCTGCCTAAATTTCTTACAAGTACTGCAATAAAAGCTAAAACAGAAAATGAGAATACTAATATTAAGATTTGTTGAGGTGAAAAATATTTATCATTATTGAAAATCAAATGTAGCCAATATTTGATCAGTTAAATCCTTGTTTTCTTGCGTAGGTGGGATAGTTGATACTGAAAATAGCTTGTCGCCCTTTAGAACAATAGCCATATACCTCGTTTTCTCCCCTAAAACTAGGCCATAGAACCCATTGTAGCCGTCAATAGACGTGTCTTTGATACTGCTAGTGTCCATACCTATCTTGTTTTTGTCTAAATCGGCTAGTGTGGCATTTTTATCCATTTGATATAACCCGTAAAGCATATACGGATTACTGTCATCTTTGTTTTCGATATAAAAACCTAAAGTTCTGATTCTCCCATTATCATCAGCTATTTCCTTTCGAAACGTTAGGTTTTGCGGATACTTAAGAGTCAAACCAATCTCGTCGATAGTTTGCTCTTGCCATCCCTCAGTTTGGGAAATTTGTCTTGTAAACGATCTGCCGTCTGGGGTGTTACATCTCTCTGGGTAGCTTTCTATTACTGGATACCCTGCTGCCGCACACTCCTCAAAACTATTAATAGCCTGTAGATTGTTGGATTTGCCCTTGAAATACCAGATCAATACTCCAACCACCAACATTGCTAAAAATACTGCGATAAGTTGCCTGTTTCTTCGCATCATCATATGTTCTTATTTTACAACTTAACCGTTCTGATATAAATCATTGATGATGCATTTCAGAGCCAGAGCGAAAGGATGGACTAATAAGGGGATTTCAACCTCTTTCTCCGTTTTCTCTCGGGAGGTTTTAGCATAACTCTTAGCCGAAACTGCCTGTGATAAGACAGAAGGGACGAGGGTGAGTTGCACGGACTTTCCTATCTCGTCGCATACTTTTTTCATTCTTCCCAACGTCTTACCAATGTATTCATTTCGTCGCCGTCGCTTCAGTCAGGTGGGCTATCTGCAATCGGTGGTTATAGTGCTTCTCGATCACTGCGGACTTGCAGGGCTACCCTCGCCTATAGGTATCCTCAGGCCAAAGCCTTGGTATATTCTAAATTTTCAAAATTTTCTCTGACGTTATTTATTACTTGGGCATTTATATGTCATTTTGAATTGCTCGTTGTACATAACTTCTTCTTCGATGGTGAACTCAACACCCCTTTTATGTGCCAATTTGTATTTGTGATACTTGCCCTTAGGTTCTAAAGTCACACCAATCCCCGAACGGGGTGCAATTTTTGACGGGATGACAAAAATTTCATTCGGTATAAGTGGATTAATCTCGTCGACGTAAACACAGCATATGTAATAGGCCACATCATGTTTCTTTTTCTTAACTCGAAATGTTAGTTTTCCTTTGTAGTGAGTGCATTTGATATTTACCCTATCCCAATGCCAAAGGCCGTCGAATTTTGACTTATCGTCTATTTCTCCCAAATCCTTAAATTGTTTTTTGAAATATGGGTGGCCTTGGATATACAACTCGGCAAGTCTGCCCCATCCCGAATTATTGTCATAAAGATACATCTTGGGTATTCTGGGGAGCTGGAACCTGCGCATCCAGTTAACAACTGTCACGTTTGTTACTCCGTAGAAACGTCCAACTTGCCTAGTAGAACCCAACATTTCATAGTCTTGTCTAAGCTGTTCTTTGTTTTTGTAGGGTTTGTTTTTCATAGGCCTGAATGAATACGAGTCTTAGCCTCGTTAATATTTTCGACAAAGGTTTTCGCATCAACTTGTAAATTCCTTGCCCAATATCGAGACAAAATTTCTTCCGCTTTGTTATTTGCATCATCAAATACGAAAATGAAGAACCGCCCCGAGGATTTTTCCAGCCGAATTAGTGGAATCCCTGACGTTTTAAGAACTACGGCTTGATATAGATCGTTGGATTTATACTCTCTGGTTTTTTCCATATTCATCTCTTTTCTTTTTCATTTGCATTCCCTTTTTTATTCTTTCCGGGATTATTTCCCGTTGTGTTCTCTCCAAAACGGAACGAAATAGCGTTTGGTACGCTTCGATAGCGTTATCAACCAAACGATCACGTCTCTCTTTTCTTGTGGGATTAATCGACTGAATTTCCATTTCAGTCTTAAATTTACCTGCCGTTTTGGGGAGCTGAAAACGTCAATATTAGGGAGTTATCGGAGCAATTTTGGGGAGTTTTTACAATTTAGCGTTTTTATCGATAAACATTCCAAACCCGTCTCTCTGCAACATAATTACGGATTTTCTCAAAAATGGTTCTGATTCAACAAATTCCACTAACTTGCCAAATCCTTTTTCGAGACTATCGTGGAGCCGGGTAACACCTCGTGAATTCTTAATAATTATGTAGTCTTCTTTTCCATTAGCTTCGTAAAACTGATGTTTTGTCACTATTCCCCCTAAATTATCAAACAATAGCTTAAATCTCTTTATAGCTTTCTTTCCTTTAATGGTTATGCTAGCGCCTCTGTAAGTAAAAACTCCTGTTTTGTCATCAAATTGGGGCGCTTCTCCGCTATACCAACCAACAAACTGCTCCAACTTTTTTCTACTAACCAATACTGCCATATGTTTCGATTCGTTTGGCCCAATGTTGTTATCTGGGATATTAAAAAAATATTCAATAACTTGATCTTTACCTATAATTCCCATCTTTTCTGCGACTTCATCAACATTTCCATCGTGGATTATTTCCTGTGGCCTATTTCTATACCAAAGTGAATTTTTGCTACTAGTACCTATGTACCACCAACCAACTGTTTTACCCAGTATCATGCCATCCTGTTCCATTAATTTAGGAGTATCTGTAAATTGATAACCGAACGATAAAGGAATCGACGGATAACCATCAACAATAAATGTGTCCGATTTCTTGATGGCAATATTTACTATTTCCAAATCTTTTTTGGAAGATGAGGCACGAAGAATATTATTGGCCAAACCAGTTGCGTCATCTATTACATTTTTCATTCTGCTTGTTTCTTAAATTTCTTTATGTTAACTTAGTATAAATTAGTTTTACTTGTATGACAACAGTACCATTTTCACCATCAAATCCCGACACATGGGGTTTGCTATTAACCCTAGAACAAACCGCAAGAATTTTAGGCGTGAATCCCTGGACACTACGTAAATGGGATGATGATAAAAAATTTGTCGCTGTTCGTGTTGGCTCAAGAAACGACAGGCGTTTTAGGAAACAAGACGTATTGGCGTACTTAGAATTAATCGGTATCAAATTTGAAAAATAAAAAGATTAACTAAATGTAATATGGAAAATAAATTTAAGATTCGGGCTGTGGTTTACAGCCGTGTAAGCACCCGTGAACAAGCGGATGACAAAGAATCTATTCAAGATCAAATTCGGGTGTGTAAAAAGGCTATCGCAGATCACCAATGGGAATTAGTAGCCGATCCGTATCAAGACGTTGAAAGTGGCCATTTAATAGAAGAGAGACTAGGTTTTCAAAGAATGATGCAGGATGCATCAGATTACAAATTTGATCTAGTTGTCGTTAAAGATTTTGATCGTTTTGCCAGAAACAAGTCGTATGCCACTAAAGCCAGGGATGACTTGAAAAAAATGTTCATCCAAACATACTCCGTAGCCACACCTGTAGAACCCCGAGATCCCAAACTATACGATCCCACAGACGACGATTTAGGCATCATGGTTGAGGGTTTTAGCGATACGATGGCCGAAATTGAAAGGAATAAGATCAGGCGCAGGATGACAATGGGTAAGATGGCAGTGGCTAAATCAGGAAAGATACCCAACAACGTTCCATACGGCTATGTCATCATTCGTTGGATTGATGAAAAAAACAAAGTTCAAAGACGAATCGAAATTGATAAGGAGAAAGCAAAAATTGTTCGATGGATATTTGATGAATACATCAAGGGTAGAGGCGCACAAAGTATTGCATTTGAACTAACTACAAAGGAAGTTAAACCACCAAGAGGCCCATATTGGCGAGCGCAAGCCGTCAAATACATGCTACGAAACGAAACCTATACAGGCAAGGTGCTATGGGGATGGCGACATGCCGACTATGCCAAAAATAAGCAACGCAAACTAAGGGATCATAAAGGTATTATCCAAAATGGGCAACACACTGCCATTATTCCTGAGGAAATATTCAAATTAGCCCAGAAAGAGAAAAAGATACGAGGGAATTCCCAAAAGGGACGGGCAAAAATGAGCCGTGGCCTACTAACAGGAATAGCTAAATGCATCCGTTGCGGATCGGGTGTTACCTATCTAACCCGTCACCATAAACGTAGCAAAAAGAATCCCAATTGGCATGATACGACTACTTATGAATACCTATGTGGTGGCTACAAATATACGGGTATATGCCAACGTAGGATCATGAGTGCAACTAGATTGGAGGAGTTCGTTCTAAATCAAATTAGGAATCTTGTAAACAATCCTACGGCCCGAGAACGCCTCATTCTGGACAAGAACATCACCATAACCGACAACCTCGAGTCTGACTACAACCTAGCGGCCAAACACCTATCTGACATCGAAAGACGCCGTGAGAGGGTTAAGGACGCCTATGAGGCAGGTATAGATTCGATAGAGGTGTATGCAGCCAATATGAAACGTCTAGAAGAGGAAGAAAATAAATACCATGTGGTAACCGATGAATATAAAACTAAGCTTCAACTGATGAATGAGCGTCGTAAAGAATTGGAGAAATTTACTAAATCGTTGGAAGACTTCAATTTCTTATGGGACAGAGCTATTTTAGAAGAGCGAAAACACTTTCTTCGGGCGATTATAAAAGAGATCAGAGCAGGTAACGGTAAGATTGAGATAGATTGGCGGTTCTAGTCCCTATTTTTTACCAAATCTTCGATTCCACTCATCACGATTAGTCTCATATAAATTATAGGCCTCACGTTCCTCACTTGTTTGCGGTTCCCTATTTATGTGGCATTTCTTGTATTTTTTTCCGCTCCCGCAAGGACAGGGGTCATTCCTCCCGACTTTCTGGCCGCTGATAATTGGTACCTGTTTTGCTTGCCGAGCAGGTTGACCGCCTTGTGGGCCAAAAATATCCTTTTTCTCTTCAATAATATTTTTCGGCATTTGCGCTTGCGGTCTGCCGACCACACCGATCCGGAAAATCTTTCTGACCGCTTCGTATTTTATTTGTTGGACTAGCCTTTCAAACATTTGAAAAGCCTCAGCCTTATATTCAACCAACGGATCCCGTTGGGCATAACCCCTCAAACCGATCCCCTCGCGTAAATTATCAACAGCATCAAGATGATCCATCCAAAGCTTATCAATCGTTGTTAAATAAACAAATCTTTCCATTTCCCGAACCACATCTTCTCCCAAGGCTTTTTCCTTTTGCCCATAAATGTCGGTAACAATCTTCCGTAATAATTCCGACATTTTTGACTGTTCACTTATTCCTGATAACTTAGTCTTGATATCATACTGGCTTTTTTCGTCAAAAGGCACAATCTCACAAAGACCCAAAATAATCTTTTCGTATTCCGACTGGCTATATCCTTCCGGACTATACATCGCCACCAAATTAGAAATTTCATTATCAATCTCTTCAAGAATTTCTGCTTTCAAGTCTTTTCCGCCGCTGTTTCTTGCTTCTAAATTCTCGCCTCCCGACTCGCTTTCCGCTTCCGTCTTCTCACTTCCATTCTCTAAAATCCTTCTCCTCATTTTGTAAATAACCTCTCTTTGTTTATTCATCACGTCGTCATATTCAACCACTCTTTTCCGAACATCAAAATTAAAACCTTCCACTTTAGTCTGGGCTTGTTCAATGGAGCGGGAAACCATCGGGTGTTCCAAAGGAATATCCTCCGGCATATTAAACCTGGTCATCAAAGAAGCGATTTGGTCGCCGCCGAAAATCCGCATCAAATCATCATCTAAAGCCACAAAAAATCTTGAGGAACCGGGATCTCCCTGACGGCCGGATCGGCCACGCAATTGGTTATCAATTCTTCTTGACTCGTGTCTTTCCGTTCCAATCACATGTAAGCCACCCAACGCCACTACCTCGTCATGTTTCTTTTGCCATTCTCCCAATCTCTTTTTGTACTCCGTCTCCGTCTCTTCGCTCTGTCTTTTGGGCATCGTTCCACCCAAGATAATATCTACTCCTCGGCCGGCCATATTGGTCGCCACGGTGACGGCGGCTTTTTCTCCGGCTTTGGCGATGATCTGGGCTTCTTTTTCGTGATATTTCGCGTTCAGAGTCTGATGGGGAATTCCTTTATGGGTTAAGTAATCGTCAATAATTTCGTTTTTTTCAATTGAAGTGGTCCCAACCAAAACCGGCTGGCCGCGGCGGAAACATTCTTCAATTTCTTTTCCGATCGCGGCATATTTTGCCCGCTGGTTTTTATAAACAACATCGGCGTTGTCTTTCCTGACCATCGCCTTATTAGTCGGGATAACAATTGTTTCCAGTTTATAAATTTTTTGAAACTCTTCCGCTTCGGTCGCCGCCGTTCCGGTCATCCCGGCTAATTTTTCGTACATCCGGAAATAATTCTGAAAAGAAATTGAGGCTAAGGTTCTGGATTCCTGTTGAATTTGAACGCCTTCTTTGGCTTCAACCGCCTGGTGAAGTCCTTCCGACCATCTCCGTCCGTGCATCAGCCGGCCGGTAAATTCGTCAACGATAACTACCTGATTGTCTTTAACAATATAATCTTTATCCCGAATAAATAAAGTTTTGGCCTTAAGGGCATTTTCGATATGGTGAATTGAATCAAAATCTTTTTCGTAAAGATTTTCCACTCCCAGCATCTTCTCCACTTTCCTTAAACCATGTTCCGTCAGGCCGGCCGTCCGGCTCTTTTCGTCTATGGTATAGTCGGTTTCCCGGGAAAGTTTTTGAATCAAAGAAGCGAATTCGTAATATTTTCTTGTCGGCTCGGTATCGGGAGCCGAAATAATTAAAGGCGTCCTCGCTTCATCAATTAAAATGGAATCAACCTCATCAACGATCGCAAAATGATGGGCCGGTTGAACCACCTCTTCCAAACTGACCGCCAGATTATCCCTAAGATAATCAAAACCGAATTCGTTATTCGTTCCGTAAGTAATGTCGGCCAAATAAGCATCCTTGCGGGAAACGGGTTTTAAATGGGCAAGGCGTTCATCGGTTTGGTTCTTATCAAAATAGCTTTCGTCGTATAAAAAAGCCTGCTCATGGACAATACAGGCCACTTTCAACCCCAAAAAATTTAAAGCACGACCATACCAGCCGCTATCCCGACGGGCCAAATAATCGTTAACGGTTACCACATGAACACCTTTTCCCGAAAGGCCGTTCAAATACGCAGTCACTGCCGCGGCTAAAGTTTTTCCCTCACCGGTCTTTTGCTCCGCCACCCGGCCCTTGTGTAGAGTTGCCGCGGCGAGGAGTTGAACATCAAAAGCTCTTTCGTTAACAATCCGTTTAATCGCCTCTCTGGCTACCGCGAAAGCTTCCGGCAATAGATCGTCCAAAATCTCGCCTCTTACCAAGCGATTTTTAAATTCGGCTGTTTTCGCCGTTAGTTTTTCGTCCGAAAGTTTTTGAATCTCCGGCTCAAAAGAATTTATCTTTGCCACCACCGGCATCAACTTGTCGATTTCCTTTTGGTTCTGGTCAAAAATTTTCCCGAAAAAGTTGAGCATCATTTGTATTATACCTTAAAAATACCTAGGAAGGGTCAGACCAAAGCAAGGCGAAAATATTGGATTACCGATCTATTAAATTCTCTGACATCCCGCAAGATATAAATAAATTAAATTCCGTGTTTTTGGCGGCAACTTTTGGAAAGGTTTTCTTTAATTTTTGTATAAACCCGGCGGTCCTCGTTTTGTGATTGCCGAAATTCAACCGGTTAAAAATAATTAGGCCGTCTTTACTTAAAATCTTTTTCAATCCGTTTAAAAACTTTTTGCTCTCCGCTTCTTTTGGAAATTCCTGTCCGCGATATAAGTCAATCAATATTAAATCAAAAAAGTGATTAGCGACCGGTAATTGGCAATTGGTGATTTTTTGAATGGCATCACCAACAATAATTTTTAATTTCCCGATTTTATCCAAACCAAAATACTTTTTACCGATTTTAATAACTACCTGGTCAATTTCTATCCCCGTTATCTTTATTCCCGGCCATTTTTCCTCCAAAATCTTTGCTACAGTTCCCGCTCCAAAACCAAGAATTAAACAATTTTGCACCTTGCGCTTTGAAGTATGAACCTGAAAAAGCACACTTTTCCATATCTTCTCAACCAAGCCGCCGGATTGACTAATTCCACCAACTCTCATTACTGTTTTTCCCGACAATTCTTTGACCACCAAAATTTCGCCATTAAAAGGAGAATTAAATTTTTCCAAAATATCTTTATTGAAAAGTCTTTTGAAAAATGATTTTAGCTTCATAATCTGTTAAAATCCCTATTGGCTATATTGTTAATTCGATATCAAGCTAACGAGATAACAATAAAAAAATTTTTCCTTTAAAAGCTATATGCCTAATAATAAAAATATTTTAACACCTTTGACTTTTCTAACTTACACTTTGGGCTGCCGCGTCAACCAGGCGGAAATCGGAACTATCAGTCATCGGCTGTCTGCTTTCGGTTTTCAAGAAATTCCTCCTGCTCTTTTACTCTCCCGCTCTCCTGCTCTAGTAATAATCAATACTTGCGCCGTTACTTTAAAGGCCGAAAAGGAAAGCCGTAAGGCAATCCATCACTTTAAACGGCTTTATCCAAAGGCCAAAATTGTCGCCATCGGCTGCGCTGCAAAATTGGTCAAAGACGCCGATTTAGTTATAAGCAATAAGGAAAAAATGAAAAGTCTAAAAATCATTACGGCAAAATTTGGTTATCAAACGAAAAAATCCGAATCCGACTATTCGCTTATTCCTAAATCCTATTCCCTAACTTCGTCCGGCCGCTCCCTGGTTAAAATCCAGGAAGGTTGCGACCAATTTTGCAACTATTGTATTGTTCCTTACTTGCGCGGCAAACCCAAAAGTACTTTACCGCGGGAAATCATTTGCCAAATTAATAAATTGGTTGACCAAGAGATTAAAGAAATTATTCTTTGCGGTATTAATTTAAGTCTTTACGGCCTTGATCTAACACCCAAAACAACTCTAACCGCTCTAATTAAAAAAATTTTAAAAGAAACCAAGGCAGAAAGAATTTCCCTCTCGTCAATTGAACCCGAGTTTCTCTATCAAAACCTTGAATTTGTCGAATTATTTATTAATCAACCTCGTCTTGCAAAATATTTTCATCTGGCTTTACAAAGCGGCTCTCAAGAAAACCTAAAGCAGATGGGCAGAAAGACCGATTTGAATAAACTATTAAAAACTGTTCGTTTTCTCGGAAATAAATTTCCCGAATTTGCTTTTAGAGCCGATGTCCTTGTCGGTTTTCCGACCGAAACCGAAGAAAACTTTAAAGAAACTTTGGATTTCATCAATAAAGCGCCCATTACTTTTGCTCACGTTTTCCCTTTCTCAACAAGACCGGGCACTCCGGCGGAAAAAATGATTAAATCGGGAAAATGGCATGATTTACCAAACAAAATAAAAAAAGAAAGAGTCAAAAAGATTATGGATCTGACCAAAAGCATTCAAGAGCAAGAGGCAAAAAATTTTATCGGGAAAATCTTACCCTGTTTAATAACCAGAAAAATTTCCGGCGGTTATGAAGCAATTGCCAATAATTCTTGGGTCGTGCATATCAGCTATCGACCTTCATCTGTCAATCGTCGGATATTAATTGGAAAAGAATTTCCGATCAAAATCACCGGTTATTCAAATGGAGTTTGCGCTGGCGAATTTTCTTCTGGTGGCCTGGTGAATTATAAATCTCGTCAAGAACCCGGTTGTCGTTAACAATTTTTTTAAGCCTTTGAAAAGTAATATTTTGAATCAGGGCTGTCTCTTCTTCCGAAAAAACGGGTACTTTCTCAAATGATTTTTTTTGAGGATCAAAAATCAATAAAGTCTCGGTAACTTTTTGCAAAAAAGACGGTTCAAGTGTATGGCGGGTAAAATAAATAACAAAACCAACAGAAGGGTGATCGGAAATTACTTTCAAACTAATGGGGTTTGTCTCTGCCTGACGGGAGAGAACTTCCGTAACCCGGGAAAAGTCGTCTTTTCCAAAACCAAGGACTTGCCTTAATCTTTCCGGACAATCCGGGGCTTGTATATAGTTTTCATTCTCAAACTTGATAGCTGCTTCATCGTCAACCAAAACCGCCATATCAATATCTGAAGGATTGTCTTTACCTCTCGCCAAACTTCCGTAAAGGCCTACCCTTCGGACGTTTTTACCCTGAAGAAGCAATTGGGCAAAACCACAAGCGGTCTTCAACAATTCTTCCCGAGGAGTTTCCGGAGGTTTTGGCGAAATTTGTTCTGCCATTATTTTCTCGGAGAAATTTTGTCTTTTCCCAAATACGGTCTGAGAACTTCGGGAATAATTACCGACCCGTCCCCCTGTTGGTAATTTTCCAAAATGGCAACGATAGTTCGACCAATAGCAAAAGCAGTGGCATCATTCATGTGAACAAATTCCACTTGACCACTATTTCTTTTAACTCTTGTATTGAGCCTTCTTGACTGATAATCAGTCATTAAATCGGAAGTGTGGGTCTCCCGATACTTATTTTGCCCCGGTAACCAACATTCAATATCTATTTGCCGATAATCCGGACCGCCCATATCTCCGGTAGAAATAGCAACTACCTGATATGGAATTTTTAAAGCTCGCACTAAATATTCCTGGATCCCGACGATAAAGTCCTGTTCCTTTAAAGAATTTTCAGGAATAGAAAATGATTCCATTTCCAATTTATCAAATTGATGTACCCGAATAATCCCTTTTGTATCCTGACCATAAGACCCAGCCTCCCGTCTAAAAGAAGTAGAGAAACCGACGTATCTAAACGGTAATTCTTTTTCCGGAATTACCTCGTCCATATGCATCGGTCCTAAAGTGTGTTCGGCGCTGCCGATAAAAGAGAGATTGTCTTTTTCAAAAAAATATCTTTCTTCTTTCGGATAAAGTCTGGCCATTTTATCCATTACTTCTGCTTTTATTAGCTGGGGAGGAACCACGGGAACAAATGGTTTAGTTGAATAACCTTTTTCTACCTTATCGGCAATCGTTTCCAAAATTGAACCATCGGTTAGGGTTTTAAAAACTAATTGAACCAGGGCAAATTCGAGTAAAACTGCTTCATTCTTTAAATATCCGAACCGAGAACCGGTAACAATTCCAGCGGTCTTGACATCAATTAAGTCCAAATATTCGCCAATTTCTAAATGATCCTTGGGAGCAAAACCAAATTGAGGAATCTCTCCCCATTTTCTTAATACCTTGTTGCCGCTTGAATCTTTAGCAACAGGAACATCCGGGTGGGCAGGATTGGGAAGATTCCATAAAATTTCTTTTAATTTTTCCTCAATTTTTTCTAACTCGTCTTCAAATTTTTTCAATTCAATTTTTAACTCTTTTCCTTTTCCAATATCTTCTTTACCTAGTTTATTTCTTTCTGCACGTAGATTTTCGACTTTTAAAAGTATTTCTTTTTTTTCTTTGTCGTTTTTTAAGACCTCTTCCACCAAATTAGGATCACCTTTTTTATCAGCAATCGCCTCTTTAAAATATTCCGGGTTTTCTCTAATTTTTTTAATATCGATCATCTTAATTTGTTTAATATTTAAATATATGTTACATCATAATCCCAAATCTGCGCTAATTTTTTGCATTGCTTCTAATGATATTTTAACAAATTCTTCCAAACTTAGACCAATTTTTTCCTTGCACGTTTGAATATCTTCTCTCCTGGTGCCTTTAGCAAAAGATTTTTCCTTAAAACGATTTAGGACCGTTTGAGGAGTAACTTCGGCCAATTTCCTTGAAGGTAAAACCAAAGCGGCCGCCACGATTAAGCCGGTTAACGAATCTCCCATAAAAATGGTCCAATCCATCAGAGTTTTTGGTTCTGTTTTGGTATTGTGCCAATTATGGGCCGCCATGGCGTAGGCAACATTTTCCGGAATTATGTATCCTTTTTCTTTTGCCCACCGGGTAATTTGAATGCCTTGTTCTTCCATCGGCACGTTTTCGCAGTAATCGGCGTCGTGGAGCAAACCCGCCATCATCCACTCTTCTTTGGTTCCCCCCAACTCTTCTCTTGTATAACCTTTCTTTTCCAGCTCATCATAAACCCCGGCCATTAACACTTCCAGGGCCAACATATGCTTAACAATGTTATTGTTGGTGACGTGTTCTTTTATTAAAGAAAAAGCTTGTTCGCGGGTTATCATCTAATATAACGAGATAGCAATAATTATTCCTTTTTCATCATCGGAAAGAAGACACATTCGCGGATCGGTTTATCCATCAAGAAGCAAAATACTCTTTCGCTCATTCCGAATCCGGCGGTCGGCGGCATTCCGTATTCCAAAGCTTCAACAAAATCTTCGTCAATCATCTGGGCCTCTTCGTCTCCCGCCTCTCTTAATTTCTGTTGTTCTTCAAACCTCTGCCTTTGGTCTAAAGGATCGTTCAATTCCGAAAAACCGTTTCCCAGTTCGGTTCCGCCGGCCATTATCAATAATCTTTCCGCTACCGCCGGATTTTTCTCGCTTCTTTTGGAAAGAGGCGAAATTTCTACCGGCAAGTTTATTAAAAAACAAGGCTGGATTAAAGTCGGTCTAACGGTTTTCTTGTAAATCAAATCAATCAACCGGCCCTTACCCAAATTTTTTTCCGGTTTTAAACCCAAATCCTGCGCTTTTTTAAAAAGCGCTTCTTTTTTTGCCTCAACCGGATTTAACCCGGCCATTTTTGAAAACAATTCGTTAAAATCCAAGCGCGGCCACTTTTGACCCCAATCGATTTCCTGACCATCATGAGCGGTTTTTAGCCCTCCGGTGGTTTCTTTAACCAAATAGCGGTAAAAATCTTCCAGGAGAACCATCAGGTCGTTATAATCCGCGTAGGCCCAATAAAATTCCATCTGGGTATAGTCCTGAAGATGTTCGGCATCAATGCCTTCGTTGCGGAAAATACGGCCGATTTCAAAAACTTTTTCGTATCCGCCGACAATCAATCTTTTTAAATGAAGTTCCAAGGAAATCCGCAAATAAAAGTCGGTATCCAAAGTCTGGTGATGGGTAACAAAAGGCTGGGCATCGGCACCGCCGGGAATCGCTTCCAAAACCGGAGTTTCCACTTCCAAAAAACCTTTTTCCGCCAAATAATTTCTGACCGCCAGCCAAAATTTGGACTTTTTAACAAACATCTGACGAACCTCGGAATTCATCATCAAATCCAAATATCTTTTTCTCAACCTTGTTTCAATATCAACCAACCCGTGCCATTTTTCCGGCAACGGAAGAATGGATTTCGTTAAAACCGAAAAATCGGCTACTTTTACCGTAATTTCTCCGGCCTGGGTTTGAAAAACTTCACCCTCAATCCCGATAAAATCACCCAAATCAAGCAATTTCAGAAGCCCGTATTTTTTCTCGCCGAGAATATCCCGGGAAAAGAAAAGTTGGATCTTCCCCGATTCGTCAACCAAATCGGCAAACATTGAACCGCCGTGGCCCCTCAGCCCCCTTAGGCGACCGGCAATAGTAACTTGCTTTCCAATTGAAGTTTGCGCTTCCAAACAGGTTTCTTTGCGGGAAAATTTTGAAGGATAGGGATTAATTCCTAAAGATTTTAAGCTTTCCAGCTTTTGAATTTTTGTCTTGCGGAGCTCGTCAATCGGCGCCATTCGGTTTTATCCTCAAGAAGAGTTTAGCACAGAATCAATCTATTGCCAATACTTTATAGGTAACTTTGCCGACAGGCGCATCAACTTCAACTTCCTCGCCGATTTTCTTACCTAAAAGTGCCTGACCCAAAGGTGAAGTTTGAGAGATTTTTTTATTTATCGGGTCGGCTTCCCATTCGCCGACAATACAATATTTTTGATCAGCTTGACCATTCTTAATGGTTACCGAACAACCAAGGCAAACGGAAGAAGGTTTCCCTTTTTGGGAATCGATTAAAACCGTTGAAGCCAAGGTTGCTTCCAAACTCTCAATCCGGCTGTCCATAAACTCCAATTCTTCCTTGGCGGTCGCGTAATCGTTATTCTCGCTTAAGTCTCCGGCATTTCTCGCCAAAGCCAATCTTTCCACCAATTTCGGCCTTTTCTCTTCCGTTAAAATCCTAAGCTCGTTTTCCAGCTTTTCTTTTCCCTCTTTGGTCAATAAATTTTTGTTGTTTGAATTCATAATTAACTCCTTAAAAGCAAAAATGCAGCTTGCCAGCTGCCGTGCTTACCGAAGAATAATACTACATCCACGCATTTTGTCAATAACCCATAAAAAATTGCCGATTATACCTTTTCCGATAAATCCATAAGCTTTAAACCGGTTTCTTTATCGTATTTTTTGAAAATTTTTATCGGCAGAGCCGTCAGGTATAACTCAGCTGTTCCGGAAATAACTCCTTCCACAAAATGACCTCCAACAACCATCATTTTTTCATCAGCCAGTGTTCCGTGAGCATGAATAACAATGTCATTTTCAAAAAAGGAAATATTTCCGGTAATATTTGTCAACTCATAGCTTTTTTTAAATTTTTTCTCCAAATATTTCTTTTCGCTAACATTATAATTGGCCAAAATTACTCGATCCAAGGCCCCTAATCCGTAAAAAAACCCGCTTTTGATTTTTAATTTCAAGCAAAATTTTTTCAAGCAGGAGAGAATTTCCTCTCCCCGTTCAACCCGGATAAGAAAATTTGAATTGTCTATTTTTTGATAAAACATAATTGTGACCCCACTCGGACTCGAACCGAGGTTTACAGGATGAGAACCTGCTGTCCTAGCCGCTAGACGATGGGGCCGAGCCTAACCAGGCAACCATCAAGCACGTTTGACGTGTCGAAGAGACCCAGACGAAGAAATTATACCATGCAAGGCTACTTAATTGCCTCTTTTAAGACTTGATCCAAATCGGAAGCAAAAATAAATTTAATATCTTTTTTGACTTCTTTGGAAACTTCAATCAAATCTTTCCGGTTTTCCTTGGGCAAAATGACGGTTTTTATTCCCGCCCGATGGGCCGCCAAAACTTTTTCTTTAACGCCGCCTATTTCCAAAACCCGGCCGCGCAAGGTAATCTCGCCCGTCATCGCCACCTCCCGCCTGACGGGTTTTTTGGTCAAGGCGGAAACCAGAGCAGTGGTAATTGTCACTCCGGCCGAAGGCCCGTCTTTGGGAACAGCTCCTTCGGGAACATGAACATGAACATCCAAATTCTTGGCAAAATTTTCTTTTAAACCAAGTTGTTGCCAATGACTTTTAACATAGGACATTGCCGCCTGGCAAGACTCTTTCATGACGTCGCCCAAATGACCGGTCAAAAGAAGCGCTCCTTTTCCCGGCATCAAAGCAACTTCAATAAAAAGAACGTCGCCGCCGGATTCCGTCCAAGCCAAGCCGGTGCTCATCCCGATTTCGTCTTTCTTTTCCAAAAGGGTAGAGCTGAATTTTTCCGGACCGAGAAATTTCTTTACCTCTAGATTGCCGATTTTCTTGGCGAATTTCTTTTTTTCCGCCGCCAGTTTTGCGATTTTCCGGCAAACAGCCGCCAAATTTCTCTCCAAATCCCTGACGCCCGCTTCGCGGGTATAACGCCGGATTATTTCCAAAAGCGCGTTTTTATCAATTTCCAGATTATCAGCCAAGCCATTAACCGCCAATTGTTTTTTCCAAAGATAATTTTTGGCAATATGATATTTTTCCTCTTCGGTATAGCCGGGAAAGCGGATTATCTCAAACCTATCCCTTAGGGCAGGCGGAATGGTATCCAGCATGTTGCCGGTCGTAATAAAAAAGACTTCGGAAAGATCAAAAGGCACTTCCAGATAATGATCGGAAAATTCCCGATTCTGTTCCGGATCTAAAGCTTCCAATAAAGCGGAAGAAGGATCACCCCGGAAATCAATTCCAATTTTATCAATTTCATCAAGCATAAAAACCGGATTTTTGGTTCCCGCGGTTTTGATTCCTTGAATGATTCTTCCCGGGAGAGCGCCGACGTAAGTCCGGCGATGACCGCGAATTTCGGCCTCGTCCCTTACCCCACCCAAGGAAACTCGCACAAATTTTCTTCCTAACGCCCGGGCGATTGACTTACCAATAGAGGTTTTCCCGACACCCGGCGGACCGATAAAACAAAGTATTGTCGGTCCCCCCGTATCCTTCCCTCTCTTGCTTTCTTGATCTCCTGCTTGCTTACTTTTGGATTTGCTTTTCAGCTTCATTACCGCTAAATATTCCAAAATCCGTTCTTTAATTTTTTCCAAACCGTAATGATCTTCGTTAAGAACCTTCTCTGCCTCCTTAAGGCTGACATTGTTCGGAGTTTTGGCCGACCAGGGCATTGCCACCAGCCAATCCAGATAGCTCCTTAAATAACCGGATTCGGGATTCATCGGCGACATTTTCTTTAATCTCTCCAGCTCTTCATTGGCCTTGTTCAAAACCAATTCAGGCATTCCGGCTCTTTTTATTTTTTCCTTAAGTTCCCTTATTTCTTTTTCTTCCTCTTCGTCTCCGGAAATCGCTCCCAATTCCTTTTCAATTGTTTTTTTCCTTTCCCGCAAGACCGCTTCTTTCATCCCTTTATCAAACTTTGCCTGGGTTTTGGAATCAATCGCTCTTTCCAACTCCAAAATTTTGATTTCGTAAGAAAGATGGGAGGCCACCATTTTCAGTCTTTCTTTAACGGAGAAAGTCTCCAGCAGTTTTTGTTTATCCGGATTTTTAATTTCCAGGATTGCCGCCGTTTCGTCGGCCAAATCTATCTGGGGAATCCCCGACATAATTCTCATCAACAAGCTGATATCAATGGTTTTCCCCAAATTAAAAGCTTTTTGCACCTGTTCGGCCAAGTGTTTGGTTAAAGCTCTCATTTCATTGCTTTCTTCCAAAATTTCCGGGATCTCTACTATTCTGGCGACGAAAAAAGGCTCGGAAGAAACGATTTCTTTAATTTGAACCCGCATTAAACCCTTAACCAAAGCGTGAATCGCGCCGTCGGTAGGAATAACCTGTTCAATTGAGGCCAAAGTCCCGATTGAATAAAAATCTTTTGCCTCCGGCAATTCAATTTGCGGCTGGCGTTGGGAAATTAATTTATCGGCTTTAACCGCCGCGGCAACCGCCGCATTGGATTTTGTCCGGCCAAAAGTCAAAGGCGCATGAGTATGGGGAAAAACCACCGTATCCTTTAAGGAAACCAAAGGAACGATTCTTTCAGTTTCTTTTTTAGAAAAGTTGGGTAAAATATCCATAATTAGCAGTCTATCATTCAAGGTGCTAAGAGTCAAGAAGCAAAAATAGTTATGGGTGAATCACAACTCTGGTTCCCGGATTTTCTTTGGTTGCGCTAACGGAATTTTTTCCCAAGGCAAGCTCCGGACCAACCCAATAAAAAAGCTTTTCCGCCGCGATTGTCGGCAAATTAACGCAACCGTGGCTCATCGGCTGACCGAAATTGTTGTGCCAATAGGTCCCGTGTAAACCAAATCCTTTGTTAAAATACATGGTGTAGGGAACATTGGGTAAATAATAATACGTATTGGTCCCGGGATTGCCGCCTTCCATCTTGGTATATTTAAATTTGGACCAGATATTATATTCTCCCGTCGGCGTCGGAAACCATTTTCCGGAAGAAATCGGGGTTTGGAAATAAAGTTTGTCGCCTTCCCACGCCATTAATTTTTGCTCCGACAGATCAACTTCAATCCATTTGTTTTCGGAAACCGCTCCCATCACTTTTCGCTCCGGTTCTCCTAATTCGCTTAAAAGCGCGGCAATTCTTTTTCCGTCGTAATAAGCGATTTGTTCGTTGGGATAAAACTCTCCGTCGGCAGTTTCCGGGTTACTGCAGGGACAGCCGCTTTTTCTGCCGATTTGAGAAGAAAATTTTTTCGCACCCAAAAACAAAACACTTAAGCCCAAAATAAAAGTAAAAACGGCAAAAATCGGAAATTTAACTTTTTTCATCTGTCCTTTTTAATTTAAAAACCTTGGGAAAAAATTTTCCCGTTGTTTGTTGATACTTTAAATACTCTTCCTCAAAAGTTGCCGCCAACTCTTTCTCTTCTTTTTCCACTGCCCGAGTCCAAATTATCATAACTAAGGGTAAAGATGCAATCGGCAACCAGGTGTGAAAGATTATCGCCAAACCCGGAAGAAGCAAAAATATTTTGGCAAAATATGAAGGATGACGAATCCAGCGATATGGTCCGTTTTTTACCAAAACCCGGCCGCGTTTCTCAAAAGGGAGCGCCATCAAGGACCAGAGGGTTAAAATCAAAAAGGAAAGCAAAAATAACAAACCGGTAACCAAAGCGACTTCCGAATTGATATTTATTTTCCCCCAGGCAAGATTAAAAGAAATAAAAAAAAGCGGAATTTCCAAAAGAACGGTCAAAAGAATCCCCGGCGTTCCGGCACCGGTAATTCTTAAAAAACCATCAATAATTTTTTCCACTAATTAGATTTAATTAATTTTTCCTTGAAAAGTCAATCGGAGAAAGATAAAATCAGGCCGTGAGTAAAATCATCGCCAGGGAAAATATTATTGACCTAATCAGAACCTTCTTTAAAAAAGAAGAATTCACTGAAGTGGAAACCCCGCTTCTGGTTGCCTCGCCGGATCCTGCTCCATACAATGAAGTTTTTGAAACCCGGATTTTTAAAAATACTTCCGCCTATTTGGCGCCGTCCCCTGAATTCTTTTTAAAAAAAATTATCGCAAGAGAGAAAATAGACAAAGTTTTTCAAATATGTAAATCTTTCCGCAATCCGGAAGAAATTGATCCGCTTCACAATCCGGAATTTACCATTCTTGAATGGTACCGAACGGAAGCAAATTATACCGATTTAATGAAAGATTGCGAAAAATTAATTAATTTTATTTCTAAAAAATTTTTTCTCCAATATCCAATATCGAATATCCAATATCAAAAAAAAATAATTGATATCACTTCCCCTTGGCCGAGAATCAGTGTTAAAGAGGCTTTTGGAAAATACGCCAATATTGATTTGGACGAATTTTCGGACTTGGAAAAAGCCAAAGAAATTGCCCAAAAAAAAGGCTATCTCGTTGAAAAAAAAACTTCCTGGGAACAACTTTACCACCAGATTTTTCTTAACGAAATTGAGCCGAAATTTCCTAAGGATAAACCCCTTATTTTGTTTGACTATCCGGCCCAGTTAGCCGCTTTGGCCAAACTGAAAGAAAAAGATAAACGCTATACCGAAAGATTTGAGTTTTATATCGGCGGCCTGGAGCTGGGAAACGGCTACTCCGAGTTAACCGACCCGGTAGAACAGGAAAAAAGATTGAAAGCGGATTTGAAAGAAAGAAAAAAAACGGGCAAAAAAATATTTGATTTCGACCGGGATTTTGTAAAATCCTTAAAAACAATGCCCGAGACCGCCGGAATTGCCGTTGGCGTTGACCGGCTGATAATGCTTTTTACCGACGCCAAAACAATCCAGGAAGTCATAACCTTCCCGACAGGCAAAATTTTTAAAAAATAAAGATTGGCAATTCCTCGATAAAATCTGTTTACCGCTTGAATCTCTTTTTTTGTTGTGGGAAAATCATCAGGTTATGGCAGACACTTCAATTCTTAAAAAAGGCTTGTGCATTATTTTTAAGGGCGAGCCGCATATCGTCGTTGATAAAACGTTTGTTTCTCCGGGAAAAGGCTCGGCTTTTTTCCGGACCCGGCTTAAAAATATCAAATCCGGCGCCCTTTTTGACTTTACCTTTAAATCGGGAGAGAAAATTGAAGAAGCGCCCCTGGTTACCCAGGAGTTCCAATATCTTTACCGCCAGGAAAACGAATATTTTTTTATGAATCCCCGGACTTACGAACAAATTTCCCTGGAGGAAGACATCCTGGGCAATTTTAAAAATTTTGTTAAAGAAAGCGATCTTTACCAAATTTATACCCTTGAAGATAAAGCCGTCAGTTTAAGAGCGCCGCAAAAAGTGACACTTAAGGTTGTTGAAGCGGAAAACAGTGTTAAGGGCAATACCGTCACCGGCGCGACCAAAACGGTCAAAGTAGAAACCGGCTATGAACTGCAAGTCCCCCTCTTTATTAAAGAAGGGGACTCGATTGTTATCAATACGGAAACCGGAGAATATACCAACCGGGCTTAAATTTAAAACGATTCTTCCTCTCCGGCAAACTCTTCCCATTTCTCTTCCAGCATCTCTTTCAACTCGTGAATTTTGTCTTCACCCAACTCTTTGACGACAGAGTATTTTTCCGTTAATTCGTCCACCAATTCTTCGTATTTTTCCTTGGTCATCTCCTCGGCCGCTTCAACTCTTTCTTTTAATTCGGCCAAAAGACTTTCGGCAGCCTGTTTAATATCTTCCCTCGTTTCTTCACCGGATTGGGGAGCTAATAAAATCGCGCCGATACCGCCGATTAAAGCGCCGATGGCACCACCGATGGCCAAAAGTTTTCCTTTTTCCAGCCCTCCGGTTTGTTGATCATCAGACATTTTTTTACCCTTGAGCAGTCCCGATAGAAATCGGAAGCCAAAAGGTCTCCTTCTTTTGCTAATAATAATACCTTTTTACCTTAACTGATTTTCTCTTTGCCTGTCAAGTTTTAATTTAGTCGAAAAGCCAAGAAGCAATTATTTTCTTTCCGAATCCAAATCTTTTTGACCAAAATTCTCATAAAATAGAGCGAACATACCGGTTTTGGTCATCCTTAAAGCACGAATTCTTTTTAAAACCTGAACATAAGCAGAAGTCAAACTTCTATTTAAAAGAAGCGGCAAACGGGTTTCCAATTGCCTTATTCTAAAATCAATCGCCTCTGCCCTGGCCATAATTTGACCTTCGGGCGTTCTTTTTTGAAAAGCCGGACAGTCGTCCAGGTTATCCCACTCTCCCGATTCAATTCTTTTCCTTAATTCTTCTTCCCCGGAAAAGCTGGAACCTCTTCCGGTATTTTCTCTGGTCGGAATCGGGTTATAATCCTGAACAACTTCTCCGCTCAGAACTTCCTCGTCCTTTTGTTTCGTTTCGTTCTGTTCGTAAAAAAGTTTTAAGGTCTTGTCGGAAAAAACTGTTCCTGCTTTTTGTTGCATCGTCTAATTATATCCCCAAATTAATTCGGCTTTAAATTTGAGGTGTAATCTAGTATACGTTTTCACCAATCTCCAAACCCGGGATTCGGTCCAAAGCGTCTATATCTTTAACAAAATCTTTTCTTTTGGCCTTAAAGTAGGCTACTGCTCCAACCATTGCCGCATTGTCAGTAAGCAAAGAACCGGAAAAGGGAATATGGACGGGAATTTTATCCTTTGTCGCCTCTTCCTTAACCGCCTGTTGGATTTTTTTGCTGGAAATTACTCCGCCACCCAATAAAATCATTTTTGGTCGATAAATTTCAATTGCCGTTGATAACTTAATCAATAAAGATTTAATTATTGTTTTTTCAAACGAAGCGCAAAAATCCGATAGATCAACTTTAATATCGAAAGACGAATCTTGAATAATGGAACGGCAGGCTGTTTTGAGACCGGAGTATGAAAAGTTGAGATCTTTCGAGTTGATCATCGGCACCGGCAGCCGGAATTTATCGGGATTTCCTTCGGTCGCCATTTTGGAAATAATCGCACCTCCGGGATAACCCAAACCTAAAAGTTTGGCCACTTTGTCAAAACATTCGCCCACGGCATCGTCAAGCGTTTGGCCGACCAATTCGTATTTTCCGTAATCCTTCATTAAAACCAACTCGGTATGACCGCCGGAGACTAAAAGTCCCAAGGCAGGAAACTGCGGTTTTTCAATTCCGAATTTTCCTTGTGAATCTTCGGCAAAAGCAGATAATAAATGAGCTTCCATGTGATCAACCGCAATCAAAGGCTTATTTAAACTGACCGCCATCTCTTTGGCCCGGCTAATCCCCACCTCCAGGGCAATGGCCAATCCCGGTCCGTAGGTAACGGCAATCGCGTCAAGATTTTCCGGCTCCACTTTCGCTTGGAAAAGCGCTTCTTTAATCGCCGGCTCCAAATTTTCCCGATGCGCCCGCTTGGCAATTGAGGGCACAACCCCGCCCCATTTTTTATGAAGCTCAATTTGCGAGGAAACGATATTGGCGACTACCCGTAAATCTTCGGTTATCGCCACCGAAGTTTCGTCACAAGAAGTGTCTATCGATAAAATTAACATCGCCTTGATTTTAACAAACTTAATCGTGTTTTACCATTTACTGTTTACCTTTTACGATTTACAATATAGGCAATGTCTGACTGTATTTTTTGTAAAATCGCCAAAAAAGAAATCCCGGCGGAAATTGTTTGGGAAGACGAAAATTTTATTGCCTTTTCGGATATTAATCCCTTAAGCAAAGGTCATACTTTAATTATTCCCAAAAAACACTTTCGCTGGGTTTGGGACGTTGAAAATATCGGTAATTATTTTGAAAAAGTCAGAGAAGTAAAAAAGATTCTTGATGAAAAATATCAGCCAGTTTTTGTGGAATTAAAGGTTTTGGGGATTGACGTTCCCCACGCCCATGTCCATTTGGTTCCCCACTATTAATATAATAATAAGAGATTGGCTTATAAAGTTTATTAACAAATTTTTAAATGATAATCGACAAAGAAACTCTCGATAATTCTCGGGAAGAGTTAAAACCGGAAAAAAAAGCTGAACAATTTGAATCAAAAACCACTTTTCGCAACGGACGAGAGCGAAATTTAGAAGTTTATTCAGTATTCTTAAACTTTAAGCCAGAAGAAATGGCGGGCAAAACAATTCTGGATATCGGTTCTGGAGAAAAAGAATTGTTGGCCCGAGAGCTTGCACAATTGAATATCGGAGCGAAAATAATCTCATTAAATCCTGATTATCTTAATTTTCCAGAATTTAGAAAAGAAATTTTCCAAATCTACCACGGTAATCATGATTTTGCCGGGTCTGTTGGGTCTGTCGGGGCAATCGCCCAAAGGCTCCCTTTCAAAAACGAAACCTTTGATGAAGTGTTTGCGAATCATTCGCTTTCAATTTTTGTCCACCCAAGGGAATTCCCCGAAGCCGCAGACTTATGGTCTTTAGAAATAGCCCGAGTGCTAAAAAAGGGAGGAAAAGCCAGGATATCCCCACTTATGAATGACTTTACGGCTGAATATCAAAATCTTTTTGCGAAGTGGGATAGATTGGGACTAAGAAGAAAGATTGTGGCGATAAAAACAATTGAACTTTTAGGAGAGCATGAGGAATGGATTGACCAAGAAGGAACGCATACTAAAAAAAGAAACCCCCTAAAAATATATTGTTTTACGGTAATATTAGAAAAGCCCCTCTAACCCGCTGCTGGCCTTAAGAAAATTAAAGGCTTGGGGTGAGTTTTATTCTTTAACTAAAATCCTTATCTTTCTGAAATTTTCCTTTGTCTCACTGATCTTTATCGTGAATACAACAGTTTCTTTATCTGACAGAATCTTTTTTAGTAACCGGCTTGTCTTCTCCGCCCATTCGATCAATATGACATTTCCGGGTTTGATTGAATCCTCAATCTTTAATTTCCTTACCTCCTCTTCGCTTTCCATCCGCCATAAATCAAAATGAACGAAATTTCCTTTTACTTTGTCAATTCCAAAAGAAAACTCTCTTTGGATAATAAAACTGGGCGAACGGATGATTTTCTTTATTCCCAAGGCTTCGGCAACACCTTTGGCAAAAACGGTTTTGCCGCTGCCCAAATCACCCCGGAGAGTAAAAATCAAACATTTCGCTTTCAATTCACGCCGGTATTTTTTAACCAATCCGGCAGCAATCAAGCGAGTTTGTTTTTCGGAATCGGAAATCATTTTTCAAAGTATATCACTTTCTGTAATCCTGTTATAATTTGCTCTATGTATGAATAATCGGTTTGGGGGTGTAATTTGGACTAACCATGCCCTTGAAAGGCTAAGGGAAAGAAAAATATCCCAATCCCAAGCCTATCTTGCTTACGATCGACCGGACAACAAAAGATATGCCGCCACCAAAGGCGCCTGGGTTTGTACCCGAAAAGTCGGCCCGCAAATTATCGAAGTCGTTGCCAGCCAAAACGAAAGAAAAGAATGGGTCATTATGTCCGTTTGGTCAAAACCGGCTTTCGGTTTTACAGCCAAAGAAAACAAAATCGTCTCTTTCGGAGAAAAAATTGTCCAAAAGATCCTGAAAAGACTTTTTGGTCGTCGGCAGGAAAAATTTAAAAAACCTCTTAACGATTAAAAAACTTAAACAGCCAACCGAACAAGCTTCCGGCCTGTTCTTCGTTTCCGATTCTTTCCTGCAAGGAAGCATTTGCTTCTATCATTGCCTGGATTGCTTCTTCCACTGCTTTTAAATCGGCCTGATTGGTTAACTTGGTCTGCAGTTTTTCAAGTTGCTGAATTCTGACCCGGTTTTGTTCCAACTGGGCCTTGATATTTTTAATCGCTCCGAAATCGGTGCCGGTCAAAAGACGAGCCAGTTTACCTTTGGTGTTAAGTTTGTGCAATTGCTCCTGAATCTCTTCCTGGGCCTGATTTTGGGAACGGGCAATTTGCCTGACTTGCTCGCCGATACCGCCGGTTGTCCTTGCTTGCAGCAATTCCTGGACGTATCTGGCCACCTCGCTCATATTTTCCAGGGCTTTCTCGTTTCTTTGGGTTAAGCCCTCCCCTTGTCCGGAAGAGGTTCCTTCATTTTCCTGATTCCTGATTTGATTTTGATTTCTTATCTGAGCGCCGGTAACCGCAGGCGTACCGGTTAAGCTCAATTGCAACTGGGTTTGTTGTTGGGTTTGTTGCCTGTTGCCGTTATTTCGAACTCCGGCTTCGTTATTTTTTCCCAAAACAGCCGGTAAAAATAATGCCGAGAGTAAAAAAACCGGCAAGAAAAAGAAAAACTTTTTATAAATTCCCACAATAATTTTACCTCCTTAATTAATTATAGCAGGCAAAAAAAATTTAAAAACACCGGCAAAAAGCGTCCTTTCTTTAAAACAAAACCCGCTACGTTAACAATGAAGCCGGCGGATTACCTGTTGTAAAATATAATTATGCCGGTAAGCCTGATAAATCCCTTCCGCCGTAATTATGAACCCCTTAACCGAATTGAAATTTCCCGTGAAGCGCTAAGTAACAATTATCAATATCTAAGCCGGCTGAACAAAAACCTGAAAATCGCTCCGGTTCTTAAAAGCAATGCTTACGGCCACGGAATTAATTTAACGGCAAAGATTTTGGATCGAATTTCAGCACCTTTCTTTTGCGTTGACAGTCTGTTTGAAGCCTACCAATTGTCACAAATAAAAATTAAAACTCCGATTTTGGTAATGGGCTATTTTGATCCCTTGAGTTTAAAAACAAAAAGGCTCCCTTTTTCTTTTGCCGTTTTTACCAAGGAACAACTTTTTTCCATCATCCAAAACCAGCCGCAGGCAAAAATCCATCTTTTTGTTGATACCGGAATGCACCGGGAAGGAATTCCTCTTGCCGAATTAAAAGATTATTTAACAATTATCGGAAAAAACAACCTTAGCCTGGAAGGATTGATGACTCACCTGGCCCAATCGGATAAACCGGAAGATAAACAGACCGAAAATCAATTGAAAATTTTTGGGGAAGCGCGAAAAATTGTTTACCAAATGAACTTTTTTCCAAAATGGTTTCATTTGGGTAATTCCGAAACAATTTTAAGAATCAAACACTATCGGAATAACGAAATTGGCAATCTGGCTCGATCCGGAATTGCTCTATACGGAATTGATCCTTCAAAGAACAATGACAAATTAAAACCGGTCTTAAATTTAAAAACCAAAATCAGCCAAATTAAAGAAATATTGCCAGGAGAAGGGGTCGGTTACGATTTTACTTTCCGGGCCAAAGAGAAAACCGAAATTGCCGTTTTACCTATCGGCTATGCCGACGGCGTTGATCGAAAACTTTCCAACCTCGGCGCGGTTAAAATCAACCATAAATATTGTCCGATTATCGGCCGTGTGAGCATGAATATTACCACCATTGACGTAAGCGGAATTAAAAACTTTCAAGTCGGTCAGGAAGTGGTTGTTTTTTCCGATCGGCCGGAAGATATTAACTCAATCCGCAACAGCGCCAAAATCGCCAAAACAATTCCTTATGATTTGCTTACCCGCCTAAATCCGACCATCAAAAGGATTATTATTTAAACCAGTGGGCTGCCCTTTCCTTTATCTAGGGAGGAAGAATTTTTCTTTCGGTACTCATCAATCAAATTCAAATCGTCAAGATCTTTAGGCCGCGCCTCCCCGTCTTTTCGCCAACTTTCTTTAACCCTATAAAGAAAATCGAGGGTAATATATCTTTGGCCGGAGACAATAACCAAATTCTTTTTTAATTTGTCAAAATCATAAGATTCACCCAAAACGAACCAATCGGTGCCGATTTCCAACAAACCGTTATCTAAAATCTCATTGTTTCGATTTATTTTTACTTCAAATTGGCCGGTTTTTTGAAGCTCTTGGTATTTTTCTCCGGTGACAACCAAATCAATATCATTACTTTTTCTGATTTTCAGAGCCTGAAGAATACCGGAACCGATGATAACACAATTTTCCGGATTTAAATCAAAAATAAGCAATTCTTTCATTATTTGCTTTCTTTTATCCCCTGCATATTCACCGATATTGGAAAGATTTTTTTTCTAATTTTTTCTAAAAACAAAAGAACATAACCGTTCCCAAAATTGAAGCGAGACTGCCGATAACTTTTTCGTGTTTCTTCAAGGCGGTTTGTAGTGAGCCGATCATATCAACATCTTAGCACAACCGTTTTCAAATTCCTTTTTTTTGATCGACCAAACCGCCTACGTAATTGGCTTTGTAAACCGGCTTGCCGTTTTGAAAAATCAGTTCTTCGCCGGAAAATTTGTCAACTTCACCCTGCCAGTTATTTTTATAGATAAATTCTTTTTCTTTGTATTCTTTAGGGCCGCGGAAGGGATAATCTTCCGGCATTTGTTTTAAAGCGTTTCTTAATATTCCGTAAACAGAATCGGTCTCAACTTTATCTTCAACTCTGCCGTAGTAAACCATCAGCCAATAAGGTTCGCCTCGATAAAAAACAATCGTCCTCCCTCCGTAAGGTTCACCGCCAAAAAAATTATCGTGAGATTTCCACTCTCCTTTCTCAAAAGGAATAGTCGTTGAGCCGTCGGCTTCCTTTATCCACTTTTTCTCCTCGCCCCCGGCATAACCGACTTTATTGGAATCAATTAAAAATTTTTTAAATGATGTCAAATCCATTCCTTTGAATTTGGATAATAAAGATCAGTCAAATCTCAACCGAGCAGTCAGGCCTGGTACAAATATATTGAGCTAGGCGGTTTTATTATTAATCCTGAATCAATTTGGAACGATGGGTGAGAATGTTTCCCCAAGTGATCATGTCTTCTGCCCAAAAAATCGGATTTTTAAGTTCTTTGGCCGCTTCCTTTTCAAGAAGTCTATATTCTTTTAGAAAAGTATTAAAAGTACCCATAAAAATTTTAGGCAAAGAAGTCGTATCTAAATTCTGGAGGTAAGAAGAAGTGTTTGTTAAAAAAGTGCTTATTCTTCCTTTTTTGGCATTGTAATCATCGGCCGCCCAGTTTCCTAGCCGATTGAGGTTCATGGCAATATCTAAAATCTTGGCTCGATTATTCATATTAAAAATATTAAAGAAAGAGCCGCCTGACTATTTTATCAAACTTTTTTCTTATATCCAGAGAAAGAATATCTCGGCTGGGATTTTCTTGGTTAGGTCTCAAGTTTATAACTGAATTATAATCAATCTCGTTGGTTTTAAGGTCAAAACCTCCTCCCCACAGATCTTCCTGTTTTGATCCGTTTGTTAGTAATATTTCTTCTTCTTCAAAATCTATCGGCTCCTCCTGCAAGTATTCCTTTTTTAACATCAATGACTACTTTAATGTATCCGTCAAAATGTTTACCTAATTCCAAGAGTTGTTTTTTTGTCACTTTTTCTCTAATTATAGTGTTCATAATTAAAGTTATTCTAACATTTTCGTAATTTATTTGGAATTAAGATTTATGGATAAAGTTCTCTGAATTGAGTTTGCCGAAGGGCTGGGCTTACGGTTTAAGATCTATTCTAACCTAAATGAAATTTTCTAGAATAATTAACTCATTAGGATCAATTTGGTTTGTCAAATATTCTTGATCAGTTCAACTATCTCCGGAAAAGTTTCTTGGCGAAAATGACCCTTGTCTTTGAATATTAACGTTTTCCCATTCGGACCTTCTTATCCATATAACTGATTGTCTCACATCAAGGCTAAATAAGACAAATGAGACAGTATAAAAAAGGGGCAAGTGATATTGTCTGATATATTTGTAAGTTTTAACAGATTAAGTTTTGCGGAACGGAAAGAATATTAAGAAATGATTTACTCATTTTACCAGCTCTTTTCTTCGAAAAGGTGTTTTGTCTGAATAAAGATAAATTCCCAAAAGAAACAAAAGAGCAGAAGTAACAATTGGTGTCAAAACGGGTCCAACCCAAGGCACAGGAATTAAGAAGAAGACATCAATATCCAAGAGACTATTTGGCCAACCGACAAAAAGCCGCAAAAACACGTAATAAAAAATATCCCAAATTGAAAAAGCAATCAAAAAAGCCCCGAATCTTTCCTTTAGTTTCTTAGCCGATAATAAGGCCATCGTGATTAAAATTATTATTGCGCTTGCTTCCCGTAGCAGTTCGACTCTAGTAATAGAACTGTCAGGTAGAATCGAAGAGTCCGGCATAAGAAAAAAATAAAGCCAAAATTTAAAAGAACTTTTGGCTTAGTCGGCAGATAGCTAACACTAAAACCGAAAAACTGGCGTAAATAAACAACCACTGCTGCTTCCACCAAGGCAAAGGCAATAGCAAAAACACTAATGATTAAAAGTCGCAATATAATTGTCTTTTTTTACTCATACCTTAAAGCCTCAATCGGCGAAAGCCGGGAGGCTCTCCTTGCCGGAGTGATGCCAAAAACTATTCCCACTGTTGCCGAAACGATAAATGCCAGCATTACAGACCATAAGGTGACAGTTGTGGGCATGAACTTACTCAGAATCAAAGCTCCTCCTCCACCGAAAATAATACCCGCAATCCCACCACCGACAGATAAAAAAACAGCTTCAATTAAAAACTGAGTCAAGATGACTTCGGGAGTTGCCCCTAAGGCTTTCCTCAACCCAATCTCCCGCGTTCTTTCAGTCACGGAAACAAGCATGATGTTCATAATGCCGATGCCGCCGACAAGCAAAGAAATGGCGGCAATGCCGCCAAGAGCAATCGTCAAAGTATCTAAGATAGAAGAAACGGTGGACAAAATTTCTTTTTGGTCTAAAACGGTAAAGTCTTCCTCCTTAAGACGCCTCTTTAATACCTCCTCAATTAAAGGAACGGTTGGAGAAACTTCATCGCCTGACCTGACCTGAGCGAAGATGAGGCTGATATTGTCCTGATCAAACTGACGCTGGGCCGTAGTAATCGGCACAAAAACCTTATCATCGGGACTCATACTGCCCTGACCGCCTTTTTCTTCAAGTACCCCCATGATTTGATAACGGTATTCGCCCAGCTTTACCTTTTCTCCAAGCGGATTTTCCTCTCCGAATAAATCCTCCGCTATTTTATAACCCAATACCGCTACCTTCCTCCCGCTATTTACCTCTGATTTAGTGAAAAAACCGCCTTTTTCAAACTCTGACTTTCTGATATTGACGTAATTTTCCGTGGTGCCAATCACTTGAGTAATTTTAGACTCTCCTTTGTATCTGACCGGGCTTGAAGCCATAACCATGGCCACCGAATCTTCAATCTGGGGGATTTTCTCTATTTCCTCCAAATCATCAAGTTCCAGCTTTGAAGAACTTATGGAAGAAAAAGCGCTACTGGCAGCACCACCGCCTGCCCCCGGCCCAATTTTATCCAAGTCAATGTCTCCGGGAACAACCATAATCAGGTTTGAACCCATATCCTGCATTTCACTGGTAATGAAAGTTTTCAAGCCAGAGCCAACGGAGATAAGAAGAATAACCGAAGCGACTCCGATAATTACTCCTAAAGCAGTCAAAAGAGAGCGGGATTTGTTGGTTTGAAGCGCCTTAAGAGAAACTCTGACTAACTGTCTGATTGGCATAATGTGTTTTAACTGACTATCTTACCGTCTTTTAATTTAATCGTTCTTTGTGCCTGAGAAGCAGTGTTTTGGTCGTGGGTGACTAAGACAATTGTTCTGCCCTGCTGGTGGAGTTTTTTGAAAATCTCCATTACTTCAACACCCGATTTTGAATCCAGGTTTCCCGTCGGTTCATCGGCCAAGATAATCGCCGGATCAGTAACCAAAGCTCTGGCAATTGCCACCCTTTGCTGTTGTCCGCCCGAAAGTTGATTGGGGTGATGGTCTAACCTTTCTCCCAAACCCACCTTTTCCAGAGCTTCCTTGGCTTTTTTTTGCACATCAGATTCAGCTGTACCGTTGTAAACCAAAGGCAGGCTGGCATTTTCCAATGCAGAAGTCCGGGGCAGAAGATTAAATTGCTGAAAAACAAAACCAATCTTTTTATTTCTGATGTGAGCTAATTCTCTTTCGGTCATTTTACTGACCTCATGATGCTCTAAAGTTACTTTTCCGCTTGTCGGCACGTCAAGGCAACCGATAATATGCATAAGGGTTGATTTTCCGGAACCTGAAGGTCCGATTATCGAAACAAACTCACCCTCCTTAATTGCCAAAGAAACATTGTCTAAGGCTTTGACGAAAAGGCCGTCCATCTTATAGATTTTGGAAACATCCTCCAGCTTAAGAACACTATTATTGCCAATCATTTTAGGGTTCCTTTCGATAAAGTTATTTCTTCGCCTTCGGCCAATCCTTCAATAATCTCTACTTGAGAAAGAGTAGTTAAACCGGTTTTGACCCTTCTTTCTTCCATCTTGCCGTCTTTTAAGACATAAACAATACTATCGCCATTTTTGGTTTTGATATATTCTTTGGGAACAACCAGCGTATTTTCCTTCTGTTCGATAATGAACTCGGCGTCTCCGCTTAGCCCGACGGCAAACTCTTTGCCGTTTTGATTAAACTTAATTTCAACCGGGATAGTTACTCCGCCGCCGGCAGTTTTAACTCCTTCTTTCCCAACATAAGAAATTGTTCCTTCAAAGGTATCATCGGGAAACGAGTCCAAGGAAATCTCTACTTTTTGCCCTACCTTTATTTTTCCATAATCAACCTCATCTACCTGCGCGACAAACTTTAAGGAAGATAGGTCAATCACTCTGACGTAGCTGGCGGCAAGAGTGGTAGCAATTAAATTTTCTCCTGCCAATAAGCCCGACATCTCAGTAATCACGCCGTTAATCGGAGAAATCAAGACCGACTCTTGTACCGCCAGGTCAGCAATTTCAACGTCTAAAACACTACTATCTAGGTCAAACTGCGCTTTTTCAAGGACTCTTTTTTCTTTATCAGTAAGAATTATCTTCTCCAGCGGCTGGCCGTTAATATCATAATTTTCCTGAGTCTGCTCAAAATCCCATCTCCTGTTCATATAAGCCAAAAGTTTTTTCTTTAAGTTTTTCTCTACCTGGCGCTGATCAAGCGAGGCCAATGATTGCCACTTTCTAACCGTATCGCCTTTTTTAACACCCACCCAAACTACTCTGGCGGGAGTAGGAAAACGCAGTGTCGCACTATTTTCAGCCTCAATCTTTCCCGAGGCGGAAACGGTTTCTTTAAGCGTTTTTCGTTCGACTTTAGCAGTCTTTAACCCCTCTTTTCCTCTAAACGAGGCAGCGAGCGGTCCCCTTGCAACTATTAAACCTAAAAGCAATAACCCTGCCAAGCCAATAATTAAATTCTTTTTTTCTTTTAGTTTTTTAAACATATTAACCTCCGATTTTTAACTAACCGCTTTCCTGCGAAAAAGCAAGGATGTTAAGTTCTCCGACATTTCCTTCGGTTTCATATCCTCCGGTAAAAGGGGATTTAAAGCAAAACCTAAAATTGAAGCGGCAAAAACGCTTGCGAATTTCCTCGTTTTTCTGCAGACAAAATCAAGTCTACCGACTAATTCACGAATAAACTTAAGCATCTCCATTCTCAAACCAACAATAAACTGAACAATTGGCATCTTCTCATCTTTTGACAAACCAACACTGGTCAGTAAGCCGATTTCCGGGTGTTTCAGGCGAAAATCAAGTAAAGCCTTAACGATATTAAATAAAACATCAAAAGGTGTAAAATTGCCCTTAACCGCTTTTTTTAATTTTGTTTTTAATTCCTCGCAGGATTCCAACATAAGTTCTTTGCATAAAGCGTCCTTGCTTTCAAAATGATAATATAAGGCGGATTTACCCACACCCACTTCTTTGGCAACTTCCTCCATTGAAGTGCCAAAATAACCACGCTGGCTAAAAAGACGACCGGCGGTTTTAAGGATTTTCTTTCTGGTCTGTGGTTTATTCTTAATCTTTAATGTCATTACCAAAATATTACTGACCGCTCGGTCAGTATCAAACTATTTTAACACAGTATTTTTCTTTGTCAATGAAGTAATATCTTGCCTTAGGTCAGTATTATCAGGGAAGACAAATACCGGAAAAGACTGAATAATGAACCCATGATATCATGTCTACTGCCACTGTTCCAGAAGAAAAAACCCAAATTACCGGGAACCGTACGTTTCGGAAGAAGAACTGGAGAAAAGCCTGGTTAAATTTATTAACTTCATGTATATCGCCCATCCCCATGATTTGGTTTTAACTGAGAAAATCAGAGGGGGGCTGAATGAATTTAAAAGAATGAGAGAAACCATTTTACTGAATGAAGATATTGATCCGGAAGAAACTCCTTGGGACATCAGAGACTACGATGTGATTGAGAGTAAAAATATGGAAGAAAAAAGAGAACTGTTCAATCTTTTTAAATTTCCACTCTTCCTGAAAAACGGAAATATAACTTCTCTTCGAGCACATTAGCCAAGATATAAGATTATCCGGTTCGAATCCGACTTTATGGATAGAAGAGGGATTCTAACGCTGGCCTCACATCCAAGAGTCATTTTTTGAAAAAATTTATCATTATAATCGGTAAAATTAGCCTATTTTACAATCTTTTACCGAATAACGAGCGTGCTGTCCGAGAGTTTGGGGTAAAAAATAGCGTTTTTGAGGGAAATATAAAGCTTTTCAAAGCAGCTCGGTCTCTGGGGTGTCCTACTTGGCTGCATACCATAGAGGCAGTTCGAACATATTTTAAGACAAATTTTGTTACTATTCCAACACTCGTTTAGTGTAAAGACATCGTGGACACTTCCGGGTAAAATACGATAGTTAAGAAAGGGGGTGTTTAAACGATGA
>MWCH01000010.1 GCA_002069945.1 Microgenomates group bacterium ADurb.Bin219
TTTCCCGACCGGAGAAAACAATTCAAATTTTATTTTAATTCTTGCAATATAAATGGCGGCAATTGAAGAAACCGAAATTATTGCCGTCGCCAAAGCCACTCCGTTATAACCGAATTTTATTCCCAAAACCGGCATTAATATCCAGGTCAAAACAAGCCACATAATCATTAATTTGAAAGTTTTTTTGATCAGACCGATTGCGTTTAAAAGATTGGTCATTGAAGTGGAAATTAAAGCCCAAGCACTGTTAAAACAATAAAGATACAAAGCCAATATCGCCGGTTCCCATTTGGCATAGCGGGGAATTATCTTGACCAAATCAGAAGCTAAAACCGAAAAACCGACTAAAATCGGGAACGTGGTAAAGCTTAAAAAAAATAAAGATTTTTCTACTGCTTTTTGAAGGCTTTTCCCGTCTTCCTGCATCCGGGCAAACGCCGGAAAAGCGACTTTGGAAACATTATCCATTAAAAATCTTAAGGGTAGTTCCGCCCATTTTTTTGCCCAACCGAGATAGCCCAAACCAGTTGTCCCGATAATTTTGCCTAAAAATACAGTCATTAAATCATCTTTCAAAACGGCGATAATTGTATTCGCCTGGTAGGGTAAACCGAATTTTAAAAGCCTTGATAAGGAATCCTGATTTAAAGCGATCCCAATTCGCCAAGGACTGATAATATACATCACCGCTAACCCGACAACTCCCCGGGCCAAAACGGCAATCGTAAAACTGGTAATTCCAAAACCTTTCCAAGCCAATACAACCGCCAAAATATTAAAAATGACCGTTTCCAAAATCTGAGGAATAACCAATAAATTAAACTTTAAACTTCTCTCTAAAAGCACCGAAGGAATTGTCTTAAGCGAGGACAAAAAAAGAGAAATCCCCAAAGCGTAAACCAGATAAACGGAAGACTGGCTTAATCCATACCATTTCTGAGCCAAAGGAGAAAAGCCAACTATCATAATCAATAAAAGCAAAACCAACATTTGTTGGATTAAAAAAGTTGTTTTTAGATCCTCTTCGGTTATTGACTTCTTTTTTTGAATAAGAGCGGCAGCCAAGCCGATATCGGAGAAATAAGCAAAAAAATTGACAAAAGCGGAAACCAGATAAAAAACCCCAAATACTTTTGGCTCCAAAAATACCGTTAAAAGGAAACTGGAAACAAAAGAAATTATTTGAATTAAAAAACTTCTGGAAACGAGGGCCAAAAAACCGGTTAACGATCTTTCTTTAACCGCCTCAAGACTAACATCCCCCTCTTTTTCATTAAACATAACCATAATTTTATCACATTACGCCTCTTAAATTTACTTTTCCAGGATAACGGTAAACTTATAAATATTATCTTGAAAATCAGAAGGTTTATCAAAATCCTCAAAGTAACATCTAAGCGAATCGTTTTGATAAACAAACGACGGTCCGTTGCATCCGGAAAGGGCATGTTTTGCCTGGGTGCTGGTTCCTCCCCATTCTACGGAAGGAGAAGAATAATTTTTATCATTCAAAAAGAATAAACTGGCGTTTTCGGGTAAGACCGGATACTCGTTCTTAAGATTGATTAAAATTTTGTGGGCGATTTTTGCTCTGGTAACCCCCCAATAAAACTTGCTATAAAAATTAACGGTCAACAATGAAATTCCCAAATATAAACTGAGAAAAAACCATTTAAGTTTGGTTTTGAAAAATATCGGGGAAAGAAATCCGGCTAAACCAAAAAACGGTATTTCAAGATAAAAGGCAAACCGATGATTTACCAAAAAAACAAAGGGCAATAAAGTAATTAAAAACCATCCGGCAAAGAAAAAACAAAGTTTTAGTTTTTCTCTGTCTTTCTGTTTTTTTCCGCCGAATAATTTTACGGCTTCAACAAAAATAAGCCAAAAGATTATTGCTAAAAGAATAATCTCCAACTTGCCAAAAAAAGGATAAGTCTCAAAGAATCTTGGATTAATTTTTGGGAAAGAAATAAAATCAATCAAATTTTCCGGAGCGCCGATTCCCCAGCTTAAAAACCAAAAATAATTATTAAAAATCACTTTAGGAGAAAAACTTATAAGGTAAATGGTTTTGTCGGGAATAATTTTATACCACCACCTTATCCCCAAATAAGCAGTCAGGACAACAAAGAAAGGCCAGACTTTTTTGAAGTTTTTATCTCTTATAAATTCAAAAAGAAAAATCACCAAAGGCAAAGTAATTGCCGTTTCTCGACTCAACAGGGCAAGGATAAAGAAAAATAGTGACCAATTGCTTTTTTTAAGATAAAAAAAGACAGTTAAAAAGTAAAAAAGACCGGTTAATAATTCCTCTATTCCCCAAAGAAAACTGAGAGTAGTGAAATGAAAAGAAGAAACAGCATATATAAACGTTGCCAAAAAAGCTTCTCCATTATTTTTAAATAGTTTTTTAAATATATTGAAGATCACCAAAATAGTTAAAGAAAAAATCAGAAAATTAAAAAAATGATATAAATAACAGTTTAGGCCGAACACTACCTGCCCTAAAAAAGAGTAAACTTGGACTGTCAACGGCCGGTAAAAACCTATTGAACCTAAACTTTTAAGAGAAAAAAAGTGCAAAAAGGAAGTTAAATTATCGGCTTGCCCTAATTTAAAGTGAAAAAAATCATCTTGAGAAAAATAAGCCAAAAAAGTTTGCCGGAAAAGGAAAGCAGAAAAAACAATTAAACCCGCAAGAGCAAGATTAAGTTTATTATTAAGTATTTTCTTAATCATGATGTAAAACGGAACTTGACCAGAGTCGCAATCGCCCAAAAAGCATCCCTGGCCTTTATTTTCTTGCCCTCCTGATAATCTCTCGGTTTGGTTTCAATCGGAACTTCAAAAATTTTTTCTCCCTTCTTCAAAATCTTGGCGGTAATTTCCGGTTCAACTTCAAACCGGTTGGAAACCAAATTTAAATCTTGATAAATCTCTTTCGTCATCATTTTATAGCACGTTTCCATATCCGTCAGCTTGGAACCATAAAGTAAATTCGTCAAAAAAGATAAAAAACGGTTCGCCAAATAATGAAGAGGCAGAGGAGTTTTGTTCTTACCGAAAAAAACCAATTCTAAAGTCTTTAATCTGGAGCCGTAAACAACTTTTGTTTTTCCGGCGATAATCGGAGCCAATAAACGGGAATAATCTTGCGGGTCATATTCCAAATCGGCATCCTGAATAAGTAAAACGTCACCTCTTGCTTCCTTCAGCCCGGTTCTAATTGCCGCTCCCTTACCTAAATTTTTCCGGTGAAATAATTTTTTAATATTATTACCTTTTAATTTCTTAATCTCTTCGCTTGTTCCGTCTTTTGAATTATCATCAACAATAATAATTTCCTTACCCCATCTTGTGGGCAATAAGGCTTCCTCAACTCTTCCGATTATCTCTTTGACAGTTCTCTTTTCGTTGTATGCCGGAATAAGAATTGTTAATATCATCTAAAAAAACAAAACCTTTTTTTTAAAACCAAAAAGGCCAATAGGACAATTGATGAAAATAGACTGACTAAATCAGCAAAGTAACGAATCTTACTTTCGGAAAATTTTATTTTTATACTACTTTTGCCGGCCGGAACCGGAATTAAACTATCTCCATAAGGAGGATTTATCCCAATTGGAACTTTTCTGCCGTTTACGGTTGCTGTCCATCCGGGAAAATAATAAGAATGAAAAATTACCTCTCCGGGTTCCGATGTAATTACCTCTGCTTCATAATCAATGCTTGAAAGTGATCGATAAGATATTTTTCCTTCGTTAATCTCTAATTTTTTTTCCGGAAGAGAAGTAGGTTTTTTCATAGTCCAAATGGTCAAGGGCAAATAATCTTCGCTATAATTTAAATATTCTTCTGATAATTTCTGACTTTCTCCTTTACTGGTTCGGTTGGCAAAAAAACGAAGAAGATAATAATCATCATCAACGAAGAATTGCTTTTCCGGCTTAAAATAACCTGCCGTCAAAAAAACTGCCGATAATGCTAATAGAACAGATAAAGTAACACCTTTCCTTCCAACCAATAAATCAGAAATTAAACCGATCAGAAATGAGGAAGAAAAACTTGTCAGCATCAAAAAACGCCAAGGAAATTGAATATAACTGCCCAAGGGCAAGATTTTCCACAAAAAACCCGAACGGATGTTCATAAAAAAGATACTTACAAAAAAAATTCCGATGTTTAAATAAATAACGGAGTTGTCCTGTCGAATCTTTAATCTTTTCCCTAGCAAGAAAAAGGTAATTGCAATCAAGACCACGAGTAAGTTGGTTATTCCAATCTGAAAAGACATTCCGTCATTCGGTCCCCAAAGTGAAGCGCCGTATCCCCACGAAGGAATAACTAATTGCTTGAGAAAGGGAAAATGGTCAAAGGGATTGAAGGGGGTTCCCGCTTGGACAAATTTCTTTTCCGCAATCGCCGGAAACCAATAATAAAATGAAATAGATAGCCCAAAAAGAAAGGCAGCCATAATCACTAAGAAAGTAGAAATCTTTTCCTTTTTTTGTCCGATAATAACTAAGGCAAAAATTACAACTATTGGCAAAAAAATTATCGCCGTTAAGTTGTGGTTCAAGATAAGGCCGCCGACCGAAAAAGCAAAAAAAACAAAGTTTTTACAGCTTCTCTTCTCTGTTAAATTAATCAGCGTCAACAAAACTAAGGGCATAAAAACAAAACTCCATAATTCGCCCAATGCTCCTCTGACATAGAGATTAACTGCACGGTAAGGCGTAAAAAGATAAACAATTGCCCCAAAAAAAGAGCTTGACCTGCTAAAATATTTCCTCATTAGAAGAAAAAAAACTAATCCCGAGATCGGCACGCTCAGAATAAAAAGCAGTTTTAAGGACCAAATAAGACTGATTCCGAAAAAAAAATGAAAAAAAGACCCTAAATAAAAAGGCAAGGGATAATAAAAGTTAAATAATGGATAGCCATAATTAAAACTTACATCAGGAGCCCAACGAGGTGGAATTTGGCCACTTGAAAGGGCTCTTACCATCTGGTAGAGATTGGCAATTTGTGGTTCGTCATGAAAAGGATAAAAGCCCGGGTAGAATAACGGCCGAATAATTATCAAAGAAGCCAGGAAAATTAATGAACACCAAATAAAATCTTCATCTAGTAGTCTTTTTATCTTTATCATTGGGATACAGAATCACTAATAATATTAATCCGGTAAAGGAAATTAAAGAAAGTGAATTAGCAATTTCTCTTAAGGGTGTATTTTCAAACCAGCCAACAACGGTATGTTTTCCTTGTGGAACAGTAAGTTGAATCAAACCTAAATCATTATCATGGCTAAAAGGAACTGCTTGCTGGTCCACCAAGACTATCCAGTTGGGAAAATCAAAAACGGGAACCCTTACCCTTACCGGCTCGCTTCCAATCGTTTCAATCGTAAATCTCCAAAAATCTGATCTTTTACCGAACTCTGTAATTTTTGCCTGCCCTGAAACTACCCATGGCGAATCTGGAGCCAAAGTCTTGGGATATTGCCCAACTTGAATTGGCAGATAATCCATAAGCGTCGCCATTGATTGAGTTTTATAACTTTCTCCTGAAAGAATTAAATCATCAGTTGTTAAGTAATTTTTTTGTGGACGGAAATAACTGATATTTAAGATAATTGTTAATAAGATAACTACAATGGCGATAAAATATTCCCTTTCTTTAAATAAACTGACTAAGCTCCCTACCAAAAAAGAACCAAAAAACATCGCCAATGCCAAAAATCTCCAGGGAAATTGGATAAAAGATACCAAAGGCAGTCTATCCCAAATAAAAACAGACTTCCCGTGGGTCAAAAATACGACCAAAGACCAAAAGAGAAAGAGCAAAATAACCGGCAAAAATTTCCGTTCTTTTTTTTTAAAATATTTAATTAGACTTAATCCGCCGGCAATTAATGCCAACGGCCACTGAGGAAAACCAAGCTGAAATGACATATCATCAACCGGCCCGGGTCTTGACGGACCATATTCGAATGACCGGTCAAAAAAAAGTTGCCTTATCGTGGCAAAGTGATTATGAAAATTATAATAATCTGTAGTTAACGTCTGGATTTTAACCAGATTTTCTTCTAAAAATGCCGGAATGATAAAAAATGATGAGAGCCCAAAACTCCAGACAAAAATTAAAAAAACTTCCTTCAATTTTTTCATTTTCCCAAACTTAACAAGCCAAAAGATTGACCAAACAAGCGCAAACGGAGTAAAAACAAAAGTCATTATATTATGAGAAAGGAAAAGTCCAGATAAAGATAATATTCCCATAACAAAAAAAGAAAGTTTCTCTTCTCTAATAAATTTATAAAGACTTAGAAAAATTAATGGAAAAAAAACCACTCCCCAAGATTCAGTCATCGCCCCCCTGACATAAACCTCAACCGCGTGGTAAGGCGCATAAGCGAAGATAACTGCGCCCGTTATTGCCGGCCATTTCCCGAAAAACTCCTTCAGAAGAAGATAGACAAAAATACCGGAGGCAACTAAAGTTAATAAAAACAAAATCTTGACCGAAGAAATAAAACTTAAGCCGAATATTCTAAAAATTACCCCCAAATAATAGGCAAAAACCGGATGGTAATTATAAAGGGGGTGGCCGTACCCCGCTCCCATATCCGAAACCCAACGGCAGGGTAGTTGTCCGTCATAAAAACATTTCTCCATTTGATAAAGACGCATGATTTGAACATCGTCATGCATCGTAAAATAGCCACTTTTGGCCAGCGGTATACAAGTACCCAAAAGAAGAATCAACAAAAACAGAAAATATTTACTTTCTTTTTTGAACCAGTTTTTCATATTTTAACAAAACAATAACAAAAATTAACCCCAGAATTGTGGCAACGTCGCCGATAACGCGGATCGGAGTCCTTTTCAATTTCGCGAAAATTTGGTGCTCGCCGCGAGGAACCGTAAAGGTGATTAATCCCAGATAATTATTATAGTCAATTAAAACTTCTCTGCCGTCTACATAGACCTTAAAGCCGGGAAAATAGAAAAGCGGAAGTCGAATTTCCGCTTCCTGACTGGCAACATTTATTTCTCCTTTTTGCCAGTCGGATCCTTTGTTATACGAGGTAATCCGAACGTCTCCTTTGATTATTGTTGGTTGATCTGGAGCCTTAGTCGCCGGAGGCATTTTGGCAAAAATTGGCAAATAATCAAAAATACTGATCGTTAATTGTTTTTCCCAACTTTCCCCGGAAAACTTCTGCGTATCAGAAATGTCGTACCACTCTTTGGGTCTAAAATAAAAAACGTTAAGGAAAATTACTCCCCCAATTATTATAAAAAGCAAGAAAAATTTGATTTTAATTCCTTTTACAAAAGAAATCACTGAACCGGAAATTACCGAAGTAGCAAAAATTACTAAAGTTAAAAATCGCCAAGGGAATTGAAGGTAACTTAAAAACGGCAACCGGTCCCAAACAATAACCGAGCGCTGGTGAGCCATAAAGGCTCCAGTCAAAAAAATTAGAAATAAAAAAATAATTACTTTTGACATCTTGATCGATTTATACTTTAAAGAAATAATGGCCATGGCGATGAAACTAAACAACCAGTGAAAAATTCCAATATAAAAGGAAAGATCATCATATGAACCAAGCTCGCTTGAGCCAAAACCCCAATGGGTAATTGTGAAAAGCTGGCGCAGAGAAACAAAGTGCGCCAGATAATTAAAGTAGCCCATGATCATCGTTTCCGTATGAGCAAACCTTTTCTCAAAAATTAAAGGCAGAATAAAAAATCCAGCTAGGCAAAAACCCAAAATCCCACCTAAGAAGATTTTTACAAGCAAGTTTTTCTTTTTTTGCTGCCAAAGAAGAAAAATTATCCATAAACCGCTGATCGGAATAAAAATCAGGGAAGTAATGTTATGGGTAATCAAAAGACCGGCTAAAGAAAAGGAGAAAAAAACAAGATATTTTATTTTTTCACTTTTAATAAATTCAAAGATCGACCAAAAAATTAAGGGTAAAAATATCAACGCCCAAAATTCACCGACTGCTCCCCGAGTATAGACGTCTGATGCCCGATAGGGAGCGTAAATGTAAAAGACGGCACTAACTAATCCTCCCCAATCTCCCCACAAAGAGCTGCCCAATAGAAACATCGCCAACCCGGAAAATACAAAACTTAAAATGAAGCCAATTTTTACCGAATCTAAAATAGAGAAACCTAAAAGGTGAAATCCTTCCATTATGTAGTAAGGCAACGGAGAATAATAGATAAACTGAGGATAACCATAACCGTAACCCATATCCGGAACCCAACGACAAGGAATTTGCCCGTCATTTATACACTTGTCCATTTGCAGAACTCGCATCGCCTGCATATCATCATGCATTGGAAAATAACCAGGCCTTAAAAGTGATCGAAAAGAGAAAAAAGAAAGTAAAATTAAGAGAAAAACAAGCCCAAAAAACCTACCTTTCATTAACTCATTCTAGCATAAATCTTCAATTCGTAGTTTGTTTAAATTATTATCTTGACGTCCTTTTCTTCCGAACACTGCAACGGTAAAACTTTTTCTTCCTCGTTTTTACCTTGCATAACTACTTCCGCTTTAATGCAAAAAAGCTCTGGTTTCTCTTTTTGGATTGATCTAATAATCCTTGAAACTTCTTCGTTCCCTTTACCCTTTATAACTAGGTAGTCTACCTCCCTCAAGTGGACACCGGAAATTAAATTTGCCTTATCAATTCCTTCCTGCCCAAGGGCTGGATCCAAGTAGCCGGCGAAACGAACAAAGTGATCCGGTACAACTTTTCTTAATCGCAAATCGATTACTTCGGGATTTTCCCCGATTACCTCAGATAAGCTTTTAAGAGCCTTACTCCAGTCAAACATCACCCGTGGAAACATATAAACCATTTGCCACTTCCCTCTTTCGGCTAGGATTGTCCCATCACTCCTTTGCAATCTTTTGAGCGGAAGAGATCCCTCTCTAGTGATTATTTTGGCCGAAGGATCATATCCCAACCATAAAAGATCCCAATTCCAAACTTGCCGCCATTGATTGTTAACTTTTAAAAAGGAGATTTCCGGCTCATGACTTAAAATTCCATATTTCGTTTCATAAACTACCTTATACTTTGCCTTGGCGGACTGAGAATCATTTTTTAGCTCAAGTAACTCAGTCTTGATGTCTCTCGTTCCCAAAGTCTCAAGAAAATACTCAAGGGAATCAATAAATTGCTTCTCTGAAAGATTTTTCCTCTCGTCAGGGATGGTACTCCGATAAAGCTCATGGTAAGCCCTGGTGGCAAAAAACCTTCCTACAGCTTCGACATCACCGACCGGATTTCTGGCCGAAAGAGAAGAAAACAAAAACGGAAAGCTTAAGCAAGAAAGTAAAAATAAAAATTGCTTGTGTTTTTTTAAGAAGAAGACGGTAATTAAAATAAAAAATGGAATCGTCGGCATCAAGTAGCGGGGAAAAAAGACAAAATGGTCTATCAGCAAAAAAACGCAAGTTAAGCAGGAAAGATAGAAAATACTGATTTCCCTTTTCTTGAACGACAAAAAAATTACGGGCAAAAGTAAAATCGTTCCTACTGGCAAAATTAACGAGGCACCGCCAATGGTCTTTTCTTTTGTCCACCACCAACCCTGATAGGAATTTGAAAAAATATTTTTCCAGACCAATAAATAATCCCTAGGGCCTGATAATTTTAAGGGATCCATGTAAAAACTGAATTGCTTCTGGTGAAGTCTTAACCAAGGAATCGGATTGGGGTGTTTGATAAAGTAGCAAAAAAAGGCAAGCACGTATCCGGCAAAAACTGAAATCAAATAGCCGCTAAAACCAACAACCTTCCTCTCTTTCTCTTGCTTAAAATAAATAATGGATTCCAATAAAAAAACAAAGGGCGTATAAATTCCTGGTTTTGTCCCGGTTGCTAAACCCAAAAAAAGTCCTGAGGTAATTAAGTATTTTTGCTGCCTTTTTAAAAGAAATTTGACGAAAAAGAAAGCGTGAACCAGATAAAAAAACATTAACGGCAGATCTAGCATGGTCTCCCCTATTTGTGTCGATACGAAAGGGGTGACCAGGAAAAAGAGTACCCCCAGCAGGGAAAGAGATGTTTCCTTAAGAATTTCTTTACCTAAAAGAAATAAAAAACCAGCTGAAAACAAATAAAGAACAATGCTAATCCAATATGGATTACCTAAATATTTTTCCGCCAATCCGTATAGATACTTTCCGAAAGGCGGCATCTCGTAATTGATATTAAAATGGTTTTCTCCTTCCGCCAAACGGTAACCAACAAATTTATAAAGCTCTCCGTCAGAAATTCCGCGGGTACTGTTGGGATAGTTCCATTGCGAATGATAATACAAGCCTTCATAATATTCCGGCTCATATCGGTAGAAAAAAATGTGCCTTTGAAAAAAAAGAATAATCCCTAAAACTAAAATAATCAACAAAAACAAGAAAGCATTCGGCACTGTTTTTAATAAGGAAACTGAAGTAATTAAGTTTTTCTTAATTCCCACTATTTAAAATTTCATAAAATAATAAATTCTCCATGGCACCGGTTTTTAAATTCTCTGCCTTAGCGTAAGCAGCTATCAGTCTTAACTTTGATGTATCTTTAATCTCAAAACGGGTGTCATTCACTAACAAGAACACCCTACTATCCACTAAACCATTAAGCAACTTATCAGGAATTTCTTTGATTGGGTAACCAACACCAATAATGGTAATATTGGGAACTTTCTCCAGATAAATTTGTAAGCCGTCAGGCAGAGTCCCAAAATAACCCTCAGTACCAATCAAAACTTTTCGGTTTTTTGCCACCTCTTTAAGATAAATCGACGCTTCATTAATTCCATAACCAGCAGTCCACATTTCTAGGTATCCGCTTCTTTCATTCTCCGGTAGCCAAGCCCTTGCCGGCTGACTAGTTAAAAGAAAAAGTTCATAAATGGGAAAAATAAATATCGCAATTCCAAAAATCACCGCCAGCGATTTTCGTTTGATACCTAATATTTTCTCTAAGCTGTAAGCGGCAAAAATTAAAAAAACAGGTAGCGAAAACAATACATATCTGGCGGTAAAAACTTTGGCCACGGCACATTGAGCCACTAGCGGCAGAACAAGCCAGCTAAGCAAAAATACCCCTTTTTTTCTTTCCCTTCTCAACATTCCCAAAATTCCCAAAAGTCCCAAAATAAAAACCGTTGGAGTCGTTAAAGTCCAAAACCAATTAATCACGTTTTTAAAGTTGCTAAGAAAAGGACTAAGCGGGTGTTTTAGAACTTCACCGAAAGAGAAAAGATAATCTTTATTCCTAATCGCAATCATATGAAATTCCGGTCCCAAGCGGAGAAAGTTATAAATTGCAATTCCAAAAAGATAGATAATCATCCATAAGATTACTATTTTACCCAATCGAAGTAACTGTCCTTTTCGATTAAAATCAAAAAGAAACAACGTCACCGGTAAAAGAAGAGTAAAAAAGATTGCCGGAGATTTGGTAATTAAACCTAAGCCAAGAATTATCCCGCTAATCATCGTTAAATCGAGCCTTGGTTTTTTAACTAACCAAACACTAAATACTAAAAACCAGATGCCAAAAAACGACAACAGACCATCAGCTAAAGCCAGACGGTCAAAAAAGAAGGCAAAAGGCGAAGTAAGATAAAAAATCACCGCAAAAGTGGAAAAGCAACTATTGCTAAAAAGCAAGTAGCTTAAAACAAACATCCCTACCATCGTTCCGAATCCGGAAATGACTGAAAGCATTCTCCCGGCAACTAAAGGATCCTTAAAAACTTTCAAAAAGGGAATCACTAACCACATAAACAAAGGTTGTTTCCCGTCGGAAAGCGGTAAAAACCTGAGAGTGCTTTCCGCTCTCATTACTTGGGCCCACCTGATATAAATCGCTTCGTCGGCAAAAACGGGAATAACGGTTAAATTGAATAACCGCGTAAAGAAATAAGCTAAAATTAAAAAAGCGGCCAGAAGTAAAAATTTAGAATTCAGTTTAAGAAAAGATTTAAGATTTAACATTTGAATTATTGGTTATAGCGGCCTTTTATATCATTAATCTTAACCCGAATAATCTGTTCCAGCATTTCAACTGATTCTTTTGAATAACTTCTCTCTTTTCCCTTACTGACATCGCGATCGAACCATTCTACCGGCACTTCTTTAATTTTATAACCGCTTTTTTCCGCCAAAAAAAGTAATTCCACATCAAAAGAAGTAACTTTCCAGCCCTTAACCTTCTCCGACTCTTTAAAAAACTGCAGCCTCGGAAAAAGCTTTTCGGCAATATCCTTTCTGAAAACCTTAAAACCGCATTGAGTATCATCGATATCCCGGAGTAAAATTATTTTTCTAAAATTTCTAAATACGCTTGAGCCAACTTTTCTTATCAGGGAAAAGTTTTCCCTCTCCAGGCCCCTTGAACCGATGACAATTTCATATTTATCAAAAAAAGGAATTAATTTTGCCAATTCTTTAATCGGCGTTGATTGATCCATGTCGGTAAACAAAACAAACTCGCCTTTCGCCTTTTTAATCCCCTGCCAAATAGCGAAAGGTTTGCCTCCGTGTTTATTAGCTATAAGGGAAAAACCTTCTTGTTCTTTTATTGATTCCTTAATAATTTCTGTACTTCCGTCATTGGATCCGTCATCGGAAATTATGACTTCCCAAGCAAAGTTTTGTTTGCTTAAGTAATCCAATACTTCATCTAAAACTCCTCTTTGCAGATTTTCCTTTTCGTTATAGCAAGGAATAATTATTGATAAATATGGTTTCTTGTTATTCATAATTATTAGTTTAGATTAAGCCTCTCTCTTTTTTGAACTGTAATGTCGCCCCAGAAATAATCTTTGACAATCTTGCCGATTGTATCCTGTCTTTCTAACCAGGCGGCCAGGAATTGAGGATTTTCTCCGTCTGGTTCGGATAAAGTATAAAGGTTTTTAACCAAATTGGAATTTGGTTCCCGACCGAATTTTTCCTTCCCGTACCAACGAAAGAGATAAGAATATGAATAGTAGATCTGCGGCGGAACGTAGGCGTCATAATTAAAATCCTCATTTTTCGCATCCGCGTAAATCCAATCAATCGCCTTAAGCTGGGCTTCCAATTTAATACCGATCCCGTTCCTGAGATAGTTCTTAAGATTTTTAACATTGACAAACAAAAAAGTTAACAAAAACAATCCGACAATAATTTTGGTAATCGTATTTTTTTCGTAAAGCTGCCAAAGAATTGCCGCCAAAAAAATAATAAACGCGGGAATCACTCCGGTAAAATAATAATCCCAAATATAACCGTGATTGCCCTGGTAAAAAATAAAACCGACCAAAGGCAGAAACAACCAAATCGCCAACATTTTCCCTCCGGCGGAAAAAATCTTTTTCCTAAAGAAAAATACTCCGGCCAACAATATGATTAAGGTAACAAGCCTAAAATATCCCGCTTCCGGAAAAATTTTCCCGATAAAAACATCGTTATATGTCAAAAGCCTTAATTTCAATACTTTAACAAACGAAAGCTTAAAACTTCTGTCCAAAACTAAAAACTTTTTAAAGGCGTCAACTAAGATACCCTGATGCCGCCAATTAAATATTATCTGGGGCAGTAAGGTTAAGAAAAAGGCAAATCCGGCAAAAAATAAGTTTCTTAAACCTCCCGATTTCTTTCTTTGCCAAACCAAAATAAAAAAGGTTGCCGGCAAAAACCAAACAGCCGAGGCTGCTTCCAGTTGTAAACATAAACCAATAATAAAACTGGCAATAACCAAACTCAATTTATTACCTTTCATAAATCGGAGTAAAAAAATCAAAGCCGAAAGAGTAAAGAAAGGCAAAGGATTGGGATTGGCCAACCAGCGGGAAAAAGTCACCAAGTTATAGGAAAAACCATAAAGAAAAGCGCTGATTAAACCCACTTTACGATTGTAAATTTTTGTTCCCAGATAATAAATTAAAAAGATTGCCCCAACGGTTAACCAGGATAAAAACGCGGCTACAAAAACCGGGCTGCCTCTTCCAAGCCAGTAAAACGGAGCCAACAAATAATAATAAAAAGGACCTAAAAAAATTCCTTCAATTCCCGTAACCGGACCGATTAAAAAAAATCTCTTATAATGAATAAGATCCCAAATAACCAATGCGTCTCTTCCTTGGTCGTACCAAAAACCCAAAAGCTTATCCAAGCGGTAAAGTCTTAAAAAGGCGGAAAAAAACAAAATTGCCACCAATAATAAATATTCTGTTTTGTGTGACGTAATTTCACTTTTCAAAACCGAAAGCCGGGACATTAAAAAATTGGGGTATTTTTTTTTCATCTTTCCTTTTTTTCCTTTAACCAAACATTAATTAAAATCAAACACCAAATTCCCAACGTTCCCAATGAAACGAAATTAAAGAAATTTTCAATCGGACTTTGAACAATCTTCCAACTAATCCTATTAATTCCTTTGGCTAAATAAATATTTCTCAGGCATAATTTTCCCTGACAATTTTCTAGCCCGGAAAAGTTTTTGTTGTTCAATCCTATTTTATATATTCCCGGAAAGAATTCCAAGTTCAAACGCAAGGTAACATTTTCATTATTGATCTGTTTAATTATAATTTCCCCTGAATTATTTTTTCTTGAGACAGTATAATCCAACGGCCGATGAGATAAAGCAGTCAAAAATTCGTCTTGGAAATTACAGGCTGATTTACTTTCTTTATTTAAGATATCATCGTTAACCATCGTTGGAGCAAAACGAGCTGGATGATTTTTTCCGAAATCAATGTATTTATTAATATTTAGCACAGGCTGAGCCAAAAGATGGTTCCGATTTCCCAGGAAACCAATTAAAATCAAAATCAAAAAAATTGAAAAAAATAAAGTTCTGTTTTTTATTCCCTTCAATAAATGTGCGCTTAAGGCGGCGACTGCCAGTCCTGAGACTCCCAAAAACCGCCAGGGAAACTGCAAATCACAAAGAATCTTACTTCTTCTCCAGAAAAATGAGGATAACGATAATGTAAAAAAAATACTTCCCAAAGATAACAATAACCAAAAGATTATCCAATAATCTAACTCTTTTTTCTCTCTTATGAAAGTTTTCAATAAATATAAGATCGAAAAGATTATTACCAACCATTGAGCATAGCCAAGAGAAAAGGACATCAAATCACCTTTTTCTCCCGGCATTGAACCGCCATAGCCCCATTTGGAACGGACTATTTGACCAACCGTCGGAAAATGGTCCAAACAATTGACTACATTTTGTGATCCCAATCTGACAAATTTTTTTTCAAAAAACATCGGCCCCAGAAAAAAAGAAGACAACGTCAGAGAACTCAGGACCAAAAGCAAAAACAATTTCGCCTTTTTTATTGAAAAATCTTTGTCTGTCCAAAATTTTGCCAAAATAAATAACAAAACAACAGGGAACAAAAGAACAATGGCAAAATTATGAGAGATTAAAAACATAACCATAAGAATTACCACAAAAAAAGAGAGAAACCAAAAATTAAAACCAATCTGGTTTTTCTTTTCCAACTTAATAAACAATTTACTTAGAAAAAAAAGTAAAACCGGCAATAAAGTATAAGTCAGAAACTCCGGGCTGAAACGGACATAAACCAACAAAAACCGATAGGGTAAAAATAGATATAAAAATCCGCCCAAAAAACTCGCGGCGTAATTTTTTGTCTCCTTATAAAGCCATAAATAAAAAAATATCGGACCGAGAATAAAACTAAGAGAAGCCAATAATTTTAAACAGACAACTACATCTTTGAATATTAAGTTTAAAACCAAGGCAAGATAATAAATTAGAGGATAAAAAAAATTGAAGACCGGAACTCCGCAAAAGTAATTAAGACTACCCGCCCAACGAAGCGGAAAATAGCCTTCTCTAGTTGTCTGGATGGCATCAAAAACTCTGGCAATATGGTAATCGCCGTCATGAGTCGAAATTGCATAATATTTAAACAAACCCTTTGCACAAAACAAGCCTAAGAAAAACAAAACAACTATTGAAAGAAAACAAATCTTCTTTCCGGACCAAAAATCTTTGAAGAATATTCTTTTCGTTATCACTTCTGATAATGGATGAGTTTAAAAAGTCTTACTCCCCAAGGAAAGCTCCATTCTTGTTCAATTTTTGACCAGCCGAAATTGGCAATACCTGCTTTGGCATTGGTTACCGGATCGCAAACCGGATCTTCGCAAACGACAAACAATTGCTCGGTCACCGTTTCTTTATATTTTTGCGGATCAATTTGCCGGGGCGGTTTACCCCAAAGCTCCAAAAAATATTCATAGCCGGCCTCGTAATTTTGCTTTGCAATCAGGGCAAAATTATAAGGCAAATCACCGGCCAGCTCAATAATCTTCCTGTCGATTTCCTCTACCTTCCTCATTTGGTCATTGGGCGGATATTTTAGCGGGTTTTCCGCCAAACTTAAAATCAGCACAATCAATATCAAAATCGGCGAAAAATATTTCCAAAAACGATGAAAATTTACCGCTTGGAAAACTATCCAGCCGGCCATTAAAAAAATTCCCGGGAATAAAAAACCAAAATAATGGTCGTAAATATGCTGCTTATATAGTCCCATTCCCAAAAGTCCAATCGCCAACCAAGCCCAAACTAACAAAACAGCTTTTCTTTTTAAGAAAATTCCTTTTTTGTGAAATATAAAAACGACTGCCGATAATCCAAAAATTATTGCCAGCCAAAAACCAAAAGTTTGATTTTTCCCGGCCAAAAGATCCGTTACCAGTGTTCGCCATAGCGGCCACAAATTGGGAATCGCTTTATAAAATTTAAAATTAACCGTTGTTTGCCGTTCGGAAAAGAATTTATAAAAAGAGTTGTAATTTAAAAAGTTGTGACGTAAATCAAACCAGACTAACGGCAAAACCGTTAACAGCACAAAGCACAAAGCGCAAAATCCAAAGTTGAAAAAAAGTTTTTTAATTTTTTTATCTTTATCTTTTCCTTTCTTTAATTCCGCCAATTTTAGCAAAAAGAAAATTCCTGCTACCGGAAGTAAAAGTAAGCCCAGGTAATGAGATTGGATCGCAAAAGATAAGGTAATACCTATTATTGTTAGCCATTCATACTTCTCTTTTTGCCAAAACTGCCAAACCCCCCAAATCGTCAAAAGGGCAAAAAATGGCATTACGTTAGGATTCCAGGAAGAACGGTTGTAGATAATTGCCACCGGCGAAATGGCGTAAAAAAAAGCCGAAATCAAGCCTATTTTTCCCGAAAACCATTCCCGGCCGCAATACCACAAAAGAATTGTTGTCCCAACACCGAAAAGAGCTACTCCGATTGAAGGACCGACTGTTCCCAAAACAAAATAAAAAGGCAACATTAAATAATAGTAAAGCGGGCCCAAATACATATTGCCGATTGAGGTTTGAGGACCAATCAAAGTAAATTTTCCGTTTCTGACCATTCTCAACCAAACCAAAGCGTCCCGGCCCTCATCACCCAAAAAGGTCATATAGCCGGAAATTTTATAAAGCCTGAAAAAGGCCGAGATTAAGACAATAGACAATAAAAGCCAATGTTTTCTGGCTAAACGAAAAATGTTTTTCATTTGATTTTCCTTCTTAACCTTATCAAATCAGATAATCCGGAAATAATAACTTTTAAACTGGAACCCGTTTCCTGTCCGGCTTGCCGGGGATAATGGTGAACGCCAATTTCCACCATTTTAAAACCGGCTCTTTTGGCTTTAATTAAAAATTCGGAGGAAATAAAAGGTCCTCTTTCGGCTTCCAATTTCGGAATCGTTTGGACTACTTTTTTGCGGAAAAGTTTAAAACCGCAATCGGTATCTTTAACCTTCATCCCAAAAAGCGTCCAAACCGCCAATTCCCAAATTTTTGAGCCCATTATCCGGTAAAAAGGAACTGCTCTTTTCAAATAATAACCGATAACCAAGTCAGCGCCGGTTTTTTCCTGCTTTTCAATAAATCCGGATATTTCCGAAAAATCAAACTGACCGTCCGAGTCAATAAATGTAATCCATTCGTATTTACTGCTATACATCCCCGACTTTAAGGCCGCTCCGTAACCGCGATTAGGGGAATGGTTGATTACTTTAATGAAATCGAATTTTTTGGCCAAATCGGAAGCAATTTTTCCGGTATTATCTTTCGAGCCGTCATTGACAATAATTAACTCGTATTTTTCCGCCACCTTTTTTAAAACAGGAACTGCTTTCTCAACCGTATTCTTAAGATTTTCTTCCTCGTTATAACAGGGAAGAAAAAGAGAAAGTTCCTTCAATTTCTTCATAAAGCTATGATAGCATAATTTGGCTAAATTTTACTTCCTCAACAAATTTGATATCATTAAGGGGTGACTAAGGTTAAAAAGGAAATAATCTCTCTCGCTCTGGCATCAATCTTGGCTACTTTTATTGTCTGGCTTCCGTTTATCTTCGGTTCCAACGGCGGCATGTTAACCGTTTTTAAAAACTACGACGGACCTAATTATCTTGTTGTGACAAAATCCTGGTACGATAAGACTTTTATCTCTTCTCGTTTTTCGCTTCCCCTCCCCGCAGAATATTACCCCGCCCATCTCCCCGGCTATCCTTTTATTATTTCCATTCTTGATATCTTCTTGCCCGGTCCTTGGGCAATGCTGGTTTCCACTTTAATCTTCAGCGTTTTTTGCTCCCTTGTTTTTTACCTGTTTTTGCTGAAATTCAAATTATCGGAAAATCCTTTCTGGCTTTCCTTGATTTTTTTGGCCTTACCGGCCCGCTGGGCAGCCGTTAAAGCAGTCGGCAGTCCAGAACCTCTTTTTATTTTTGCCATTTTAGCTTCTTTTTATTTTTTCAAATCGGAAAAATATTGGCTGGCCGGAATTTTCGGCGCTTTGGCTCAAGTCACAAAAAGCCCGGGAATTCTTCTTTTTGCCGGTTATTCAATTTATCTTTTTAAAGATATTAAGAGTGTCGGGGATTTTGGGGAAAAATTCAAAAAAATTGTTCCCTTGCTTCTCATTCCCTTGTCGGCTTTGGCTGTATTTCTTTTTTACCAAATCCGCACCGGCGATTTCTTGGCCTATTTCCATTCGGGTGATAATTTTCATTTGGTCTTTTCGCCCTATCAAAGTTTTAGTCAAAACCGCAGCTGGTTGGGAGATTTTTGGCGGGAAGATATGGTTTGGCAATATTTACTTGGCGCACTCGCGGTAATTTTTCTGTTTAAGCAAAAGTTTTATGATTTGGCCGGTTTTGCCGGAATTTTCTTTGCGGCCACTCTCTTTGTAGCCCATCGGGATTTGGCCAGATATTCGCTCCCTCTTATCCCTTTTTCTTTAATTGCTTTTGACAAATTCTTGCAAAAGAGAGAATTTAAAATTGCCTTGTTGATAATTCTTCCGGCAATTTACCTTTACGCTATCAACTTCATCAGCCACAATACTGCTCCGGTTGCGGATTGGAGTCCATATCTTTAAGATCCTCAATTCGTACTTCGAATTTTTACTTTTTCTTCCAAATCACCCGGGAGTACATGAAGTAGTTGTAGGGAACGACAACAAAACCAACCGCTAAAAATAAATAGATCTGGCGCCATTGATCACCAAAGAGTTTTGCCAATCCGCCGACAACAATCCCCTGAAGCAAAACCGCCCCCAAAGAAGATAAGTTAAATTGTAAAAATTTCAAAACAATCTTTTTAGCGGAGTCAATTTTCCTGTCGCTGAAAGTCCAAAGGTTATTCATAATAAAGTTAAAAACAATGGAAATTTCCGAAGCCGCGGAAGCAGCCCAGCCCGGATTTAAACCCAAACGGTAAAATATTTCCAAAAAAGTCGCGGTTAACCCATAACTGATAAAACCGATAGTTGCATACTTTACAAATCGCTGTGAACGCTCAAGACGAATCTTGGTTGCCTGAACAAGAGTTTCCAAAATATCTTTGATAAATTGGGCGTTAAAACCGACTTTGGCTTTTCCCGCTTTTCGGTCTTCGTAAACAGCCGGTATTTCAATAAATTTTGCTCCTGTCTTTGACAATTCGTAAATCATCGTAGATTGAATAACAAATCCTTTGACGTTTAAGCGACTAAAATCCACTTTTTCCAAAACATTTTTTACCCGGATTGCCTTAAAATTACCGGCCAGGTCTTTAACTTCTCTGATTCCGCCCCAGTAATAGTTGATTAAATTATTGGAAATAAAATGGGTCAATTTTCTAAAACAATTGAAATTATCGCTTCCTCCTTTAGCATGTCTTGAGGGAACAACAACATCATATCCCTCTTCAATCTTTTTCAGCATTAAAGGAATATATTTGGGGTTCCATTGAAAATCCACATCGTTGGGAATAACAATATCGGCCTTCAGTTCCTTAACGGCGTATTGATAGGCTTTGATCAGGGAAACCCCCAATCCCCTCGGCGTTTCCAACAATTCCAAATTTTTGTATTTCTTCATCAATTTCCTGACGACCTCACCGGTTCCGTCGGGAGAATGGCTATCAACGATTAAAGTATAAAAATCATATTGGGAATTTTCTTTGGCAATTTCAGCCAAAGTCTCAATCATCCGGCCGACAATTTCTTTTTCATTGTAAGTAGTAATTAGGTGAACAACTTTCATCTGCCTACTCCTTTATAAATAAAATTTAATGATTCAACTTTATTTTTATCTAAAATATTGCGGCTGTCAAAAATAAAGTTGCCTTTCATCAGTTTTTTAACCTTCTTAAAATCCATTCTCGCAAATTCCTCTGTATCTGTCAAAATAAGCAAGATATCCGCTCCTTTAGCCGCTTCGTAACCATTCCGACCATAATTTATTTCCGGATAAAGACGGCGGGTATTTTCCATCGCTAAAGGATCGTAAGCCATAATTTCCGCTTTTTTTTCTTTTAAAATCTCAATAAACTTCAACGCGGCCGACTTGCGGATATCGTCGGTTCCTTTTTTACAAGCCAATCCGAGAATCCCGATTGTTTTTCCAGAAAAAGAGCCAAATTCTTTCTCCAACCGTTTTAAAATTTCTTCAGGCCGCCGCAAATTCAACTCGTGCATTTTTCTAAAAATTGATTTTTTTAAACCAACCTTGTCCGCATACGCCGCCAAAGCCGCTACGTCTTTGGGAAAACAACTGCCGGCATAACCCAAACCAGGATACCAATAATGCAAACCGATTCTTTTATCCAAACCGATTCCCTTAAGAACTTCATTGATATCCGCTCCGGACTTTTCGCATAAATCGGCAATTTGGTTGGCAAAAACAATTCTTAAGGCCAAATAATTGTTGGCGGCATATTTAATCATCTCGGCGGCGGTAATGCCCGTTAATAAAAACGGTGCCTTAAAATCACGGTGAATGGTTTTCAAAATTCCGATTGCTTTTTTGTCGCTGGCGCCGATAACAACCCTGTCCGGCCGCCGGGTGTCTTCAATCGCCGAACCTTCCCTTAAAAACTCGGGGCAAAAACCCAAACTGAAGTGAGCCGACTTTTTCTTCTTTTTTTCCAAAATCCGGCCGACCCTGGCGGTTGTTCCCGGCAAGACCGTGCTTTTAACCGCCACGACAGTATAACCTGTTTTTAAATTCTTGCCGATTTCTTCCGCCGCTTCAAAAACCTGGCTTAAATCAATATCGCCGTTGGTTTTTGAGGGCGTACCGACACAAATAAAAATGACTTCCGAGTTGGGAATCGCCTCTTCGTAACTGGTAGTCGGAATTAATTTCCCGGAAGCCAAATCCTTTTCTACCAATTCTTCCAATCCGGGGTCGTAAAAATGAGTTTTCCCTTTTTTTAAGGCCTCATTTTTCTTTTTGTCTTTCCGAACGACATAAACCAAATGGCCCAAATCGGCTAAAACCGAAGAAAAAGCCAAACCGACATAACCGGCACCGACAACCGAAATTTTCATTAGGAAAAAGTATATAACAAAATTTTTTTTTCGGAAATAGTAATTTTCTCGATGTGTGCTATAATCAGTCTGGAGTTAAAAAAGAAGCTCTTTCAAAATTCAATCCAGGAGGAAGAAAGTGAAAAAGGCCGATGTCACCAAATTTGAACAGGATAGCGCTGAATACATTGTCATGCATGCACTTTGGCAAAAATCACGAGGAAGAGCTCCGTCTGCCTCTTATTGGTGGATGAGAAATCCCAAAAAAGCCCTCCAATTTGCCAAAAAGGCAGCCTATTTTCCCATCAGGAGTACTTATCTTGAAGGGGCAAGACTCGCAAAGTACTGTTGCTCCGAATGTGGAGCAACAAATTGCAAGCTTTGGAGAGAATGGCAAACATCGCCTCCAAAATTACTTTGTGCCAGATGTGCCGCCAAGGATCAGAAGAAAAGTATACGAGGGATTGATCAGGAGGGAACAATCGCTTCAAGACCTTTGGGCCACATGACCAAGGGAATGATCTATGAAAGAACCGACCAAATCGGCAGGTTTGTCCCGGCCTTACCGACCGAAAATGAAAAAGACTACTGGGGCTATTCCGCAGCTCCCACTTTGGCAATAAAATGGTGGCGGGAACTTCCCACTTTATCAACCGAATCGTAAGACTCTTTTTTAACCAAGGTCATTGAGTAATCAATGACCTTTTTTTTAAATATATCATTGTTAAAAACAAAAACAAAAAAATATTCTATGAAAATAGATATCCTGACCTTGTTTCCGGGAATGTTTGACGGTCCTTTTGCCGAATCAATCATTAGGCGGGCCCAAGACAAATCCCTTGTTGAGATTAATATCCACAATTTAAGAAAGTGGGCCAAGGACAAAAGGGGAACAGTAGATGACAGGCCGTATGGCGGCGGGGCGGGAATGGTAATGATGATTGAACCGATTACAAAGGCGCTGGAATCACTCAAAGTTAAAAGTCAAAAATTAAACGTCAAAAGTAAAAAGAAAAATTCAAAAGTTGTTTTGCTTTCACCCAGAGGAAAAGTTTGGAACCAAAAAATGGCCAATGATTATTCAAAACTGGACCATTTGATTTTGATTTGCGGGCATTACGAAGGGATAGACGAGAGAGTCAAACAGCTGCTTGATGAAGAAGTTTCCATCGGCGATTATATCTTAACCGGCGGGGAAATACCGACGATGGTCTTGGTCGACTCCCTTGTCCGCCTTATCCCCGGTGTCCTGGAAAAATCAGACGCCACAAAAAACGAATCTTTCTCCAATATTCAACTATTGGAATATCCTCAATACACCCGTCCGGAAAATTTTCAAGGTCAAAAAGTGCCTAAAATCCTTTTGTCCGGTGATCCAAAAAAGATTAACAAATGGCGGGAAAAAGAAGCTTTAAAAATTACCAAGAAAAACAGGCCTGATTTATTAAAATGATCATCAAAAAGAAAATTTGGCCGGAATATTTTGAAAAAATTAAATCAGGAAAGAAAAAATTTGAAGTCCGGATGGCGGACTTCCCAATTAATGAAGGTGATACTTTAATTTTAGAAGAATATGACACAAAAACAAAAACTTATACCGGTAGATCAATTACCAAAAAAGCCGGCTATATTTTAAAATTCAAACTGGATAGTTTTGGTCAGGAAGAAGAAATCAAAAAGAACGGACTTATGGTAATCCAATTGGAAGATTAAACATTCCTTAAAATGTTGTAAATTTGAGAAGAGATTCTTTCGCCGGAAACCATTTGTCTCAAACATTCTCTGGTTTTTGCCGGAACTTCCATTCCCGACGTTTCCAATATTTTTTTTGAGACCGTTTTAACCGAATCAAAATTTATAATCCAATCCTTTAATCCCAAACTTTGAAAAGTTTCTGCCACTCCCATATTGGAATTGACCAAAGCCGGAGTTCCAGAAGCAATCGCTTCCTGGGGAACATTTCCATAAGTTTCGAAGTAGGAAGGACTTAATATAATACCCATCTTTGCGTAAAAATTCCCCAATTTACTACTATCCATTGGTTTGATAAACCTAACATTTTTAATCCCTTCGCCAATCATTTTTTTGGCTTTCTGTTTTTCAGAAACCAAATTAATAATCAAGTCATTTTTATTTTGATTATATTTTGCCAGTTTTTTAATAAATTTTGGATTTTTAATTTTTGACCATCTCCCCACAAACCCGATGTTTTTTCGCAAGCCAATATCTCTAATCTTAAAAAAATGGTCCGCTATGGGATTGGGGACTACTGCGCTTTTGTTGATTTTGTGGCCGAAGACTTCATTCTCAACGGTTTTTCTCGCCAACATTGACGGAAACAAGTAAAAAAGTCTGTCGTTATCGAAAGTCCTTTCCATGTCTTTCATCAGATTTCTTTGTTTCTCCGGCCAGTGAGAAGTTTCTTTTGAGAGAATTCCATGATAGTGCAATACCACCGGAATCTTGGTTTCCGACGCCGCCAAAAACAAACACCAAGGAACGTAATAAGTTCCATTAATTAAAACCAAATCGGGCGATTCCTTTTTGATTATCTCGAAATAACTTTGGATCAAGTCTCTATAGCCTTCCTTAATCTGGTCAATGTTTTCAGCTTTTGAAATCAATTCCTTAAAGTCAGATATATTTTTTCCATTAAGAGAAACCATGGAAAAGTTTTTGGGATTTTGATCAGTAAAAACTCCCTGGGAAACAACGTTGGGATCGGTTAAAATCTTAATTCCCACAATCTTCAAATTATTTTTTTTCTCCCTTCCTAAATTATTGACAAGCACCCAAAAAGCTTGGCCAATCCCTGCCAAGTATGAAGTTTGAATATTGGTTAAAATTTTCATATAAACTTGATTTAATAATTATACCTATAATCATTATAGCTGTTTTTGGTAAAAAATGCAACCCAGCTCTATTAATTAACTAAATTGAACTCATAATTAAGTCCATTTGGTGTATTATTCTTTTGATTTTAAGAATATGTCTTTTGTTATTCATAGACCTATAGCTATTATTAATTGGCTTACAAATCTTATTTATCTTTTCAACTTTGAGATTAATTACCTTTATCGAAAGTGACCAAAAAAACTAGGCCCTAAGAAGAAGAAACCAGATAACCAGGAAACCAAAGATTGCCGTTGATAAATATTCCAAAAATACCCGGAGGTGCAAATCCCCCATTAGAGAATGATGAATTACTCCCCAAACAAGAAAAGCCAATCCGGTAAGGGCAACCACCACCAATTGAAAAGAACCGACAAACCGAAAATACCAAAAAGCCGCCAAGCCGATAAATAAAATAATTGCCAAAATCAAATAATGGCCAAAATAGTCCCTCAGTTTATTTAATAATTCGTTCATCTTAATTTATATTCTAGCTTAAATAACCGCTCCCTGTTTGGAAATTAAAGCCAATAAAATTATAAATCCCAAAAACAGCAATTGGGCAAAACTCCGGCCGGAAAGACGGGGAGTTTTTCTTTCCGAAACCAAGATAAAATCAAAGAAGAAAGCGCCGAAAATCACTCCCACCAAGAAGATGCTGAGAATTTTGGTTAAGGAAAAAGGGTTGATTATCGGCACAAATTGTCCTTCAACCTTATTGGTGACCGTTTCCTGGGTTGTGGCCGGAATTGCCGGCTGATTGACAGCCACAACCGGCGGATTTTCCGCTTTAACCGGCTGAGACTCAACTGCCGGCGCCTTGGCGACTGCCGGCGAGGGTTGAACAACCGGTTTATTGGCAACTGCCGTCGCCTGGCTGCCGAAAAGCTGGACTACCAGCGTTGTTTCCACCCCCAAAAGGCTGCCGTCAACAACCGCCACCCCGATTTCCTGATACTTGCCGTTAACAATATTTTCCTTATGCGAAGGCGAATTCATCCACGCCTGGACTACCGATTCCGGATCCTGAAAATCACGCGCCAGATTCTCTCCGGCATAGCGGTATTTATAACCGACTTCCTTAAAAAAAGACCATGGATCCCGACCGGAAGGTGAATTATGCGCCCAATAATTAAAGGCAAACATATCGCCGGCTTTTCTCCTGGCCGCTTCCGAAAGCAAACCGTTTAATTTTAAAGGCGGAAGCCCCAACTCTGCCCTCTTTTGATTCGTCAATTCAATAATTCTTTCCGGCGTAATATTGGAAGAAAAACCCAAAACTTTTACTCCGGTTAAATTGAAAAAATTAATAAAGATTTGCGAACAAACAAAAATCAGAGTCAGAAAAGAAAAAAACTGCGGTTTAAGCAATTTTGCCCGATAATTATTGCTGCGGTTGGGAATAAAAAGATCAAACAAATAGGACATTAATTAATTATCGGCCCAAGAGGGTATAAATGTCAAAAACGAATATGCCGATTCTGAAAAATTTGACCGATAAGGTTTGATTTTTAATCCGAAGATTAATCCTGGTCTTTTCTCAGTTTATAGAAAGCGCCGACAAGAAGAATCAATCCCAATCCGCCCAAAAAGTAAGGCCATTTTGATTTGGGCGTATTTTCACCTTTGACTTCACCTTCGGTTGCTCCGGCTCCGGCCAATTCTCCTTCTTCCTCCGAATCCTGATCGCCGGTCGGACCTTCTTTGGGTAACCGAACCACCGTTCCCGAACTTCCGGATTTAACGGTTTGACCGGTAGTCGCGCCGGCGACCTGACCGGCACCGACAACTCCAGGAGCATCGGTAACGACATCAGAAGCGTTTCCGGCGTGATCCAAGGCTCTTAAAGCGAAATAATAGTCAACGTCCCAATCCCCGCCGATTTCGCGGGATTTCGACTCACCCGGAGCGCAACCGACTTCCGCAACCAGGGTACCGGAATCAGCCGTAAATGAAATTTCTTTAGATCTGTAAATATAGACTTTCTCAAAATCAATATCCGCCGGACATTTAAAATACAATCTGAAGACGGTAGCGTTAATTCTTTCTTTCCGATAATCCTCTACTTTACCCGGCGCCGTTGTATCTAAGGTCAGCTCAACAGTGTCGCTGTTCTTGGTGGTAGCACCGCTGACCGCCTGGGCATAAAATTGATATTTTCCTTCACCGGAAAAATCTTCTCCCCGCGTCTGAAATTTACCGGAATAATCGGTTTTATCTTTATCCGCCGTTTGTTTCCAGTCGGCCGCTCCTTCTTTCTTTATAAACAAATTGACTTTAATGGTCGCCTGGTCGGTTTCAATAGCGGTATAAAAAATCTGGAAATCGGTTGTATTGACCATACTGGGCGGCTGATTAAGAACAATATTCAACTCGCCGGCAAAAGCAGGAGTCGTAAAAACAAAAACCGTAATGATTAAACTTAAAAAGATCTTAATTATTTTTTTCATAGTCTTTTTTGCGATCAGCCATTCCTCTAAGTGAAAAGCCTAAAATTATAAAAGCAATCGCCAAAATCAGATAATCGTTAGGGGAGCCGGCCGCCGGTAAAACTTCGCCTGTGCTCGCGCCCAAAACCGAACCGACAATATTGGCAGACAAAGATAAAACCTGACCAACCGGAACCTTTGAATAAGCCAGACCGCTGTTAACACCGAGACCGGTTCTTATTTGTTTTCCGGAAGCATAAGCGATATTGGTATAAGTACTCCCCTGGTTTCCCGAAGGAATAACCGCCTGGTATTCAATAACATTCACTTCTCCAGAGCTTAAATCACCCAAACTCCAAATCAAAATTGAACCGGTAATTACCGGAGTTGCCGAGGCGCCGTCAATTTTTCCCGAACCGGAAACGTAGGTAAAGCCAAAGGGCATCACGTCCATCACTGTTCCGTTGGTTAGCATTCTCTTGCCGTTGGTCACGGTTAAAGTATAAGTAACCGTCTCTCCGGCCGAAGCCCCGCTGGTTTTATTGTTGGTTTTTGTTAAAGCTAATTCAGCCGGAGCCACATTAAGGAAATCTTTTTCAAAATCGGCGCCGGAAGTTAAGTTCATTTCGTCGGTTATCCGGTAATCGTCCTGGGTAGTAAATCCGTCTGTCGGCGAATAGCCGTTAATCTGGGGATCTTTCAAATCCTCTTTTACTCTATAAGTTCCTGAGGTAAGATTACCGAAAAGGTAACATCCGGCTTCTCCGGTTTCGGCAACAAGAACTTCTTCCCATACTTCTTCACATCGGTCATCAAAAGCGGCAACCGTCAATCCGTCCTGCTGGCGGCAAGTTTTCTTTTCCAAGATTAAAGTTACGCCGCTGATTCCGATTTCGCCTTCCTCTTTTACTCCGTCTCCGTCCAAGTCGTCATATTTGCAGGCATTAATTTGGCCAAGTTTGAAATTACCGAAATTATATTCCGGACCTTCAACCATATTTTGGGAAACAGAAAATCCTAACGGGTTGGAATCCGGTAAAGTGACTAAATGACATGCCGGCTCGATCGGATACGTTTGAAGCCAACCCGATTTTTGAATCTCGCAAACTCGATAGGTACCCATAACTAAATCTTCAAACCAATACCAGCCAAAATGTAATGGGTCCGAATCCGAAGAAGTTGTCGTCTTTAGTTCGCCAGTATCCCATAAAGAGTTATTGTTTTGGTCAATGAAGATCTCCCAGCCGGGAAGCTTTTCTTCATCATAATCAACCATCCCATCGCTATCCAAGTCGTCCCATTTATAACCATGGATAGATCCGTTCTGATGATTGCCAACATAGCAAACCAGTCTTTGGCCGGGATTAACGATAACTGATTCACCATTCGCTGGAGCGGCAACTTCCACAAGCATGAAATTGTTAACGTCATTATTGCTCTCACAATAAGTAACGGTATGCTCCCAACCAATCTTAGTATTTTCCGTCAGAATATAGTTACCGGAAGCCAAATCAAATAAGGTACTGCCGGAGTTGTCGGTCGTCTGAGTTGTGGCGCTACCACCGACTTTTGTCATAACCATCTCCCAATCGGAAAGATATGGTTCGTCTGTATCTTTAACCCCGTTTCCGTTTAGGTCATTAAATTTATAGACAGTAATCTTTCCTCGATTGACATTGCCAAATTCAAGTTCATTATTGGAGTGTATATCGTCGTGAATAGTGATACTCTTGCAATTATCGGAAGTAATCTGCCAGCCTGATTGCTCAATCTCTTTTACCCAATAAGTTTTTCCTTGATAAAGACCTTCAAACTTCGCCCGACCGGGTAATCCCGTTGACTCATCGGTAACGGCACTCGTCAACGGTGTGCCGGTGCAAGTTTCGTTATCATAGAGCTCCATTGTCCAACCATTAAGAGTATTTTCCCCTGTGTCCCAAGTATTATTCATGTTATCGTCTTCATATTTCAAAACATATAAAGGCAATGATTTTCGAGTATTGGTTATGGTGCAATTTTTGTCTTCACCGGCGGCCAAAACAATATGGCCGGTGGAATCGCAATCACCGCCAAAGACGGCGGTGTAATTATTTAAATCGGTCCCTGTCCCGGCTGTCTCTGTAACCGCATGATTATAACCAATATCTACTCTCAGCAGATTTGAGGTAAAGTTATTGCCAACATCGGTACCAACCTGATTGCCATCAATAAATAAATTAAACAATCCGGGATCATCAGACGGTGAAATCAATTTGGTTACGGTCAAGGTTGGGATTTTTGTATTGGTAAAAGTACAAACGACAGTCTCGCCCGCTTCCAAACTAATATTGGCTAAATTTCCGGCCGCGGCGCTTGGACCGCTATTTTGATTCGGATCAAGACAGGTAATATTAGTTAAATTCCAGCCGGTCGAAACGGTTTCCGATACCGAATACTCACCCGAAGCAATCCACCCGCTTTCAGTTGACTCACCGTCACTTAGATTAAGATTGGTTCTACTCCAACTCGGATCAAATTCAAAAGACTGAGTTGATCCATCGGGCAAAGTTTGTTTTTCAATAATGATTTTGCCGCCTTCTAGCTCAACCGTGGCATCGTCTGTTTTTGTATCTTGAGAACCTTCGTTATCAGTACCAACCGCTTCTACAACGTCCGTATAAAAACCAGGAGCACCGCTAACTGCACCAGTAAACTTACAAGTATATTTACCACCGTTGGCCAAAATGGTAACCCCTGTCTTGCAGGTTCCATTATTGTTTAAGTTGCCATAAACATCATCTGTGAGGCTGGTTAAGGTTACATCCTCTTTACTATTGTTCTTTATCTCGACGGTAAACTCGACATCACCACCCGGAACCGGTAGTAAAGTTGTGCCGGCGGTCTTGGTCACTTCAATAGACGGTTTAACGTCAGAAAAGTCAACCGTAGCGTCATCATCGTCAGTCGCTTCGGTCTTGTCATTATCAACCGCTTTGCCGGTAAAGACATTGTTGTGGTCAGCTCCGGAATGATCTCCTTCAACCCATGTGGTAATGTCAAATTCACAAGAAGCACCGGCAGCCAGGACAATGCCAACGGCACAGTCGGCATCACCGGTCAAAGTACCGTAAACAGAATCTTCAAGACTGGTAATGGTAACCGGTTCTTCGGTGGAGGTGTTTTTAACTTCAAAGGTAAAGGTCACATTGCCGCCGGTTTCCGGAACACTGGTGGGATCGGCGGTCTTGGTCACTTCAATAGACGGTTTAACGTCAGAAAAGTCAACCGTAGCGTCATCATCGTCAGTAATACCACTGGCGGTTGCAGTCACAATATTGGTATGGTTTTGTCCCGCTTCTCCGGAAATATATTTGGTAAATTTGCATTCGTAATATCCTAAAGAGACAATTGTTTGTGGCACGTCGCAGGTCCCCACTCCATCTAGATCTCCAAATTTATTATCAGAAAGAGAGGTTAAATTTATCGACACAGCGCTGGGATTTTCAACTTTAACCGTAAATTCTACATTACCGCCGGTTTCGGGAATCGAAGTCGGGTTAGCAGTTTTTAAAACATTCACGCTTAATTTGGAATTAGTAAAGGTACACGTGATTGTCTCACTGGGATCCAATTCCAAACTTGCGGCAGTTTCCGTATCACCAATCGAGCTAATACAGGAAGAAACCGTATTCCATCCGCTGATTGCCGTTTCCGCAACCGAATATGTGCCAGCCATTAATTCCTGTTCATTTGGAGTAGCCGTGTCAGTAAGACTAAATCCGGAATATCCCGAACCGGTAGTCGTAAAGTTAAAGCTCTGAGAATCTCCGGAAGGATTAGTTACTTTGTCAACAACAATTTTTCCTTGCTTATACGAGTTGGTAAAAGTACAAACTACTGAGTCAACTGTATTGCCCGCACTCCCTATTACAATATTTGAGATATTAGTTCCAATGCCACTAAGATATGACGAACCGTTTTTCGCACAATTCCAGAAAGTAGAGTAATCATTGATATTAGTTCCCAAGCCGGCTGTTTCCGTAATGCTATAAGTTCCAAGATCTACGGCAAGAATGCCCGTATTACCATCTCCACTTATTGATGGATTAAGACTGGTTGGACCAGAAATTGTAAAGTTCCAATTTGTTAATGAATTGTTTGGATCTACGTCCTTATAAATTACCAAGATGCCTTTGTTGTTGCGAATAATAATACAATCAGACGGATCGGAGTTTGGTTGCTCCGAAGGATAAGAACAAACATCTAATAAACTGGCACTCAAAGGGCCGCCGACATCTTCCAATTGGATCGCACAAGTTACTTTGGCATCTAAAGGATAGTCCTGACCCGTAATGAAAGGATCATTGTTGGCTAAAGACATTTCGCATGTGCTGGAAATTCCAGTAACTAAAGCGCTATCAGCGCAACGATCGACCCTTTTATCACTACAGCTATAAAGTCGCGGACTATCCTCAATTTGAATCCTATCGCCCTTCCAGGTAACGCATAGAGAATAATTGGCGTAACCGTCGTTGTCTGTATCAAATAACGAGCAAGCGTCTGCCGTATTGGATCCAGAAAGAGAAGTAATATCCCAATTCCAATAGACATTCAGGGGATCTATTGAACTTAAATCTCGACAAAGCAAGGTTAAATCTTTTTGGCCCGGTTCATCGTTTGCTCCATCTGCGTCAGGTACGGGAGTACAAGAAAAAGAGGCAGCTAGAGTTGATAGTTGAAGAATCGACTGGGGAGGTATAGTCGTTGGCGTTGGCAGAGAAGTTGTTGGTGTAAGTACAATTGTAGGAATAATCGTTGGAATCTCAGTCGTACAAGAACCATTATTTAACCAGTCCTCTTCTGCTGTCGTTAAACTTAACTCGCTTATTCCACCATTAAAATAGTCAGTAACGATACCCTCAGATAAACAAAACCATTTGGCAACCTTAGTCGCTTCTTCTTTATTTTTGCTCGCCGAAATTTTAACAATTGCTCTTTTAACGGTATCGGCAACGCAAGTTCCTCCCGCGGAACAAGTTCCGGCGTAAATTGAAACAGGGTTAGTACCGGCAGTGCTTTGAATCTCCGTTTTTGTTGAGGCTTTCCAGAAAAAATTGTAGCCTTCGGAGTCCCAAGGCTTATCGAGTGAAAAATCAAAAGTATTTGAGCCCGGAGTGTAATTGGCGGAGACGGTAGGAGAAGCGGCAAAAGCTTTCTTGACCAAAAAAGGAACTACCGGAGCGATAGTGTTAATAAAAAGATTTACCGCCGTTAAGAGAGAAACAACTTTCTGAAAACGACTTGCTTTTTTTGACATAACAGTGGTTTGTTTCCAGAATTATATCCTATATATCTAGCCATGTCAAATTTTCAACGATTTAAATTGCCTCGAAAAAATCACCTGGAGAAATCGTCTTTGCCTAGCTTATATCCAATAATTATATTTTAATTATTGATCTCTTTTTTCTTTGCTCTGACAATAAGCCTTTTAAGAGTAGTCCCGGGAGGATAACAGGTTTGTAAAGTTAAAATTTCTTCTTCGTCCGAGTCCAAATAATGAATTGCTTCCGGAAAAACGACCTTTTTTTCAATTACTTCATAACGGAAAAGACTGTTCTTGTAAAAAATGTCAATTTCATCCCCGTTTTCCAGTTTGCCTAGCAGATAAAAAACGGCATTATATTGCCGAAAGTTCAAAAACGAGTCGGTTGAATGGGCAAACAAATAAATATTCCTTCCCCCTCCCGGAAAACCGGTTCCTTTAGCGTGGGCAACGCCCTCCTTTAAAACCGGAAGATAACCTTTTGAATCAAAGGGGCTGACTTCGGCAAAAATCTTGGCGTTGGCCTTAATCTTGGGAATTACTATCCCAAAATTCAAATCGACCGGTTCAATATATTTTGCTTTTTCGTCAAAAAAAAGCCGGTCGTTGTTTGTCTGCTCGGTATCCGTGTTCGGATCGGAAACCAGATAAGAAACTCCGGAAAAATTTTTGATCTGGTAGTTTATTTCCAAAATTAAAGGTTTGGTAAAAATCAACAGTAATAACAAAATTCCCAATAAAATGGCGATATTCCCGATTTTTTTCATCAGCGTTTTCTACTGGTTAAATCCTTGTGGATTTGCCCTGTGCCAATTCCAGGCGGATTTAATAATTGTTTCCAAATCGGAAAATTGCGGCTCCCAACCTAAAATCTTTTTGATCTTGCGGTTGTCGGCATAAATGGCATCAGGATCTCCGGGTCTTCTGGCGCCAATTTCAACTTTAAAATCAACCCCTGATATTTTTTTAATTCTTTCTAAAATTTCCTTATTAGAGTAACCGCTGCCGGTTCCGACATTAAAAAAGTTGCTTTCTCCGTTTTTGAAAAGATATTCGAGGGCTTTAATATGGGCCGAAGCCAAATCCGACACATGGATATAATCTCGAACGCAGGTTCCGTCTTTAGTGCGGTAATCCTCGCCGAAAAGGGTAAATTTTTCCCTTTGCCCTAAAGCAACTTTCATTGCCAGAGGAATGATGTGTGTTTCCGGCTCGTGGTCTTCCCCGATTTTTCCCTCAAGAGAGGCGCCGCAAGCGTTAAAATAGCGCAAGCAAACATTTTTTATACCGAAAATCCGGTCATACCAGTTTAAAATTTTTTCAAACATCAATTTTGACTCTCCGTAAACCGAAACCGGTTTTTTCTCTTCTTCTTCGGTAACCGGCAACTTTTCCGGATAGCCGTAAATTGCACAGGTAGAGGAAAAAACAATCTGTTTTACCTCGTATTTGACCATTGTCTCCAGTAAATTAAGACCGGCTTGGAGATTGTTTTCAAAATATTTTGCCGGGTTGGTCATTGATTCTCCGGCAAGAGCATAAGCGGCAAAGTGGACAACACCGTCTATCCGGTTCTTTTTAAAAACCGCCTCCACCTCTTTTTTTTTCAATAAATCTCCGGTAATTAAAGGACAGGAAACCGCTTCTTTATGACCGTAAACCAAATTATCAAAAACCAAAACCTCAAAATTCTTTTTTTGAAGAGCCTCAACCGTGTGGGACCCGATATAACCGGCGCCGCCGGTGACAAGAATTTTCATTCTTTAAATAATTTTTAACTTTTCAAATAATTTTCTCCATCTTCCCGGCAATAAGGGAGAAATTTCCGTAACCAAAAAAGCGCCAAAAAGACTTCCCAAAGAATCAACCGTCACGTCAAATAGCCGACCGCTCCTCCCGCTAACAAAGGTTTGGTGGTATTCATCACTCATTGAATAAAGAATGGCCAAAAACAAGGAAAGATAAACCAATTTATATTTATCGGTTTTAATTAAAGAGTTCTTAAAAGCCCGGTAATAAAGCAAAAACAATAAGGTATATTCCGAAAAATGGGCTGCTTTTCTAAAAATAAAGTCCTGCCAGCTGATTTGGGAAACTTCCAATTTATGAAAGCTGGAAAGCCAAAAAATCAACCCCATCCAGAAAAAAACCGGCAGCCAATAGTAAAAAAAACGATTAATTGCTTTCCTGTTCAATAAAGACAACATTAAAATCAAAAATAACGATTAATAACACTATCTTAAACCAAACTTTGCTATTTTAAAAACAAAGATTAGAAAGTATCAATTTTTATCTTCTGGCCCCGGTTTTCTTTAACAAGGAAAAATCCGGACAAGCCCAATAAAAGCAATCCGGCAAAAACAAAACTCCCGGCCGCAATCTTAAATTTTTCCTTACTCCCGTTTTTGGCCAAAGGACTTGGAGTCGGCGTTATTTGGGCACCCAAAACTACAGGAGTTATTTTGTTCCGCTGTAAATCAAGCAAAGCTTCCTGGTCTTTGAGTTTGAGAAAGTCGGTCGGCGAAATTTCCGTCTCGGTTGGGATTAAGGTTAAGACCGGTGTTAAAGTCGGTGTCAAAGTTGCAACCGAAACAAAACAGGTTGGATTGGCACTATCCGGCGTGGGATTGGTTTCACACCAATTATTGCCGCTATCTTTTGACCAGGATTTACCTTTAGTTGAAGATGAATACGCTTTTTTGTCCTTTTCCGCCTGGGAGCCGTCCAATAACCGAACGTCGTCGCCGTCATTATTAAGAAAAAAATCGGAAAGAAAGATCCGTTTATAACTTTTGCCGCCGATTTTTTCCGAGATCATTTTGGGTGTCTGGCCGCTTTCGGCAACATCATCTATATACCAGCCGGACAAATCAACCTCGGAGCTATTATCGTTGTAAAGCTCAACCCATTCGTTGCCCGACTCCGGCCAAGCCAAAAATTCGGAAAGGTAAATATGGGAATAAGAATTTGGCACAGGCGTATTGGTAGGAACAGGGGTTGAAGTCGGTAAAATTATGGCTACAGTTGGTGTCGGTGTAGTTGTCGGTAAGGGCGTAGCCGTCGGAATAATTTGGTTTGAGCCACCAGGGGTCGGATCCAGTTTCTCTGCGTAGAGACTGCCGCCGTCGGGAATCTTCCCCCAGCTTTTATTTTCCGAAGATCCGGAATAAGCCAAACTATCAATTTTTACCGGTGTTGAAGAGTTGTCCCAAAGACTGATTTCCTCACTCCCGGAATTATTCAAAGAAAACGAAGAGTGGTTGTTTCTTCTAATTAATAACCAGCTTTTTCCATTGATAACGGTACCCGACGAAGCGTAATCGGTCGTAATTATCAACTCGTGATTATCCAAATCTTTTAACCTATAACCGGAAACGTCAATCGCCGTTTCGCCATTGTTATACAGCTCAACCCATTCGTTGGCCACATCGTCTCCGACCGGATCCGGCAGAATTTCATTAATAACCACTTGGGCAAAAATATTGGCAGAGAAAAGAGGAAAGGAAAGAAAAAAAAGGAAAATAACCAATAACCCCTTTTTTATTCCCAAGTTTACTTTTGACTTTTGCCTTGCTCCCTTTTGGAAATCCCTTCGGGAAGTAACTTTTAACTTAATAGTTGACATGTAAATAATAGGTGTTCAAATTATCTTCGTTGTGTTTAACCCGGACGTATTGCAAAGTACAACCACCGACAAAACTGCCCCAATAAAGCTCACCGGCCTTAACAGCTTTGACTTCGGTATTGGCGCCTTCAACATCAATCCCGTTGTGAAATTTATAAATTTTACCGACCCAGGTATGTTGGGTTGCCCAGGTATTGCCGTATCCCTGATTTAAAATAATTTTGGGGTTCATCGGCCAATTCCAACCGCCGCCGGGATTGAAAGCGTCTCCATCGCCGCTGCCGCAAGCCGATCCGGAACAATTCAAATAATCTATCCCGCCGCGGAGAAAAGAAAACGGATTTTCGGTATTGCCGGTTCCGTCTCCTTTAACGACCATAAAATGAAGGTGAGTTCCGCTGGAGTTGCAGGAGGCTCCGGAAATGACGGAAGCAATCCGCTCGCCTTCGGAAACATTTCTGATCTTTTTTTCATTACCTTCTCCGGAAAGGATTCCGGTAATGGCAACCAGTTCCGCTCTAGCCTCGGCAATTAATTTCTCATAAATCGCCTGCTTGCCTTTGGTTTCCTCCAATAATTTTTTTCGGCTGGCAATTTGGCTGGACAAATTGGCTTTTTGAAGATCAAGCTGCTTTTTTAAAACGACCAATTTTGCCTGCAATTGTTCTTTTGTCTGTTTTTGCTCGTCATAATTGACCTTGGTCTCCTCCATGGAAAGCAAGAGTTTGCGGTCGTTAAGCTGAATAATTCTGAGGTATTTGCTCTTGGCCAAAAACTCGCTTAAGTTTTTTGATCCGAAAAGCATAGTCATCGGATTAACCAAGCCCATCTTGTAGGTTAAGTTAATTCGGGCAATGAAAATCTTGGAAACATAATCAAGCGACTCGTTCAGCCGGTTAATTTTGGCCGAAAGACCGGCAATTTCGTCTTCAAGAACCGCAATCTGGGTTTCCGCCTGGTTAATTTTAATCCGGGTCGTTTTCTCCTGAAGAGTCATCGTCTCAATCGCCTTTTGTAAATCGCCGAGGTCTTTTTGGGCCTTATCCCTGGCCGCCTCGCAAACCGCAATCATGTCGGAATATTCTTTTTCACTGCGTCCTTTGGGAAGCGGCTCACACTCCAAGGCTAAAAGAGAAGAAAAACCCCATGCCGGAGAAAGAAAGAAAATTATGGCTAAAAACAGACCAGCCAATTGCCTTCTGAAGAATAAATTATTTTTCATCGACTGGATTTTGAAAAACGTCGGACGGAAAAAATACTTCCCAAACCGTTAATCCCTATAGGAGACAAGCCCATCATCGAGTTAATCATG
>MWCH01000011.1 GCA_002069945.1 Microgenomates group bacterium ADurb.Bin219
GATATGATGGGGTTACGGGAGTTACCGGCATTGCCGGAGTTACCGGAGCCACTGGTCCAACTGGCGCAGGCGTCACTGGAGTTACGGGTATTACTGGTATTACGGGAATTACTGGTTTAACAGGTCCAACAGGACCAACCGGAACTTCGGGGGTAACAGGAATTAGTGGAATTACTGGTATTACCGGCTTAACTGGCCCAACTGGACCTACCGGAACTTCTGGTGTAACCGGAATCACCGGCGTTACGGGAATCACCGGCTTAACTGGACCAACCGGAGTTACAGGAATTACCGGCGTCACCGGTATTACTGGTGAAACCGGTCCAACAGGACCAACCGGAACTTCCGGAGTTACCGGCATCACCGGCGTTACCGGCATCACTGGTTTAACCGGACCAACTGGTGTAACGGGAATTACGGGCGTTACCGGAATCACCGGCCTAACAGGGCCAACCGGAGTTACGGGTATCACTGGTGTAACTGGTATTACCGGCCTAACCGGGCCAACTGGCGTCACTGGTATTACCGGCGTTACCGGAATCACCGGCCTAACAGGGCCAACCGGAGTTACGGGTATCACTGGTGTAACTGGTATTACTGGCGTCACGGGCATTACTGGTCTTACCGGGCCAACCGGAGTTACGGGTGAAACAGGGCCCACTGGTCCAACCGGAACTTCCGGAGTTACCGGCATCACCGGAGTTACCGGCATCACCGGTCTTACTGGTCCCACTGGTCCAACTGGAACTTCGGGGGTAACCGGAATCTCCGGAGTAACCGGCATCACTGGTTTAACCGGACCAACCGGAGTTACGGGCGAAACCGGTCCGGCCGGTACTAGTGGCGTGACCGGTATTACGGGCGTTACCGGCATCACTGGTTTAACCGGACCAACCGGGGTGACCGGTATTACCGGTGTGACTGGAATTACTGGCTTAACAGGTCCTACCGGAATTACGGGTGAAACCGGTCCGGCCGGTCCAACCGGAACTTCCGGAGTTACCGGAATTACCGGAGTAACTGGCATCACTGGTTTAACAGGTCCAACTGGTGTAACAGGAATTACGGGCGTTACCGGTATTACCGGTCTTACTGGTCCCACTGGTCCAACCGGAACTTCCGGAGTTACCGGCATCACCGGCGTTACCGGCATTACCGGTCTTACTGGTCCCACTGGTCCAACTGGAACTTCGGGGGTAACCGGAATCTCCGGAGTAACCGGCATTACCGGCTTAACCGGACCAACCGGAGTTACGGGTGAGACTGGTCCGGCCGGCCCAACCGGAACTTCTGGTGTTACGGGAATTACGGGCGTTACCGGCATCACTGGTTTAACCGGACCAACTGGTGTTACGGGAATTACGGGCGTTACCGGCATTACCGGCTTAACCGGCCCAACCGGGGTTACTGGAATTAGTGGAATTACCGGAATTACTGGCCTTACCGGACCGACAGGGCCAACAGGAACTTCGGGGGTAACAGGAATTAGTGGAATTACCGGCATTACCGGCTCAACCGGCCCAACCGGAGTTACGGGTGAAACCGGTCCGGCCGGTCCAACCGGAACTTCCGGAGTTACCGGCATCACCGGAGTTACTGGCATTACTGGTTTAACAGGTCCAACAGGACCAACCGGAACTTCTGGTGTAACGGGAATTACGGGCGTTACCGGTATTACCGGTCTTACTGGTCCCACTGGTCCAACTGGAACTTCGGGGGTAACCGGAATCTCCGGAGTAACCGGCATTACCGGCTTAACCGGACCAACCGGAGTTACGGGCGAGACTGGTCCGGCCGGTCCAACGGGAACAAGTGGAGTGACAGGTATTTCTGGTGTTACCGGTATCACCGGGGCTACCGGTCCGGCCGCTGCTTTGCAATCTGCGTATGATACCGGAAATCAGATATTAATGACCAGCGCGCGCAATGTTATTTTTAAAAATATTGCTGGAACTCAATTTGTTTTAGGGATGAATGACTCTACTGCGCCAACCGCTGACTTGATGAACATTATTAACACGGGTGCCAGCCAGGGAGCGGCGACTGATGATGTTAATGGGTTGCAAATAGATTTTGCTAATGCTGGAGCTGGTGGTGGAAATATTAACAATGCCGGTTTGGAAATAAACGTTACCTCTAATGTTAATGTGGCCAGTACTTTTCTTTACGGAATGAACATTGGCGTTATGTCCGGCCAAGCAAATGCAACCGAATATGCTTTAAATATTGGTACTGGTTGGGATAGGGGACTTTCTATTGGTGATACGACCAATTATGTTGCTTTAAGCGAATCAACCGCTCCGGTTTTGGCCGGAACCGCTAGGCCTTACCGGAAAATAACTTTGTCACCGGAATATGCCGGAGCAGTTTTGACTCCTTTTTATGGCGCCGGAACTGACTCCAGTATTACCGGTTTTATGACCTCGGATGCTTCGCCTTCGGCGGCCTTGATGAAAACTCATTATTCTTGGTGGTCTTCAACCGCCAGTCCTCTCCAGGGTTATACGGTGGCGGTTCGGGTAACTTTGCCTTCCAATTTCAGCGCTTGGTGTTCGGCTTCTATCGCCGCTTGTACCGGCAATACGGACGCGATTGTTGTTAATTTTGATACTCTTGATACCAATGCAGCCAATAATGCCTTGGATGTTTACGGCTACAATACGGCCGGAACTCAGCTTTTTGCTTCTACCGCCAATAAATCAAGTGTTTGGGATACCTGGACAACCGTCGCGGTTGCCGGAACAAGCTTAACCAATTGGAACACAGCCAATTCAACCGCCGTTATTTATCTTAGGATGCAGGCGATGAACAGTTATCATACTTTAATTGGAGATATTGTTTTAAATTATGTTTCTACCAACTAGAGTCTTACGGAAGATAATTTCTTCGTTTCTCCTTGTTTCTTTAATCGGTCAGTTTTTTCTGCCAACAGGGTTGGTTTTGGCCCAGGAAGCGAGTTCTTCTGCTGTCTTTCCGGGGTCGGTAGAAGAAATTCCCGTTGAAGAATCAACCCCGAGCGGTGTTCTTGATTTGGAAGCAACACCGACGGCGTCTTTGACGGCAACAATAAAACCAGAGATCCCAGATTTAGAATTAACGGCAACCCCTTCGCCCATACCAACAACTTCCATAATCGTTGAGCCAACGCCAACAGAGGTTTTCCTAACGCCGACATTAATTCCAACTAATTTTCTGGAGGAAAATCCGACATTTGACCCTTCGGCCAAAAACAAATTGCCGGTAAAAACGAGGCTGCTTTCGGAAAAGAGCCTTCAGTTTAACGAGAGTGTAACCCTGGAGTTGGTCAATACCGAAGGAAATCCCGTCCAAGTTTTTTTAAAAAGAGGAAACGAAACGGTAGCGGTAACGATGAAAAAGAAATTTATTTGGGATTCAACTGTTTTGGTAATAGAACCGCCCTTGGGTTTGAAACCCGGTAAATATTCATTGCAAATTACGGACAGCTTGGGAACGGTTGAGGAGCAAGAATTTTGGTGGGGAGTCTTGGCCGTCAATTTTAATAAATCTGTCTATTTTCCCGGGAATACGGCTGATATTTCCTTGGCGGTTTTAGATGAGGAAGGCAAGATGGTTTGTGATGCTCAATTAAAGTTACAAATTACTAATGATGAATTACAAGTTGATGATGAGCTGTCAACTGAGAACGGGGGAATAATTGTCAATTCGGAGTGCCAGGTTAAGGATTACGTTGAGAAGCCTGATTACGAAGCTCGTTACCGGGTAGGAAATCCGGGTCGATACGAAGTAACCTTGTCTGCTTGGACCAAAAACGGTTTTTATTCCGTTAAAGACTTTTTCGAAGTTAAAGAATCAATACCTTTTGATATAGAGAGAATTACGGCGACCAGAATTTATCCACCGTCATTTTATCCGGCGGTTTTTAAAATTACCGCTTTTGAAGATTTTTCCGGCACAATCGAGGAAACGGTGCCTGATAATTTTAGTATTTTAAAATCCGATCGTGGTTTGGCTTACGATTCAATTCAGATTATTCCTTATTCAGCTCCTTTTTCTTTTGACCAAAAAGAAACGGAAAAAATTGATTTATCTCCTCCTTTTGCCGGTAGTTACCAGGTAACTTTGGGCTTTGGCGAACAATTAAACGATCCGGGTCTAAGGTTAATTTATGACAAATATAATTTATTGGGTCATGATGGTTTGGATTTTGATTTACCGATCGGAACCGAAGTCTTGGCGGCCGACAGCGGCCAGGTAATTTTGACTGAGGAAAACGGCGATTACGGGGCAACTGTGATCTTGCAGCATTCTTGGGGGAGAAGCTATTATGGCCATTTAAGCACGATAAAAGTTCAAAAGGGCGAAAAAATCGGAAAAGGTTCATTATTGGGTCTTTCCGGTAATAGCGGCTTGACAACCGGTGCTCATCTTCATTTTGGAATCAAATTAAATAAAAATGATATCAAAAACGGTTATTATGGAAAAATTGACCCCTTGTCTTATTTGAGTTTTCCGACAATTATTACCGAGAGCAATATTAAGGTGATTTCTTGGAAGGTTGATTTAAAAAAAGGCGAGCAAATTACTTTGGCTTATCAATATCAAACTCCTCCGGTTTCACCTCAACTTTATTTGCTTGGTCCGCTGGTCTTTAAAAGAGAGATTAATAATATTCCGGAAACGTCGGAACCTTTTGTTTTTGGCGAAGCAACCGCCAGCGCGGATTTGGAAAATAATCAGCCGGCCAGTTCCTCCGGTGTTTTGGGGGAATCGGATTTTTCCATGCTTGGCGCATCGGAAACAGTTTTTCGGGAATTGAGACAATGGCAACTGGCGATTGACGCCTCTTCAACTTTAGTCGCGGATGCGGATATTTCAACAACCAGCTGGACCAGCGGCACTTGCTCTACCAACTTATGGGATTGTATTAATGAAGGAACAACTTCGCCCAATGATTCTGATTATTTAAAAACCGCCAAAGGAACAGGGACTTATTCTTATACTCATACGGCAAGCGACAGCCCTTCGGATGTTTCTACCGTAACCCAAATAGTTTTTAATGTTCGCGGTTATTATACGGTTGCGGCTAGTACGATTACGGTTTACTATTCAACCGACGGTTCCGCTCCGACTACCCAGGTTGGATCGGCGATAAGTTTGCCGGTGAATACTCCCTCAACCCAGTCTGTAACCGCTTCGGGTCTTTCGTTGACTAAAACCCAGATTGATGCTTTGCGGGTAAAATTTACCGCCGGAGTGGGAAAGAACGGCTATGTTTTTTTGACCGCTAGTGATTATGTCTTAACCTATACGGCTTCGGTGACTGGCCCGACTAACAATCAGATAATGCGTCATGGAAAATGGTTTAACAACTCTGGTGTTCGCCAGCCATTTACTTTCTAGGAAAAATTGTTTAATATCGGTTAAATGAATCTTTCGTCATTTGGGAAAATCAGAGTTTTCTTTTTGGGTCTTGTTGGGTTGGCTCTTTTGGGCTCTGTTGCCAGCGCTATTTTTTATTATCGGAAATACCAATCATCTTTAAAATCCCAGAAAGCTTTGACCGAAATAGAGGAGATTGTCAGAAAAGTTTCCCGCTTGATGGAATTACCGGTCGGGGAAACCCCGACTTTGGCAACGGTAAGCGACAAAAGACAATTACAAAATCAAAACTTTTTTCAAAAAGCGGAAAACGGGGATCGGATTTTGGTTTATTCTCAGGCTAAAAGAGCAATTCTTTACAGGCCGTCAATTGATAAGATTATTGATTTGGCACCGATAACGCCCTTGGAGGAAGTAGCCGGAGAGGCGACACAATCGGGAGTGGAATCTTCTAAGGTGGCTAAAATAGCTATTTACAACGGCTCGGGCGTTGCCGGCTTGGCTTCTTTGGCGGAGGAAAAACTTAAGCAAAATAACTATTTGGTCAGCCGGATTGATGTAACGATCAAAGAATTTACCCAAAGCCAATATAGCGAAGTTTTGGTTATTGATTTGAAGGGGAACCAGCAAAGTATATGCAAGGAAATTGTCAAGGTTTTGTCCGGGAGAATTACTTCTCTTCCGGCCGGAGAAAAAGCTCCTGCTGCCGATATCCTGGTTATTTTAGGCAAACAATAGGATTCGGAGAAGTTTTATTTTCAGGCTCAATTTTAATTAGGATTTAATAGTTTTTACAAGTTCTTACATGTTAGATTACAAGTATTTAATTATATTTAACAATAAGTGGATTAGAGAATTAAGGGTAAAAGCGCTAATTGGTTTACAACGATTTCCCTATTTTGTAAAAATTTAGTATAATTTTCCCTAGTCGGGATGGCGGAGCGGTCAAACGCACCAGTCTGTAAAACTGTTGCCCGAAAGGGCTACGGAGGTTCGAATCCTCCTCCCGGCACTGCGTTTAACCGGCAGATTGACGCATTCTACTCGCCACCGTATTAACAATGAATTTTCTTGGAAAATGGACTTCAAAAACCCTGATTCTTTCTATTTTTCTAATTGGTTTTTTGGCTTACACTCCAATTTTAAGAAACAATTTTGTCTGGGACGACGAGGAACAAGTCGTTAACAATTCCTATATCAGAAGTTTTACCAATTTACCGCATATCTTTAAAGGCAGCACCTTTGCCAGTGGAGGAGCAGGTTTAACCGGCTGGTATTACAAGCCGCTGATGAGCTTATGGTTTATGTTAAACTACCGGTTGTGGGGTTTAAATCCCGCTGGTTTTCATCTTAGCCAATTAGTTCTTCACTTGGTAAATTGTGCTTTAATCTTTATCCTTTTTCAAAAATTATTTAAAGAATTTGGGGATCAGAAAGCAAAGCTGGTCGGTTTTTGTCTGGCAATTGTTTTTGCCGTCCATCCGGCCAATGCGGAAAGTGTTGCCTATATTTCCGCGTCCCAGGAGCTTCTTTATACCTTTTTTCTTTTACTTACTTTTTTGTTTTCTCTGGCTTCCGAGAAGATCTTGGTTATTATTTTTAGCGGAGTATTCTTTTTTTTAGCCTTATTGTCAAAAGAATCGGCGATTGTCGGCTTGCCGATTATTGTTTTATATTTTTGGCAAGCGGGAAAAAAGAAAAAGAGTCTTTGGTTGGCCTTAACTCTCTTTTCCTCCTTTTTGATTTATTTTTATTTAAGAACTTTTGTGGCTAAAATTCCTCTGGCCAAACCGGAGCTTTCGCCAATCGCCGCCGCTTCTTTTCCCCAACGTCTTTTGACCGTTCCTTATCTTCTTTTTTCCTATCTAAGATTAATTTTTTTTCCTTTAAATCTGTTTATTGCCCAACACCAGGTTGTTAGGGAGGTAGGGGAGATCAGGTTTGTTGGGGCTTTGATAGGAGTTGTTCTGTTTCTTTTTATGATGGTTAGGCAACTTGGGAGGTTTACGAGTAATTTGGGGAGATTTTTCTTTTTTTGGTTTTTGGTTTCTCTCGGCTTGGTTTTGAATCTTTTTCCGTTGGACATGACTTTGGCCGAGCGCTGGCTTTATTGGCCGATATTGGGAATATTGGGGATGTTGGGGATTCTATTGGCCCAGGGGAGAGATAAGAAAGAGAGCAGCGAGAAATCGGTGAATTCGCTGTTGGCTTTCGGAGCGATAGTTCTTCTTTTGGCCGGCCGGACTTTTTTAAGAACTCTCGATTGGCATGACGGATTAACTTTATACAGCCGGGATTTAAAACTCAATCCTGACGCCTTTGATTTGCAAAATAATTACGGGGTGGAATTGGTCAGAAAGGGAAAGACGGAAGAAGCCGCTTCTCATTTTGAACGGTCAATCGCGCTTTCTCCCGGCTGGTGGACCAATTATTCCAATTTGGGAGTCGTTTACCAAAGAAGGGGCGATTTGGCCAAAGCAAGGGAGCTTTACCAAAAAGCAATTGCCAACGGCGACTATTATTTAGCCTATGAGAATTTGGCCAGTTTGCTTTTGAAAACGGAAAAGCCGGAGCAAACAATTACTTTTTTGGATCCGGCCTTAAAAAAGTTTCCTTTTAATCAATTTTTAAGAAAAGTTTTGATTATTGCTTTAACCAGGAAAGCCGACTTCGTCCTGGCTGAGAAAGAGGCAGATTGGCTTTACCGCCTTTCTCCGACCGAGGAGAACCGCTTGCTTTACGAGATGGTTCTTAAGAAGCAGAAGTTATAAGGTTTTGATCGGAAAGGGAGCCGAGACCGGGATTTGAACCCGGAACCTACTGTTTACAAAACAGTTGCTCTACCGTTGAGCTATCTCGGCAACAGCCAAATTATAGCGGAAAAAAGGAATTGAGGCAAACCGAAGAACTCGCAATCAAGGAATAAAAATCCCGCCTAAGGGTCCGTTTTAAAATGAGTTTCCCCGGATTGCTCCAGGTGGGTGGGCGGTTGAAGCCTCTCCTGAGTATTTTCGAAGGATAATCTTCAAACTTGCCCTCCCTAAAGTTTTGAACTTGTAGAGGAAAAACCTTTAAAACTTTTCCAATAGGCAGGACTGATTTAATTCTGAAGAAGAAGGATCTACTTGTCAAGTAGCTAATGCGTGAAAAAAGATTATAAGCTTTAATAATGATATTTGATACTAAGGCTCAAATATCAGACGATAGGGGTTTCCGGCAACAGAAGTTTAAAGATAAGATTGGCGAGAGGGTCAATAATCGCTCCTACGAGCGAATTGCCGAAAAAAGGGAAAATGATGAGCATTAAAAAAATCAGTTGATACCGGGAAAGAAAATCTTCTACCTCAAGAGCCAAATCAGTCGGCAAAAAGCCAACCAAAACTTTGCCCCCGTCAAGCGGATGAATCGGCAGAAGATTAAAAAGACCCCAGTAGACATTAAGAGAAATGATTGGAGTTAAGAAAACCGAAGCAAGAAGCGAAAATTGGGAAGTATGAAAAGAGAGACGAAGGACAAAAGAAGAGATTGTTGCCAGTAAAAAATTGGCGGCCGGGCCGGAAAGGGAAATTAAACCGGAATCACGGCGCGGGTCACGTAAATTGTAGGAATCGACCGGAACGGGTTTGCCCCAGCCGAAATGAAAAAAGAAAAGCATCAAAGTTCCCAGAGGGTCAATATGGGCTAAGGGGTTTAAGGTTAGGCGGCCGGAAAGCTTTGCCGTCGGATCGCCCAGCCGATCGGCCATCCAGGCGTGGGCAGCTTCATGAACGGCCAAGGAGATACCGAAGGCTAAAAGCCAATAGAATAAGGCTAGCGGGCTGGAAATTAGCTGACTGAGCATTTTTATATTAATTTAATTATTTTAATTATCCCAATTGACCTAATTAGATGAGAAAAAAATCTGATTTGTCTAGAAATAATTAGAGCAATTGGAATAGTTGGTCATTTCGTATTGTAATTTTATCATTCTTTTGCTAGAATTCATAGTACTATGGCAAGAAAATGTGATCTTTGCGGCAAGGGCCGGACAGTCGGAAAATCCAGGGCTCATAAATATGGCGGAAAATGGGCCATGCGCGCCCAGGAGAAACCCCGTCTTTGGAATCCTAATTTGCAAAGTTATACTTTAAATGGAAAAAAAGTGAAACTTTGCACCCGCTGTATCAAAAAAATTAAGTTTGAATTAAAGAAAGCCAAAAAAGCAGCCGAGGCTTTGCCGAAAGAGACCAAAGTGTTGGAAAAGAAAGATTTGGCCGTCAAAAAAGACAAACCGGTAAAAAAATCTTCAAAAAAGGCCGGAAAATCTAAATAATGGCCGAAAGAGTTTCCCGACGCGATTTCTGCCTTCAATTGGTTAAAGCCGGAGCTTCGGTTTTAGTCCCGCCATTATTGTCTCCCGGTCTTCTTAAGCCAAAAGAAATTTCAATTCAAAATCAGCCTGTTTATTATCGTTTGCCTTCCGAAAAATATCAGCCGGATGAAATTGCTTTGACTTTGGATGATTGTTTTAGGCCGGATAAGCTTTCGGTAATTTTGGATATTATTGAAAAGGAAAAAGTTCCCTTAACGATTTTTCCGGCCGGAAGAGTTTTTAAAGCCCTTCCTGTTAAAATTGAAGATAAAAGTTATTCATTTAAAGAACAACTGATTAGGGCGGCGGAATTGGGCTGTTTTTTCGGAAATCATACTCTTCACCATCAAAATTTGAATAAATTGGGAGTAGACGACGTTAAAGAGGAAGTCATTTGTGGTTACGATGTTCTTTGGGAGAATTTACCCAGATCTTGCGGGAAACAAATCTTACCGGTTTTCCGTCCGCCGGGCGGCTATTTTAATGATTCAGTTAAGGAAGCAATAAAAGATAATCCCTTCGTTAAGGCAATTGTTTTATGGAATTGCGATTCCGAGGGAGGCCGTTATCCTTCGGACGGTCGGGAAGAGGAAAAAATGAAAGAGAGCCTGATTAAACAAATTAAACACTCCAAAAATCGGATCATTCTTCTTCATACCATCAGCAATGACGTGCGGATTTTTCCTTGGTTGGTCGATTATTTAAGAAATTCTTCATTTCGGTTAACCGATTTAAGCCGTTTGGCTTAAATCTTTTTTTCTTTAATAATTTCCGAACCGGGGTATCCTTGGAGAAATTGTTTCCAGGCGACCGGGGATTTTCCTTCAAGTTGGACCAAATCCAAAATCAATTTGTCATTTTCCAAGTGGGCTTTTAAGATTTTTAATCTCTTTTTTGTCGCCGGTTGACGATCGGGGAATAATTTTATTTCCGTCCAAGCTCCCGGCTCCGGAAAGGCGGCGCGGATAAGGCGATCAATTTCCCGGGGATTTTTTTCCCAATTGATCCAACAATTTTCGGTAGTTAATTTTTTCGTCATCGTCGGTTCGCCAATTTGGGGGCTAAGAACAACTTTTTTGGCTAAATAATCGCCAATAATCTTCTCGGTTTCTTGAGCCGCTTTTTCAATCAGTTTTTCGTAAAGAGAGTCGGTATTTTCCGTAAAATCCAAAGGAATAGACAATTGGGAAATAATCATACCCTGGTCTATTTTTTCGTTAATGAGGTAATAAGTTATCCAGGCTTCCTTGTCACCATTAAGGATTGTTTTTTGGACCGGCGCCGGTCCGCGGTTTTGCGGCAGTTTGGAAAAATGAAGGTTAATAATCCCCTTGGAAAAAAGATTAATGATTTCCCGAGGAATAATTTTATTAAAATCTAAAATAAGACCAAGAGTATCTTTAAAAAAGTTTAGTTGAAAGCCGGAAGATGGATTTTGAAGTTCGAAAATAGAAGTGAGAAAGGGAATTTTCATTTTTTTAGCGGCAGTAACAACCGGATTTTCGGTCAGAATCTGTTTTCGGCCGATTGGTTTGGCTGGTTCGGAAACAACAAGGTCAATTTTCAGGCCTCTTTGAGTGGCCAAATCCAAGAATTTGGCCGATCTGGATGAGGTGCCAAAAAAAATAATCATTTTAAATATTTAGCTATGTTGTTATATCGATATTCCGTAATAAATAAGTAAGTTGACAAGATAAAAGATGCTAAACTTTTATTTCTTCCAGTCTTTCGTTGCCTTGGGAATCTTTTTTCATTTCAAATAATTTTCCCTTTTGTTGCAAGACTCGATCGGTGAACAAGATCCCTTCCAAGTGGTCATATTCGTGCTGGCAGATGATTCCGGCAAAGCCCCGGAAGCGCCGGACTAAAGTTTTACCCGTTAGTGTTTGATAGCGGATTTTAATTACCTGGTGGCGTTTGACCAGTCCCCAAACATCGGGGACAGATAAACAACCTTCCAATTGAGGCGAAGAAGAGGCACCGGTAATCAATCTTTTTGAGCGCCAGATTATTTCCGGATTGATAAAAGTCAAAAATCTCCGGCTCTTTTCCGACCAGGCGATAAATATTTTTAAAGGAGTTCCGACTTGAATCGCCGAAAGACCGACTCCTTTAGTTCCTTCTTTTTTAGTGGCCGTTTCCTCCATTTGGCGCACTAAATTTAAAATCTCCTGGCTAATTTTTTCAACTTTTTTTGATTTTTCCCTCAATATTGGATCGGGAACGGTAATGACCTTAAGCATAATTATGATTATAACATCAAAAGAAATGCGCCGAGTCGGCTAAGCCTTCTCGGCGCAAAAAGAGCTACAACACGATTGGGAGGCCGTTATCAAGATGGGGAGGAGTCCTTCTTCTTTTTCTACCGGGGGCTGGTTTCCTGGTTACTTTATACATCCTGTTTAAAAACCTTCGCCGTTTTTCTTCGTTAGTGAAGGTAATCAGGGCACCAATCTGCGCATAACTAAATCCCTGTTGCTGACAGAATACAGCTTCGTTGCGATTGGTCAAACAGATTGCCGGATAGCCGTTAACCAGGATTTTTTTGGCCACTTTCTCTCCCTTTCTTTTTTGATTTGGTTCTCGTCGTGTTGTTGTTAAAGTACCTCTCGGCCGGGATAGAAGCGATAATCTAATCGGACGAATGAAAGTTATTTTACCACGGATTTTATTTTTTGGGAAGCTATTTTTCTTCCTGAAGGGATTGGGTCATCTTTTTGAAGTAAGAAACGACTTGCCTCAATTCTTTCGGAGTCAGGTCGTTCCAAATCGAAAAAGCGTCATCAACAAAGCCGGCAATATCCTGAGCGTTTGGGTTTTTCGGCAAAGGAGGTTTTTTATAAAATCATCAACAGGGGTTGGTTTATTTGTTTCTTTACTCATCTTTATCTTTTTAGGCCGGAACTTTTACCCTAAACCTTGCCGGAATATACGGCTGTTCCGGTTGGGAATTTGCTGTCTCAAAAGACCGGCCAAATTTTTCCGCTTCTTCTTTTTTGGGGAAAAGTATTCGACGGTAGTATTCAGCCACGCGGCTATCGTTTAAGTCAAGGGGTGGAGCGCCGACAACGACCAGCCAGCGGCCGTCGCTAAGTTTTTTGATTTCCGGCTCGCCTAGGTATTTATTTGACTTGACCTGAATTTTAATTTCTTTACCCCTGGGATGAATGAAATAGTCAATGTGACCTTTGGTGTCCCGATGAGGGGAAGAAAATTCCGGGTTTAAACCGGCCTGAAGGCTTAAATTGAAAAATATCAATTCGGCCAAGGCTCCCTGGCTGAATTCTTCCAGGTGACCCTCAACCGATTGTTTTAATCTTTCAAATTTTTCCCGGTAAGTTGACGATTGGATAACCTTTTTCTCAAATTCCCTTAATTGAGGGTTATCTTTTTGTTTTTGACCAGGGTGTTTCGCTTCGTTTAACAGAGAAAGATAAAGTCCGGCAAAATTACCGGCTTCGCTTGGATTCAATTCGGAAGCCGACAAAGGAACGCAAACCCTTATTCGGTATTGCTCAAGGCAATTATAAAGAAAATTCAAGGCATTTTCCGGATCACCCGTTTTGATAATTTCAACCCCTTGTCCGACAATTTTTTTAATTGCTCTTGAGCCGGAGTCGGCAAGGTGTTCCCGATTGCTCTCGGTTTTTTTTCTTGCGTAAGCCAGACTTGCAGCCGCCAATTCCGCGAATTGATTTATTAATTGGGGAGCTTCGGGTATTTTCGGAGATTCAATCGTTTTTACGGCCTTGGGAATTATTTGTAGGCCGCCGCCTTCGGTATAAACAGGGAAACTGACAATTTCATTTTGCCCATTGGAAGATTCGCTCATTGTTTAAAGATAACCGTTTATTGTTTTCTTTGTCAATTCTCTAAAAACTTTTTAAAGAATCAGATTTAATTTATAGCCGCAAAAGCGGCAGCTTCCGTCTTTATTGGTGTCAATTTTTTCTACTTGCCAGCCGTCCCTTTTAATGACATTTTTTTTACATTTCGGGCAAATAGTATTTGATTGGTTATAGCCGCTGGCCGCCGCCCAAATATAAATGTGGTTTAGCCCGGCTTTTTGGCCGATAACGGCCGCTTTTTCCAATTGCTGGATTGAAGTGGCGGGAATTTTTTTAAACTCCGGATCGGGCGCCAGAGCCGGATCAAATTGAGACAAGTGCCAGGGGGTATCCGGGCCCAAATTATTTTTAATCCAGGTGGTCATTTTTGCCAGTTCGTTAGCGTTATCATTAATATCGGGGATTAATAGAGTGGTAATTTCCAAAAATATGCCTTTTTTCTTGGCGTAGGCAGCCATCTCGGGAATTTCTCCAAAAAAGGCGCCCTGTTTTTGATAAGTTTTTTCGGAAAAACCTTTAAAATCAATATTGGCAGCATCAATTAAGCCGGCCAACTTATCAATTGTTGCCTTTGTCCAGGAGCCGTTGGTAACAAAAACCGTAAAAAGCCCTTTTTTCTTTGCCAACTTGGCGATATCAAGGACATATTCAAGCCAAATTACCGGCTCGTTAAAAGTAAAAGCAATCCCCGGACAATGGTTTTTCAAAGTAAGGTCAATAATCTCTTGGGGAGGAATAGATTGGAAAGGGAAAGTAAGGTGGTCGGTTTTCTGGCTTTCAAACCAGTTTAAACATTGCCGGCAGCGGAAGTTGCAGCCGAAAGAGCCGGAAGAAGCAATCAAAGAACCGGGCTTGAAATGGTAAAACGGTTTTTTCTCTATCGGATCAATTTGGAAACCGGCAATCCGTCCGTAAAGAAGAGAAAACAGCCGGCCTTTTTGATTAATCCGTGTTCCGCAGTAGCCGATTTTTCCGTCGGCGATAAAGCATTTTTTTTGACAAACGCCACACCGGACTTTTTTTCCGGCCAGCTTTCGGTAAAGAAGCGCCTCCCGCATAATTTCAAATTATTCTTAGTTGCCGATAATTTCCCGTAAAAGTTCCCGGCTCGGTCCGTCTTTGGGATCAAGGTATTTGAGAAGATACTCCAGTTCTTCTTTGGCCTTATCCAACCGGCCGGCTTTCTGGTAGTAAGAAGCCAAAGCATAACGGGCTTCTTTATAGTTTGGTTTAAGCTCTATGGCCTTAAGAAAGCTGGCGATTGCCAGATCGGTTTTATCGCTAATGCCGTAAATTGTTCCCAGGTTATAGACCAGTTTTGCGTCTGTCGGGGCCAGTTTTATGGCTTGTTGAAAAGAATTAATGACCAAGGGCAAATAGTCTTTATTGATTTGAGCCAAAACATAAAGGATTTTTATTCTGCCTTTATGAAAGTTGAGATTACCGGGACTGGTTTTAAGGGCCGTGTCCGATTGGGAGATGGCGATTTGCAATAAATTCGCGGCGCCGGAAGCATCTTTTTGTTTGAAGTAAGCAAGGGCGAGATTGGAGGCGGATTCGGCAATTTCGTTGCGGTAAACCGGTTCGTCTTTTTTTAAATCTATTGCCTTGATTAATTCTGGATAAGCCAAATCATAGCGGCCGGCCTTATTCAATTTTTCACCCTTAGCGTAATGGGCGTCGGCTGACCAGAATTTAAAAATTAAAAATAAAAAGTAAAAAGTAAAAAAGGCAAGAAACAAAAGAGAAGTTTTTTGGATGGAGTTAAAAGGCGAGAAAGAGAATTTGGAAGTAGGTCGGGAAGACGGGGGCGAGATAGGTGTTTCTTCGGAAGATAAAACCACGCAAAAAGCGGGGATTAAAAAGAAAAACAAGGCGACGGGAACAACGGAAAAGCCAAAAAAGTTGGTGATCAGGATAGAACACCAACCGGAAAAAAGGGCCAGAATTATTATCTCGTTATCTCGGAATCTTATTGTCTCGCCGGCTTCTTTTTTCCCGAGGAAATGGGGTAGCGAGCGAGCGGTTTGTCTAAGACTAAAAATGACAAACGAGCCGATAAAAATTAAGTAGGTTCCTAAACCAACTATTCCCGTCGTGGCCAGAAAATTAAGGTATTCGTTATGAGCTTTGTTATATAAGAAATCCCATTCGGAAACCAAATTGTGCTCTACCGGCCGGAAGTTATAATAGGAATAGGCGAACGTTTCTACTCCGGAGCCGAAGATCGGGTAATGCTTCCAGATTGCCAAAGCACCTTTCCAGACAATTTTTCTGATTTCTCCGGTTGGCGATCCGGCGTCCGGAATGACGGCCGGACTGTTTTTTTCTACCTGGTTATTGTTTTGAGTTTGAACGGAAGCTTTCAAACTAAATTTCTTAAAAAAATCGTTTAACTGGGGGAAAGAATCAAAACCGACTTGTTTAAAAATAATTAAAAAACCGAGGTTAAAAAGCAGGAAATAAGGCCAATAATTTTTTTTCAAGTCCAATTTGTTTTTAAGATGATTTTTACCAAGCAGCAACCAGAAAAGCAAAAGACCGGCTCCCAGGCCGAGAACACCCGATTGGGAACGGGTATAAAAAAAACAAAGGCAAAATAAAAAGTAAACGGCACCGGAAAAAACCATTTTGATTTTTCTGTTACTAGCGGGATCGTTGGTTGACCGGAAAAAAAATGCCAGACAAAGAGGGATTAAAACCGCCAAATAGGCAGCCAGCCAATTCGGTTGGCCCAGTGAAGAAAAAACCCGCGTCCGAACGTCCTGAATCCAATATTTGGCGTCAATTCCGAAATGTTCCGCGATACCGTAGGCGGCTACCGGAATAGCGGTGGCCAAGATAACCAATATTGTTTTAAAAGTGGCCCGGTAATCCAGATTGGAAACAAAGGCCCAAAATAAAAACAGATAGCAAAAAGTAGAAAGCAGGCCGCCGTGGAAACGGGAATAATAGCCCCAAAAACTGGTATGACGATCGATAGAGAAAAGTGTGGATATAAGCTGGGAAGCGAGAAAAAGAAAAAGGGGAATATCAAAAGGAGTTTTTTTGAAAATAATTTTTTTGTTGACGATCATCCGGCCGATCCAGGCACCAAGGATAATTATAGTTAGGCCGTAGACGGTCAACATCTTGTTAAATTCAAAAAGTTCGTAATTCCAGGGAGTCAAGATTAAAGGAACAATAATGAAAAGAAAATAAAAAGAAAAGCGGATAATTTTTAGAAGTAATTTATCAATTTCCATCAAAAAAATTATAACAGAAAGAATTTGGTTATGTTAGAATATTTTTATGCTGGATAGCCTGATTAATTTTTTTGCTTACGATTTGGGAATTGATTTGGGAACGGCCAACACCCGGATTTTTATTAAGGATAAAGGAGTGGTTATCCGTGAGCCTTCGGTGGTTGCCCGCCATAAAAAAAGCAAGGAAATTGTCGCTTTCGGAACCGAGGCCAGAAAAATGATCGGCCGGACGCCGGCCAATTTGGAAGTTGTCCGGCCCTTGAAAGACGGGGTTATTGCCGATTTTGACGCCACTTCGGCGATGCTTACTTACTACATTAGAAAGGTTCACGAAACCGGCCGTTTTATTCCCCGGTTGCCCAAACCGAGAGTGGTTATCAGTATCCCTTCCGGAGCGACCGAAGTAGAAAGAAAAGCGGTTCAGGATGCAGCCTTAACCGCCGGTGCCAGAAAAGCTTATTTGGTAGAAAAACCGATGGCGGCGGCGATAGGCGCCAATTTGGACGTTTTGAATTCGGCCGGAATTTTAGTCGTGGATATTGGCGGCGGGACAACGGATCTGGCTTTAATTTCCCTGGGCGGAATTGTCCAGGGAAAATCTTTAAGGCAATCCGGCGACCGGATGAACGAAGTATTGGCCAATTTTTTAAGGTTAAAATATTCATTATTGGTGGGTGAAGTGACGGCCGAGGAAACGAAGATGGAAATCGGTTCTGCCTATTTGGCGGGTAAAAGCGAAGAAAAGAAAATGGTGGTCCGTGGCCGAAGTTTGGAAAACGGGATGCCGGTTTCTTTAAAGATTGAAGCCGGAGAGGTTCGCGAGGCCTTGTCGCCGATTATTAATCAGATTGTGATGGCGATTGCCAATCTGATTGAGGAAACGCCGCCGGAACTTTTGGGAGATATTACCCAAACCGGAATTTGTCTTTGCGGCGGCGGGGCAAAATTAACCGGGTTGGATCGTTTTATTTTTGAAACCACCAAAATTTCTGCCTGGGTAGCCGAGAAACCGGAAGATTGTGTGGTGAAGGGCTGCGGTAAATTGTTGGAAAACGAGAGATTGCTAAAAAAAGTTAAGGTAACCGGTGGCCTGAAGTGATAATTTAAGGATATGTTTTTGGAAAAAAAAGCAAAAAACAGAAAAATATTTTTTCTCCTGTCGCTGTTGGCGATTTTAATTATCTTGTTTGATCATTTTCGGACTTTTTCTACGGTTAAGGGTTTTCTGGAAAGAAGTCTGGTTATCCCCGTCAGATCTTTTTTAAGAGGAGGACCACAGGCTGGTTCGGTTTCCCAAAACGGTGATTTTTCCGGCGATTGCCGGGATAAGGATCAAGAAATTTTAAAATTAGCGGCCGAGATTGCCAGTCTTAAAGAAGAAAATCTGGCGAGCCGCAAACTTTTGGGAGCACCCTTGCCCCCGAATTGGCAATATTTGCCGGCCAGGGTAATAGGCGGCCTTAATCAGGAAATAATTATTGATAAAGGGAGCAATCAGGGAATTATTTTGGAGATGCCGGCTGTGGCGGAGGGCATTTTTTTTGGCCGGGTCAACAATGTCAGCGAAAACATGGCCAGAATAAGCCCGGTTTATTCTTCGGATTTCCGTCAGGTAGTCAAGATTATTTCAAAAGAAAGCGGGGGAATGTCGGGTAAGGGCCTTTTGTCCGGCCGGGGCTGGCAAAAAATGACAATAGAAGAAATTTTGGCGGAAAACGAAATTAAAGAAGGCGATTTGGTTGTTTTTTCTTTATGGGAAGGCGATTTGCCGATCGGCCGGATTACGAGAGTAAATTATCAAAAAGGTGATGTTTTTAAATCAGCCGAAGTTGAGTCCGAATTGGTTCCGGACAATTTGCAGACAATTTTTTTAATTACCGGAAAAATTTAATTTAAGCAAAATGGAATTTGTTTTAGTTTTTACGGCCGGATTAATTTACGATTTTTTTTTCGTCGGCCGATTGGGAACTTCTTCTTTAAAATTGCTGGGGCTTGTTTTTTTATTGGAAATAATCGGGGGTAATTTTCGGTTTTGGCAAAAGGACAAAAATAACCCACCTCTTACTCGAGACAGTTTATTTATCAAGCGCCAATGAAAAATAATTTGAGAGAGAAGCAATGGCTGTTAAATCTTTTTTTGGCTTTGGCGGCGATAATTTTTATTGCCCGGTTGTTTCAATTGCAGGTTATCAAAGGGAAAGACTACCAAAATTTAGCTGACAACAATCGGATTAGAAAAATTAAAATTGGCGGGCCAAGAGGAATAATATTTGATCGTCACGGAGAAATTTTGGCTAAAAATAGACCGGTTTTTAAATTGACTTCCGCTTCGGGACAATTGGGCGAAGAAAAAATAATTTCTTACGAAGAAGCGCTTGAGCTTCAGGCCAGCGGAAAAGAAGGAAGCCTTTTTTTGGATTACGGAAGAGATTATCCTCAGGCAGAGGTTTTTGGCCACGCCATCGGTTACTTGGGCGAGGTTAATCAGAAAGAAATCGGGGAAAATCCTTGTTTACCGGGAAAAAAATATTGCTTTCGGCCGGGAATGATGGTCGGAAAGACCGGCATAGAACAATTTTATGATCAGCAGTTGCAGGGAGAGGAAGGCGGAGAGTTGATTGAAGTTAATACCGTCGGCAAAACCATTCGTCGGATTGGCCGGGTAGATCCTGTTTCCGGAAAAAATCTGGTTTTGGCTCTTGATGCGGATTTGCAAAGAATTGCCAATTCCCAAATGAACGGAAAAAAGGGAGCGGTTGTCGCTTCCAATCCCGAAACGGGCGAAATTTTGGTTTTATATTCTTCTCCTTCTTTTAACCCCAATCTGTTTTTTTCCTCTTCCGGAGACGCAATCAGCCGCTTGGTCAACGATCGGGAAAATCAGCCTCTTTTTAACCGGGCAATCGCCGGTCTTTATCCGCCCGGCTCAACTTTTAAAATTGTGACATCGGTGGCGGGGCTGGAGGAGAAGAAAATCACCAAAAATACCCTAATCAACGATCCGGGAGTAATTTATGTCGGTTCTTATAAATATGCCAATTGGTATTTTACCGGTTATGGTCGGACCGAGGGAGAAATTAATTTGATTAAGGCGATAAAACGGTCAACCGATACTTATTTTTACAAGCTCGGCGAGATGGTCGGGATTGAAAAATTAAATCTCTGGACGGAAAAGTTTGGTTTGGGAAAAACTTTTGGAATTGATTTGCCGGGCGAAGTCGCCGGGCTGATTCCTTCGCCAAGGTGGAAAGAAAAAGTCAAAGGCGAATCCTGGTTTTTGGGTAATACTTATCATTATTCCATCGGCCAGGGTGATTTGGCCTTGACTCCTTTAGGAGTCAACCAAATAACTTCGGCGGTTGCCAACGCTGGAAAAATTTGCCGGCCGAGGATGTTAAAAACGGATAACGAAGACAAAGACCCCGATTGTTTGGAAGTTGGTATTAAGAAAGAAACCTTGGCCGTAATTAAAGAGGGAATGATTGAGGCTTGCTCAAGCGGCGGAACCGCCTTTCCTTTTTTTGAGTGGAACGAGAAAAATAAGAATAATCAGATTGCCTGTAAAACCGGAACGGCAGAGTATGTCGGTTCTGAAGGGAAAATCCAGACTCACGCCTGGTTTTCCGCTTTTGCCGGAGATGGGGGAAGGGGAAAGATTGCCGTTACGGTTTTGGTTGAGGCAGGCGGAGAAGGTTCTTCTGTGGCTGCCCCAATAGCGAAAGAGATATTAACAGAACACTTTAAATAATTGATGATTGAATTAGAAAAAGAAAAAAAATATTGGCTGGCGTTTAATGTTTGTCAGGGTATCGGTCCTTTAAGGTTTAAGCTTTTATTGGATTATTTCGGATCGGCGGAAAAAGCCTATCGGGCAAAAGAAAGTGAATTGTTGAAAATCGGTTTGGGAGAAAAACTGGTGGCAAAATTTGAAAACTGCAGACATAATTTTGACATAGATTCGTATTTGCTTCGGGTTTTAAAGTTAGGAATAACGCCTTTGACCTTAGAGGATAAAAATTACCCGGAACTATTAAAACAAATCCAGAATCCGCCGCCGGTTATTTATGTTAAAAGTATCTCTGGAAGTACCGGTACCTCAGATATCGGGGAAATACTTAATCAAAAAGCGGTGGCGGTTGTGGGAACAAGATTACCGACAATTTACGGTAAAAAAGTGACGGAAATTATTGTTGAAGGATTGGTCGCCAGGGGAATAGTTATTGTTTCCGGATTGGCGCGCGGAATTGACGCGATTGCTCATCGTCAAACTTTGGTTAACCAAGGGTTGACGATTGCGGTTTTGGGTTGCGGGTTGGACAGAATGTATCCGCCCGAACATAATCAGCTGGCCCAGGAGATTATTAAAAGCGGTGGCGCGTTGGTTTCCGAGTTTCCTTTGGAAACAGAGGCGGCTCCGGGAAATTTTCCGGCCAGAAACAGAATTATCAGCGGTTTGGCATTGGGAGTAGTGGTGACCGAAGCGGCGAAAGATTCCGGATCTTTGATTACGGCTTCTCAGGCGGCGGAACAAGGCCGGGAAGTTTTTGCGGTTCCCGGGCCGATTACTTCAGCGATGTCTAAAGGAACGGCGGAGTTAATTAAAAAAGGAGCAAAATTGGTAACGGGAGTGGAAGATATTTTGGAGGAATTGAATATCAGAAACAGAGATAGAGTAAGAGTCCTTCGGCCAGCTCAGGATAAAATAAGAGACAGAAACAGGGCGGCGGCGACGGTAGAGACAACGGACGACGAAAAAAAAGTTTTGGTGGTTTTAAAAGATGAGGATTTGGAAATTGACCAAATAATCAGAAAATCCGGCCTTGACAGCGCTAAGGTCGGAGGATTACTTTCAATTATGGAAATAAAAGGGTTAATAAGAAGTTATAATGGAGTGTATTCTTTAGGATTGATTAATTAACGGATTGAAAAATTAAAAGATTAAAGAATTAGATCTTTCTAAAAATCTCGTTAATTTTCTAAATTAATTAATAGATAATTGTTTAAAGAATGAATTTAATAATTGTAGAATCTCCCACCAAATCAAAAACTCTTTCCAAATTTTTAGGCGAGGGTTATAAAATTCTGGCTTCAATGGGCCATATTCGCGATTTGCCGGAAAGAAAATTCGGCGTTGATACCAAGGCCGATTTCGTTCCCGATTATGTTATTTCCAAAGGAAAAGAAGAGAAAGTGAAGGAAATTCAGGAAGCGGCGAAAAAAGCGGACAAAATTTATTTGGCGACCGATCCGGATCGGGAAGGAGAAGCGATTGCGTATCACCTTTCGGCGATAATGCAGGGCCAAAAATCAAAAGGCAAAAGTCAAAAGTACGAAAGGATTACCTTTCATGAAATTACCAAACAAGCGATTGAGGAGGCTTTAAAAAAGCCCGGATCAATCAATATGGATTTGGTTAATGCCCAACAGGCGAGAAGAATTCTGGACCGGATCGTCGGCTATAAACTTTCTCCTTTATTGTGGTACAAAATCCGCAAGGGGTTATCTGCCGGCCGGGTGCAAACCGTAGCTGTCCGCTTGATTGTAGAAAGAGAAAGGGAAATTGAAAAATTCGTCCCCAAGGAATATTGGCAGATTTTTGCGCAATTAAGAAAATTTCTTGGCGGCAAGATGCCCGATTCGCCGGTTTTTACGGCCATCTTAACCAAAAAAAACGGGAATAAAATTGAAATTGAAAATCAGATCCAGGCGGAAGAGATAGTTGAAGAATTGAAAAAAGCGGATTATGAAGTTGGTGAGGTAGAGAAAAAAGAATCCCGCCGTTCTCCACCGGCGCCTTTTACGACCTCAACTTTGCAACAAACGGCCTCTAATCGTTTGGGTTGGTCGGCCAAAAAAACAATGCAGGTTGCCCAGGGCCTTTATGAACAGGGCTTGATTACTTATCACCGGACCGATTCTACCAATTTAGCCTTAGAAGCAATTAATTTTTGCCGCGAATTTATCAAAAAAGAATTCGGGGAAAATTATTTGCCGGAAAGTCCGCGTGTTTATAAAACCAAAGCCAAAGTCGCCCAGGAAGCTCATGAAGCCATCAGGCCGACAAATTTGGAAATGGGGAAGGAAATGGGAGGAGGGGATGGCGAAAGGTTATTTGAATTGATTTGGAAAAGATTTGTCGCTTGCCAAATGAAAGAAGCCTTGGTTGAAGAAACGATAATCGATATTAATGCGGTTGGCCAGCAGAATATTTTTGTTTTGGAAGCACGGGGCGAGGCGGAAAAATTTAACGGCTGGAAAATTCTTTACGACAAAGCAAAAAATAACGAAGAAATTGAAAATAATGGCAACAAGGAAGGGGAAGAGCCTTTGGAATTATTGCCGCCGCTTTTAAAAGGTGACGCTTTGGAATTGGAGAAAATTGATCCCCAACAGAAATTTACCCAGCCGCCGGCCAGATTTAACGAGGCTTCTTTAATTAAAGCTTTGGAGGATTTGGGAATCGGCCGGCCTTCAACCTACGCGCCCACCATCAGCACCATTTTGGACCGGATGTATGTTGAAAAAAAGGAAAAGAATTTTTTCCCGACCAACTTGGGTTTTGCGGTTAACGACTTCTTACTGGAATATTTTCCGGATATTTTTGATTATCAATTCACCGCCAATTTGGAAGACGATTTGGACGAGATTGCCAACGGCCAAAAACAGTGGGTGCCGGTTATCCGTGAGTTTTTTGACCCGTTCAATAAAAAATTAAACAGCGTCAGTAAGGTGGCGGAAAGAGTGGCCGTGGAAACGGAAACTACCGGAGAAACCTGTCCGACTTGTAAGGAAGGCCAGGTTGTTATCCGCGTCGGCCGGTTTGGAAAATTTTTATCCTGTTCCCGATTTCCCAAATGCAAATACACCGCTCCCTATATTCCCAAAACCGGATTTAAGTGTCCGAAATGCGGCGGGGATGTTGTTCATAAGAAAACCAAAAAAGGCAAAGGTTTTTACGGTTGCAGTAATTATCCCAAGTGCGATTGGGCTTCCTGGAGGAAACCGACAAAATGAAGAACGAATCTGAAAAACCCGGAATAAAAATAGCAGGAGACAAAATAACTCCCGAAAAAGCGGAAGAAATAAATAGATTAGGATATGATGTTATCGTTAAAGATGGTAATTTAATAACAATAGTTCCATCTCAAAGCGGAAAGGAAAGAGATAAGGGAAGATCAGGGGATAATATTATTCCTTTTCCGGTAAAGAAAGAGAAAAAGTAAAGCCAGCAGCGGGAGGGTATGAAATTTATCGGTTATTAGTAAATATTCCAATTGCCTCGTGCGACCATGCAATGTTACTACTACAGAGCTCTCTGTAGCAAAAGCACGGTCGCACAGCGTCCTATTTAGTTTACTTAGACCGGAGTGACGAAGCGGGATACCATCCCGCTTGTCCCGAGTCCAGAAGGACTCGGTAGCACCCGTTGCCGGAAAAGGTTCCGGCATTATTGGGGGCTATTCTTCCTAATCCGTTCTGTGGGACTTCATTCCCACAGGTAATGTAATGGCCTGTGGGATCATTGAATTCCCAGAGCCATCCGATGAGGCTGTGGCATTCGGGGTTCCAGTACCCCGGGCCGACGACCTGAACTCGGTCTCCTTGGCGGTATTCGCTGGTCAGCCCGACCAGCCCGGGAACAAAGAAGATCGCCAGAATTACTAACAAAACGATCAAGGCGAAATATTTCATTTTTTTCTCCTTTTCGGGTGTTTAGTCTTGCACTTCCAAGCTCAAAAATGGGCCTGAAAGTGCAAGACTATCGCTGCTGGCTTGTCAAAGAGCTTTAGATTTTAAGCCTGTTTGGCGCTAATGCCCAACATCTTAAACCTATAGTATATTATAGCATAATACTTCAATTTTTTTTATTTGGCAATAAAAAACCCGCCTTAAGAACAAATGCTTTAAAGCGGGCTTGTAGGGTTAACTAAGAAAGGAAAAGGGAAAGAGTGCCCCCAGTGAATCAGGTAAAAGGGGCACTTCTGCCTACCTTATTTAACGCACTCACACGGAGTGCAATTATAATTTCACCGTCGGGGGTGGCATTTCGCCAAATGTTCTTGAAAATGTTTCGGGCAAAAATGTCTGTTACAACAGAAAGAAGTTGCCTTCTCCCGACATTTTTCGCCCGAACAGGGTATCCTTGGGTGTTTCATCTTAGTTTGGAGTTCTTTGCCCATCTTTTTCTCCTTCTTTTTCGCCGTTTCTGGCAACACGACAAATTAAATAAAAATATGCCGCATTTATCCCTAAGCCGATAAGGCAGAATAAATTCAGTCTAAGGGCTCCGGGTAAAAGGCAGAAGAAGAAAAAATACCCAATATAGAGCACTAGCGTAAGAAGCCACTTTCTCTCTATCGGGCGGTTACCGGATATCTGTTCCCAAACATAATCTGAAGTCTGTCGACAACGGGGTCTGTTTGGCAGGTAGCCGGCTGTTGTGATCAAAAGCCCGCTCAGTATCAAAACAAACGGGACCAACAGCTTTTGATTGAAAAAGAAAGTTGGTGGTCCGGCAAAGGCCAGAGCAAAACCGAAAATCATCAGGAGCTTTTCTATCAATGTCGGCTGTCTCATTTTTCTCCTTTTACCGAATTATCTTTCTGAGCGAACCGAGGAACAGAGGAGCGAGGATTGCCGAGAGAAATGCTGCCGGAATCGGGGATATTCTTCCTTGAAATCCGGCAACAATGATCGGGAAAACCGGATACGAAAGGAAAAGCAACCCGAAAGTCTGGCTGATTGTTGGCTCAATCCGATTGTCGAGCATTTCTGCCAAACCAAAGCAAGCGATTGCTCCGAATATCAATTCCGGCCACGACTTTGACTCGAAAAAACTCCACAGGCAATAGCCGGAAATAAAAAGTCCAGTCATAACAGTAACGGTCGTTTTTCATTGTTTTCTCCTTTTTAGTCTTCATGCTCGGGAAGGCATTTGAGACAAACAACTTTCCCGCAAACGCAACAAACGATCACTTCCTTGTTTTGGCTTTCCTTTTTCCTACACATCGAACAAATCCTTGGCTTATCCCTTGGCTCTTTCTTAGGGCCAAAAGAATGGCCTTCAGAGTGAGCCAGACAAAGGGGCCGCCCGCAGCATTTGCAAACGCTGAAAACAGGTGCCCCACACTTAGCGCAAACTTTTACTTCGGAAGACGTCATCTTTTTTTTCCTTTCTTTTTTTAAGGTGCTGACCTTTTGCCGCTTTTGGCGAAGGTCTTTATAGCTCTCTTTTGATTTTATCAGTTTAATTGATCAAACCAAGAGAGAACTGCGCAATCTTTACGAAAACAAGAAAAAGAAGAAAGAGTTAAGGCTGCTTTTGCCTTTTTATTCTTCCTCTCCTTGTTAGTACAAGATTGCGCATTTTCTCGTATCAACGGGTGGGTGAAGATGAGTAAGTCAAATGGGCAACGGCGGGTTCTTTTGCTTCGTCCACAGAGGCCTGTTTTACCACAGCCTCGTCCATCATAGAACGGCCGACGTTAATGAGCAATTCAAAAACTATTGTCTGACCGACGGCAATCGCAATACAGATTACGTCGTTCCAGTGTTCAGGGCAACCTTGAAAAGTTGCCCAAGCATCGACGATATAAAGTCCAATAAGAAAAACAAAAGTAAGTGAGTCGATGAATCTCTCGACCTTGACTTCCTTGAATTCAAAACCCCATTGGCGAGCAATATTGTTAGCTCGCGGGGCGACGGTGGAGAGAATAATAAACCAACCTGCATATTCAAGTAGGTTGACTATTCCTCCGACTGAGAGTGATAGCCAATCGACGATTCCATTGCCTACGAACCTTGCGGTTGTGTAGGCTTGGAAGGCGAAAGAAACAAGAGCCCCTACTTGTAATACAATTCCCATTTTGTGTAAAACCCACGGATGTCCGCTCATATGAACCGACAACATCTCTTCCTCCTGTGTACGAGATTTTAAAGAGCGATACGCAACTATATAGCAAAAAAAGAGAATAAAATCAAGCAGTTATAGGATAAATAAGTTCAAAAACGACTGAAATCAAATTATTTATGCTAGAGGATATCTGCAATTTTATTAAAAGACAAAATATTTATCCAAAGTTATTTACAAGGAATAGTAATTGAAGTAGATTAAAAATAATGAAATTTCTATTATTTCTCAAAAAGGGATTCGAGAATTTTTTTCAATGGTTCTTAATTCTTTTGGTAATTGTTTTGTTTTTGGCGGTTTTGGCCTATTTAATTGCCGCCTTAAATTTACCTTTTCGCGAAGAAACGACTGTCGTTACAAAAGGGAATTTGGTCAGGCTCAATCCGACTCCGACAATTTTTCCTCCGGCAAGCCCGGTTCCGACGCAAACGCCAACGCCGGTGCCGACTCTTACCCCAAAAGAAATTTTAAAGCGGATGAATGAAAAATACGGTCAATGCCGGTTTGTGCCGATTTTGATGTATCATCATCTTTTAGCCAACGATGAAGCCAAGGCCAAAGGAGCTCAAAACCTGAATGTTACTCCCGAAATTTTTGAAAGCCAGGTCAATTATTTTATCAATAAGGGCTACCAGACGATTTTTTTGGACGAATTGATGGACGGACTTAAAGGTAACCGCCAATTGCCGGCCAAGCCGCTGATAATTACTTTTGACGATTCCTATAAAGAGCTTTATTATGTTTTGTTTCCCTTGATGAAGATTAAGAATTTCAAGGCAACGGTTTTTGTGATTTCCCAATTTTTGGACGGTGAAAATTATTTAAGCTGGTCCCAATTAAAAGAAATGGCGAGTAGTAATTTATTGGAAGTCGGCGGCCACGGCTTAAATCATTTGGTTTTAAGCGAAAAGAGCGGGGAGGAATTTATTCGCAACCAGATTGTTTCCAGCCAAAAAATTATTAACGAAAGGTCTGGTCGGCCGGTAAAAGTTTTTGCCTATCCTTACGGAGCCTATAATGCGACGGCGGAAAAAGTTTTGCGGGAAGCGGGTTTTACGGCGGCGGTCAGAAGCAGCGGCGGAGTAAATCCGGTTTGCGCCGGTCTTCCTTACGAAATTCCCCGGATCAGAATCGGGAATGCGGCTTTAAGCCACTTCGGTTTGTGAAAGATTGAAAAATAAGAGAAAAATCCGAGAGAGATGGAGTTGCGGTTTTAAACCTTAAGTCTCAGCAATAATTGAGTTTAAAGTTTAAAGCCGGAAATGCGGGGGAAGGGAGTTGAACCCTTATCTCGGCAAGGGAAAGAGAGAGCGCCCAAGCTCTCGTACTTTATTGCCAAGGTTCTGCCTTTGAACTACCCCCGCGATTCTATCTGGCGTTAGCAACCTCAGCTACTGCTCCAAAGAGATCTCCCGGATCCTCTCGTGTTTGGATAAGATCAGTGAGGGCGTAAAGTCTTAAAAGACCATGCTTTCCTTCACGCATCCAGCAGGAATGTTCTCCTTCTTTAGGGTGAGGGTCTTCTGCGGAAACAACGTCTCTTGTTAGCAAGAGATCCCTTTCGGGATCAAGCCCGAAGAGGCGGCTGAGGCCTTTTCTTGGGGTGTTTTTGATCAGAACAAGACGAACGTTCTTTTTTTTCAATTTACCGCTCCTTTCTCTCTCGGATTTCAAAGAACAAGAAGAACTGGCTAAATTATATAGGATATAAAAAATTTGTCAAGAAAGCTTATCGAAGTTTGGAAGTTTATTTGATACAACCGAGAGAGAGCAGCCTGCGGCTCACTTAGCTTATGGGGGAAAATCCCCAAATAGCCTAAGGAGCCGCAGGGGACGATCAATCCGCTAACCGTTTCTACCCACCATTGGGTAGAATAAGCTAGCGGATAGGGCGCGGAGAAGGTTTTGAACCTTCAAGCACCGACAGAGTCGGTGGCCCTACCGATTTGGGTTTTCCGCGCAAATAAACAGGAAGGAGACGGAGTTTACTTTCTTTGCCTAGGGCAAAAGTTCCTAGACTCAGAGGGCTGCTGGAAGTGACCCGGTCTTGGGTTGCACCGATTGCAAACACCGTGGCGCAGCCGCGCACCGCATCGTTGGCACTTGTCCAGCCTTTCTCTTCCTTTTGTAAGCATTTGTCTCCCTCGTGTTTGGTTAGATTGAACAACCGTAGGCCGGGCTGACTTCCGGCTTGCGGTGACTTGACCCAGAATGGGGTTCTTTCTGGGGGATAATTCTCTTCTTCTGGTTCTGGTCGCGGCGGTCCTGACACTTGGCGCAGCGGGTTGTGGTCGGCATTGCCTTTCGTCTTTCTTCGGGAATCGGCTTCTCACAATCTTCGCAGGTATTTCTACCCTTGCCTTCTCGCAGGGCTCTCTCCGCATCGTCTAATTCCATGAGGCACGTCTCAATTATCTTGATTTGCGCCTCAATTTCGGAGCATGAGACGCAAGCGGTGGGGTCTGGATCATGGGACAACTCGTGCATCTCCTTGAGCTGGCTCGTCAATTGCTTCAGCCTTAACTCAAGTTCCGAGCGTCTTTTCTTAATCGCGGCCATGTCACACACGACAGATCCTCCTTTGAGATTTTTGTTGGTTGCCTTGGATTGAGTCCAACCTATTCCAACTCGACCACCCCCCTTCTGGATTGAATTTTGCGTTGTTTACTCTCTCTCGGTTGTTAAAGAACAAAAAATAGGTTTTGATTGTCCTCTCTGCTTATAGTCAGGAAATTAAAACCTATAGGATTTACTGTTTGTATTTTACCGTTAGAAAAAATAAAAGTCAAGGACTTAGTTTTACGCCTTTTTGCCACTTGAAATAGTTCGCAGAAATTAATTAAACTTTTTGAAGGTCCGGCGTTTTGCCGGCGGCAGGCAAATGAAAAAAAATCTTGAAGTCATTTCTTTGGTTGACGATTATTTAAAGCAAAACGGCTGGAAATCAAAGGCGACTTCCAATTCCAATTATTCACTTTCAGGATTGATTTCCCATACTTCGGGAGCAGTAATTGCCAACTATGCCCTGAATAATCTCTATTCTTCGGAGGCCAAAAAAGCCCACGAAGAAGGGATTATTCATATTCACGATTTGGTTCATGCCTTGGTCGGTTATTGCGCCGGTTGGTCTTTGCAAAAATTATTGTTAAACGGTTTCGGCGGGGTTGAAGGCCAAATTGAGACCAAGCCGGCGGTTCATTTTTCCGCGGCGATCCAACACGTTGTCTATTTTTTAAAAACAATGTACCAGGAGTGGGCGGGCGCCCAGGCTTTTTCCTCCTTTGATACTTTATTGGCGCCTTTTGTTTATTACGATAATTTGACTTACAAAAAGGTTTTCCAGGAAATTCAAAAATTGGTTTATTCCTTAAATTTGCCTTCGCGCTGGGGTTTTGAGATGACTTTTTCCAATTTGACCTTTGATTGGGTTATTTCCAACGATTTGGCACAGCAGAATGTCATTATCGGCGGCAAATTGATGAAAAAGAAATATAAAGATTTTCAAAAAGAAGCCGATATGATTAACCGAGCGTTTTTGGAAGTAATGCTGAAAGGCGACAAAAACGGCCGGCCTTTTACTTTTCCGATTCCGACCTACAATATCACTCCGGAATTTTTTCAAACCAACGGCGCGAATCAGGAGCTTTTATTTAAGGTGACGGCTAAGTATGGATTGCCGTATTTTCAAAACTATATCGGCAGCGGTTTGGAGCCTTCTTCCATTAGGGCGATGTGTTGCCGGCTGAATATGGATTTAAATCAATTGATGCAACAGCCGGGCAATCTTTGGGCCAAAGGCGATTCCACCGGCTCGGTCGGCGTCGTGACCATCAACTTAAACCGTCTGGCGTGGATAGCAAAAAAGAGCAAGAGCAAGAGTGAATTTTTTAAACTTTTGGAAAAGTATTTGCAGATTGCCAAAGAGACTTTAGAGGTTAAGAGAAACGTGGTTGAGAAAAGCATGGTTGACGGTTTGATGCCTTATTCCAAGTTTTACCTGGGCAGTGTTAAAAATCATTTTTCCACCATCGGAGTTTGCGGCGGGAACGAAGCCTCTTTTAATTTGTTGGGTAAAGATCTGACAACTCCGGAAGGCCAGCAATTTATGACGGAAGTATTAGATTTTATAAAAAAACAGCTGGTTAAATTTCAAAAAGAAACAAAACATCTTTATAATCTTGAGGCAACGCCGGCCGAATCAACCGCTTACCGTTTTGCTCTTTTGGACCAAAAAAAATGTCCCGGAATTAAATTGGCGGGAACCAAAACCAATCCCTATTTGACCAACTCCACCCAATTGCCGGTTGATTTTACCGAGGATTTATGGCAGGCTTTATCGTTGCAGAACGATTTGCAGTCGGCTTATACCGGCGGGACGATTTTTCATTCTTTTTTGGGGGAGGAAATTGAAGACTGGCGGAGTGCCAGAGCCTTGGTTAAAAAAGTCGCCGAAACAACCAAGATTCCTTATTTTACGGTGACGCCGACTTTCTCTGTTTGTAAAAATTGCGGCCGCTTAAAAGGCAAGGTGGAAAAATGTCCGAAATGCGGCAAGCAGACGGAAATTTATTCCCGGATTGTCGGCTACTTAAGGCCCTTAAGCCGTTGGAATCCGGGTAAGGCGGAGGAGTTTAAACAGAGGAAGACGTTTGCGGTATAGAGCAAGAGAGGTTAGAGGTTAGAGCAAGAGTGGATTACCTTTACTCTTTTACTCTGTCCTCTTTCACTCTAACGAATGATTAACCTCAATTTTAAAAAATTAAAAGAAGACGCGGTTTTGCCGGCTTATGCCCATTCTGATGATGCCGGATTTGATTTGTTTTCCCTTGAAGATTATTCGTTAAGGCCGGGGGAAAGGCATCTTTTTTTAACCGGCTTGTCTTCGGAAATTCCTTCCGGGTATTTTGTCGTTATCAAACCCAAAAGCGGTTTGGCGGCAAAAGCGGGAATTGATGTTTTGGCCGGAGTCATTGACGCCGGTTACCGTGGCGAATGGGGAGTGATTTTAATAAATTTCGGGAACGAAGAATATCAATTTAAAAAGGGAGACAAAATCGCCCAGGGAATTTTACTGAAGACGGAAAACGGTCGGATAATTGAATCTGATAAAATAAGCGATTCGGAAAGGCAAAATGGCGGATTCGGCAGCACCGGAAGGTAAAACCTCCTGCCTTAATTAATTAATTTCTCCTGCCCGGAAAGGACTTAAAAATGGCCAGATCGGAAATAGCGGCCAATCAAGGTTCAGACGTAATTTCAGTCAGAGATTATTTGGAACGCTACTTATCTTTAAGTTCGCGTTTGGAAAAGCCACCGGAAGTAAGATTGCAGTTAATCTCGCAAGCACCTTTGGGCAATCCAGCTGTTGGGGCGGTAGATATTGCCGCTACTTCCGCCTTTCAATGTTATTCTCCCGGAATTTCGGTTATGAGGCCCAGGGAAGAAGAAAAAGCTCTTGCTACCGCGACAGGGACTTTAGAAGGAGGCCACCACACAACCCGATTACATACCAACTATACCTTTAAGCTGATAGGGGTAACCCGCAGCGCCGTTCACGATTTTTTTCATTACACTCCTTTTTATAACACTACCCAGCAAAGCCAGCGGTATGTTGAAGCCAAGGCCGGCAACTATCAGGTGCCTGGAGGGCTTTCGGAACAACAAAGAAGACTTTTTGTTGATTCGGCAAATTTTGCCAATGAGCAATATTTTACTTTATTGGAAAATCTGCATCCGGTTGTTGAAGCTCGTTTGAGAAAAATGTATCCGGCCGGCGGCGAGGTGGCGGGAAAAAGATTGTCCGAAAAAGGGATTAAAATTTGCCAGGAAGTTGCCCGCTATGTCCTGCCTATCGGTCAACTGACAAACTTTGATCATACTTTAAGCGAACTCCAGCTTTTGAGAATCTTTCGGGCCAGTCAAATGGCTCATTTTACGGATGAAGCCCGTTACGTGGTTGGGCAAATGATTAACCAAGTCGCCAAAGTCGACCCATCGATTTTAACCGATTTGCGAAAGCCACCGGTGCCAAAAGAAACTATCGGAAGAGGCGAAGAGAGAGAAGAAAAATATTTAACCGATCAAGCAAGCGAGTTTGATATCAATCTGGAGGGTAAACTTTCAAAAATGGAAGCACCGGCAGATATTAGAAAAGTTTTAATTCGAGCCGGAAGAAATATTTTAGGAATACCTTCTTCACAAATTTCGGATAAGGAAGTTTTAGCCTTAATGATGGATCCTAAAAATAATTCCTGGCTGGCGGATGTTTATGAAACCGGAATGTTTGACCCTTTGACCAGTTGTTTAAGAGAGGTTTCTTTGACTTATCAAACAAAACTTTCCCATACGGCCGATTCTCAAAGACAAAGGCACCGCCGGACTTCCGGTGCCACTCCGCCGATAACTTCTCTCTATCGCAACGGCTCAGCCGATTATGTGACACCAATGGTTATTCGCGAAGATAGCCGGCTTGCGGAGATATACCAACAGGCGATGAAAAAAATATACGATAATGTAAGTGCGGCAATTGAGGCGGGTATTCCCCGGCAAGAAAGTCTTTTACTTCTTCCCAACGCTCAAACCATCAGAGTCACCGAACAGGGAGATTTGTTGGATTGGTTTCATCGTTGGAAACAAAGGTTATGTCTAACAGCCCAGGAGGAGATATTTTTCATCTCTCTTGATCAAGTTGACCAGTTGGCAGAGATTTTGCCGGAGGCCGGAGAAATGCTTTTGGCACCTTGCGGGTTGAGACAAAAAGCGGAGATAAAACCCCGTTGTCCGGAAGGAAGCCGCTGGTGCGGCCAACCGGTTTATAATTTGGGGATTAATGATTATAAAGATAGCCGGCTGGTTTAATAATTAATTTTATGGGTGGTTTATATTATGCAATTGAAGGAATCTCCTGCTGCGGCAAATCCACTTTAATTAACCTTTTGAAACCAAGGATTGGAAGAGCTTATCCACAATTGGAAACCGTTTATACCAAAGAACCCGGAGGAGCGCCCGTCAGCGACGAAATCAGAAAACTGGTTTTACACTTTCCCTTGGACAAAGGCGAGATGGAGCCCTTGACCGATGCTTTTCTTTTTGCCGCTTCCCGGGCGGAAGCTTTACGCAAGGTTATTAAGCCGGCTTTGGATAGGGGGGCATTGGTAATTTCCGACAGGAGCCGCGAGTCCAGTTTTGCCTATCAGGGCTATGGCCGCGGATTGGGTTTAAAAATTGTCAAAGACATTAATTATTATGCTGTTGGTGATATTGTTCCCAACAGGGTAATTTTATTAAGAATCAGCCCGGAAACCTGTTTGGCCAGAAGAGCCGGCCGGTCCGAAGGCAATGACCGTTTTGACGATAAAGATCTTGATTTTTTTAGAAAAGTGGCGGACGGATATGATTCATTGGCGAAAATGGACCCTGCCCGTTATTGGGTTTTTAACGGCGAGATGGCTCAAGAGCCCTTGGCGGAGATGGTCTGGTCTCGGATGAGGAAAGAAATAGAAGGCCGGCTAATTGTTGAAGGTCAAATCCGCCGCGAAAGAGGTTAAGTGGTAAAATAGGGACAAAGATCGATGAAAGTTTTAGTTATCAGCCCGGAAAAAAAAGACCGTTCAAGCAGACAAAGAAGATTGCTGATTGTTCGGGCCTTGGAGGATTTAAAAATCAAATTATTGAATCCCTTGCCCGGACGTCCGCCGAAAAAACTCCGACCCTTGATGCTTTTTCCGAAAATTTCTTACGGAAAAGAAACCGCGCTTTTAGATAAGGCGGAGGTGGTTATTGCCGATTTGACGGTAGCGGATTACAAAACGGATTTCTTGGTCTCTCAGGCTTTAGCCGAAGGCAAACCGGTTTTGGGGTTATTCGGAAGGGAAATAAACCGCGAAAAGATTTCTTCCTGGAACAAAGCGGAGTTTTTTTATTTTGATTATTTTGAGAAACAAAATATCAATTCCGTTTTGCGCCGTTTTTTTAGATTTCTCAAACAGCTTAAGCAAAGGCGGGGAAAATTAATTGTTTTGGAAGGTTTAGATGGAGCCGGAAAAGCAACCCAGGCAAAATTGCTTTTGGATTATTTGCAAAATAGCGGCAGTCGTACAAAATATATTGAATTTCCGCGTTACTATTCCTCTTTCCACGGCGGAGTTATCGGCCGTTATTTAAAAGGAGAATTCGGCGGTTTAAAAGAAATCAATCCCTATTTGGCTTCCTTGACCTATGCGCTTGACCGCTTGACGGCCAGAGAAGAAATGGAAGATTGGTTAAGAAACGGCAATTTGGTTATTGCCAACCGCTATACCAGCAGCAGTTTGGCTTTTCAATCGGTCGGCATTAAGCCGGAAGATAAAGAAAATTTTTGGGATTGGCTTTTGGAGATGGAATACAAAGTTCACAAGTTACCCAGAGAAGATTTGGTCATCTTGCTTAATTTACCGCCGGAATTTAGTTTGAAAAAAGGAAAACAGAAAAAAAACACGTCCGACGATCCGGAATATTTAAAAGAGGTTGCCGAAACCTATTTATCATTGGCCGGGAAATTCGGCCATTGGCGAAAAATTGATTGTTGTTTAAGAAACGGTAAATTGCGGTCGGTCAAGCAAATTCACGAAGAAATTGTTAAAATCTTAAAAGAGAAAAATATAATTTCTTTAAAAGACAATAAAAGAAAGACGAAAACAGTCAAGATGAATAGGCTAATTGAATGTGTTCCCAATTTTTCCGAAGGAAAGGACAAAAATATTATTGCCCAAATTTTTTTGCCGGCAAAGAATGTTCCCGGGGTAACTCTTTTGGATGTTGAATCCGATCCGGATCATAACCGTTGTTTGGGAACTTTGGTGGGCGAGCCGGAGGCGGTTTTGGCGGTTGTTTACGAGATGATTAAAATTGCGACCGGCTTAATTGATATGGAAAAACACCACGGCGAACATCCGCGGATCGGAGCAACCGACGTTGTTCCCTTTGTGCCGGTGGCAAATATGTCTTTGGAAGATTGTGTTTTACTGGCCAAAAAACTGGGGGAAAAAGTTGGTCGGGAATTAAAAATTCCGGTTTATCTTTATGAGGCGGCGGCAACCAAACCGGAGAGGGTAAAATTGGAGGATGTCCGCCGGGGAGAATACGAGGGCTTAAAAAAAGTAATTGAATCCGATCCCGAACGCAAACCGGATTTCGGTCCGGCCAAAATGCATCCGACCGCCGGAGCGATGGTAACCGGCGCCAGAAAATTTTTAATTGCTTACAACGTTAATTTGGAGACAAAAGACGTCAGTATCGCCAAAGAGATTGCCAAATTGGTTAGAGAAAGCGGCGGCGGTTTTCCCGCGGTTAAAGCTTTGGGTTTTGAAATTGCCGAAAAGGGATACATTCAGATTTCTATGAATCTTTGCGATTTTGAAAAAACCAACATGGACACGGTTTTTAAAAAAATTAAGCAGGAAGCAGGCAAAAGAGGCGTTAAGGTTTTAAGCTCGGAAATTTACGGTTTATTGCCGGCGGCCGCGCTTAAAGGAATTAATTTGGAAGAATTGCAGTTGGTTGATTTTAAAAAGGAACAGGTCTTGGAGAGCAGAATAGAAAATGAAACTGGCAGATAAAAAAGTAAAAGATTTTCTTTCCGATTTGGCGGCCAAAACTCCGACTCCCGGCGGCGGGTCGGCAGCTGCTTTAGCCGGCGCCATGGCAGCGGCTTTGGTAGCGATGGTGGCGGAGTTTACTTTGGGAAAAGAAAAATATCAATCTAAAGAAAAGGATTTTCAGGAGATTTTAAATAAAGCAAAAAAGTTGCAACGGGAATTGACGGATTTGATTGATGAAGACTCTCAAGCTTATGAAGAAGTAGCCAAAAACAAAAATTCGGCCGGGGCAATTAAAAAAGCGGCCGAAATACCCTTACAAACAGCCGAGAAATCGCTTTTGGTTTTGCAAATGGCCAAATTTGCTCATAAATATGGCAATCATAAACTAACTTCCGATTCTTTCGGCGCTGTTTATCTGGCGAAGACGGCGATTAGCATTGCTTTGGAAAACGTCAAGATCAATTTACCCTATTTGGTCGAAGAAAAGAGAAGAGAAAAAATGGCCGCTTCGGTTGAAAAAATAACCAAATTAACAAAAGAAGTAATTTGAAGCTATAAAAATTATTTTTCTTTGGGATTGGCCTTTTTGGCTTTAGCAACCGTTTGGGAAGATTTTTTTGCAGGAGTTTTCTTAACAGATTTTTTAATTGGTTTTTCTTCTTTAACTTCCTTTTTGTTCGCCAGTTTTGCCAATCTTGATTTTAATCTGGCGGCTTTATTTTTGTGGATCACGTTAATTTTTGCCGCTTTGTCCAACAATTTAACTGCCAAACTAAGATTGGCTCCGGTCGGATTACGACGCGCTTTTATAAGGGCTTCCTTGTATTTTTCCCTGACCGCGCTATTTAAGCTGCCTTTTTTCTTGGAACTTCTTAAGGCTTTTTTTGATGATTTAAGAATAGGCATATATTTTGAAATTCGATATTAGATATTAGAGATTATAAAGAGAGAGAAGGAAAAAAACAAGAAGGTGTATCCGTTGCATACTTGTTGGACTTTTTAAGATAATCTACAACCGCTTTCATTGGTTCTTGGTTGTTTAGGGC
>MWCH01000012.1 GCA_002069945.1 Microgenomates group bacterium ADurb.Bin219
GCCGCCACAACCCTTGTGGCCGTTGCCGTTACCGCCAAGGCGCGGCTCTTCGAAGTCGGGTTTTTGCTCCTGAGGACAAGGTCTTTTTCCTTCAAGGGTTTCCTTTCCAGGGTCGGCGGTTAGATCAAGAGCTGCAGGTGCTACTGCCTTCGCCTCGGGTTGTTCGGCGGACAATTCCTCGGGTTCTGGTTCGGGCCCAGCTGCGGCGACTACCTTGCCGATGCTACCGGTACTATCAGGTGATGATCCTTGAAGAAGATATGGTTGAACTTCTTCAGGCGTTTCTTCCTCCAAAATCCTGTCTGATAGGATAACCATGAACTTCGGACCATCCTTGGTTGGCATTTCCACAATTGCCGGTTCCGAGTCTGTTCCTATCACGAAGACATGGAATAGACCTCTCGTCGTCGTCGTGTTCCCGTTGGCCCCGTGTCGGATGATCGTCTCTTCCGTATGAAACCATCTGAATTGACCGGGATGTCCTCTCCGGTGAACGAACCAGCGATTGCCGGAGGAATATGGCCCGCTGACAAAAAAGATCTGTGCCTCAGGGACATTTCCCCGAGGTGGATTGAACGTCAGCCATGGAGGAGAGGTTGCCTCTCCTTGGTTGTTCAGGTAGCCGGTGATGGTCACGGCAGCGTTCGAGAAGAAGGCTCTCTCAAATTGAGCCCTGAGATTTTGGAGCCTTTCTTCCAAGGTGCTTCGGACTTTGTCTACCAGTAGACCTTCTTGTTGAAGCTTTTCAACGATACTGGAAGCTTCTTCCAGTATTGCTCCTGCCGTAATGGTCTCCCGCCGCCAGTCGTTTATGACATGGCAACGGTCGTTGCCGGGGACAGGGACTTCGGCCACAAGGTGGCCGTTGTAGAGCCTGATGTTTTTCAGGCTCACCGGATGAATCCGAGCGCATCCAAGCTCGCAGATTCTTGGCACCCTGTTAAACTCAGACATCAAAAATCCTCCTTGCCCGTTTAGGGCTTGATATGCTTGCTCCTAAACTAGGACTTCTCTGCCTAGGGAGCAGCACTTTGGCCTCAAATATTAAAACCAAGGTGCTGCTCCCTTATTAGCCTGCTTTTTAAAAGAGCTAAGGCGTTAATTTAACGCTTAAGTTAAATTTGCCCAAACGACCTGTAGTATACTACTAAAAGTCAAAAGAATCAAAAAAATGATATTACTTTAGGAAGAAATCAAATTTTTACTAAGGTCGGCGGATTTGCCGTGGCCGGGGTAGATTTTGGTTTCTCTTGGTAATTGAGCGAGTTTTTTTAAAGAATTTTGCAGATCGTTTGGGGAAGAATATGATAAGTCGGTTCTGCCGACGCCATCAGCAAACAAAGTATCACCGCTAAAAAGAATTTTTTCTTTGGGAAAATAAAAACAAACACTGCCGGGAGTATGGCCGGGGGTGGGGATTAAATCTAATTTAAAATTTAAAATTGAAAATTTAAAATTGTCTGAAGAAAAAATGGAAGGAGAGGGAGGACGTTCAATAATTTCTCTCTTGGCCCAAAAGGAGGCGTTCTTTTGGAGATTTTTAACCAGAAACAAATCTTTTTCGTTTATATAAAAGGGGAGTCCCTCCTTCGCTGAAGCTTCGGCGGGCGAAGCAAAAGCCATTTGCAATTCGTCGGCTGCAAGTATGTGGTCAAAGTGACCGTGGGTGGCAAGGATGGCCACGGGTTTTAAATTTTGGCGCAAAATCTGTTCGGAAATAAAATTCGCGTCATCCGCAGGGTCAATAATGAGGCATTGCTTAGTATTTTGATCTATAACGAGATAGCAATTTGTTTGGAGTTCGCCCAAAATAAAAGTTTGGATTTTGATCATCTATATCTCTATCTTACCAAAAACCCCCGAATAAACGGGGGATTTTGGATTCCTAATTAAGAATCAAAATTGATTAACCTTGTCTATGTTTAGGATAACATTCATTGCAATAGACCGGTCGATCTCCTTTAGGTTCAAAAGGAACTTCACACTCTTTTCCGCAATCAGCACAGGTAGTTTTAAACATTTGCCTGTTTGATCTTAAAGCGGCCTTTTTTGCCTTGCGGCAATCCGGGCATCTTTGCGGAGCGTTTTGAAAGCCTTTTTGCTGATAGAATTCTTGTTCGTCAGCGGTCCAAACGAAATCTTTACCGCAGTCTTTGCATTTGATGGTTTGGTCTTGAAATGCCATTAATTATTTCACCTCCTCTCAGGGTCCTAGGACCAAATTTTCCAGGTGCTCTAGGTTACCCTGAGACGGTGAAACTTGGGGAACTAGGAATCAATGTTGTTATTATACCACAAACGGGAATGTCAAGGACAGAGAGGGGCTTTCTGAATTGAAATTGTTGGAAATTCCTTACTGTTTTTGCAAAAAAAGGCACCAAGTGAGTAGGGAAGCTGGATAGCTTTCCCAATTCCTTAGTGCCTTAAAAGGATTATTTCCTTCTATTGTTGTAGTAGAGAGGGTAAACGATGCCGGCGGCAAGAAAGAACATGGCGTTTATGGTGTGGAGCTTTGTGATCCTGCCGGTTAGGAAACACGATGCACCCAAGACGGTCCCAACCGCAACACCGAGAAATACAGCTGAGGGATATCCTTGCCACATCACTATTATAAGTACAACACCACAACAAGCTATCATTGACAAAAAATCCCTATAACTTGGTGGTTGGGGAAGAATCACGGAGGTGAAGACTAGCCATACAGAGGCTAATCCCACCAAAAACTGGAAAAGCAAAGACATTTCTTCCTTTCGCATTGTGCTTGCGTTCTTCTTGTCTTCTTGCATTTTACCCCCTTTTTAAAGTGCTTTGGCTTACTCTGTCGGAAGATTACCATAAAATTGGAAAGAAGTCAGCTATAGGGTTTATTTCATTGAGATTTTCGGAAAAATTAATACCGGAATTTAATTTTAGCGTTGGTTGGTGCAAGTGGGCTGAAGAATATTTGAGATTGTTTGTTACATATTGTTAGAAATTTTTTGTCAAAAAACAAAAATTAGTTGGACTTTTAATTCCAAATATCTCTTTCAATGTCTATAATTTCTTCGAGCCGGTCTATTTTTTGGAAGCAATGCTGATATCAAACTTAATATTGTTTTTTTGAATAATAAAATTTCTTTTCCCCAAAAGTAAACTTTTTGCCTTTGACCACCTTGAGAATGTCGGGGACATCTTCAAAAACTTTTGGCTCATTTAAGATTTCTTTTTCTGTTAGCCAACCGTTTTTTCCGCCTTCGAAATCTTCAATCAAGGTGCCTTTGGTTTGGGTAGCCCTGATTATATAAAAAAATTTGTCTTCCAAAATTTGCCGATCCTCCTTGGAATAATCCATTTTATGTTCCATCCCGCAAAATTCTAATTTTCCGTTTAAGCCGGTTTCTTCCTTTAATTCTCTGGCCGCCGTTTCCCAAAGCTCTTCGCCCCAACGGAGTTTACCGGTGACAAAACCGCGATAGCCGAAAAAAGGATTTTTTAATCTTTGTTGAGAAAGATATTGAATTTTTGTGCCTTCTTTTTTAATGGCCACAATACAGACAGCTGCTTTTGCCTGTTTTTCTAAAGCCACTTTTTCCGTATCAAAACGATTGGCAAATTCTTTGCCTTTTGCGGTAAGTTGGTAGGTGCCTTTTAAAGTTTTTTCAATGATTTTGGCCTCTACCAATTGTTTTAAGTGAAAAGTAAAGTGGTCTGTTGTTAGTTTCTGGGTATTTAGGTCACGAAATCTTGCCTCGGTTTTAAACAACAAGGTTTTTAAGATTTGTGCTTGCGCTTGGTGAATTTCCAATTCGGTTGCCATATAGGGCTCATTTTAATTCATTAAAAAGGGAAATCAAGTGAAGGGGACTTCAGCAAAAGCAAGAGGCAGGACAGAAACATTTACACTTTATAGTTAATTTTGCCTTACTATCGGGAATCGCTCTCTTTCGTGGCCAAAAACCGTCTTTGGAAGGGTAAAAATTCGGTATCTGGTCGGAGCGCAGGGAATTGAACCCTGTGCCTCAGCGTCCCGAACGCTGCGTGCTACCGGTGCACCACGCTCCGTTATACTGACTTGCTCCTCCGAAGTTCTCCAAATCGGAGGGAAAAAGGAGATGAACTACCTTCGGTAAATTTAATTTTAGCATATAAAAGCTGATAGAATAAGGGGGTGAAGAAATTATTTTTGTTTCTTTTGGTACCGATAATACTTCTTGTCTCTTATCTCTTAGCTTCTAATTCTCAAAAGAAAAATCAACTTAAGGTCGGGAGCGCCACGGTAAATATTGAAATTGCCGATACCGGAGAAGAAAGAAGCCGGGGGCTTTCCGACAGGGAATCTTTGTGCTCCGATTGCGGTCTTTTGTTTATCTTTGACGAGCCCGGGTTTTATCCTTTCTGGATGAGAAGAATGAACTTTGATATTGATATTTTATGGATCAGAAATAATAAGGTAGTAGATATAACTTACGGCGCCAAAGCTCCGCCAAAAAACGAATTTGAAGCTCCCAAAACAATTTATCAAAGCAAATTTCCGGCGGATATGGTTTTGGAAGTGAACAGCGGCTGGACTAAGGAGAAGGGAATTAAGACTGGGGAGAAGGTGGAGATAGAGATAAAGTAGAAGCTCGGGAGAAATTTCGTTAATCTTTTAAATTTCCTTCAGGGGTTTGTTCACGGAGCGGGATACTCGGCCGTTTTGTGGTTTTTTCCCTGAAGGCCCCTCTTTTCGGAAATACCTTCCGGAGATTTTCCCAAAAAATAAAAAGGGGCTCCGGCAGGTAGGGCAAAAGGCAGAGATGTGCGTCCGCGGGTCTTTGATCCAGCCGATTTTGGCTGGTCGCCCCGTCTGGAGTCTGACACTCTACCCGAGCCCGTCTATCTTACCCGGGATGAAGCGCGTCATGTCGCGCCCCTCATCCCGGGTTTTTTTGTAAAAATTTTTGTATAATTATGGCAGTTTGCCCCCATAGCTCAACGGATAGAGTAGCCGCGTCCTAAGCGGTTGATGGGAGTTCAATTCTCTCTGGGGGTACAATGTCAAACGGGTTAGCCGAGTTTGACTCGGCACCAAATTAATTTTGCGCCTTGCTTTACTTGAAAATATTTTTTCGATGTGGTAAACTGGGCCGGATGATTTTTAAAAGGAAGGTTGCCTTTTTATCTGCCTTAAAAACAAAAGCCCGTTTATTGCTTCTGGGCCCAATTCTTTTTGTTTCCCTTTTTTTGGCGGGAAATTATTGGCGGGGGAAAAGCGCCGGTGCCCAAACGGCCGGTTATATCGGCGGTTATGTTTTTCCGGTTTCCGCCAAATGGGGAGAAAAAGTTGATTTTCATCTTTCTACGAACGCTAGCCGGGTTAAAATTGAAATTTTCCGCCAGGGTGTGGTTCAAGAGAAAGTGGCGGTGGTTGACGAGGTTAAGGGAACTTATTTTCCCTGTCATCATTCGGAAGTCGGCTGTTTTTTCCCCAAAGTCTATTCTTTAACTTTGGATTCCCGCTTCCGACCGGGTCTTTATTTGGCCAAATTTATTAATAAAGACGCGCCGCTGGAAGAAGATTTGGCCTATTTTGTGGTCAAGCCTGATCAGCCGGGCTCTCTTTCCAAAATTGCCGTTGTTTTACCTCTTAATACCTGGGAAGTTCACAACTTTCGTGACGGCCGAAAAGTTTATCCTTCGCCTTACGAACCCGGTTACGAAGACCGGGCGAGAACCGCTTCTTTTTTGCGGCCGTGGGCGGATATTTGCTCCAATTTGGAGTTGGGTTATCCGATCGGCGGGCCGGCCTATATTTGGTGGCTGGAATCCCAGGGTTATTTTCCCGAATATTTGACCGACATTGATTTGGACAAAAACCCGGCTATTTTAAGCAATTACCGCGTCGGCATTAGCCTTGCCCATCACGAATACTGGTCCTGGAGGATGAGGGATGCCGTGGAAAATTATCTGAACAACGGCGGCAACTTTCTTTTTTTAAGCGGCAATGTTTCCTGGTGGCAGGTTCGCTATGACGACGATTATTCTTTAATCCGTGTTTACAAGCTCAAAGAAGAAGATCCCTATTATCTTGACAGCGATAAAAACAATGACCGGCAAGTGACGGTCAATTGGTATGACGATCCGGTTTACCGGCCGGAAACCTTGATGAGTGGCACCGGCTGGTTTTACGGTGGTTTTTGGGAACCCGGACCGCAATCTTACGATCCCGATCCACTTCATCCGCCCGGATTTAAGGTTTACCGGACAGCCGATCCGGAATGGAGCTGGGTTTTTAAAGATACCGGGCTTAAAGACGGGGACCGGATCGGCACGGCGATGTTTCAATCAATGGTGGAAAACGACGGCACCATTTTTACCTTAAATAGCCAAGGTTTGCCGGTTCCGGCGGAAACCGAAAAAACAAAAACGCCGGGCAATTTTACGATTTTGGGAATTTCCAACCCAACCAGAAGCGGTAGCCGTTACGGCCATTCGGTGATGGGTATCAGGAAAACCGCAAGCGGAGGTATTGTTTTTACGGGCAGCCAGGAATATTTTTCCGCCGGCTTGACCTCCAGAGACCCGGCCATTGAAAAAATTATTTTGAATTTGCTGGCCAAATTGGCTCCGGGTGAATTAAAAGAAAAAGTAAGCTTGCCCTATACTGCCGGCGGCTTAAAAGTAATTGAATTTGAGCCGTCCTTATCGTCTTCCGCATTTGACTTTCAATTGGAAAGCGCCGCCTGTTCGCTTAATTCCGGTCACGATTCCTATTGGGTTTGGGTTTTGCCGGAAAATATCTCGGACAGCGGTTCTTTTTATTATTCTCTGGGAAGCGAAAGCGGCTGGTTTAATTTAAAATCTTCAACATCCAATCCCTGGTCAGTGTTGACCGATTCGGCTACCGGTTTTGCCCGGGAATTCCACTTGCAAAAAGAACGAACTTATCGGTTCAATTTTTCTCCGCGGACAGCCACGACCGGAATCAAAAAGATTCTTTTGACCAATACCCAATATTTTTATCCCAGTCGTTTCGGTTTTGCGGCCAATAATCAGACCGTAATTAATTTGCCTAGTTGGACCGAAAACGCTGTTCAACCGGTTTTAGTCAATTTGAATCCGGCGGCGGATAGCTATATGGAAAGCTGGAATCCGACAACCAATTACGGCAGTCAAACTTATCTGCGGGTTAAGAATGACAACGTGGACAAGTCATTGTTGAATTTTGATCTGAATTTTCTAAGCGGAGCTAAAATCAATAGGGCTTTCTTAAAGCTTTATTTACTGCAAAATACCAATAATGTTTTGGTTAATGTCGGCGCAGCCTCTTTAAGTAAAAATTGGCTGGAAAAAGAGGTTAACTGGCAACAGGCCAAAAGCGGTTTGCTTTGGTCAACGCCGGGTGCCGCCGGTGCCGCCGATTATCAAAGCGGCTCAATAAATTTATTTAACCAACAGAAAATTCAGGCCATCGGCCAATGGTATTACTTTGAAGTAACCAACCAAATTAAATCTTTTTTGGAAAATCCGGCCGGGTTTCAGGGATTTTTACTTTTGCCGGTCGGTCAAAATTCCGCTTCAACGGTTTTAAGTTTTGCCAGCCGGGAATATCCTACAGCCGCTTACCGGCCGGTTTTGGAGATCAATTATTTACCCAATAGTGCTCCGGTTTCGCCGTCTTTAACACCAACTCCAACCGTTTTTTTCAGCCCGACGCCGACTTTGGGACCAACTTTAACGCCAACCCCAACCCCGGTTTTGGCTTCGCCAACACCGACAGCAACAGCCACACCGACAACCGCGCCCGGTACCGGGGAATGTCTTCCGGAATCAACTTCCGGTCGTTTGTATTTTCAGGACGGCTCAACTTTGATCAGTCCTCCTTTGGTTTGGGAAGCGGATTTCGGCCAGAATTTCAGTTTAAGCAAAGCCGGTCGTTTGGAAGAAATTAAAATTAAGGTTAAAAATTACGGCGGCGGCCAAAAGACGGCCGGAGTAGCGATTACAACCTCGGCCAATAAAAAATTGGAAAATAATTTACCTTCTCCGCTCGTCTGGCAGGGGACAATCACCATTCCCTGTTGCTATTACGAAGGTTGGGTTTCCGTTAATTTGAGTCAAAACAATATTGTTTTAAATAGTTTGACCGATTATTTTGTTTGGCTAAAAGATAATAGCGGTTACCATGCGATTGCCTGGTCTAAGGGTTCTTTGGAAATCCGCGGCTGGAATTGTTCCGGTGATGAATTATTGCCGACGGCCACGCCGACAATTGCTCCGACACCGACGGCCACGCCGACCCCTTTGTCTTCCGGGTGTTTGCCTTCTTCAACTTTGGAAAAAGCGGCCGCTTATGAAATCGGGAAAAATCCCAATACGCTTCCGGATGTCTGGGAAACAGGCTTTCGGCGGCTTATTTTGCCGTCTTTTAGCGGACGAGGCGGACAAATAAAATTAAGCCTTCATAATTGGGGCAACGGCGGCAAAACAATTAACTATGCCATAACCGAAAGCAACGCCGAAATTGTCAACGGCAATTTGACGGCGGTAGTCGCCACCGGCTCTTTATATTTAAACGGAGGCTATGATGGCTGGGTTGAGGTTAATTTGCCCTCCGAGACGCTTCTGGAAGCCCGAGAATACCTTCTTTGGGTTAAAGGACAAAATACGTATCGGGGAGCCGCCTGGAATTGCAACACCATTCCTTCAAGCTCCGGCCTTTTTCAGCTTTATCTTTATCGCTGCCAATAAAAGCACTTTTCAGGAAGTAAATTATTTTAAATTAAGCAAATAGAGATTGGTGGCCGAACTTTCCTGTTCAGGATTAAAAAGAAGAAAGATTTTATTGGCCGCGGGAGCCGAAAAAACCCCATTGGGATTAATCTTTCCTTGGAAAATTGTGGTTTTATTGGTGCCGTCATATTCAATCAGGTTGACTTCTTTTTCCTCCCGCCAAAGCAGATGTCTGGAGGTGGGGAACCAGGAAAGGGTTGGGGAAAAAGGAAAGATGGAAAGGGGAGAAAGAGATACTTCGGCAATGAAGAAATTTTTATCTTCTTTAAGGTCATAAACATAAACCGATCCGCTTTTAATTTTTCTGGTTTCTTTTTGGGTGGAAGAAGCAGGCAGCGGCAAAGATAATTTTTCCGGAATTATAGCAGAAGCGGTGGCTTGATAAAGCAATTTTTCTCCGTCCGGGCTGAATTGCAAGTTGGCGGCGGCCGTGGCTGTAATTTTCCGGAAAGGTATAGGCAGTCTTTTGAGCCTGGCGTCGTTAATTCTTGTTTCTTCCTCTTTCCAGCTTTGTTTTAAGGCCTTTACCTTAGAGGTAACGTCAATCAGATTTTCTTCCAAAATCAATTGGCTTGGATCAAGAAGAAAATTTTGTGTTCCCGAATTGACCAAAATCTGGCGCGCGTCCGGTGACCAGGTAATTTCCGACCAGGCAAAATTCCGGCCCTTGATTTTGCTTTGAAGAATTTGCTTAGGACTACGGCTGATTCCGAAAGGGAATTCGTTTAAATCCATAAGCCAAAGTCCGGCCTTGCCGGATTCGGTGGCATTGCTGGCATAAACAATTTTATCGCTGTCCGGGGAAAGAATCGGGTTTTCGGCGCCGAAAAAAGTAATCGGTCGCAGGTCTTCTTCTGGACTGACGATTTTAAAAAGAAAAGCGTCGGTTTTGGTCACCAGCTCTTTTTCGATCAGAAGCTCTTTTTGCCAAGAAGAAAAGCCTTCTTTTTTAATTTCAACCCAGTAATGGCCTGGTTTTAAGGAAATAGTTGTATCGGTAGCGCTTTTCAATTCCCCGTCAACAAAGACCTGGCCGCCGTCGGGGATGGAAGTGGCCACGAGAATTCCCCGGGGCTCAAACTGTTTTTGGCTGAAATTAAAAGAATAACCCGAAGCCAGTTTGATGGTCAGGTAGGTTAAAGTTGGAATTAAGACCAGGATAAAGAAAAAGAAAGGCACGCGGATTTTACGCATGAGTGGATTATACCACGAAAGAGCATTAGGCAGGAGAGTCAGAGAGTAAAAAAGCAGGATTTTTTACTCTTTTACTCTTTTCCTTTTTCACTCTATAATGGTTTTATGTTGGGTAAAAGATTAGGCATTGACTTGGGGACGACCAATTCTCTTGTTTGGTTGGCCGGAAAAGGGATTGTTTTAAACGAGCCGACCGTGGTGGCGATTTCCCCTGACGACGGCCGTTTAATAGCTGTTGGGAATGAAGCCAAATTAATGCTGGGAAAAACACCGGGCAATATTGAAGCAGTCCGGCCTTTACGCGACGGTGTGATTGCCGATTACGCGGTGACGGAAGCGCTTTTGCGTTATTTTATTCAAACTGCTTGCGGTCGCGCTTGGTTTTTTAAGCCGGAAGTGATGATTTGCATTCCCGGCGGGGTAACCCAGGTTGAGAAAAGGGCGGTTTTGGATGCGACCTTATCCGCCGGCGCCAGAGTTGCTTATTTGATTGATGAAGCTTTGGCGGCCGCCATCGGTGCCAAAATTCCGATTGCCTCCGCCTCGGGGAACATGATCGTTGATATGGGCGGGGGAGCTTGCGAAGCGGCGGTGATTTCTCTCGGCGGGGTGGTGGTTCACAAGAGCGTCCGCATGGCGGGCAATAAAATTGACGAAGCGATTGCCGGTCATTTGCGGAAAAAATACAATATCATCATCGGCGAGCAGACGGCCGAGGAGATTAAGATTAAAATCGGTTCTGCCCTGGCTTTAAATAAAGAAGAAACTCATGAAGTTAAAGGCCGGGATTCGGTTTTGGGCTTACCCAAACTGGTGACGGTCAGTTCAACCGAAGTAACGACGGCGATTAAGCCGATTTTAGCCCAAATTATCGGCACGATTAAATCGGTTTTGGAAGAGACGCCGCCGGAATTGGCTTCGGATATTGTTGATAAAGGCATTGTTCTTTCCGGCGGGACCAGCCAATTGCGCAATCTGGACAAACTGATGACCCAAGAGCTGGGCGTTCCCTGCCATGTGGTTGAAGATCCGCTTTTATCTGTGGTTAAAGGAACGGGTATTGCTTTGGAAAACATTGATTTATACCGCCGGTCGATTACTTCCCGCTGACAAATATCTTCTTAGTCCTATATTAAAAGCAAATGACTCTCTCGGAAATTTTGATAATTTCATCATTTTGTAAATTATTTTGCTATTTTTGCCAAATTTAGCTATCTTATATTACCAAAAATTGATTTAGCCTTATTATAAAATTCCCTGAACCAAATTAGCTTCAAAAAAAAGTTGTTCAAAAAAGTCATAAATTATTGATATGGAAATTATAAATTAAAACTTATAGTAAAAATATCGCTAAATTATTTAAAATATAATAATTAAGAATTATAAATTAAATTTTTAGACCTAATTAAGTCCTGGAGAATAATAATAAAAGATATAATATTAGCCGATAATTAATTATAATTAAGGCTAAAATGTCTTTTTTTGCTTAAAAATATTTTTATATTGTTTTTTTATCCTTAAAAAATGCCCTTAATAGGGTAAATATTGAGAATCGGCTATTTTTTGGCACTCAAAAGGAGGGAGTGATAACCAAGCGTGATTAGGGGTTGGAGTTGGTTATTAGCTGTTAGCGGTTGGGGGCCAATTCCCTTATTTCGTTGTTTCTACTCTTTGCCAAAGACTTCTTTTGCCGAAAAGCCTGAGAAAGAAGATTTCCAGCCACAATATTAATCTGGCCCCGAAAAGTAAAATGAGCCAAAGAAATTCCCGGATATTTTGGGGACAGGTTAAGCCTAATTTAAGACCGTCAATAACTTCTTCAAGAGGGGAACGGCCGGATTGGAGATCCGTTTTCCAATAGTCATAAGCGGAACGCCTTTTTTGTTTAAACCAGTCAGTCAGGGTTGTCGGGTAATTGACAAAAACTTCGGCCTTGGGTTGATAAGCGGTTTTTTCTCCTGCTTTCGCGACCAGTTGGGATAAATACAAATCGTCGGCCAGAGTTGAAGCTGGGATTTCTTGCACCAGTTTTTTCTTAATCGCCAAAAGATAGCCAGAAAGTTCCAGGAACTGGCCTTTGTTAAACCGGGAAAGCCGGGTTTGGTGAGCCGCTTCGGTTAGAAAATGAGACCAGAAACCAAGCAGGGTATTGCGGCTGTTGGCGGAAATCGGCCGGCCGCTGATTCCGCCAACACTGGGGTCTTCAAATAGGCTAAGAAGGTCGGTTAAAGAGTTTTTGCCAAGATAGACATCACCGTCGGTTAAAACCAGGATTTCCGCGCTTGCTTTTTGAAAGGCCAGATTAAGCGCGGCGGGCTTTCCTTTTCCTTGGTCCTTAATTAATTTAACTTTCGGATTGGTAGTAACTTTTTTTGCGGCCGCAAGAGTCTCTTTGTCCGGCGCAACAACCATAATTTCCTTAATTCGGGAAGAATCTTGTTTGAGAATAGTTTTGAGCGCCAAACCTATTGTCCGGGGTTCGTGGGAAGAAGTAATGACAACGGAGACATTCATTAAGAATTATTTTAATGCCAAATTTATTTAATGTCTATCTAAAATTTCTAGTTTTTATAGCGTTAGATAGCTTCTTTCGGTTGTATTCCCAAGAGCCACAAAACCGCTTCCTTCCGATATCTTCTGTCGCCGCGGGAATTGATTCTGATCGCCGGAAGTTTGCCTCTTTTTCCCCATCTTTTGATGGTCAAAGGAGAGACTCTTAAAACTTCGGCCACTTCACGAACGGTGAGGAGGTCGGGAAGAGCTTCCAGGTTGAGTTTTTTATCGGGCATATTTTGCTCCTGTCAGCTAATAATAAATAGAGTAAGAGAATCATTTTTCTTTAACTCCTTCACTCTATAATCAACAATATCAGAGTAATTTAAATGTTGTCAATAGGGTATTAAATGAATGCACTACTAGTTTATAGTTAAGTAGTATTATTGCTTTTTTAATTTTTGGATATTAAAATCATTTTTTATGATAGAAAGAAAAGGGAATTTTGCTGCCGATCTTCATGGTCATTCTTTTTTGAGCGGGGAGCTAATGAGTTGGTATAGTGTTGATTCGGCTTTAGAACAGGCTTCCCGTATTGGTTTGAATATTATCGCTTTTACCGAGCACAGCAGTCCCTTGAGCCAATTGGGATTGAAATTTAATATTGTCGGCCGGACGCTTAAGGCTCGCCGGGATCGGGGCTTATCTTCGCCCTTGGTTATTCTGGGCCAGGAAGTTTCCTGCCGGGAAGGCAATACCTTTCCTCATGTTCTTGTTTTTGGTCATGATTTAAGTTCGTCAAGGATTAAACCGATTCCCGCTCTTAAAAGCGTAGAAGAGACGATCAGGATAGCTCATCAAGCCGGTCTTTTGGTGGTCGCGGCTCATCCTACGCCGGAACCGACTTTTGCCTCTCTTTCCTATCGGAAAGTAAGGGAAGTGGCGGAAAAGATGCCCGATGCCTGGGACGGAGTGGAAACCACCAGCTTGAGAAGGGGAAAAGACGAAGAAGCAATCAAAATTGCCCGGGAATTGGGAATAACCGGTTATGCCGGCTCCGATTATCATCGGCTGGCGGAAATCGGCATGGCCGGTGCCTATTTTTCTCCGGAAGTGCCATTCTCCGATTCGGAAGCGGTTCTGGATTATTTAAGAACCAAACCCAACTTGGAAACTTTTGTTGATCTGACCAAGTTGCCGAAAACCAGAAATTTAATGCTTTGGCTCCGCAACCGGGTTAACCGGAAAAACGGCCGCTAAAACAAAAACCCCGCCTTAAGCGGGGTATTTGTTTCAATCAAAGATTGCCAGTGCTTATTTCAATTCTACAGTTGCACCAGCAGCTTCTAATTTCTTTTTCGCTTCCTCGGCGGTGGATTTATTGACACCGTTAAGAAGTTCTTTCGGGGCCGCTTCAACTAAATCTTTGGCTTCTTTAAGACCCAGGGTCTGGTTGATCTCCCGAACAACCTTAATGACGCTGATCTTATTGGCTCCGGCAGAGGTAATTACCACATTGAAAGTGGTTTGATCACCGGCGCCGGCATCAGCGGCTTGACCTGCGGCAGGAGCAGAACCGGCAACCGGAGCTGCCATTGCCATCGGAGTGGCGCTAACGCCAAATTTTTCTTCCAAAGCCTTAACTAAATCCGCCAATTCCAAGACCGAAAGCTTTTCAATCTCAGCAATCAGTTCTTCAACTTTCTTGCTGGTATTAGCGGCTTTCTTTTCTTCTTTGGCTTCTTCAGTTTTATTTATATCATCGGACATTTATGATTCACCTCCTGTGCCCCTACCTAACCCGGCAAAACCGGAGAAGGGGGCTTTTAATTAATTTTTTGGCTATTAACGTGGCTTAAAACCAAAACTAATTTTTGTAAATTAAAATTTAAAGCGTAAACCAATCTTTGCGGTTGTTGGGCCAAGATTCCGACCAATTTGGTTCTGAGTTCGTCCTTGCCGGGTAGGGAAGCGAAATGCTTAACTTCCTCGGCCGAAAGAGTTTTTTCGCCGAAAAAACCCAATTTAAAAGGCAGAAGGTTCAAGGGTTTGGCAAAATTGGCAATCGCTTTAATCGGGCCGATTTCGTCATCGTTGGCAAAAAGCGCCATTGTTTGGTCGGATAAAGCCAGATCGTCGGTTTTTTCCAGCAATTTGGCATTAACCAAAGCGCGGGTGAACAAGGTATTTTTAACAACCTGAAGCTCACCGCCGGCTTTTTTGATCAACTTTCTTAATTCGTTGACTTGGTTGGCGGAAATCCCGCGATAGTCAATCAAGGCAACACTTTTGGCGCCTTTAATTTTTTGGGTCAGATTATCAACTTCAAAAATTTTTTCCTGTTTTTTCATACTTCGACTCCCTTCAGTCGCTCTGTGTAAATAAAAAAATCCTCGTTTCCGAGGACTATCTTTCTAGATGCTAATAACTAGATACTAGAAGCTGTTTTTCCTCGGTAAGATTTTTAACCCTTTGACCTAACTCAGGGCCTTACTGTCTTTAGATAGGGTTATTTTAAAGGAAAGGTATTTTTCTGTCAAGCAGCTTTTGATAAAGAAGCGGTTTGGGAAGTACGAAAATTAGTTATTGCTTTGTTAACGGTAGTTACTAAATTACCGGCGTTGACGCCGAATTTTTCCAGTAATTGTCTGGCGGCCGGAACAGCTTGAGGTTCTTCGGCACAGGCTAAAATAAGTTTACCTAAACCGAAAGTATCACTGTATTTCGGATTTTCGTTGGCGATTTGAAGAAGGGGTTCAATTATAAAATCAGTTATCCTTTGTCTTTTTTCCTTGGTTGACATTCTTTCAAAGTCGGCATAACCCAAGCCTTCGAAACTACTTTTTCTTACCCGTTCATACTGGGCGGAAGCCGCCAGAATTTTCGGTTTAACTTGTTGATTAAGCTGATCTTTAACTCTTTCCTTATGTTCTTTAAGTTTAAGTTCTTCTGGGGCTTGCGACTCGATTGCCTCGATCGCGGCATTCATAAGTTGCGGAATTGCTAGGTGGCCGAGAAGAATATTACTGGCCTGTTCAACCGTTAATGTTTTTATTTCTGTAACTGCTTCTGCCATTTATTTTGAATAAGTTGCTTTTTGACTGATTAATTAAAGTTAATCTTAATCCTCGGACCAACTCTTCGGCATACTCAGGGTAAATTCTTGGTGGACTCAGGACAAGTTGTCTCAGAAATAATTAATTTATTTTAATCTTGATTCCGGGTCCCATTGTTGATTTAATGACAGCTTTTTGGATATTGGTTGGACTGACTGCTTTAACCAAAGCGGCAAAGTTGGCGACCAATTCCTCGTCTTTTTGATCAAATTTGCCGATTATTGTATGAATTAAAGGAAAATCAGGCTCGGTTTTAAAAGTAAATTTCGGCTGGGAAAATTTTTCTTTGGCTTTTTCCGGGTCGGGGACGATCGTGCCGTTTTTTGGATTGGGCATCAGCCCTTTTGGTCCGAGAATTTTGGCAAAAGGAACAAGCTTGCCCATATCCGCCGGAGTTGCCAGTAAAAGATCAAAATTTAACTTTCCGGCTTTAATTTCTTCCAAAATCTCCGGATTGAAAACGACGACTTTTTTCTCTTTGCCTTTTAAATAGGGGAGTTGGGCTTCGCCGTTTAGACCTTTTTTGTTGACGTTAAAGTGGACTTCAATTGAACCGCCGAACTTGGAGGCGGAAGTTTTTTTGGCCAATTTAACCGCTTCTTCAATTGGATATAATTTTGTTTGATCAATCATTTTTTTCGCCTCCAGATATTTTTTACCTCTTACCTTCTTTATCTTTGGCGCCTTTGCAACTTTTGATACGGTTTCTTCCGTAAATACTTCTGCCAAAACTGGCTCTTCAATGATCGTTGCCGTTGCCGACATGTCCTTCAGTCTTTGGCCACCGCCCAGACCCGGCGCTTTGGCCGATTTTTTAGTCTTTTCCTTGGGTTGTTTTTTTGTTTCTTTGCCGGTTACGGCAATTTTCTTTTTTCCCATGAGCGCTCCTTTTAGTTGCTTAATCTTAAAACGTAAATGTTAAATGTTAAATCCTGATCTGGAATCTTTAAAGTTTTTAGTTTTGGTTTTAAGTTTTAAAATTTAACTTTTAAGATTTATTCAGTTTTGACTCCCATGCTTCTGGCGGTTCCGGCCACGATTCTTTTGGCCATTTCCAAATCTTCGGTATTTAAATCCTTCATTTTTTCTTTGGCAATTTGTTCAATCAGGTCTTTGGTCAAAATACCGACTTGTTCGGTGCCTGTTTTTTGGCTGCCTCTTTCCAGACGCAGGGTTTTTTTGATCATGGCCGAGACCGGCGGCAGTTTGGTGATAAAAGAAAAGGTTCTGTCTTCATAAACTGTGATCACGGCCGGAATAATATTACCTTTTAAGGCCGCCGTTTTTTCGTTGTAGCTTTTGACAAAATCCATAATCGGCAAGCCGTGTTGACCCAAAGCCGGCCCAACCGGAGGCGCCGGCGTTGCTTCGCCGGCCGGTAAATTTAATTTTAAAATTGTTTTAACTTTTTTGGCCATGTTCTTAGAGTAAAAGAGTAAAAGAGAACAGAGTAAAAGTCAGATTTTTTCTTGCTCTAACCTCTGTCCTCTCTCGCTCCATGTTTATATTTTTTTAACTTGTAAAAAGTCTAATTCAACTGGTGTTTCTCTTCCAAATATGGAAACAAGGACTTTGACCTTGCCTCTTTCTTCATCAATTGATTCAATTGAGCCCAAAAACTCGGCGAAAGGACCATCAACGATTTTAACCGCTTCGCCAACCGTAAATTTCGCTTTGAATTTCGGCGCTTCCATCGCCATGAATTTTTCGATAACCTCGACCTCGTTGTCGGCGATTGGGGTCGGTTTGTTACCGACGCCGATAAAGCCGGTGACGCCTTCCGTGGTTCTGACGGCCAACCAGGATTCGTCGTCCAAAATCATTCTGACCAACAAATAACCGGGGAACATTTTTTCCGTAATTTGGTGTTTCCGGCCGGCTCTGATTTGAATTCTTTCCTGGGTTGGGATAAGAGCCTCCAGAATTTTTTGCTCCAGTTTCATCGCCGCCACCCTTTGCCTTAAAGAGGAAAGAACTTTGACCTCATGACCGGAATAGGTATGAACAACATACCATTTTGCCCGGGAATCTTCGGACTTGGTGATGACGATATGGTTTTCAAAAGGTTTATTCCCGGGAGGAGTAATTACCTCTTCGGCTTTCTTTTCTGGTTCTTTACCGGCTTGAAGCTCCTTCTTTTTATTTTTCTTGCTCATTTTTATTTTTTAACAATTAACTCTATCAGTTTGGTAAACCCAAAATCAAGCAGACCGAGATAAATGCCGGCAACCAGGGAAATGGCGATTACCGCCGTGGTCATCCGGATAACTTCCTGCTTGGTTGGCCAGGTTACCTGTTTTAATTCGGTTTTTACTTCTTTGATAAACTTACCCGCCGAAACTGCCATAAAAGAAATTTTATCACAAGCTTAGTTTTGAGGCAAGGGGGTAGGCGATAGGGCAATAATCTTTTATTCTTTATCCAAATTTACTACCAGGGTAAACTCTCCTTTGATTTTTTCTTTTTTTAAACGGTTAAGCAGGTCGGAGATTTTTCCCCTTAAACTTTCTTCAAAAACTTTTGTCAGTTCGCGAAAAAGAACGGCGTTTGCTTCCGGTGCGATTTGATTTAAGTCGTCTAGCTCTTGAAGCAACCGATAGGGAGAAAGATAAATAACGGTGGTCAAATTGGGTTTGAGATTTTCCGAAAGATATTTTTGGCGATGGCCGGATTTTTTGGGCAAAAAACCCAGAAAAAGGAACCTGTCAGTCGGCAAGCCGGCAGCGGTTACGGCAGCCAAAACCGCTGAAGGACCGGGGACAGGAATAACTTTAATTCCGGCGCCAAGAGCCGCCCTTACCAATTTAAAACCCGGGTCGGAAACGCTGGGAGTGCCGGCATTGGTGACCAGAGCGACATCCGAGCCTTCGCTCAGTTTGGCCAAAATTAAGGGGATTCTGGCTATTTCGTTGCCTTCAAAGTAGGAAATCAGTTCCTGTTTTCTTTTTAATTGGTGGTGATTTAACAATTGGCCGGTTTTTCGGGTATCTTCGCAAGCAATGACAGGAACATCAGCCAATATTTTCAAAGCCCTTAAGGTAATGTCATCCAAATTGCCGATCGGAGTAGAAACAAGGTATAAAGTTGCCATTTATTAATTTTACTCCTCTTTTTCAAACTTTTTGCTTAAGTTTTTCCTGGGCTTGGTATAAAAGAGGCAAAAGTTTTTCCCGCCAGTCTTCGTCCGGGTCAACCTCGCGGGTAACGATTTCGGTTGTTTGGCCGGTAAAAGTTCTGAAGAAAACCCGCGGCGGCCGGTTTTCTTCGGGAAAACAATTTTTCCTTTCGTTATTAACGGCCAGAGAGAAATCGTTATCGTCAAGATAAATGATTGGGCTTTCGGCGCTGGGCCAATCGGAACGGTTCATTCTTTCCGCGGCCAAACGATAAAGAAAAACGGCCAAAGAAGGTCTTTTGATCGGGTGGCTTTGATAATCTAAAGGCAAACGGGTTTTCAGATCATAAACAACCGGTTCAAAAGCGTTATTTTGGGGTTGATAATAAAGCTGGTCAAGTCTGACGGGAACAATCAATTTAATTGGCGGGTCAATAGTTTTAATCATCAAGATTGCGCTTAGTTCAAAATAATTGGCCCTCAGGTTCCAGGGAGAAAATTCAGATCCGGCGGTTTCTCTCTCCAACTTTAAACAGGCGGTGGCAAATCTGCTTCCGTATTCTGAAAGTCCTTGTTTTTGCCATTCTTCACCGATTTCCTGGGGTGATGGAAGTCTGTCGCCGGAAGAAGGATAAGTCCAACTAAGAGGCATATTGGCGGAAAAGGGCGGTTGTGCAAACATCCGTTGTTCCAAAATCCGCCAAAGGTTTTGGTAATCATATTGGTTGACGAAACGGCCCTGCTCTTGCAAAATTTGGGTTGCCTTGCTTACTTCTGCCGGTTTCCAGGTTTGTAAAAGACGGGTTAAACAACTTTCTTTCCATCGGGGATTCGGGTTGTGGCCGGCAACGAGGGTCGCGGCGGCCGAAAGGGTATAAAAGGCATGGCTCGTTATGCCAAAATGAATTCTGACTGCCTTTTCCAGCAGGGCGGTTTTGTCTAAACATTCTTCCGGTTCTTCATTTCCCAAACTGGCTTCAATTTTAGAAGCGGAAGCAATCAAATAACCCTTGGAGGGAGCTTTAAGTAAAACTTCTTGAGGTGAGAAAAAAACCTTACCGTCAGTATCAAAATCAAAAACGGTCTGGCGGAAAGGCGAGTTTGATTCTCCGTTCCGATAAGGCCCTCTTTCGCAACTCCCCATAAAGTTTTCTTACTTTATTGTTGTTAGTTAGAAGTTCAGGGTTCAAAGCGCCCCGCGCAAAGTTAAAAATTTAAAGTTTAAAGTTAAAAGTGCAAAAAGCTTTTCTGCTTGAATTGATAAGTTAAAATATATACAGAAAAGACTTATTAATAATCAAGGTATGTTACCCGAAAGGAAAAGTCAATCCTTAATGTCTCAAGCAGAAGGAAGCCGTTTGAAGATGGTGGAAATTATCCGTCAAGGAGAGACCGGCAGTTTGGTAACGATGGACCTTAATCGGGCCGCGATTGTTTTAAGAGTCGATAAGGATTCTTTTTTGCGAATGGGAAGTCGAGGTCAGGAGTTGGGCATTTCGGTCAAGGGAGAAAAGGTTACGGTCAGAGTTTCCGGCGGAACAAGGACCGAAAGAATGGTTTACCGCCAGTTTTACGGTCTCTTACAGGCGGTTAGCCGGGGAACCGGTCAACAATTCCTGGAAGAAATTGATGGCCACGATATTTTAAAATCGGTTCACAATTTAAGAAGTACCCTGGAGGTTATTGAAAAAGGAAACGATTTACCGGAATGTGAGATGGTCCAATTGCAGACAATTTTATTGGCCAGTTGGGAAAGTTTGCGTGACAGGAGCGATTTGCCCTCACCAGAGCAGGTTTTTAACTCTCTTCCTTAAAATTAAGCCTTTCTTTTCTTCCTTTTTAAAATTAAAAAAATAAAGCTGGAGTTTTTTTTCTCAGGCTAAATTTTTTAAAAAAATAAAGCTAAAAGAGCTTATTGACAAGATTGTCTCCTCCTTTATCATTTTGATAGAACCATGTTAGCCTGTAAAATTTCTAGCCATTTGGAAAAACTGTCGCAAAAATCGCCGGAGATCAAACGCCAGTTTTCTTTCCTGCCTTGCCCGATTATTTCTTCTCCGGATCAAGAAAACCGGCCCCAAGCTTTTATAGATCCTTTGATTGAGGAAGAATTTATGCCGGTTAAGGGCCTGGTTCATAAATACGGCAATCGGGCTTTGGTTTTATTGACGATGGCTTGCGCCGCTTATTGCCGTTTTTGCACCCGGCAGAGAAGTGTTTCGGAAATTGAAAAAGGAAAAATCGGAGAAGGGGACTTAACCCGGATAGTTGACTATTTGAAAAAGCATCGGGAAATCAAAGAAGTGATTTTAAGCGGTGGCGATCCTTTGGTGGCGCCTTCGGTTTTAAAGAAAGCTTTAGCAAAATTTTCCGAATTGCCCCAAATTAAAATTATCCGCGTCGGGACAAGGGTGCCGGTTTCCGATCCGTCCTTGGTTAAGGAGGATTTGCTAAACGCTTTCCAAAAAGTTAAACAGCCGCTTTATTTGATGATCCATTTTGAGCACCCGGACGAAATTTCTCCGGAAACTGTTAGTGTTATACAAAAATTAAGAAAAACCGGGGCGATTTTATTTTCCCAAAGCGTCTTTTTAAAAGGGGTAAACGATAAAGTAGAGGTTTTGGAGGAATTATTCGGTCGGTTGGTGGAAATCGGCGTCAAACCTTATTATATTTTTCGTTGCGATCCGGTAGCGGGCAGCGAGGATTTTTGGGTTGAACCGGAAAAAGAAGTCGCCATAATGACCGAATTGAGAAAAAAACTTTCCGGTTTGGCTTATCCTCTATATGTTATTGACGCGCCTAACGGCTCCGGCAAGATTCCTGTTCCGCTTAATTTTTGGCAGTTTGACCTATCTTCCTATAAAGACTTTAAAGGCAAAGAACACCAGATAATTAAGTAAGGGAGTAACTACTTTTCTAAAACTTTCGTTTCCACTAAAATCTTCCGGGAAAAAAGACCAAAGAAAAGGCCGGCCAGAGAAAGGGTAAGCAAAATCGGGAAAAAGCCGATTTTATCGGCGATAAAGCCGGAGGAAAGAATTAAAAAAGCACTGGCGATTTGAGTCAACATTGTCGCGGTGCTTAAAACACGGCCTCTTAATTGGTCGGGAATATTTTCCTGAAGGGAAGTATAAGCGGGAACAAAGACCAAAGCGCCGCCGAAGCCCAAAAAAAGGATAACTGAAGCTAAAGGTAGCGAAGTATGTAAAAGCGATTCAAAATGATAAGTTTTTTTGGCAAAATCGGCAACCCGGCTGGATTTGGGAATTAGAGCCAGGAACAAAAGTCCCAAACCGACCAAAACCATTCCTTTGCGGATTAATTCAATTTTGCGGAAGCGTTTGCCGAAACGGCCCAGAAAATAGCCGGCGGAAAGCAAACCGATTCCCAAAGGCAGAACAAAAACAAAACTGGCATCGCTGGCTTCAATACCAAGGACATTTTCCACATACCCCGGCGAGATTGCCATTACCAGGCCTTGGAGGGCCGTTAAAGAAGCAACGAAAGTCACCAACAGGGAAATCATTTTGCTTTCTCTGATAAATTGCCATCCTTGTTTGATTTGTTCTTTGATATGGGCAATTACTTCCTTGTTTTTCGGCATCATCACGATTTTTTGCTGAAAGCTGAGGCGGGAAACAATAAAGGCGGCTAGATAGACAAGCAAAGAGGCGGTTAAAAAGGGGGCGGCCGGAGAAAAAAAGCGGATTAACAAGCCGACACTGATTGAGCCGACAATCAGGCAGAGATAATTGGTTAAGGAAAAAATGGTATTGGCGGAAATCAGATTTTTTTCTTCAACCACCATCGGAATCGTGGCAGCATTGGCATTTTGGAAAAATTCATCCGTGATTTGGATTAAAATCGTTATCAGTAAAAATAGCCAATAGTTGTTGCGCGTAAAAGCCATAACCACGACTAAACTGGCCCAAATAATATTGGTCACGGTCAGAATTTTTTTCCGGTGAAAGTGGTCGGAAACCATGCCGGCCAGCATCGCCGTAAAAATTGAAGGAAGATAAAAACAAAGCAAAAGAATGCCGACGGAAAAATTGGACTTGGTTAATTTAAAAACGGTAATAACGGAGGAAAAACTGACTAAACTGTAAGAAAACTGGGTCAGAACCTGTTCACCTAAAAGATAAGTAAACTGCTTATTTTTAAAAAGTTGTCTTTGTTTTTCCAGTCGCATACCAATATAAACATACTACCTTTTAGCAGAAACAAGAGCAAGAGGGGTTAGGGTTTAGAACAAGAGTAAATTTCTTTTACTCTATTACTTTGTTATTTTCTTTTTGAATAACAACAAGATATTCTTTTTTCTTGGAGATGAATTCTTTTAAAGTAAAAGGAATTTTTAGACTTCTTTGTACATAAGCAAAAAACTCTTTTAATTCCTTTTCCGTCCACTGGTGAAAGTGGATACTATAGTTTATCTTTATTAATCTATTGATATGGTTTGATAATTCCCGGTTTTGTTTTTTGTCAACAAAGAAAGCCCAGTCGTAGATATGACGGCGATAGGAATTTTTTGGTCCTTTTTGACGGTCTTTAATTAAGTGGGCGAGGGTGGTTGGGAGAATACCGGCGTCAACATTGAAACGGCAATCGGGAATTACCAGGTAAAGAATTCCTGATTGTTTCAGAACTTGTAATTGACGATTGATTGTTCCGATCGGATCTTGACAATGTTCCAGAAAATGATGGGCGATAATAAAATCCTGAGAATTATTTTTACGGTTTTTAAAGATTCGCCGTCATCAAGAATATCAACCGGCACTAACGGATAAGTTTCAAGTTCCGGATATTGCCGGCGCAGTGGGGGGGCGGTTAAACGGTCAAGATAGTCAACTTTAACCCAAGGCAGAGTGGCCAAAGGAGCGTTTAGGGCGCCGATTTCAATTCCCTGACCTATTAAATACTTAAAACCCAACCAGGTTTTCCGGTCACGAGTAAGTGTTTTTATTAAGGCACGAATAAAAAAATAAAAGCCCAATCCGGTTAAAATTGGACGAAGAGTTCTTTTCATTTGCGAAGTAACGAGCTAACGAGATAAAGAGATCGCAACTTGATTACTTAAGTTTAGTTGTTTCTTTATGGTCGGTAACTTTTCGGCACTTCTTGCAGAATTTTTTTACCGTAATTTTATCAGGAGTGTTGGTTTTGTTTTTCTCGCTGATATAATTTTGGCTTTTGCAAACAGAACAGACAAAAGCGATAAAATTTCTTTCTCCTTTTTTTGCCATCTTTCGACTCCTTTTAGTTTAACCTGAGCACTTCGGTAAACACACTTTGTTATTTTAACAATCTTTTTTAAAAAAAGGAAGGGGAGATTTGACTTTGCAAGGTTTTATCTCCAAGGAGGGGAAGAGCAAGTTTGATTTTGCTTTTGAGCTGAGGACGGGAATCGGACCCGTGACCTCGTCTTTACCAAAGACGCGCTCTGCCAACTGAGCTACCTCAGCAAAACCCTTAAAGATTTTTCGAACAGAAGAAAGTATATCATAAAAATTTTGCCATTTTAAGAACAAACAGTATTTCTTTTTAGAGAAGGCAGACGGCTGATAATTTTATAGGTTAATGATATTTATTTATATATTTAAGCATATTAAATATATTATTGATGGATAAATATGATTAAGCTTTTTATCTAAAAATTTGCCGTTTACAAGAGAAGGATTGGTGGATTGAAGCAATTTTTTGCTCAAAATTCGATTTGATTGATAAAAAATATCTTATAAATTTGTTGATTTTGGTTATAGGGATATAAATGGCTCTTGACAAGCATATTTTGTGGGTGAGACGATGTTAATTAAAGTTTCTACTATAAAAGTGATCTCATTGTAAGTACTAGTAAAAACTTGTAAAAAAACTGCCCATGGAAGCTAATCAATCAAATAAAACCTTTACAATTAAAGAAGTTGCCCGGTTATTGGGTTTTTCTACCAATACGGTTTACAAATACGTAAACGAAGGAAAAATCCAATCAACCAGGTTGGGCGAAGAGGGTCGCTTCCGGATTCCCGAATCAGAAGTCGCCCGGTTATTAAAAATTAAAGGGTTGGAGGTTCCTTCTTCCGCAACGGTTTCGGCCGTGCCTACTTCCGAGACCAAAGAGATTGGCCAATCGACTTTTTCTGCTTCCCAGTCGGAAGAAAGCACCGATTTACCACCCAGAAATTTACGTTCCTTCCTTTTGCCGGATACTTCCCATTTATTTTTTTCACCGACTTTAGCCTATTGGATGGCCAGTGTTTTGGCGATTGTCTTAGGTATTTGTTTCTTCGTTTTTCCGGTTAGAAGCTTTTCTTCTTTGGGGACAGGGATTGTTATCTATCCGGAGATATTGAAATATTTATTGATTTTATCCGGTATTTTGGCTCTTTTGGCCAAGATCTTTTTTGGCGATAAAAAAATTATTTTAACAATCGTTCATTTACTTCTTGCAAGTGTTTTTGGTTTCAGTTTTTCGGTCTTTTGCCGTTCGGGAGAGGTGATTGTGGCCCTGGAAACAGCCGCCTTGGTTCTTCTTCTTCTTTCTTATCTGATCGTTTCCGATCGCGAATACGATAAGTTTTTGGCGATGATTAATTTATTGACGATTTCTCTCACGGTAGTTATGCTTCGTTGGCCTGATCGTTTCGGATCAGATTTTTTGGTTTTACTCTCCTTTCATCGTTTGGCTGTCAAAGCATTTTGGCTGTTAACTTCTTTATTCTTAATGATTGTAAGTTGGTTTTCTTTAAAGAAGGAGCGGCTGTTTAATAAATTTTTGCCGTTTTTACTTTTTTCTGTTGCCTGGTTTCTCTTTACCTTATTTTCGTTTAATCAGGGATACCTTTTTGTTAATCGGTTAATTTTTTCTGGGTTTTTTATCGCCCTGGCTTTAATCGCTCCCTTTTGGGAAGGGATTAACAGAAGGATGATTTTAACAGCAGAAGGAAAAGTAAAAAGTCTGATAATTACTTCAATATTATTAGCCATTGGTGCCTTTTTAACTTTTCAGGTAAATTCTGTTGTCGGCGAATATATTCTGACGGAATTGGGCAGGAAAGCAGACAGCGGCGCGGCGATGGTTGATTATTTATTGAGAGACGCACAGCAAAAAATAATCGTTTTTTCCCAGGATCAAAGCTTGATTGATCTTTTTGAGAGAAAAGATTTTAATCGGGAAAAATCCGCCTCCGTTTTAAAAACTTTTTATTCTACTTCCGGTTCTTATTTTTTGAGGTTGTATTTTACTGATCTTCAGGGAAAGGTTATTGAAGCCTATCCCTACAACCGGGATTTTGAAAATTTGGACATTTCGGAACGCGATTATTTTAAGAAAATTGTCCAAGGCGCAAATTTTTACTTAACCGAAGCTTTAAAGCCAAAAATTAATTTTCCTCAGATTCCGGCGATCTTAGTTATGGCGGCTCCGGTTGTTAAGGAAAACGGAGAAGATACTCTTGGCGTCTTAGCCGGATCTTTGGACCTAACGGAATTGGAAAATAGTTTGGAGAGGATTAAATTTGCGAAAAGCGGTAGTTTTGAAGTAATTGATAATTTGGGTAATTACTTGATTAACGAAGATAAAGAATTTCTTTTAAGTTCCAGTAAAGGTGCGCAGATAGAAAAAACCTTAATCGGGCAAGATTGGGGAGAGGTCGGTTATAATGAAAAAGGCGAATTGGTTTATCAGGTTTTTCGGTCAATTCCTTCAGTCGGTTGGGGATTAAAAGCAGAACAACCCTTAAGCGACCTTTTCTATCTTTACGTGGTGATTACTGCTTCTATCTTTATTGCGGTTGTGGTTTTGAATCTTAGCCTAATTATGCAAACTTGCTCCCTTGAAAAGCAGAAATGAAAAAAAACCGCTTTTTTCCGCTTACAACTACCTTTTCGCTGGTAATTTTAGCTGTTGTCGTAGTTTTTCTGTATCTAAGCTTATTGACGGTGATTTTTCAAAGACGATTAAGGCTCACGGATTGGCAGCGATCTTTGGAAATTGAGAAAAACGCTAAAAAACTGTCGGGGTATCTGGACATTTCCAAGCTCTCCGAAGCGAAAATTCAGGAAGGTGTTTTTGGCTTGGTTTCCTTGCCCAACGGCTCGTTTTCTAGTTATAAAATAGTTAACGGAGAAGTTAAATCAAACTCCCTTAACTCTTACATTGATCAGGCCAAAATTGAGTTTCTTTCCGGTGATTACGGGATCGGTTTTTTCTCCGACGGATTGATTGAACCCTACTATTTAAAAGACGGCGAGAAAACAACCGCGGTAATTATTGACAGAATGGTCGTCGGTTTGGAGTTGGACAATGGTCAAAAAGTTCCTTTAAAAATTTTTGAAGGAAAAGTAGTTGGATCCAATTTGGTTGGCACTTTTTTGGGCCAAACATATTCCTCGGGCCATATTATCGGAGGAGAGGTTTTGGAGAACAATCGGGTTAAGATTCTTTCCGTCGTAATGGGGGCGGAAAAGTCTTCGGAAGTTCAGACCATTATTGCCGCCAACGCCCTTTCTCTTTATGGGAACAACAAGATTGCTTTTCGTTCAAGTAGTGTTTTGGGCGAGGAATCGGAGAATTTGGCCGGTTCAGACTCTTTGACGCTTGATGGTTTCCCTGAGCCGGTTTTTGACACTGGAAAAGGTCTTTGGAGTTTTGGCGGAGCTGATATTTCTGTTTCTACGGCAACATCGGCTAATATTTTGGATTATTTGCAGCAATTAATAACCGCCAAAGTGAAAGAAATCGTTGGCAGGGAAGTCAGCCAGGGAAATATTCAGGTTTCAACTTCTGTTCAGTCAATAACGGGAATTATTGGTGATGGCGCGAAGGGAGTTACCGGCGTTACCGGTGCCAGCGGGGCTGCCGGATCGGCCGGCTCTGCGGGTTCGGCCGGATCAGCAGGGGTTAACGGCGTTACCGGAATTACCGGGGTAACCGGAATGACTGGAGGCGGTGTGACGGGCATTACTGGAGTTAGCGGCGCCGCTGGAGTTCAAGGGGTGACAGGGATTACTGGACCGACAGGGGGCGGAGTGACCGGTATCACGGGAACAACCGGTGCTACCGGTCCTTCCGGAGTTACCGGAGAAACCGGTCCGGCCGGGGCAACAGGAGCTGGGGTTACCGGCGTTACGGGAATTACCGGGGTTCAAGGAATTACCGGAGTGACCGGCGCTACCGGTCCAACCGGAGCCGGAGTTACCGGAGTTACGGGAATGACCGGAGGCCAAGGTCTTCAGGGGATTACCGGAGTTACCGGCCCGACCGGCGAGGGAGTTACCGGTGTTACCGGTATTTCTGGAGTCACGGGTGTTACCGGCATCAGCGGAACAGTGGGTGAAACCGGCGTTCAGGGTGTAACCGGTGTTTCCGGAGCAGGATAT
>MWCH01000013.1 GCA_002069945.1 Microgenomates group bacterium ADurb.Bin219
AAAACCGGAACGACTAATGATAAAAGAGATAATTGGACAATCGGTTGGACACCGCAGGTAATTGTGGGGGTATGGGTTGGCAATAATGACAATTCCCAAATGAAGCAATTGGCTTCCGGAATTTCCGGAGCCGCGCCGATTTGGCGGAAAATTATTTTGGAGTTCTTAAAAGAAAAGCCAGTGGTTGATTTTCAGGTTCCCGAAGAGATTGTTACGGCGGAAGTAGATGAAGTATCCGGATATCGTTCGCACGACGGCTTTCCGACGAAAACGGAGTATTTTATCAGTGGGACGGAACCTCACGAAGACGATCCGGTCCATTTGAAAATGAAAGTTTGCAAGGCTTCCGGAAAAATTGCCACTCCCGTAGATTTGGCCAGGGGAGATTACGAAGAAAAAGAATACTTTGTTTTTAAAGAAGATGATCCGACCGCCAGCGAAGGAGGGCCGAACCGTTGGCAGGAAGCGATTGATCGTTGGGTTTCTCAGCAAACTGACGGAAAATACCATCCGCCGACCCAAATGTGCGAGTCGGAGAATCAAATTGAAGTCAGGATAAACGAGCCCGGAGACCATTCCCAGGTCAATAAAAAATTTACCGTAAAGATTGAGCCGATTTTGGTAAATGAAGTGGTAAAAATTGAAATTTTGGTTGACGGTCAAACAAAGGAGACCTTTACCTCAACTCCCTATGAGCGCGACCTGAATCTTAACGAAGGCACTCATACGATCAAAGTTAGAGTTCATGATAATAAGGGAGGGCTGGGAGAGAAAGAAATTAAAATTGGCGTTAATGTCCCCTGGGATTATGTTGTTCCGACCCCTACTCCATTACCCTCGCCGACAGTCTTTACTCTTTCGCCAACGCCAACCCCTTAGTTATTTGTTTTTAAGTTTGATCCCTTTTTTCTCCAGAGATTCAATGATTTTTTCCCTGACCGGTTTTATTTCTTTGTCGGTAAGGTTTCCTTTAAGATCCTGGTAAATAAGGCGAAAAGTTTTGGTTTCCTTAAAAGAATCAATTAATTCAATTTTGCCGACGAGCGGATTAATATTTTTTATCAGGGATATTACTTCTCCGATCGCAGTTTTTTCGGGGAAAACAAAAGAGAGGTCTTCAATAATCGGCGGAAATTCCGGTATGGGATTAAAGGTTTTATCGTTGTTGGCCAAAGAGGAAATTGCTGCCATTTCCAGTTCCAAACCGAAAACGGGAGTTTTGATTTGATAATTGTTTAAAATCTTTTTATTGATTTCGCCCATTGTTGCCAGCAGCTGCCCGCCCTTTTTAACGGTCGCGCTTTTGTTCTTTTGCCAAAAGATATTGGTTTCGTCGTTTTGGCTTTCGTCAAGTAGGCTAAAAGTCAAACCGGAAATTCCCAGTTCAATTAAAATTTCTTCTAGCAAACCCTTAAGTAAACGGAAGTTTTCCTCGTTGGTTAAAAGAGCGGCTTTCATCTTTTCCTCGGGAAGGTCATTCTTTTTGGGCCAATAACAATTAGCCATTTCAAAAATTTTTATTTGGGAAAAATTGGCTTGGTTTTTTAACCAAGCTTGTAAAAGAGACGGGAAGAGAGAAAGGCGCAAATATTCAAGGTCGCTGGTTAAAGGGTTGGCCAACTTAAGATGGTCTTCTTTTTTTAATAGGCAACGCTCAAGGTCTTTTTCCGAAACAAAAGAAAAATTATATGTTTCCGAAAAGCTAAAAGCCTTAAGTAAATCTTTAATTCTTTCTTCCCATTTAAAGCTGGGATTTATGGTTCCTTTTTTGGGCGCCGGTTGTGGAGAAAGAACAAATTCGGTTGTCAAGGGCGGAAGCAGGCTGGGAAGACGGAAATAGCCGTAAATTCGGGCAACTTCTTCCAAAACATCCTCCTTGATTTTAATGTCTTTGGCTCTCCAACTGGGCACGTTAAGAACCGCCCCTTTTGCATTTTCCTTTATGACGGAAAAACCCAAGTCTTTTAAAATTTTCAGGATTTCTTTTGCGGGAAGATTAACCCCCAGTCGCTCGCCGACAAAGTCAAAATCCAAGGAGATTTTTTCCGTTACTTGTTTTTGGGGATAGATATCAATCATTTTTCCGGTGACCTTTCCTCCGGCCAATTGGGACATCAAGGAAACTCCCCGATTAATTACCGGAATAATTCCCTCAAGATCTATTCCGCGCTCAAAACGCATCGCCGCTTCGGTTCTCAAGCCAAGAGACATGGAAGTTTTCCGAATTCTGACCGGATCGTAAGCTTGGACAAAAAACAAGACTCTTTTGGTTCCTTCGTCAATCTCGCTGTTTTTACCGCCCATAATCCCGCAAAGATCTATCAGTCTTCCCTCGCCGTCTTCAATTACAATATCGCCGCCGGAAAAAATTCTTTCCGCTGTGTCCAAAGTAACGACTTTCTCTCCTTTTTTAGAAAGACGCATCACCATTTTTTGTTTTTTGATTTTGTCAAAATCAAAGGTATGAATCGGCTGGCCGGTTTCCATCATCAAATAGTTGGAGATATCAACCACGTTGTTTAACGAACGGATATTGACCAGATTCAGTCTTTCCCTTAACCATTTTGGCGAAGGACCGACCTTGACTTCATCAAGAAGAACGGCCGTAAAACGGGGGCAAATTGAGGGATCGGTAATTTTTACGTCCAAGAAATTTTTGGCGCCTGAACTTTCCGGAAACAAGGGAATTTTAGGAGGTAAAAAATTGGCTTTGATGCCGAATTGGGGCAAAATGGCAGCCGCTTCCCGCGCCAAACCGATAACGGAAAGGCAATCGTAACGGTTAACGGTAATTTCAATATCGAGCACTTCTTCTTTACCGACCTTGTGAATTCTTTCTACCGACTGGCTGCACAAAGAAAGGGTTTCGGCAATTTTTTCCGCCGAAGCCTCGGTTTTTAAAAAGTCCTTAAGCCATGAGATGGGTACTAAAATATTCATAATTCTTACATCAAGCCTCTCACTTCTTAAGTCAAAACTGATTAATAAACCTTAAATCGCTTTCGTAAAGCGGCCTGATATCGCCCAACTTTAAACCGGAGCGCATGATGTAGGTTCTTTCCACCCCCCAGCCAAAAGCAAATCCGGAATAAATATTCGGGTCAAGCCCGCCGTTTTCCAAAACTCGCGGATGAACCATTCCGGATCCGCCCAGTTCCATCCAGCCGGATTTGCAGGTCCGGCAACCTTTGCCCAGGCATAAGGGGCAATTAATATCAACCTCGAAGGAAGGTTCGGTGAATTGAAAATGAAAAGGTCGCAATCTGGTTCGGCGATCCTTGCCGAAGAAATTAACGGCGAAATAATCAAAAATTCCCTTCAGGTGGGAAATATTGATTCCCTTATCAATAACCAAGCCTTCAAATTGGTGGAATGTTGGCGTATGGGTAATATCCCAGTTGGGACGATGACAGCGGGCAATATTGATCATTCTTATCGGTGGCTTGATTCTTTCCATTTCCCTTAATTGGCCGTTGGATGTGTGAGGAGTTAAAGTCATCCGGCCCAATTTCGGGTGAGCTGGTGTGTCCACAAAGAAACTTTCAAAATCGTCACGGGCCGGATGGGTAGAGGGCATATTCAGGCCCTCAAAAGCATACCAGTCCCATTCAACTTCCGGATAGCGGACCCGGACAAAACCTATTTTTTCAAAAACTGAGGAAATTTCCCGAATCGCTTCGGTCAAAAGATGCAGATGACCGATTTTGGGCTTTATTGACGGTTCGGTAACGTCAAACCATTCTTCTTTGGCTGATAACTGGTTGCTTACAGCTGATAGTTGATTTTCCAGGGCTTCTTCAATCGCTTTTTTGGTTTCGTTCAATTGCCGGCCGGCTTTTATTTTTTCTTCGGGAGAAAAATGGGGGAATTCTTTGGTTAACTGATTAATTTTTCCCGAACGGCCAAGATAAAGAATCTTCAACCTTTCCAGCTCTTTTTCGTCTTTGGCTTCAAGTATATTACCGATTGCCTCATTTTTTAAATTGATGATTTTTTCGGCCATATTTATATCGATTTAATATTAGCACAGTTTCAATTCAATTTTATTTAGACTTTTATTGACTTATTCCGCTAAAAATAAAAAAACTCCCTTTTGGGGAGCCCTAAATACGCCAAAACCAACCTCCCCTTCAATAGTAGCTTCTAAAAAATATAAAGCCTGATAATAGGGCCGAGGTTGGTTCTCGCATGTAGTTGTTTATACAAAAAAGAAAATGGGGTGTCAAGAGGGAAAATTCGATTTATTTGATTTCCTTAACGATCTTTTGAAATGTTTGGGGATCCTCGGCGGCGATAATCGCCAAAATTTTCCGGTCAAGTTCAACCTTGGCTTTTTTAAGCAATGTGATAAAGCGGCTGTAGGAAATTTCGGATTGAGAAAGGGCTCCGTTTATTCTTATGATCCAAAGCCTTCGAAAATCTCTTTTTTTGTTCTTTCTTCCGTCATAGGCATATTGGCCCGCGTGAAGCGCCGCTTCGTTGGCAACTTGGAATAAACGATTTTTCGTCATTCGAAAACCCTTATTCAAGTCCAAGATTTTTTTATGATGTTGTCTTCTGGCAACGCCTGTTTTTACTCTCATATTTTAAAAAAATAAATTAATTTTTAAGGTAAAATTGTAAATTAAAAATCAACTTTTATTTTCCCATCATTAATTTAACTTTTTTACTCAAACCTTTAACCAATTTTTTGGGCCTTCTTAATCTTCTGAGTTGAGAAGGACTTTTGGCCGATTTCAAATGTTTGGCAAAATTGGAGCCATAAATTACTTTTCCGGATTTAGTAATTTTAAATCGGTCGGCAACTGATTTACGAATTTTCATTTTTTTCATCTTTTTTTTGATTTGGTTTAGCTCTGTTTAAAATAACAAAAAAGTCTCGACCAAGCCATTTTGGTTGACTTTCCGGCTGACCGATTCCGTCCAAATTTTGGATTGCTTTTTCCAAAATTTTTTGGCCAAATTCTTTATGACCCAATTGCCTGCCGACAAACCTAACCGTCAAACGAACCTTGTTTCCTTCTTCCAAAAACTCTTTGACTCTTTTAGTTCTAACGTCCAAATCGTTTTGGGCCATAAACGGAGTCAGTCGGATTTCCTTAAGTTCGCCTCCTTTTATCCCCTTTTTGGCCTCTCGTTCCTTTTTTGCCTCTTGGTATTTAAATTTTTTAAAATCCATCAGTTTGCACACCGGCGGAACTGCGTTGGGGCCGATTTCAATCAAATCAACTTCTCTTTTTCTCGCTTCCTGGACGGCATTAAAAATCGGCATTACGCCTACTTGTTTGCCGTCCTCAGAAATTACTCTCACTTCTGAAGCTTGAATATATTGATTGATTCGGTAATATTTTCCCACCCTTTGCAAAAATTTTATCAGATTTGCCTTTTTTTCGCAATATCTTCTTTAATAGTCTTTATAAATTCTTCCAGCGTCAGTAGGCCGAGAACCTTTTCTCCCCGGATTCTGACATTGACTAAGTTCTCCGTTTCTTCTTTGGGGCCGACAATAATCATATAGGGGATTTTTTGGGTTTCGGCGTCTCTTATTTTGGCTTGCATTCTTTCATCGCGACTATCAAGCTCAACCCTTATTTCGGCTTCTTTTAGTTTTTCGGCGATTGATGAAGCGTATTGACCGACCTTATCGGAAATCGGAATAATAATCGCCTGGATTGGCGCCAGCCAGACCGGGAAAGCGCCGGCGTAATGTTCAATCAAAGTGCCGACAAACCTTTCCATTGACCCCAAAAGAGTTCGGTGAAGCATTACCGGCAGATGTTCCTTACCGTCTTCCCCTATATAAGACATGCCAAACCGGGAAGGCAAATTCATGTCTAACTGGATGGTTGTTCCCTGCCATTCTCTACTCAAAGCATCAACGGCTTTTAAGTCAATTGCCGGACCGTAAAATTTGGCACCGCCGGCATCAATTTGATAACTGATTTTTCTTTTATCAAGAATTTCTTTTAAGGTCTTTTCGGCTAAGTCCCAAATCCGATCTTCGCCGACATATTTTTCCTTGTTTTGCGGATCGCGGGTAGATAAATAAACGTTAAGTTTATCAAAGCCGAAATCCTTATTTAGCGAAAGGGCAAAATCCAGAATTTCGTTTACTTCGCCGACAAATTGATCTTCCCGGCAAATGATATGGGCATCGTCTTGGGTGAAACCGCGGACTCTCAACATTCCGTGAAGCACTCCCGATTCTTCATACCGGTAAACACTGCCCAATTCACACCAGCGAATTGGCAATTCTTTGTAACTGCGGGTTCTTGATTTGTAAATACGGACGTGGAAAGGACAATTCATCGGCTTGACATAATACGAGGTCTTTTCGTCTTTATTTTTTGATTCCATCGCCATCGGCGGATACATTCCGTCTTTAAAACAAACCAAATGGCCGGAAGTTTTCCAAAGATTGTCCTGGCCGACGTGGGGAGTATAAACATACTGATAACCCCTTTGGCGGTGTTGCTTGCGCCAATAGAGTTCAATTTCTTCCCTAACAACGGAGAGTTTGGGATGCCAAAGAACCAGTCCCGGGCCGACATAATCATCAATGGAAAAAAGATCTAATTCGGAACCGATTTTACGGTGGTCTCTTTTTTTGGCTTCTTCAATTTGCCAAAGATAATTGTCCAGCTCTTTTTGGGTCGGAAAGCAGGTTCCGTAAATCCGGGTAAGCATTTTATTTTTTTCGTCACCGTGCCAATAGGCACCCGCTAAAGACAAAAGCTTAAAGGGTCCGATTTTCCCCGTAGATTCTAAGTGCGGTCCGCGGCAAAGATCAACATCCGAGCCGGTCTTACCGGGTTCGCCGGTCCAATAAACGGTTATTTTTTCTCCCCTTTCCTCTATTTGTTTAAGCCAATCAATTTTATAGGGATTGTCTTTAAAAATTTCTTTGGCCTCAGCCAAAGAAATTTCCCGGCCGATAATCGGCAAATCGGATTCAATAATTTCCTTCATTCTTTTTTCAATTTTGGGGAAATCGGATTCGTTGATTTTACCCGGGTAATCAAAGTCGTGATAAAAACCTTCTTCGGTGGCCGGACCCATTGCCCGCATAAGGCCGGGATAAAGTTCTCCCATTGCCTGGTGAAGAACGTGCTCGCAACTGTGGCGCATTATTTCTAATTCTTTTTTTTGTTTATCTTGTTTCACGGAAATCTCCTTTAGTAATTACCCATTTTAATATTAGCACAAACCTGCCTCTTAAAAACAAAAAACCGCCCTTTTCAAAGAGGCGGTCAATAAGCCTTACTAGGCTTTTGTCCCACGGTTCCACTCTTAATTTATAACTTTTCCAGTTTAACTGGTTTGGTTCATTTCGCTGAACTGCGCTTAAACTTCCCGGTTGGTGAATCCGGTTCAACGTTTAAGGTTAATTGAAATTATTTTATCAGTAATAAACCAAATGTCAAGCTAGATCAAAATATGTATAATAATAAAATGGAATCTTTTGATTATCAGATTATTGCCAATCTTTTGTCCGGAAAGGGATTTACCGGTAAAAAATTAAAAGAGCTTGAAAACTTTCTACTTAAAAATAAATTAACCTATCGGGTTTTGGCGATTTCCAAACCTACACCCATCAGTCTTCTCCCTCCAGACGGGGAAACCAAAATTAAAAAGGGAGTTATTTGTCTTGGAGGAGACGGAACCGTTTCGGAGACAATCGGATATATGGCCAAGAGAAAAATTTCCTTACCGATTTTTATTATTCCAACCGGAACGGCAAACTTTTTGGCTAACAGTATCGGGATTTCTTCCCGAAATAGTTTTAAGGGCCTGCTTAAAGGAAGAATCAAGGAATTTGATTTGGGCTTGTATCATGATTCGGAAAAAGAAGACTATTTTTTGATGGGTGTCGGATTGGGGTTTGAACATAAATTTTTAGAAATGGCCAAACAGTACCAAAAAAAGTTTTTGGGGAAATTAAGCTATTATTTGCCGGCAATTCGGGAACTTTTTCGTTTAAGATCGGTTGATTATCAATTATCGGTTGAAGGAAAACCGCTAAATTTCCGTTCGCCGATGGTGACCGTTTTGAATTTGAAACCGAAGATTACCCGCTTGTTTCCTCTATTTTTGGAAAAGGATATTTGTCCAGATGACGGTTGGCTGGATTTAATTTATGTTGATCATAAAAATTATTTGATTGACTTTCTGGCCGTTTTATTTTTCCATTTATTCGGAAGTTTAGATTTTGGCTTGGTTAGGAGAATTAAAGTAAAAAATGTTAAAATAGACTCTCCTGCAGGCGCCGGTTTGCAATTGGACGGTGAAATCAAGGGTAAAATTCCTTTTGAAATTTCAATTGAAAAAGGGAAAATTAAATTTTTAATCTAATTTTTTAGACTTTATCGCATAACCGAAAAGGACCAATTACCACACAATTCGGTTTTACTTGTTATTTTTCTTCTCTTTTTGTAAAATTAGCTTGTTCGGGCGGTTAGCTCAGTTGGTTAGAGCGTCGCATTGACATTGCGAAGGTCAGAGGTTCGACTCCTCTATCGCCCACAAGACATTTTTGAAGAAGTTTATTTATCCGGTTTGGGTGGCTACCTGGCGGTCGCTGTTCAGCATAAAACTGGAACCGTGTTTTTTTGCCTGGCCCCAATAATAATTTTTCTTTTGGGATTTTTTATTCCATTCTCCAAGCCACAAAGAAGATTCCTGAATTTTATTTCGAAGATCTCGGATAAGGCTTCTTAATTGTTGGAAAAAATTCAAATGATAGGTTCCGACTTCATCGGTGGTATTAAAGGAAGCAATTTCCGCCTCTTTGCTTAATTCACCGGAAGCCCTGGCCAAATCCTGAATTTCTTTTTGTAAGGCTTGAACCTGGAGTTTCATTTCGTTGTCTTTGCGGCTGTAAAGGACTTTCTCTTGAGTTTTATAAGCTTCCGTTGGCTTAAGAATTTTATTCGTTTCGGGGAAAAATTCCGGAGGGCGCGGTTTTTGCTCTCCGCCATTGTTCAAATTCGGAAAAAAAATGCCGTTAGTCAAAGTCTCGCCTATCCCATTGGCCGTTTTTTTGACCACGTCATTTTTAAATCCTTCGCTGACATTAATTCCCAGGTCGCGGAAAGCTTCTAAAAAATTGTCGGAATATTTTCTTTCTTTTTTGATTGGTTTTGGCATCTTTGATCCATTAGGACCGATGGCCAAAAAATACAATATTTAAGACCAAAAGTCAAGCGTTCGTTTAGTGTAAAGACATCGTGGACACTTCCGGGTAAAATACGATAGTTAAGAAAGGGGGTGTTTAAACGATGA
>MWCH01000014.1 GCA_002069945.1 Microgenomates group bacterium ADurb.Bin219
GCCGCCGGCCAATAATCGTCGTCAATATAAATTATCGCGTTTTATTTGCCGGCTGCTTTGGCCAAAATAATTTCGTCGTTTACGGGATTATTTTTAACGATATCTTTATAAAGGCCCTTAACAATTCGGGAACCGTTCCAGAGAATAAAACCGGCCATAACCAGATAAGAAAAAGAATTTAAAAAAGGTTTTAGAGAGTATTTTTTTTCGCTTTTCTTGAAGAAAGAAAGAATCCGGCCAATAACTAAATCCGTTGTCAACGATAAAAAAGAAGCGATGGATAAGGCGATTGCCGGATAGAGAATAATCAAATGCCATAATTCAATTTTGGCGGAAAGGGAAAAAATTATCAAATAGGGGACAAGCCAAAGATAGAGGACAAAAACTGATTGGCGCCGGATAAAAATGACGGAAAGAAAAAAGGTTACCAGAAAAGGTTTATACCAAAGGGAAATTCCGTTTTGAATTTGCCCGAAAGTATTTATAAAATATTTTAGAGAAAAGGCTTGATTTATTGATTTCGCCGAGAAAAGCGCTTGGTATCCGGGAAGCTTCAGCCCGGTAACGAAAATATTCCGATCAAGAAAGGCGAATCCGTAGTAATGGTAATTGATCAGATACCAGGGAAAAACGATAAAAAACAGGCAGAAAAAGGCAAACAGCAAATATTTTTTGGGAATTTTTGTCTTTGATTTAATGAGGATAAAAAATAGGATCGGCAGTAAGCCGAAGGCGATAACGGTTTTGGTCAAAAGGGCAAAACCAAAAGCCAGCGGCAGAAAAAAGAAAGCTTTTGGACTATCTTTTGCTTTACCGGCTAGCCAAATAGATAAAAGCATAAAAAAAACCAGGAGAATATCCAAATTGCCTTCTCTTGAACGGAGCCAAAACCAGGGCATGGTCGATAAAATTATGCCTGCCCAAAAGCCGGTTTTTTGGCGAAAAAGATTTTTACCCAAAAGAAAGATCAAAAGAACCGATCCGATTCCCGCAAGGGCTGAAGGAAGCCGGGCTGCCATCTCATTTATTCCGAAAACCCTAAAAGAGAAAGCCGTCAGCCAAAAACCAAGCGGTGGATGGTCAAAATAAGGCAATCCGTTCCAGCGCAAGAGAAACCAATTGCCGTTTTTAAGAATATTTTTGGCGATCTCCGCATACCAGGCTTCGTCCCAACTTCTTAGGGGAGTTTGACCAAGAAAGCGCAGGAAAAAAAACGAAGAGAGACAAAAAAGGAAGATCGGAGAAAAAAAGTAACGGAAAAATCTATTCACTAAGGTTTGACGCGGTATTTTTTTATAATTTTTCGGCCATCCTTAAGATTGGCGGTAACGGTAAAAATCATATTTTGGATACCCGAATGGTAACGGCAGACATTATGGGAACAGGTGCCGAATAACAATTCCCGGTAGGTTGAGTTTTCTCCTTTCGGCGTAACGGAGCCGAAAACTCCCTGATCAATACCGCTGCCGAAATAGGTTAATTCATAGCTGAAAGAAGAAACTCGGTTTAAATTGGAGAAAGTAATCTGGAGCGCCTTTCGGTCTCTTCTTAAGCGGGGAGAAATAATAATACTGGTAGAAACAGTAGCGGTTCCGGTCTTTTGGGAACCGATTACTTTTTTGGCAAAAACAGGCTTAACCAAAGGAATAAAAAAGTCCCTCGACAAGCTCGGGATAAAAGTAAAAGAGAAAACAAAAAGGAGAAAATTGATTTTTTTCATTAAGGCTATGATATACTTTTGGTAGACATTATGTCAAAAAAATTTTTTTTAATAGCTTTAATTGTTTTGGGATTGGTTCTGATTGGTTTGCTCGGATTTTTTTTAATAAAGAAGTCTTCCGAACCGAATTTTTCCAGTCCGGTTGGACAAGATAATCTTTCTTCCGAGATAAGTCCTTCGGTTGAAGAGAAACTGAAGATCTACAATGACGAAGCCGGTTTTTCTTTCCAATACTCCGACAGACTTTCCGTAGAAGAGGAAGCGAATCAGGATAACCAAACCTATTCTTTTTTAAGATTGACCGATGTCTCCCGTCCGGGGGAAATTTTGCTTATCAAAGTTGTAGATACTCAATTTGCGACAGTGGAAAAATGGTTAGCCGGCAATAAAAAGCCGGATTGGCAAGTTAACGAAACGGTTATGGCCGAAATGAACGGGAAATATATTGTCACGGCGGAGAAATTATTATCAGTTGCCGTTAACAGGGGAATTCTCTTTTTGATTGAATCTCCGGTTGACCAGGCCGGTTATTGGCAAAAAGCTCAAAAAACAATCCGGGAAAGTTTTAAAGTAAATTGGCCGGCTCCGGAGAGTGTTTCCTCTTCTTTGGATAGCGGGATTGAAGAAATTATTGAATAATTACGGTAATGAAAGATTTAAAAACCGAGAAACTTCCCAAAGTTCCTCCTCTTTGGACTTTAATCGGTCCGGCATTTATTTGGGCTTCGGTTGCCCAGGGATCCGGTGAGCTAATCTGGTGGCCTTTTTTTGCCGCCAAATACGGAGTTGCTCTTCTGGGATTAATTTTACCGGCCAGTTTTTTACAGTTTTTTGTTAACCAGGAGGTCGGTCGTTATACGGCTTTGACCGGAGAGGGAATTTGGGCCGGATTTAAGCGCGCGAACCGTCGATATTCTTTCTTTCTTTTTCTTTTGGCCTTCGTCAGTTTTTTATGGTTTGGCGGTTATGCTTCGGCCGGCGGAACCGCCTTATATAGCTTAACCGGATTTCCGAAAAATATCGGGGAAAGATTGGGTTCGCTGTTTTGGGCATATTTGACGATTTTCGTTTTTTCAATTGGCTTGGTTTTTTCCAAAGTTGTCTACCAATTAATTGAAAAGATAATGAAGCTGGTAATTTTTTCAACATTGGCCGGTCTTTTGATTACTCTTTTCCAGCCGGAAATATTTTCTCAACTGGGATCTTTTTTAAAAGTAATTTTCAATCCTTTTTCCGTCCGTTTTCCGGCCAATTGGGATCCGGCGGATACACCCAACTTATTAACTGCTATTGCTTATGCGGGGATGGGCGGCTTTTTAAATTTGATGTATTCATATTGGTTGAAAGACAAGGGAGTCGGGATGGCGAAGTATTTCGGCCGGATAACCAGCCCGATTACCGGCAAGTCGGAGATTATTCCGGAAAGCGGTTATCGTTTTGAAGATACCGCCGAAAACAGAAAGAATTGGCGGGGTTGGTTTAGATATTTGCGGCTGGATAATTTTTTCGCTCTTTCTTTGAATACCCTGACTTTATGCTTGACAACTTTTTTGGGGTTGGTAATTCTTCATCCGAAAGGCGAATATCCTTCGGGTTGGAAAATTGCCGTTGTTCAGGCTCAATTTTTCGAAGTTTCTTTAGGACATTTGGGTAAGATTTTATTTTTGATTGCCGCGGCTCTTTTTTTGGTTGATACCTGGCTGGGTTTGGCCGACGGAGTTTCCCGGATGTTTGCCGACTTTACTTTTGCCAACTTCAAAAAAGCAAGGGAAAAGTCTTTCCGCTTTTGGTATTATCTTTGGCTTGGCTGGTTGATTTTTGTTACCGGTTTGACAATGTTGGTGGCACAGCCGGCAACTTTGATCAATATTGCCGGGGTAATTTCTATTTTTGCTTTTGTTCTTTTTATTCCTTTGCTTTGGCGTTTGAATTATTGCCTGATTCCGCGTTCTTTCCCCGACTTTGCCCGGCCTAAAAAACTGACCGTAATCGGCTTGCTTATAAGCTGGTCATTTTATTTGGCGATTGCGGTTTGGTTTTTAAAAATATCCTTTTTCAAATAACCGATTGCCGATGAAGAGGATCTTTATTGCTTCTCTCTTTTTTCTTTTCTTAACGATTATTTATTTTTTTCCCCTGGTAAAAAACATCAACAATTTAATCGTTGACGATTATGACGGCTTGTTAATTACCTGGTCCTTGAATCGGGTAGCCAAAGAATTACCGGAAACAATAATTACCAGAGGGTTTTCCTGGCCGGAATTTTTTTTTAACGGCAATATTTTTTATCCCTATTTCCGGTCACATGCCTATTCGGATGCGTTTATTACCGACGGCCTGATGGCGGCTCCTTTTTTGAGATTGTTTTCCGAACCGATTGCGGCTTTCAATATCAATATTCTTCTTGGACAATGGTTATTTTTGTTTTTTACTTTTTTATTGCTTTCGGAAATTTCCGGCAATTATTTTTTAAGTGTTCTTTTGGCGGCAGCCTTTGGTTTTTCAAACATCAGGTTCCAATATCTGGGCCACTTGCAAACCTTTACCTTATATTGGATTCCTTTAGGTTTCTGGTCGCTTTTAAAATATTTTGCTTATCCGGAAAAATATCCGGCAAAAAAAATCACGGGGAAAGTTTATCTTATTTTCTTCTTTTTCGCTTTTTTGGCCCAAACCCTAAACAGTTTTCTGCCCGGTTTTTTTCTTATTTTTATTTTTGGTATTCTTTTGTCGGTTAAAAGAGAAGCTTGGAAAAAATTGAAAAATGATTGGCGGATTTTTCTAATTTGTTTTTTCCTAGTCTGTTTAATTCTTTTACCGGTGATCGGAATTTATCAGTCGGTTTCTCAGGAGTTTAATTACGTCCGGCCAATATCGGACGCGATTCATTTTTCCCTTAGTCCGGAAGAGATTTTCACCAGATTTTTTAATTGGCCCCTTGGATTATTATTTTTGGTTTCCGTTTTCTTTTTTTTCAAGACCGAACAAACGGAAAGGAAAAAAGACCTTCCGTTTATACTGATTTTGTTTTCCGGTTTAATAATGGCCCTGGGTCCTTTTCTCCATTGGTTTAAGAAAACCCTGTTAATACCGTTGCCGTATATTTTTTTCTATTATTTTATTCCCGGATTTAAAGGCTTTCGGACCCCGTCGCGCTGGATATTTTTATTCGGTTTGGGTATGGTTGTTTTTATTGCGTCTGTTTTAAAAGATCGGCCGAAAAATAACTTAAAAAAAGAAAAGTTGTTTTTTCGCTTCTTTTATTTTTTGGTAATTATTTTAGGGATGATTTCTTTTAAACCGCCGGAAAAATATTTTTCCATTCCCAAAAAGGAAAATTATCCGCCGGTTTATTCCCGTCTAAAAAATCTGCCGGAAGCGGTAATTTTGGAATTGCCGATTTACTATTGGGGTGATTTTCAATTTGGGGAAAGAGAGTCCTTGCGGATGATTTACGGACTTGAACACGGCAAGAAAACGGTTAACGGCTATTCCGGTTTTTCTCCGCCGGAATGGGAAAGCCTGGTTATTAAATTACGTCGGGATTTTCTTTCCAAGGACAATCTCGCTAATATTAAAGCGATTGGAGTAAATTATCTGGTGATTCACGAAAAAGAATTTAAAGATCTTTGGCCCGAGGATTATGAAAATAAAATCGCTTTTTTAAATAAAAACAAAGAGCTTAAGGAAATTTTCCGTAAAGACGGAGACGTGATTTATGAATTTGAAAAAAAATAGTAAAGCAAAAATCGTTCCGATAATTATATCGGTGTCTTTTATTTTTTTTGTCGCAATTTTATTTTTTGGCCTGAATCTTTATTTCAGCGCGGCAAAAACCCTTAAAAGCGGCGAGAATTTATTTAAATCAATTACTAAAAACGAACCGCCGGTTTTTTCGGCCAATTTCCGTCTTTGGGAAAACAATTGCCGTTCTTTGCTAAAAAAAGTCAATTTTATTGATCGGTTAAGCGGTAGATATTTAAGCCGCCGTTACCGGATCGATGAATTCGGCGAGTTGGCTGAAGAAATTAATCGGTTACTTCCCGAGTTGGTTGGCCAAGAAGGCCAAAGAACTTATTTTGTTTTATTACAAAACGATCGGGAGATAAGACCAAGCGGCGGTTTTATGGGTTCGTATGCCAAAGTTAAGTTTGCCAATGGCGGCCTTAAAGAAGTTTTTTTCCAGGATATTTATGTTCCCGACGGCCAGGCAGTCGGTCATGTTGATCCGCCCCTTCCGATTCAGGTCGCCTTTAAACAAGGTTGGTGGAAATTGCGCGACAGCAACTGGGATCCGGATTTTCCTTCAGCGGCCAAAACAATTGAATGGTTTTTCCAAAAAGGAGGAGAAGAAAAAGCCGACGGCCTGATTGCTCTTAATTTTTCCTTGGTTAAAGAAATTATCCGGGTTTTGGGACCGTTATATTTGGCCGATTATCGCCAATCGGTTGACGAAAACAATCTCTATCAGGTCGCCCAATCCCATTCCGAGATTGACTTTTTTCCCGGCTCGACTCAAAAAAAAGAGATTATTGCCGATTTGGGATTGGCTTTAACGGAAAAGATTAAAAATACCCAAGCCGATGGGTTAAAAAAAATTCTCGGAGTAATTTATAAAGGGTTGGCAGAAAAGCAAATTTTAATGACTTTTAAAAATCCTTCTTTAAATGATTTCGTTGATCGGCAGGGATGGAACGGCGCTTTAAAAAAAGTTAAGCCAAGCAAAAATAAAGATTTTGATGATTATTTGTATTGGGTGGAAACCAATTTGGGAGCGAACAAGGCCAATTGCTGTATCAAAAGAGAAATTCGGCACGAAATTGATTTCGGCCAGGGAAAAACTGTTAAAGAATCTCTAAGTCTTTTCTATAAAAATGAAGGCAAATTTTCAACCGGGATTCCGCCATTTTTTTGGGGCGGAACTTATGTTAACTATTTAAGAATTTATTTGCCTTTGTCCTATCGGGTAACCAGCATCGATGTTAACGGAAAAAATCTGCCGGCCGAAGAAATTACTTTGGAAATGAAAAAAGATTTTGGTCTTCAGGAATTGGGTTTTTTTGTTCGGATTCCGGCCCAAAAAGAAACCACGGTTGAGGTTAATTATGAAATTTCCTTAGCTGAAGTGCCGGAAAATTATTCCCTGAGCCTGCAAAAACAACCGGGAGTTGCCGGTTTCCTTTACGGTCTGAATGTTAAGTCAAAAACCGGTTCTTTTGTTTACGAAAGTGAGATTTTTAAAGACCAGGTTCTTAATTTTGTTTTGGGTTATGATAAAATTAGGCAAAGATGAGGCGGACCAGAAAAAAAGCGTTTGTCGTTACCAAATTTAAGCCTAAATTGGTGATTGTTCCGCCGAAGAAATTTTTAGGCAAACGAATTGTCGGTGTTTTGTTTTTGGTTTTGGGAAGCGCAATTTTAACCGGCTCATTTTTTTATTTTTTTCTGATCCCCAATTATTTTAAGACGGATTGTTCGGTTAAAGAGGTTAAAAAAGAAACCGATTTTCCCAGACGCTTGGTTATTCCGGTTTTAAGTTTGGATTTACCGGTGGCCGAAGCCAGAATTATTGATGGCCAATGGGGCTTGCCGGCCAACGCGGCGGTATTTTTGCCCGATAATAATTTTTTTGCTCAAAAATCGGGAACTCTTTTCGGCAGCAATCAGACGGGAGTTTTAAATAATCTGGGAAAAGTCAAAAAAGGGGATCGGATTTATCTTTTCGGTCGGGAAAATTTTCTTCTTTTTTCGGTTGAGGAAATTGTTTCCTCCCTCCCGGGAGAGCCAAATTCAAACGAAAAACTGCCGGTTCCCGAAGGAACATTGGTTTTATTTTCAACCGGGGATTACTTAAAAGGGAAAAGGATAATCGTTAAAGCCGGAATTATTCTTTAATTTTTAATTATTTAAGGAGACTAATGCTAAATTTATCAAGATTTAAAGAAAAAGTTATTTTGATTTCCGGTGCCGGACGAGGTATCGGCCGGGCGACTGCCGTTCGTTTCGGCGAAGAGGGAGGTTTTATTTTTGTCGGTTATCGGCAAAACAAAGAGAAAGCCGAGGAAACACTGGCTTTGATCAAAAAAGCCGGCGGTGACGGTGTCGTTTTGGCTTTGGATGTTTCTTCGCCCGAGTCGGTTGCGACTTGCGTTGAAGAGATTAAGAAGATTAAACAGAAAATTGATATTTTGGTTAACAACGCCGGAATTCTTCCCGGAAAGCTTTTGAGCGAATACGACGAGGATTTGTTGGAAAAAGTTTTGGCCGTTAACGAAAAAGGAGTTTATCGTTTGACCAAAGAAATTTTACCTTTGTTGCCACAAGGAGGAGCAATCGTCAATTTGGCCTCAAGCGCCGGCGAGTCCGGAAGCGAAAGCGATCCGATTTACGGCGCTACCAAAGCGGCCATAATCGGTTTTACCAAAAGTCTTGCCAAACAATTGGCTCCGAAAATAAGAGTAAATTGCGTCGCTCCCGGAGTGGTAGAAACTGATCTAATCAAAGATAATACGGAAAATTGGCGGAAGCTTAGACTGGAACAAATTTTATTGAAGGAATTCGGTCGTCCCGAAGACATTGCCGAGGCAATTGTTTTTCTGGCTTCCCCTTCGGCCAAACATATTACCGGAGCGACTTTGGACGTTAACGGCGGTTATTATTTAAGATAAAAAACCTTAAGTGAAAAAAGTAAAAAAAATTAAAAAGATTTTTTTTGCTTTACTTTCGTTTGTCGGGGTTTTATTGATATTTTGGTTTCTCGTCTTGGGAAAAATCCGGGCAGAGCAGTTGCTGAAACCTCTATTAAGCCGAATTCCGAGAAGTTCGTCCGATTTAAAAGAGGTCGGCAGCGATGTTCTGGGAACGGCGGAGGAAGCCGCTACTTCGGAAAACGCGCAAAAGGTTTTACAGGAAGGGGTAAAATTTTTTGAAACTTCGGTTTTTACCGAACCGTTAAGAATTTTAAGAGAAAATCTTAATCAGAGAATCGTTGAGACGGTGGAAACAATCCGTGAGCTTCCGGCAAAAGAAGTCCGGACGATAAAGAAGGAAGTATGTAAACAATGGCTGGAAGAAGACAACGAAAGCACACCAACGGCCACGCCGTGAATA
>MWCH01000015.1 GCA_002069945.1 Microgenomates group bacterium ADurb.Bin219
TGATTGGTGATTGGTGGCGTATCAAAACCTCTTCCCTTCTCTCTAACCGCTAATTGCAAATCACTAATCACCGAGTCAAGGCACTTTTTCAAAAGCTCTTTGGTATTCCAAGAAAGAATAATTATGGAAAGTTTTATCTTTTTTTCTGCCATCTTAACCAAATCTCCAGGTAAGCTTTATAAATAAACCAAATTGTTATCAAGGATAGATAATAAATCAAAAGTCTTTGCCAAATTGCCGACTCTTGATAAAAAACGGTTATTTTGAATTGGTAAGTCTCCCCGTTGACGATCAGAATATTTTTTACCCTCCCCGCTGGGGGAGTAAAAGGATCATTGTTCCACTCAAAACCGTTTATAAAAACGGATTCTCTTAAGGGATGAACGATTTCTTCAACAAAAGTTGATTGCTGGGTTGCTCTCAAAACTTCTCTTATTCTTTCCGGCGGATGATTAAGTTTGTAAGTAATCAGGGGAATTTGCAAAAAAGGGGAACGAGAAAAATATTTGAAGTAATAATCTACCGCTTCTTGGCGCGACAAATCGGTGTAATAAGCAGAGACGTTCGCGATTTGAATAGTATCTCCCGGCTCAATTGATTTTACCGAATCAGGAAGGGCGGGAAAATTCTTAGGTGCCGGTAAAACCAAATAAAAAGTCCCCAATAAGAAGAAAAGGAAAAAGATAGTTTTTAAGAATTTATTCATTTACGAATTGACTGTTTTATTGGAAAAGCCTTGACCGTCCCAACCGATAATGGAGATTTTTGTTTCTTCTTTCCCCAATTTCTTTGGCGGGTACGCCGCCAACAATTTTGTACTCCGGCACATCTGAAGTTACCACTGCCCCGGCCGCTACAATTGCTCCCTTGCCAATCTTAACTCCGGGCAAAATTATTGCTCTTGGACCGATAAAGACATAATCTCCTATTTCTACCGTCGCTTCGCGGGCAGAAAAGTCTTCCGACTCAATATCGTGCTCGGAGTTATAAATTAAAACCTGGGAGGCGATATCAACATGATCACCGATTTTTAAAGGCGCACGGCCATCCAAAAAGCAATGATCGCCGACAATGGTATCTTCGCCAATTACTACTTCTGACGGATTAAAAAAATTTGCCCACATATGAAGAGAACTCCCTTTGCCGATTTTCATTCCCGCCATGCGATAAAAAAAGCGGCGGCAGCAATGAAAAGGACAATGACCAACCCAGCGAAGAACCATTAATTCAATATCCAGAAAAATCGCTTTAAACCGGCCGATAATTTTACTTGCAGCCTGATTTAAGGTTAATTTATTGCCGTTTTTATCCTTAAACATACTATTCTTTCATTTGATAAACTTTTAACTTATACGCTCTCAATCGTTTCTAATACTTTTCTGGTACATTTCTCCCAACTAAACTTTTCCGCCTGTTTTTTGACTTCCTCACTAACCGCAGCAAGCTCGCTTGAACTTAATTTTAACACTTTAAGTAAACAATCGGCAATCTCTTCGGGCTTTTCCGGACTAAAATAAAAACCGGCCTTCCCGGCAACTTCCGGCAAGCTGGAGGTGTTGGAAACTGCCACCGGAACACCCAAGCTCATCGCTTCTAAAACCGGGATCCCAAAACCTTCATAAAAAGAAGGCAAAACAAAACATTTTGCTCCGGCAAGAAGATAGGGCTTTTCTTCATCGGCTACAAAATCGGTAAAAATCACTCTCTCTTCTAATCTCAGCTCTTTAACCTTCCTGAAAATCTCTTCGTACAGCCAGCCTTTTTTGCCGGCAATAACCAGCGCAATTGGTGACTGGCGATTGGTAATTTGTGATTGGTTACTAATCACTGGCCACTGATTACTGGTTACTAACAAGTTAAACGCTTCTATCAACCCCACCAGGTTTTTCTTCGGCTGAAGTGTGCCTAAATACAAAAGATAATTTCCTTTAATTCCAAATTTTCTTTTTATTTCCTCAATTTTTAATTTTTCATTTTCAATTTTTAATTTTGTATATCCCGGGTACGCCACCGTAATCCTTTCCTCCGGATAGTTATAAAAATTTACAATTTCTGATTTGGTAAATTCGGAAATGGTCACAATCCGGCTTGAGTTCTTAACCGAATATTTCTCCCAATTAAGAAGCTGATAAAGGTCTTTTTTATCAAATTGCTCCGGATGGCGGTGGTGCCATAAATCCATAATGGAAATAATGGTAGGCATTGATGAAAACCGTGGCGCGTAATGGCTTGGAGAATAAAAAATGTCCAATTTTTCTTTTTGGCTAAATAACTTTAAAGGAAGGCCGAGTTGAGTCCAGAATTTTTTCGGGCCGACCACTTTATATTGCCATCCGGCCCTTTCCTTCGGTAAATCTTTTAACGGCGGTTCTTTAAGATAAATAAAGTAGTTGTTTTTTGAATCAATTTTCTCAAGGCCGGAAAGGACGTTAAAAGCAAATTGGCCAATACCAACGCGATTCTTTTCGTTTGCCTCGTTACCGTCAATCCCAATGATCATTTTTGGCAATTTTGTAAACAATAATGCCTTTCCCCGCTTCCCAGAAATCAATAATTTCTTTCGGCTTAAAAGTTTCTATCTCCATAATTTTTGATTTTAAGACATCGGCTTCCCCCGTCTCATCAACAATAAAGAGATAGTCGGCCCTTTCGTAATCCTGCGGGTACCAATCCAATGCCCTTTTCTTTTTTGTTGACTCAACAAAATAACGATAGTCAACGCTATTCCTATCCCACCTGTCCTTATCCCTTTGAATAGTCGCGATGTTGAATTTGTCCTCGGCTGAAATATTATTTCCTATGATATTGGCAACTTTTGTTAAGTCATCAAGGTTGCGCCAATCTTTCCTGAAAATCGTTGTTGTTTTAAGATGAAAAAATAATATTCCTCCAAAAACAAAAAGGGCGAAAATTTTTATCTTCTTTGTTTCAATAAGTTTTTTGAATAGAAATCCGAAAAATAAAATTGGAAAAGGAAACAAAAAAAGATAATAAAAAAAGAAAAAATTTCCGGAATACATTTTTGAAGCAAGAATCCCCCACAAAATCCAAGTCCAAATTAAACTTAAAGATAGCTTGTCCTCCTTAAAAAATTTAAAGGAAAAGTAGATTACCAATAAAAGTATCGCTATCCCCCACCATTGGAAAGAAATGGAAAAAGGCTTTTGGGCCACTACCGAAACCGGCGTTGCCAAGTTAAATAAATCATTAAGCCTTCCTGTAAGCTCAAAAGGAGCTTGATAGCCAACAAAGATTCTTCCGGAAGTTAAGATAGCAAAAAGAGAGATCAGAGAAACCAAAAAAGATTCAATGATATTTGTTCCGCTTTTTACTCCCAAATGACCCCCGTCAAAGAAAAATATCTTGGCCTGGCTGGTAAGGAAAAAATTGTGCCTTAGCTCAAAGATCAAAAGCGGACAAACAAAGAAGAACAATAACCCTAATCCCCCCAATAATCCTAACCGGCTTAACCTCCTTTTTGCTCCATAAATCCAAATCAAAACAAATAGCGGTATCAAAGTCCAAGCTCCAAAATGTAAACTTAAGCAATAACCGTAAAATCCAAAAGCCAAAAGAAAATCCCGGGTTTTCCCTTTTTTGAAGTAGCGCCAAACAAAATAAAAAGCCACCAAAATATAAAAAGGCAAGGTATTGGGATTCCAGGCCCGTCTGGTCAATTCAACCACCAAGGGAGAAACCGCAAAAAGACCGGCGCTAAAAATTCCGGACGGGCGGCCAAAAATTTCATTCGCCACAAAATAGACCAAAGGTACGCTTAAGACGCCGATCAAGGCAGAATAAATATCAATTCCTACCGGATTTAGGCGAAAAAGCCAAAGAACCGGCGCTATTGTGTAATAATAAAAAGGGGGCAAATACATTCCGGGTAAGGAAGTCTGAGTTCCCAGTAACCGAAATTCACGGTCAACAATCATCCTTTTAACAAACAAGGCATCTCTTGCCTGGTCATAAGTAAAAAATTCCAATCTGTTAATATGATAAAAACGTAAAATACCGGCCGTCAGAATGAAAATAGCCAGCAATATCTTTTCCCAATTGTTTTTCAAAAATGTCATTTCTTTTAATCTTTTAATTGATTAATTTTTTAATAATTTGTAAACCTTCTGCCCCGTTTCTACCTTCCAGGCTTTTTCAATTTTCACCGGCTTAAAGGCCTCCATCTCCATTCCTCCAAACTTTAAAGGCTCGGGTAAATCTCCTTCGTCGATTAAGTATAAAACATCGGCCCTTTGATAATCATCTTTGTCCCAGCCCGTTGAGGGTAATTTATAAAATGCTTCCAAAAAATAACGATATTCTAGCCCATTTTTTTCCCACCTTGTTCGATCGGCGACATTCGCCGCAACGGCTATGTTCTGGCTCGATAAAGCATCTTTAAAAATCGATTTAGATACCGGAAGATAATAATCTTCTTTGTTTACTTCTGTAATTAAGAAATTTTGCGCTGATGAAAAGATAAAAATTAAAATTATGAAAGTTAAAATTATATTTCTTAATAAACTTTTCAACAAAAAAATTTCTTCAATCAAAAAACCCAAAACCAAAAAACTAAAAGGAAAAATCAGCAAGTAATAATAAAAATAAAAAAATGTTGGTGGAAAAAATAATCGATTTATAAAACCCGATAGCCACAAGAACAGTATTAACCTCGTTCCCGTTTTTTTTATTCTTGTTGAATCGCGTAAACATAATAGGAAACTGAAAACAAAAAGAGCTATAAAAACAAGAGAAAAAGCCTTCACACTAAAAGCAAAGCGGAAAAACGGAGTAATATTAGAAGGCCTTACTGTTAAATTTTCCTTGATTCCCAAACCAGAAAGAAAAACAACAGGCATTTTTATTAAATCAACAATCAAATTAGATATTTTTTCACCTAAATTACCCTGAACTTTGGGTGATGCCAAAAAAAGAAAGCCGTTTTTAATAATTTGAAATCCGTGCCGAACCTCAAAAAAGCAAAGCGGTAAAAATACTATCAGGAAGGCGACGATCGCCAACCAAAAAAATAAATCAAAAGATTTTTTTCGAACTTCTTTTCGGAGAATCAAAAACCAAAAAGGCAACAAAACAATCGCGGTTAAATGAAGCCCAATCGCCCAGGCCAAGGAAAATGAAGCCAAAATACAATACTTTCTTTCCTTTTTTAACCAATATCTTTCAAAAGCCAAGGCAAAAAGAATAGAAAAAAGGTAAATTGTATTCGGATTCCAGGCGTGACGCGAAGTGTGAATTAAATATGGATTAATTGCAAAAAAAAATGTCAAAAAAAGAGCTGATTTTTTACTAAAAAAATCTTTAGCCAGAAAATAAAAAAAATAAACTGCCGAAATTCCCAAAACAGCCGTATAAACATCCGGCCCGGCTATTCTGAACTTAAACAGCCAGAGAAAAGGAATTAAAGAATAATAATAAAAAGGGGGGGGGAAAACTCCCGGAGCGATACTTAAAGTTGGTCCAACCAAAGTAAACTTATGATCAACGATCATTCTTTTTATTATTAGATAATCCCTCGCCTGATCATAAGTAAAATATTGGAAATCTTGAATTTTATAAAGTCTTAAAAAACCAGCAATTAAAATTATTAAAAACAAGGCAATTTTTTCCCAACCTATCTTTAATATCTTTTTTTTAAGATAATTCATAATCTCTTTTTCGCCTTTATAAACTTTTCCTTTTATAACTTTCAACTTCGTAAACTTTCGTAAGCTCCTAATGTTTCCCTTGCACACTTCTCCCAGGAAAACTTTTTCGCCTGCTGATAACCTTTTCTAATCAATTCATCCTTACGGGAGAGTGCTTCTTTTATGCCCTTGGCAATACTTTCTGCCGAAAATGGGTCAACCAAAACTGCCGCTTCTCCGGCCACTTCCGGCATACTGGAGACGTTAGAAGTCACCACCGCTACGCCACAGGCCATCGCCGATAAAATGCTTTGGCCAAAGCCTTCATACAAGGAAGGATAAAGATAAACCAAGGCGCCGGAAAGAAGGGCCGCCAAATCCCGATCGGCAACAAATCCGGTTAAAACCGTATTCTCCCCAATTTCCAATGACTTACCCCAGCCGCTTTTCCCTACCAAAACCAACTTTAAACCTTCTTTTGCAATGGCCTTATGCGCTTCAATTATTCTTTGCAGATTTTTCCTCGGCTCCAAAGTTGAAATTGCCAACAAATAATCTCCTTTAATACCGAATTTCTTTTTTGCCTCTTCGGTTTCCTTTGCCGATGTTTTTTTTATTTTTTCGTTTCCCGATTCGTAAATTACCCTGATTCTTTCTCCCGGGATGCCCAAAATTGAGACAATATCTTTCTTGGTTGACTCGGAAACGGCGATAATCAAATCGCAATTTTTTTTGACCAAAGCCAAACGCCTTTTTTGAACCGAAATTATTTTTTGGGGAAAAGTTTCCGGATACTTAAAGATAGCCAAATCGTGGATGGTGGTTACTTTGGCCGCTTTTGCCGGCGGTTGCGTCCAGTCGGAAGAGTGAAAAACATCAATTTTCCCAATCAATTTTTCAACCGGCAAAATATGTAGGCGGTTCCACAATAAATCAGCCATCTCCGGCGAAAGGCAGTTTATGACGCTTCGGCACCTTTCCTTAGGACATTTTTCGGCAAACTCGCTTAAAACCTTTCTCTGTCTTAGGGATCCGCCAAAAAGAACATATTGATTTTCTTTATCAATCTTAAGCAAAAACTCAACCAAACCGGCCGTATATTGAGAAACTCCTGTCCCGTAAACAATTTGTGAGATATCAATGCCAATTTTCATTGGTGATTAGCGATTAGTTATTGGTAATTGGTAATTAGTAACTAGTATTAAGTTTATTAATTAGAATTTTTCTCAAGGCTATTAATTAGCGAGTTAATACGTTTGCCCAGTATTTCATATCTGTTGTTAAGATTTTCAAACTCTTCAAAACTAATGTAGCCTAAATCTTTAGAAAGTAATAAGTGATATTTTGTTTCGGCACAAGAACCTCTTGCATCAAAGAGGAATTTAATAAATTCTTTTGTTGTATTCCTGCTGTGCCCCTCAACAATGCAAGCAGCAACCGAAACCGCAGATCGCCTAATCTGGGAAGTCAAGCCATAAATTTCTTCTACCGGAAAACTTTTAGTAATCCTATATATCTCCAAAACTAAACCGTGAGCTTCTTGCCAAATTTCTAAATCTTTAAAACTCGTAATTTTACTTAGCATTTTATTCTTAATATTGGTTATTGTTTCTTCTAATCACTAATCACTAGTTACCAATCACTTTTCGTATTCCCAAACGGGTATTTGATTAAAACTGATTTCTTTTATTTTAACAAAGCCGTCCTTCTCAATCCATGTGGGCACCAATCTTTCCGGATCATACAAATCGGCCAAATACGGAGTGTAATATAATTTTTTATTTAAACTTATCTTGGCCAAAAAGGAAGGTATTCGGTCAATCGTTAAAATTCCGTCTCCGGCCGAAGCGCTGACAATTAAATCATTCGCCCGGTAGTAAATTAAAGGCCAATTGAAGGATTGCGCCGAAATTACAATCGGAAGATTGTTTTCTTTTGCCAAGCCGGCAACCGACCGCCAATCCTCCCGCCAAAAATACGGATTTTTGTAATAAACAGCCAATGAAAACAAATTTATTGACAAAATTATAATTAAGGCGATTCTGCGCCCTACCGTCGAAGATATTGACGTTAATCCGGAAGTTAAAAGCAAATAAAAAGCCGGTAAAACCAAAAGTAATCTAAAAGGCTGGTAATTGGGAATAATTGTGGAGGCTAACCAGGCGATCGTAATCGGGGTCATCAACCAAAAAAGCAATACCGTATAAAATTCCCCCCTCGCCCCCTTCTTTTTCATTCCCTTCATAATCCCCCATCCCCCCAAGCCTCCCAATATTCCCGATACTCCCAAAATCACCAATGCATATAACCTTTTGTCGAAAATCGTAATTCTTCCTATAGAAAATTTAACAAAAGTTAAGGGCAAAGCTTTTAAAAAACCCAAATTGACCAGTTCCCCCCAGCCGGGCAAGGCCATTGTCGCCATCGTTCCGGTTTTCAATTGGCTTATTAAAAGCGGTAAAACAGGAGCAAATAAAATCAAGATAGCGAGATAGTAAAATATCATTTTAAGAAATCTTTTTCTTAAAATAATTACTCCCGCAACCATCTGCGCCAAAATCACCAGTACGGCATAATAATCGGAATAAAGTGCCAGCGTGGTGAAAAAAACGTTTCGCGTTCAGTCGCGGCCGACGGCCGCCAGCTGGATCAGGGTGGAGAACGCTGAACGCTGAACGTTTAACGCTCAACTCTGAACTTTTGTCCCATGAAACCACGCACCGGACGCCTGGCCGTCTTCACCGGCCCGGGCCAACCGCTGGAGATCGTCACGCGCGAGGTGGCGGCGCCCGGCGCGGGCGAGGCGCTGCTGC
>MWCH01000016.1 GCA_002069945.1 Microgenomates group bacterium ADurb.Bin219
TTTCGGCGATCGGAGAAAAGAGATGCTTCAGGATATTGCCATTTTAACGGGCGGAACTTTTATCAGCGAAGATACCGGCCGGAAACTGGAAAGCGTTAAACCGGAAGATTGCGGCCAGGCGGACAAGGTCTGGGCAGATAAAGACAATTGCCGAATCATCGGCGGCAAAGGCAGCCCGGAAGCCATTGAAGACAGAATTGACCAGATTAAAAACGAGATTAAGAATAACACTTCCGATTTTGACCGGGAAAAACTGCAGGAGCGGTTGGCCAAATTGGCCGGCGGAGTCGTTCAAATTAACGTCGGCGCGGCCACGGAAGTGGAGATGAAGGAAAAACTGGAGAGGGTTAAAGACGCGGTTGAAGCAACCAAGGCGGCAGTTGAGGCGGGTATTGTTCCCGGCGGCGCGATCACGCTTTTGGATATTTCCCAGAGAATGAAGGTTGCCGAAGTTTGCGGCAAACAAGCGGCCGAGGACGAAAAAACCGGCGTGGAGATTTTAAAAAGCTCCCTGGAACAGCCGTTTATTACTTTAATGAGCAATTCCGGTTTTGACCCCGGTCAGTTGATCGCCAAAGCGCGGGAAGTCAGCGGTCAGGGTTTGGGTTTTGACGTTGCCAAATTGGAAACAATGGCCGATTCCGAGCCGATTGATATGGTTAAGGCGGGAATTGTTGACCCGGCAAAGGTTGTTAAAACATCTTTGCAAAATGCGGCTTCGGTAGCGGCGATGGTTTTAACCACGGAGTGTTTGATTGCCGATAAACCGGAAAAACGTCCGCCAATCGGCGGTCCGGGCATGGGAGCGGCAGGAATGGGCGGAATGGGAGAAGAATATTAAAGTTTCTAATTTCTAAACAAAAAGGAGTGGCCGCGGAAAGCGGCCACTTTTGGTAATGTCGGTATTCCATTAAATTACAAAACATTTATAATGGATTTAATAACAAAATATTATTAAAAAAGAAGGGGGTGATACAAATTGTTTAAAGTTCAAAAAAAAGACGGCACGATTCAGGATTTTGACCGCAATAAAATGTTAAGCGGCATAACCAAATCAGGCGCCAGTTTGGAAGAGGCGGAAAAAGTTACCGCTCAAGTTGAGGGGATGTTGGCCGGAATAGCGGTTGACGGAGTTGTCCAAACCGTTCAGCTCAGAGAAAGAGTTTTGGAGGTTTTAAAAACAGTCAATCCGACGGCAGCAGCCGCTTTTGAAAGTTACGCTAAGCCGGTTGCCGGTTAAGTATTAATTTTCCCCTTGCGAAAATAAAAAGGGTTGCTTATACTTACGGGATATGGTTAAAAAAGAGATGCCTAAAAAGGCAATTAAAAAAGCCGGCAGGTTTTCTTTGGCAAAAAAGTTTAAAAATCTTAAAATCGGTTTAGGGAATTTTTTCCAAGGAAAAAAATTGCGGAGATTTGTTTATCTTTTCTTAACTGTCTTGGTTTTCGGATTTTTGTTTTATCGCTTCCGCGATCGTTTTATAGCCGGAATGGTTAACGGCGAGCCGATTTTTCGTTTTCAACTCTCCCAACGCTTAAATTCCCAATACGGAAGAACGGTTTTGCAAGATTTAATTGTGGAAAAATTGATTTACCAAGAAGCCAAAGCAAGAAAGATTTCCCTTTCTCCCGAAGAGTTTTCTTCGGCAATTGAAAAATTGGAAAAACAATTGGGCGAAGGAACCAAGATTGAATCGGTTTTGGCTCTTCAAGGAATTGATAAGACCACCTTTGAACAACAGTTAAGGCTTCAGCTTTTGGTCAGAAAAATTATGGAAAGCCGGATCAGTATTTCCGAGACAGAAATAACCGACTATATTAAAGAAAACAAGGCACAGATGAAAGCAACCAGCGAAGCCGATTTGTCTGCGGAAGCCAAAAACAGCCTTTTGGACGAAAAAATTTCTGCGGAAATTAATCCCTGGATCAGCACTCTCTTGGAAAAAAGCAGAATCTCCAGACTGGTTAAATAATAAGAAAGTTTATCTTGAGCTGGCCAGTTTTTTCCCGAAATATTCTTCAAACAAAGCCTTGGGGTTAATTTTTTGGCCGTTTTCCATAATTTCCAAATGCAAATGAGGTCCGGTTGACCAACCGGTTGAGCCGATAAACCCGATAACCGTATCTTTTTCCACGGTTTGCCCTTCCTTAACGGCAATTTTGGAAAAGTGGGCATAAAGGGATTTTCTTCCGCTTCCGTGGTTAACGACAACATAGTTACCGTAACCGAAACGTAATCTTTCCACTCTTTCAACTTTTCCCGGAAGAATCGGCAGAACCGCGGAACCGGCATCAGTCGCAAAGTCCAACCCCGGATGGAAAAAGGAATAACCTTTGGTCAAATGGAAGGAATCAACCGGTTTTTGCAATGACTGTTCGGTTGTAATTTCCACCGGCAGAACATGGCCGAAGTCGACTTTGACAAAACTTATTTGGAATAAAGATAAGACCGCCGGGAAAACGTTCGCGGTAAAAGCGGCAACAATCACTCCCAGACCCAGCGACTCTTTAATTTTATTAAACTCAAAGACTTTTCGGAAAAAGACACTCGCGGGTTTGGAAATGTTAAGGTAAGAAAAGGTAAGAAATTTCAACCAAAAGTTTTTTAAATTTCTTTTGATTTTAATCATCGTTTGGGTTAATTTAGCCCAACAAAAAATCCTAAACATAATTGTTTAGGACTGATAAGTATTATAGCAAAAAAACCCCAAAAGTCAAGCCGCCGGAGAGTCAAAATAGAGCTTAAAAGGACTCAATTTAGCCTCAAAACCCTCTGTTTCAGAAGGTATTGGAGGCCACGACCGGATTTGCACCGGTGCATGAGTGTTTTGCAGACACTTGCCTTACTACTTGGCTACGTGGCCATCGCGGGGTACCGCGCTTTTCACTAAGTTTTATTTTACAATTTCACGGGTGATTCAGCTTCAACAATGATAGCAAAACTGACCTACTTGTCAAGCTTCAGAAGCTATGGTATAGTAAGCCTGATGAAGAAAACAGCCTTAATCCTTCTTTTAATTCTTGTGCCCTTCCTTTTTTCCGGCTGTTCGTTGAAAAAGCAGCCTGCCGCCTTGCAGGTTAATTCAACTCCCGTAGCCGCGGTCTTTATTAACGGCAAGAATGTCGGTAAAACACCTTACCTTGACCGGAACCTGACCGCCGGCGAAATTACCTTAAAGCTGATTCCGGAAAGCACGGCTCAATCTTTAAGTTCCTGGGAAGGAAAGATTAAATTGGTCGGCGGAGTCTTGAGCGCTATTAATCGCGAATTTGCCGAGACTCAAGAGGCTTCTTCGGGCGAGATTTTAACCCTGGAGCCGATTAGGGATAAGAAATCGGCTTCTTTGGCGGTGGTGACCACGCCTGACGGAGCCGTGGTGATGGTTGACGGCCAGAATCGGGGATTTACCCCTCTGGTTTTGGACAAGATCAGCGCCGGCGAACGGCAGATCAGTCTTACCCTGACCGGCTATGGAGAAAGGGTAATTAAGGCGAAAGCGATTAACGGCTATAAACTGGTGGTTAATTCCAAACTGGCTCAGGAAACCGAGCCGACCCCGACGCCGACTTTGGAACCAGGTTTGTCTCCGACACCCACGAAAAAAGCGACGGTTACGCCGACCCCCAAGCCGAAAACAACGCCGGTGGCCGGGCAAGTTACTGTTGTGGTCAAGGGAACTCCGGCCGGCTGGCTAAGAGTCAGGGAAGAAGCCTCTTCCAGCTCAAAAGAGCTTGCCCGGGTTGACGAAGGGGACGAATTCACGCTTTTGGAAGAGAAAAACGGTTGGTACAAGATCGCTTACGAACAAGGCAAGGAAGGCTGGATCTCCGGCCAATATGCCGAGAAGCAGTATTAGCTTTAATCTACCCCGTAGATTATCAGGATAATCATTACTCCCCAGAGCAGAATTGTGCCTAGAAGAGGTTTATCGGAGAAAATCACCCTTTCCGGGGACTCCGCCCGGGAGCCATTATAAATAATCCGCAAATACCGCATAATAATATAGATAATGACAGGAATGGTCAGCATCAGAAATTTATTACTGCCGGAAAAAGTCAAAGGCAGAAGAGTATAAAGGAAACCGGGCTTGACCAAAACCGGCGGCGATTCAAAAAAGGTAAACAAGGCCCAGGAAAGCCAGGCAGAGGTGGAAAAAATAGACAAATAGCCGTCCAGCAGCGATTCGGAATAGTGGCTTAAGGTTTTCCGGTGGCTGGCAGCGGTAGAGGCAAGAATCGTCAGCTCCGCCCTTCTTTTCCCAACCGCCAAAAAGAGAGCGACCGAAATGACACAAAGCAAAAACCAGGAAGAAACGTGATAGTTAAGAATAATGGCGCCGGCATATACCCGGAGAATAAAACCGGTAGCGATGGACATTACGTCCAAGATCTCCAAATTTTTAAGATAGAAAGAATAAAGAATTTGAAGGGCAAAATAAGCAAAGCAAACCAGAAAGAAGAAAAAGGAAAGTTTTGAGGCCAGGAAAAAAGAAATCATAAAGCCGGCGACGGAAAAGAAAAAAGCCAGCGGAACCGGCAATTTACCGGCGGCGATCGGTCGGAATTTTTTAAACGGGTGCCGGCGGTCGTTTTCAATATCAATAATATCGTTAAGAAAATAAATAGAAGAGGAAATTCCGGAAAAAATAATGACGGCGGCCGTCGAAAGGAGAAAAGCTTCGGTATTGAAAAGCTTGCCGGAAAAAATCAAGGGCGCATAAAGACTCAGGTTTTTGACCCATTGTCTCGGCCGGGCGGTTTTAAGGACGTTGATAAAAAGTTCAACCATAAAAGGAAAACAATAAAGATAACCGGTAACAGGATGATTGTATAAAATTTCTGCCGGCTATTCAAATTTAAAGCCAGGATTCCCAAAGCGGCGCTGTTTAACCAATAAAAAACCGCAATTTTTCTTTTACCCCAACCTAAGTCCAAAAGCCGATGGTGAAGGTGTTCCCGACCGCCGATTACCGGCGAACGGCCCTGAGAAATTCTTTTAAAAACCAAAAATATGGCGTCAATCAGGGGAACTCCCAAAACCAAAATCGCCGTTGCCAATTTGGCGCCGGAGAGAATAGAAAGAACGGCGAGTAAAAAGCCGGCTAAACTTTTTCCGCCGTAACCGGGCATAATCTTTTGAGGATAAAAATTCCAGGGGAGAAAACCGCTATAGGCGCCGGCGGTAATGCCGGCCAGAATAATTACCGGCCATTGGGAAATATCGGCGG
>MWCH01000017.1 GCA_002069945.1 Microgenomates group bacterium ADurb.Bin219
CCGCCGATGACCAATCCCAAAAGCAAAAGACCGGCCAAAACGGCCAGAAGGTAAATCAAAGGCACCGGGAAAAGCGGCACCCCCGCCAAAAATTTGACCAAAAATGGAGTTGAATAAAGTAAAAGCAGCCAACCGGCCAGCCAGGCAATCACTGCCGCCGTAACTCCGTAAATTACGCCCTGAAGAATAAACGGACCGCGGATATACCCTTTGGTTGCTCCCATCAAGCTCATTGTTTCCATCTCCCGGCGGTGACGGGCAACCTGCATGCTGATGACAATGACAACATTAATTAAAGAGGTCGTGAACAAAAAGGAGACCAAAATCAAACCGAATTTTCTTAAGCCGTTAATAATCGTGTTAAGAGTAGAAACTACATCTTCCTGAAAAAGAACATCCTCAACCAAAGGATCTTCTTTAATTACTTGGGATATTTCCGGCAAATAGCTCAAACTTTTGGCGGAAATTTCCAAAGAGGCCGGTAAAATTTTGGCGGTCACCATCTCCAAAAGCAAAGGATTGTCTTTAATTTCATTTCGGTATATTTCCAAGGCTTCATCTTTTGAGATAAATTTAATAGAGTTAACCTTGCCGGTTGTTTCAATTTTCGCTTTCAATAACTCAATCTGTTGCGGCTTTGCCTCATCACTTAAAAAGGCCGTCAATTGCGGCCGGCTTTCCAAAAATTTTAAAGTCGCCTCCGCCCCGGAAGCCAACATGATAATAACCATCATAATAAAAAAGGCCAAAGTCATATTAAAAACTACCGCCAAGGATTGGTAAGGAGATCTTTTTAAATTTTTTATTGCCGATTTAAACATCTTTGGGTAAAAGATACTTGGACTTTTTTTCGTCGCTGAGAATCTTTCCTTCCTTTAATAATATCACCCGGGCTTTCAATTCGTTAACAATCTCCGAATTATGAGTAGCCATAATGACAGTCGTTCCTTTTTCGTTAATTTCTTTTAAAATTTTCATCAATTCTTTGGTTGTCTCCGGATCAAGGTTTCCCGTCGGCTCATCCGCCAATAAAACCGCCGGGTCGGCGATAAAAGCCCGGGCAATCGCCACTCTCTGAATTTCTCCGGTTGCCAACTGGGCCGGAAATAAATCTTTTCTTTCCCAAAGCCCGACCATTTTTAAGACCGCTTCCGTTTTCTCGGCGACTTCCTCCGGAGCCGTTTTTCTGATTTGCAACGGCAAACTGACGTTCTCAAAAACCGTTCGGTTAGCCAATAGTTTAAAGTCCTGAAAAACAACGCCGACCTTTCTTCTCAATTCACAAAGAGCCTTCCCTTTGAAACTGGCGGTATCTTTTTCCTCAAAAAAAATTTTCCCTTCGGTCGGCAGATATTCGCCGAGGATCAAGCGGAAGATTGTGGTTTTGCCGGAACCGGAAGAACCAATTAAAAAAACAAACTCGCCTTCTTTGATCTCAAAATTTATTTCCTCAAGAGCGGTAATTTCCCCGAATTTTTTGCTGACATTTTCAAATTTAATCATTGAACAGAGCAAGAGAATTAGAGAGAACAGAGCAAAAAAAATATACTTTTACTCTTTTACTCTGTCCTCTTTTACTCTATCTTTATTCCTTTTACTCCAATATCTTTAATCTGCCTACGTCCATCAACCAGCCGGCCTTTTGTCCTTGAAAAGTTTCTCCCCAAACCTGAACCTTCTTGCCCGTAAACTGATCCAAATCCAAAACCGAGGAAGTCATATAAACGGTTTGGCTTGGGCCGCCCTCCCGAATCAATTTATGGGTTCCCTCGCCGTCAATTCCACCTTTTTCAATTACGCCAATGGTCGTATCTTTAAAGGATTGGTTTTTAGCCCCGTATTCCTGACCTGTTTTGATTTGCTCTTCACTGATAATTCCGGAACCGCCCGGAAGTTCCCCTTCCGATTTTCCCCGGCGGGAAAGTAAATAGCCGCTTAGAATTCCCAAAACAACTGCCCCGATTATCAAAGGCAAAAAGAATTTCCTGGAAGACACAGAAGACACTTCCGGGGAAAGATTATTAATTTGAGCAGTTTTTTCTTCTTGAATTTCCATATTTAACCTCCGTTTGTCCAGCCCGTTTAAATAAACCGGCCGGAAACAATATTAACAGTCGTTGATAATAAATATATCATATTTTACGGCTTTAATTTAATTGTTTAAGTTCGGCAAGAATAAATTCTTCCAAATCACCGTCCAAAACCGATTGGGCGTCCGAAGTTTCGCAACCGGTCCGCAAATCTTTAACCATTTTATAGGGATGAAGGACGTAGGACCGGATCTGGTTACCCCAACTGGCAATTTTATGTTCGCCTTTTAATCTTGCTTCTTCCGCCTCTCTTTTTTCTTCTTCAATCTGCCAAAGCTTTCCGCGCAAAAGCTCCATGGCAATCTTCCGGTTTTGCTCCTGGAATCTTTGCGATTGGCAGGAAACAATAATTCCGGTCGGCTTATGTTTTAACCTGACCGCCGTAGAAACTTTATTAACATTCTGGCCGCCATGACCGCCGGAGCGGTAGGCCTCAAACTCGATATCGTCTTCCTTTAATTCCACCTCCACTTCATTGTCCACCCGGGGCATTACTTCCACCAAAGCAAAAGAAGTCTGTCTTAACTTATCGGCATTAAAGGGTGACTGCCGGACCAGGCGATGAGCTCCTTTTTCTCTTTTAAGATAACCGTAAGCGTAAGATCCGGAAATAATCATGGTCACGCTTTTAATGCCGGCCTCGTCTCCGGGAGTTGAATCAACAATGTCCGCTTGCCAATTTTTCTTTTCGGCATAACGCAGATACATTCTTTCCAGCATTTGCGTCCAATCCATGGCTTCGGTCCCTCCTTGGCCGGCATGAACGGAAAGAATAGCATCCGAATTGTCATACTTTCCCGACAAAAAAGTTTTTATTTCCAATTTGCCGATTTCCCGTTCCAAAGAATCGGCCTCTTTTTTTAAATCTTCCAAAATGGTTTCGCCCTCATTCCCTTCGGTCAGTTGCAAAATATCAACCATCCGACGCTGTAAATTTTCCGCCAAATTGATTTCTTCCTCCAAGCCGGCCATTTTTCTCATCTTCGTTTGGGCGGCAACGGGATCGTTCCAAAAATCCTGAGCCTGAGACTCGGATTGAATTTTCTTAAGATCTTCCTTTTTACGGGAAAGGTCAAGCTTAGCAATTAAAACGGCCGATCTTTCCTTTAATAAATTAATTTTTTGTCGTAATTCTTCCATAGATTAGTACATCCCCTTTCGGGAGAAATAAATATATTAAAAATTAAAAGATTAAAAATATTAAATAACTTCCTTTCAAACTTTTAATCTTCGAATCCATTAATCCGTTAATATTTTAATCCGTTAATTTGTTATTCACGGCGTGGCCGTTGGTG
>MWCH01000018.1 GCA_002069945.1 Microgenomates group bacterium ADurb.Bin219
AACTTTGAAAGAAGATTTCTGCTTTGGTTGCGGGTTTAGTCGGTTTTTCCCTTCCTCCTTTTTTGACCCCGGGGACGCTCAATGCCCCGGGGGGTTTGATCCAGACAGCCAATTTTGCCCGAGACACAAGGAGTGGGAGGAAGAGTTAAGAGAGGAGGAATACTATGAAGCTATTGAAACTTACACTCAAAAATTTTAAGGGGATTCGAGATTTTTCCCTTGAAGCGAACGGTAAAAACGTGAATTGCTATGGCGATAATGCCACAGGAAAGACCACCATTTTCGATGCTTTCCTATGGTTGCTTTTCGATAAGGATAGTAAAAACAGGAAGGATTTCGAGCTAAAGACCCTGGATGAAAATAACAGTCCAATCCATAACCTCAATCATGAAGTTGAGGGGATTTTTGAAGTTAATGGAAAGCAAATTATTCTCAAAAAAGTCTTTGCCGAGAAATGGACGAAAAAAAGAGGGAGTGCCACTGAAGAATTTACCGGTCATACTACTGATTATTATGTTGATGGAGTGCCGGTGAAGAAAAACGAATACGAAACGAAAATCGCAGAGATTGCCAATGAAGAAATCTTTAAACTGCTCACAAACCCAACTTATTTCAACGAACATTTGCACTGGCAAGAAAGAAGAAGGATCCTTTTAGAAATCTGCGGAGATATTACGGACGATGAAGTCATCGCTTCCGATCCTTCGCTTTCCAAGCTTCCAGAAATTCTCAATGGTCGAAAGCTCGAAGACCATCGAAAAGTCATAGCCGCTAATAGAGCTGAGATAAATAAAGAGCTGGAAAAAATCCCTGTCAGAATCGACGAGACCCACAGAAGCTTGCCGGACATAACCATCTCAACGGATCCTAACAAAGCCCAAGAACTCAAAAAATCCATCCAGGAAAAACAACAGGAATTAGCCAGGATTGAAAGCGGCGGAGAATTAGCCGAAAAAAAGAAGCAGTATCGGGAAGTGGAAGCCGAAATTATGCGGGTACAAACCGAATACAAAAAAGAGATTGAGGCACAAATTGAAATCAAATTAAAAGAAATCAAAGCCCTTCAAGAAAAAAGTTTTGACCTTCAGCAGAAAACCAAAGTAGCCAATCCAGATCCTTATATCTCCGCTTTGGAAAAATCCATCGAGCAACTCCGCCAGAAGTGGTTTGACCTCGACTCTCAAGAATTTACTGATTCTGGGATTTGCCCGACTTGTAAGCAACCATTACCACCAGAACAAATTGAAGAAACCAAAACCAGCTTCAACTTTGTAAAAGCAGAAAAATTAGAGCAAATCACAGCAGAAGGGAAAGAGAAAATGGCTTTACTGGAAAAAGAAAAATCAGCATTTAACGAACGAGTGAAGCAAGCAGAGAAGGCCAAAGAAGAATTGAAAAAGGTTGAAGAAGAGATTGCAAGCCTGAAAAGTGAAATCG
>MWCH01000019.1 GCA_002069945.1 Microgenomates group bacterium ADurb.Bin219
TAAAACCTTGGAATCAACCGCTTCGTTCACAAAACGAAATTCCGGCGGCAAAATTTGGTTAAAAATAATCCTCCCTATGGTTGTTTCCAAAACTTTCCCTTCATAAAAAAAGTTAATTTTTTGCCTTAAATTAATTTTCCCTGCCTGATAGGCTAAAAATACCTCTTCTTCGCTCATTATTTCTTCCCGTTGAGGCAGGTCGGAATTAATCGTGGTCAGATAATAAATTCCCAAGGCCATCTCTTTTGAGGTGGGCACAGAAACCGGTGCCCCATCCGAGGGTTTGAGTAAATTCTTTTGGGGAAGCATAAAATTCTTCGCTTCTTCTTGCGCTTGTTGGGAAAGAGGCAAGTGCACCGCCATCTGGTCGCCATCAAAATCGGCGTTAAAGCCGGAACAAACACAGGGATGAAGCTGAATCGCCAAACCATCCACCAAAACCGGATAAAAAGCCTGCAAGGAAAGTTTGTGAAGAGTGGGGGCACGGTTCAAAACCACCACCTTATCTTTAATAATCTCGTTAAGAATCCCATAGACCTCCGGAGGGCGTCGGTCCAGCGTTGCCTTGGCGGAACGAATGTTGGGAGCAATTCCCTCCAAAATCATTTGGTGTAAAAGATAGGGCTTAAAAATTTCCAGCGCCATTTCCTTTGGCAGACCACATTGGTTAAGGTTTAACCTTGGCCCCACCACAATCACCGAACGTCCCGAATAATCAACCCTTTTTCCCAAAAGATTTTGGCGAAAACGGCCTTTCTTGCCCCGCAGCGATTCGGAAAGAGACCGCAACTGCATTCTTTTGGAAGCGCGCGGCCGCTTAATCTGGGAAGCGTCAATTAAATTATCCACCGCTTCCTGCAGCATCCGTTTCTCATTTCTTAAAATAATCTCCGGCGCGCCGATCTCCATCAGGCTTTTCAAACGATTATTGCGATTTAAAACCCGGCGATACAAATCATTTAAATCAGAAGAAGCAAATTTCCCCCCCGAAAGCTGGACCATTGGCCGCAAATCGGGCGGCAAAACCGGTAAAACCTGCAAAATCATCCACGAGGGATCCACCCCCGACTCCAAAAGATTGGTCAAAAGCGCAATCCGCTGATAAAGTTTTTTCCGTTTTGCCTCGCTTTCGGTTAAGCCTACCCGGCGGCGCAACCGCGCTAATTCTTTGGAGAGATTAATTTTCCCCACCGCCTCAAGCACTGCCTCACTTCCCATTTTCGCCTCAAAAAATGAATCGGCGCCATGCTGGGCAAAGGTAGCCATCTCGTTTCCCGAAATAAAAGAGCCAAAACCAATTTTTTTAACCTTTAAAACTAACGACTGATAAAAACTTTTGAG
>MWCH01000020.1 GCA_002069945.1 Microgenomates group bacterium ADurb.Bin219
GGCACCGCAACCTTCCAGCCGGCAGAAATGGCAAAAATCACTTTGATAATTTATCTCGCCAGCTGGTTCTCGAAAAAGAAAGAATCGGATTCCGATCGGCTGACTTGGCCGTTTTTTATGGTGATGATTGCTATCGCACTTTTAATGCTGATCCAAAAAGACTTGGGAACATTGGCGGTTATGCTGGGAATTTCGGCAGCAATGTTTTTTATGTCAGGCGTCTCCTACACCAGTTTATTTTTGGGCGGCGGTTTAGGGGCTCTTCTCCTTTATCTGGCTATTAAAATTGAGCCCTACCGGCTGGAAAGATTAACCTCTTTTTTAAATCCAAACGCCGATGTCATGGGCTCAGGATACCAAATCCGTAATGCCCTGATTGCTATAGGTTCGGGTGGCCTTTTCGGGCTGGGATTTGGACAAAGCCGGCAAAAATATCTTTATTTACCGGAGGCCCATACCGATGCAATATTTGCAATTGTCGCTGAGGAGCTCGGATTTTTGCGCAGCTCATTAATAATTTTGGCATTTGGATATATCGCCCTTAAAGGTTACAAAATTGCCAGGAACGCTCCGGATAAGTTTTCTTCACTTATGGCTGTCGGAATTACTACCTGGTTTTTTTGGCAGGCATTTATCAATATCGGAGCAATGCTTTCGATTTTGCCGCTAACCGGAGTGCCGTTGCCATTTATAAGCTACGGCGGCTCATCATTATTGTTTTTACTAGCAGCAACGGGTATACTGATTAACATCTCTAAGCATGCAAATTATGAAAAATAAAAAAGTCATATTGATTTCGTCATCGACCGGTGGGCACGCCCTGCCGCTTTTAGAAATATATCATGAGCTTGAGAAACAAAATTTGATTCCGACAATTTTTCATTCTGGTTCGGAGATTGAAAGAGAAATTTTTTCCGGTTTGAGAAAACGAAGAATTATTACTGGCAAACTCCATCGCGGCAGAGGATTTTCCAATATTTTTCAAGCGATAAAACTGGTGTTCGGCTTGATTGAGAGTTTTTTTCTCCTCATTTTTGTTCGACCGGCGCTAATATTTTCCAAAGGCGGATTTTGCGCCGTACCGGTATTGTCCGTTGCCAAACTTTTTGCCATTCCATATTTTTTGCACGAATCCGACTCGGTCATCGGCCTTACAAATATGCTTTTTTTGAAAAATGCCAAGGAAGCTTTTTTAAGCTTTCCGCTTGATCAGTATGAAGAAAAACTAGGGGCAAATGTCAGCTACTCCGGCTTAATAATTAGAAAATCCTTTCTTAATGCAAAAAACCGCCCAAGATCGAAAGGCCAGAAGCCGACAATATTTATT
>MWCH01000021.1 GCA_002069945.1 Microgenomates group bacterium ADurb.Bin219
AAAGTTTATCCGGGCAATATTCTTTTTTTGAATTTGGAATCACCGGTGCTGGAGAGATATAAGAATGATCCCGCCAATTTAAAACGATTGTTTGATGAATATAAGGTCGCGGCCAAGCCCAAGAAGGGGCGTGTGTTTGTTTTTCTTGACGAGGCGCAATTTTTTCCCAAATGGCAAGTGTTTGTCAAAGACCTCTATGAAAAGGGCGGTGTGAAATTTTTTATCACTGGTTCCAATTCTCGGCTGTTGGGGGCGCAAATGGCAACCTTGCTTTCCGGGCGGCAAATAGTCAAAAAAATCCACCCTTTCAATTTTCAGGAAATCGCCGCGATTAAAGGAATTGAGGCCAAGGAGGAGTTGGCAATCGCCGAAAATGGCCCGGCTCTAATCGGTCTTTGCGATGAATATTTAAAGATGGGCGGATTTCCCGAAATAGTTTTGGAGCGAAATGATGCATTAAAGCGGGAACTGTTGGCCAATTATTATCGGAGCATCTTATATCAAGACATTGTTCCTCGGTTTGAGATTAAGAAAACCAAAGAAGTGGAAAGCTTGCTTTTATATCTTTTTTCCAATATCGGGCAAGGTTACAGCTATAATTCACTGGGCAAATTTTCCCAAATCCAGGGGAAAACCGCCAAAGAATATGTCGGTTTTTTTGAAGAATCGTTTTTATTGTCGGAAATTTCCAATTACCGGTATTCATTAAAAAAACAGGAAAATTACCCCAAAAAAGTTTACGCGGTTGATAACGGATTTATTGAAACGGCGTCATTTGCTTTCAGCGAAAATTATGGCCGTCTATTGGAGAACGCGGTATTCGCGAAACTTGCCGCTACGGACAAAAAATTGTTTTATTACAGAAATTCGTTTGAATGTGATTTTGTGGTTAAAGGGAAAATAAAAATTGCCGCGGTGATTCAAGCGACTAAAAGCATCCAGCAAACAAATGAAAAACGAGAAATAAAAGGCGTTTTGGAAGCGATGAAAATTTTTGATTTAAACGAGGGGACGGTAATTACGCGAGAACAAGAAAACGAAAGAAAAATTGATGGAAAAATTGTGAGAGTGATCCCGTTATATAAATGGCTTTTGGCAAATTAAAATTTGATGAGGATTGTCAAGGAAAAATTCAAGACGGACCAAAACAACAAGCTCTACTGGGGGAGGGTATATTTTATTTCCGATGATCGCCAATATAAAACGAAATTGATCTGGGCGATGTCTTTTGAATGGGTGCGGCGGCAGTTGCTGGCGGAAATCCGGAAAGACGGCGATGTTGATAAACTGGTCAACAAAATCGCGGTGCG
>MWCH01000022.1 GCA_002069945.1 Microgenomates group bacterium ADurb.Bin219
TTTAACGGCGGCGCTTGTTTTCCGCTCCCCAATTGGGGCCCAGGAAATTGCCACCGGGAGGGTAGAGCGGAAAAAATTAACCGAAAAATTAACTGTTTCCGGCGAAGTTAACGCCGAGGAAAAAGCATCTTTAAAATTCCAAACCAGCGGCCTTTTGTCGTGGGTAGGCGTTAAAGAAGGCGATTGGGTAAAAAAAGGTCAGGCAATTGCTTCCTTGGACCAGCGAGAATTAAAAAAACGGTTGGAAAAAGAACTTAATGATTATATGACCGTCCGCTGGAATTTTGAACAAACCCACGAGGACTATAAAGACTACAAAGACCGCTATCTTTTAACCGACGAGATGAAGCGAATTTTGGAAAAAGCTCAATTTGGCTTAAGCAATGCCGTTATTGATGTCGAGCTGGCGGATTTAGCGATAAAATACGCCACTATCACCACCCCCATTGCGGGCTTGGTCACTCATATTGACACCCCCTTGGCGGGAATAAATATTACCCCGGCCACGGCCACTTTTGAAATTGTTAACCCGGACTCGGTTTATTTTGAAGCGCGTATTGATGAGCTGGAAATCGGCAAGGTAAAAGAGGGACAAAAGGTTACTATCTCCCTCGATTCCTACCCTGACAAAACCTTTGAAGGTTTAGTTTCGGCGATTGATTTTGCCGCTTCAACGATTGGCGGCAGTAAAGTTTTCTTAACTAAAATTTCTCTCCCCCAAAATTCCGACCGGCAATTTCGTCTTGGCATGGGAGGAGATGCGGAAATCATCTTAAACGAAAAAGAGAATGTTTTGGCTATCCCCACCGAGGCTCTTGTTAGACGAGAAAAAAATTTCGTTTGGGTGGTTGACAGCGAGGGAAAAGCAAGGAGAAAAGAAGTAGAAGTAGGACTGGAGACCGATGAAGAAATAGAAATCGTAGGGGGTCTGGAAGAAGGAACAGAAATTATCACTAAAGGAATAACCGGTCTTAAAGAAGGCCAAAAAATCCGTTAATTT